>NZ_CABUHK010000027.1 GCF_902491285.1 uncultured Bacteroides sp. | reverse complement strand
AATTAGCAATACATATTCAGAATTGCTTCATAAAGTTCTTGTTTACCGCTAGTCTGCTTCGGTTCACCGTTTGCTTTAGCATAAGCAACCACATCTTCCAAAGACAACTTGCCGTCTTCAAATTCCTTACCTTTACCGCCATCAAATGAAGCGTAACGGTCAGCTAGCATTTTCTTGTATGGAGATTCGTTCAACAGAGCTGCTGCACTTTCCAATGCACGCGCCATGGCGTCCATACCTGCAATGTGAGCGATGAAGATATCTTCCAAGTCGGTAGAGTTACGACGAGTCTTAGCATCGAAGTTTGTTCCACCGTTGCCCAATCCACCGTTGCGGATAATCTGCATCATAGCCTGAGTCAGTTCGTAGTTGTCAATCGGGAACTGGTCTGTATCCCAACCATTCTGATAGTCACCACGGTTAGCGTCGATAGACCCCAACATACCATTGTCTACTGCTACTGCCAGTTCGTGTTCGAAAGTATGACCTGCCAAAGTTGCATGGTTTACTTCAATATTCACTTTGAAATCTTTATCCAGACCATGAGCTTTCAAGAAGCCGATTACGGTTTCTGTGTCTACGTCATACTGATGTTTAGTCGGTTCCATCGGTTTCGGTTCAATCAGGAAAGTACCTTTGAAACCACGGGCACGGGCATAGTCGCGAGCGATAGTCAGCATTTGAGCGAGATGTTCTTTTTCACGTTTCTGGTCAGTGTTCAAAAGAGACATATAACCTTCACGTCCACCCCAAAACACATAATTCTGACCACCAAGTTCGATAGTAGCGTCAATAGCATTCTTAATCTGAACGGCAGCACGGGCTACAACGTCAAAATCAGGATTAGTAGCAGCACCGTTCATATAACGCGCATGACCGAATACATTGGCAGTACCCCATAACAGTTTGATACCTGTTTCAGCTTGTTTCTGCTTTGCGTAAGCTACGATTTCTTTCAGGTTGGCTTCGTATTCTTCAATGCTTGTACCTTCGGATACCAAGTCTACATCATGGAAACAGTAGTATTCGATACCCATTTTCTGCATGAATTCGAAACCTGCATCCATTTTATCTTTAGCAGCCTGAATAGCGTCTGCATTGCTATTCCAAGGGAATTGTTTTGTTCCGCCACCGAATTGGTCGCCGCCTTCTGCACACAACGTATGCCACCATGCCATAGAGAACCTCAACCAATCTTTCATCTTCTTACCGTTAATTACCTTTTCAGCATCGTAGTAACGGAATGCCATCGGGTTCTTACTATCTTTACCTTCGAACTTAATCTTTTCAATTCCCGGGAAAAATTCTTTTGTTGCCATAATTCTTTTTATTTTTAAATGGTTATTATTTATATTGTCAATTACTTATCTGAAGAAAAAAACGGAGCCGGTATTTTGCCTGCCATTGATTTTTCAAGGCGATATTTCCATTTAGCATATGCGTCCGCATATTCCTGACGTTTAGCCACATTGGGCTCAATCACATCCAGTTTGTCGAGTGTAGCAAATGCTTCATTATTGTCTTTGTAGATACCTGCGCCAATACCCGCACCTTTCGCAGCACCTACGGAACCGTCTGTATCATAAAGCTCGATAGTAGCTCCTGTCACTCCCGCCAAAGTATCACGGAAAATAGGACTCAAAAACATATTGGCATGTCCCGCATGAATCATCTTCACAGGAATCCCCATCTGTTCCATAATATCAATACCATATTTAAAGGAGAACACAATACCTTCCTGAGCCGCACGAATAATATGATGCTTGCCATGCATATTGAAGTCCAGCCCGCGAATACTGCAACCTATTTCCTTATTATTCAGCATACGTTCGGCACCGTTACCAAACGGCAGAATACTGATTCCCGCACTGCCGATAGGAGCTTTGGACGCCAATACATTCATTTCATTATAAGATATTCCTTCGGGAGCAATGTTCCGTTTTACCCACGAATTAAGAATGCCTGTTCCATTGATACAAAGCAATACTCCCAAACGGGTCTGATCTATTGAATGATTGACATGCGCAAAAGTATTGACACGTGATTGGGGGTCATAATTTACTTCGCCGTTTACTCCATAAACCACTCCCGATGTTCCTGCCGTAGAAGCTATCTCACCCGGATTAAACACATTCAAAGAAAGGGCATTATTAGGCTGGTCACCGGCACGGTATGTTATCGGAGTGCCTTCTTTCAAACCTAACTCTTTGGCTGTCGCAGCATTGACACGACCCTGCTCTGCAAAAGTAGGTTTAATATCCGCTATCAGCGACGAATCGAATCCGTAGTAATCCATTAGGAAATCAGCTACCCGGTTGTTCTTGAAATCCCAGAACATACCTTCCGAAAGTCCGGAAACTGTCGTACAGATTTCACCGCTCAGTTTCATGGCGATATAATCTCCCGGCAGCATTATTTTGTAAATCTGCTCATAGATGGCAGGTTCGTTTGCCTTAATCCATGCCAATTTGGACGCTGTAAAGTTACCCGGCGAGTTCAACAAGTGAGAAAGACATTTCTCCTCTCCGATTGTCTCAAATGCTTTCTGTCCATAAGGCACAGCACGAGAGTCACACCAAATAATAGCAGGACGCAACACGTGCTGATTCTTATCAACGCATACCAATCCGTGCATCTGATAAGAGATACCGATAGCTTTAATCTCGGCAGCGCTTACGCCCGATTCAGTCATAATAGCCTGCGTAGCCAGCTTCAAGTTCTCCCACCAACTCTCCGGGTCTTGTTCTGCCCATCCGGGATTCACTGCGATAATATTCGCTTCCGTCTTCGGGAAAAATGCCGATGATACACATTTGCCTGTTTCAGCATTTACCAGGCTCGCTTTTACAGACGAGCTACCTATGTCATAGCCTAATAGAAACATAATTTTATTTACGATTTAACGATTTACTATTTACGATTTAAATGAACGGCTGTTTAGTACGAAAACTATATAAGGTATAGTTTTATAACATATAGCTTCTTCTTACCGTCTCACCTTATTATATATTTTCTTATCGAACTTATAATAACGGGCGGCACGATGAGCCACTCCCTGCTGCTTTTCTTCCAAAGGAACCACATATTCCATCATGGCTATTTTCTTATGGAAATTGCGCACATCCACTGCTTTGTCATATACCAACTCAAAAAGAGTTCTCAACTGTGCAGCCGTAAATTTACGCGGAAGCAGTTCGAATAATATGGAGGGATTGAACTCCACGAATTGGCGGATATAAGTCATCGCTTCGCGGATAATCAAGTTATGGTCGAAAGCCAGCGTTTTAACATCTCTCAGAGCAATCCAACAAGCCTGATGCTCATCCAGGTTCTTATCCAGCGTACGGTCAATCTTCACCATTGACAAATAAGCGATAGTCACAATACGTTCCACCCTCGACTGCATGGCACGTTCCAGCCAACGTACATCTTTAGGATTGCTGGTTCTGTTCTTAGAGCCGAATGCTTTGAACTGCATCAGATTCACATTCTTAAGTCCTGTCAGTTCAAATAATACACGTTGCGCAGCTTCGTCTAAATCTTCATCCATATATATAAGGCTTCCGGGAAGTTTCATATCGTGATATACCTCGCCGTTTTCTTCACCTGCACGCTTTACAAGCAATACTTTCAATTGTTCTCCGTCAAAACCAATCACCACACAGTCTACTGATATGTGATTATTTGCCAAAGGGGTATTTTTCTGTATATTCTGCATATCCGTTTCTTTAAGACGATGCAAATATAGAGGGGAAATGCCACCAAAACAAAATTCACATATATGCTATAAAACATTGTTTTTCACACAAATACATATCATATATTATACAATATCAACACTTAGTGTTATCTTCTGATTTACAATATGTATTTTAGCTGTTTCGGGGGTGAGTAATTGTATAAAGTACAAAAACTATATTTGCGCTTTATTATCAGTACTTTTCATATGAGTTCCAGTGGACGGCAACAAAGGCACTTATTGTACTTTAGACGATATATCATTTTGTACCTTATCGTTTTTTATTCTATCTTTGTAGAGTAAATATTAAAAAAACTAAAATGGAATCTCATCCAGTCATTTTATCTATTGCCGGTTCCGATTGTTCGGGTGGTGCAGGTATCCAGGCAGATATAAAAACAATCTCGGCCTTAGGCGGATATGCGGCATCGGCTATCACCGCAGTTACCATACAAAACACTTTGGGAGTACGTGCCGTGCAGGCTATGTCCCCTGAAATTGTCCGCGGGCAAATAGAGGCTGTGATGGAAGACCTTCAGCCTGTCTCCATAAAAATAGGAATGGTGCATGATATTCAGACTGTACATGCCATTGCCGATTGCCTGCGAAAATACACACCGGAATATGTCGTGTATGACCCAGTGATGGTATCTACCAGCGGACGAAAACTGATGACGGACGAAACCATAGAAGAAATAAAAAAGGAGTTACTGCCACTTGCTACTTTAATTACGCCCAATATTGACGAAGCGACTGTACTCACAGGCAAAAGTATCCATAACATCCAGGAGATGCAGGAAGCAGCCAAAATATTGACGGAGAATTTCCATACAAGCGTTTTAGTAAAAGGCGGGCATCTGGAAGGAGATGTCATGTTCGACCTTCTGCACACAGCCGAATTTATATACCATATATATAAGGAGAAAAAAGTAGAAAGCAACAATCTGCACGGAACAGGCTGTACCCTCTCCTCCGCCATTGCTACCTGCCTGGCAAAAGGTTATCCCATACGGGACTCCATCCAGCATGCCAAGACTTATATCACCCAGGCTATCATTGCAGGAAAGGATTTGCACATCGGTCACGGCAACGGTCCGCTATGGCATTTTCCCGACTCCATTGCACAAATGTGTACATTTTGTGCGGTCGTATCATAAAAATACGTAACTTTGCACCCGCAATTAAAAATCAATTAAATAATAAAAATATGAAAGCATTTGTATTTCCCGGTCAAGGCGCCCAATTCGTGGGAATGGGTAAAGACCTGTATGAAAACTCAGCTTTAGCAAAAGAATTGTTTGAAAAAGCAAATGATATCCTCGGATATCGCATTACAGATATCATGTTCAACGGTACAGACGAAGACCTTCGTCAGACAAAAGTGACTCAACCTGCCGTATTCCTTCATTCTGTTATCTCTGCCCTTTGCATGGGCGACGACTTCCAGCCGGAAATGACAGCAGGACACTCCCTCGGTGAATTCTCGGCATTGGTAGCTGCCGGAGCCCTGAGCTTTGAAGATGGTTTGAAACTTGTTTACGCACGTGCAATGGCTATGCAGAAAGCTTGTGAGGCAACTCCTTCCACAATGGCTGCCATCATCGCATTGCCGGATGAAAAAGTAGAAGAAATCTGTACTTCTGTAAATGCGGAAGGTGAAGTTTGCGTACCTGCCAACTACAACTGTCCGGGACAAATCGTTATCTCAGGTTCCATACCGGGAATCGAAAAGGCTTGCGAACTGATGAAGGCTGCCGGAGCAAAACGCGCTCTTCCGTTGAAAGTGGGTGGTGCTTTCCACTCTCCGCTGATGGATCCTGCTAAAGTAGAATTGGAAGCTGCCATCAAGGCAACAGAAATTCATACTCCCAAATGTCCGGTATATCAGAATGTGGATGCTCTTCCTCATACTGACCCTGCAGAAATCAAGAAAAACCTGGTTGCCCAGTTGACTGCTTCCGTACGTTGGACTCAATCAGTGAAAAACATGGTTGCCGATGGTGCTACTGATTTCACAGAATGCGGTCCGGGTGCAGTGCTTCAAGGTCTGATTAAAAAGATAGACGGTACTGTCAGTGCTCATGGCATTGCATAAAAGTCAATAAATATACTATTTATTAGTTTACAGCGTGTTGGCAGAATTGCCAATACGCTTTTTTGTGTTCAATCTTCATACCAAAGAAGGACTAAAAAGAAGACGGGCGTGCTAGTTTACCTAACACGCCCGTCTCTATTATCGGCTATATATTCCAGTCTTAGTTTCTTGGCAAAGCTTCTTTTACTACCATTGAACGACCTACATATTCAGCACCATTCAATTGTTTGATAGCATTGTTTGCTTCTGTATCATCCGGCATTTCGATAAACGCAAAACCTTTTGATCTTCTAGTCTCACGGTCTGTGATTAACTTTACTGAAGCAACTGTTCCATACTCTTCCATTACATTTCTCAAGTCTGATTCCTTAACATTATAGCTAAGATTTCCAATGTACAAATTCATAAAATACAAATATAAAAAATTAATAATTCAATAAGAAAGTTTTGGGAAGAGCTAAATTAGAAATGGATATGCTCAAATAAATGAGAAGATTCATGTAAAATAATCAAATCGCAATAAACCTCTTTATTGTTGTTGGTACAAAGGAAAGCATTATTTTCAGATATCGCACTATATCCTCTCCTTTTTCTTTTCATAAAACATCTTTTTTATGAAAATAGACCAATACTTAACGGAATTTCCCCTTATTGCCGGGTATTTCCTGTCACCGGAATTCTCCAAGCTAATCACCAAAACTATTCTTTCGGCAGATTCTTCATCACAAATTCTTCAAAAAAGAGTTTCTTATAACTTCCGCCTATAGCTATTTCATAAGACTTGATAAAAATATCATTCGTATCAAAAGAGTCAATCCGGGAGACATTGACAATATAAGACTTGTTCACCCGAAGAAATTGTCTACCGGGGAGTTGCTCGTGGATATTCTTTAAATTTATCTTAGTCACCACACGCTAGTCTTCCAACTGAAGAATCGAATAATCCTTCAACCCCTCAATAAAAAGGATATCACCGAAATTTATCCTGAAATAACGTCGCTCGGACTTGATGAAGATATATTCTTCCTGAATCTCCTCTACCCTTTCAAGTGTTTCCGGCAACAACAACTTATGATATGCAACGGCTTTATTGACCGCTTTCAGAAAACGGTTCATCTCTATGGGTTTTACCAGATAATCAATGGCACCCACATCGTAGCTATCAAGTGCGTATTCCGCATAGGCCGTTGTAAAAATGACCAATGTATCTTTAGGAATGCTCTGTGCAAACTCCAATCCGGTTATTCCCGGCATCTGAATATCGAGAAAGACCAAATCGACCGTATGTTCGTTCATAAAAGCGGATGCGGCAAGGGCATTATTAAAACTACCGGTCAATACCAATTGAGGAATCTGCTCCACCAATGTTTTCATTCCTTTACGAGCCACCGGCTCGTCATCGACAATAATACAATTCATAGGCTCAAATGTAAGTTGACATTATAAGTTGTTTCCTTATCTTCTATTTCCAACACATATCTCAATCCGTAAAGTAAATCCAGTCTGCGCCGTATATTGACCAGTCCGATTCCACCTTCTTTCTTTACCGGGACAGGCGGTTTGGAGTTCTCGCAGCGAAACAGCAGTTTATTATCACGAACCTTAAAATAGAGATGTACATACGACAGATTATTACTATCCGGGTTGTGTTTCACTGCATTCTCCACAAAAGGGATGAAAAGCAATGGGGGGACGCAAACCTCATCAAGTTCACCCTCCGTTGTTACGTGATATTCAAAACAATCCCGCCGTACTTTCTCCAGTTCAAGATAATCGACTAGGAACTGAATATCTGCCTGCAGAAATACTTCCTTCCGTGCGCTGTCATTGAATTGATAGCATAGCAAATCATCCAGCTTCGCTAATATCTGCGATGCTTCCACTGCATTTTCTTTCACTAAGATATTGGCATTGTTCAGCATATTGAAGAGGAAGTGAGGATTAATCTGATTCTTCAGTTGTTGCAACTCCGTCTGTTTGGTAGCTTTCTCCAATTCCATAATTTCCTTGCCGGAAATTATCCAACGCCGGAAAAGCTCGAAGCTGGTACACCCGCTCGCTATCAACATTAATGTGACGACAGAATGCATAAAACTCAAAAAAGAGAAGGGTCGCCCATCCTGTAAGTGGAAGTCATCAATCCCATATCGCTGATGAAGAGGATATAAAAAGACAAGCCCCAACAATACGCTCAAAAGAATGATTACGGAAAACCAAAACCAGTAATGTGCAAGCTGGTGTTTATTCAGAAAGCGGGGAACCAGCCAATAAATACTCAAATAAATAGGAAGAGCAAATATGAGTGTGCTCACGACAAACGCGTACAAGAAACCGTCGCTGTTAAAACTTCCATGTATATTCTGAAAACCGAGAAAGAGTATCAGAACCAGCAATAGCAAATGTCCCAACAGCCTGAACTGATGATCGACCAGACTCTTTCCCCAGTTGTATATGATTTTGGAATCTTTCATAATTTAATCTTTAAATCAGTAACGCATCCCAATTGGTTATCACGATGATTCTTTAACAGATAATCTCCTTTCGGATACAACAGTTTCAACCGGTGCTTAAGTTTTTCAAAAGCGGGAAGTGACTTTCTCCATATGCTTTCTTTTAAATGATAAGTACAAGTAAAAAGAAGCATCTCCTTTTCTACCCTCAATTCGACCGCAATATTTTTTTCCGCATCTATACTGTTCTGAATTGCATATTCGATGATTGGCATAAATAGTAAAGGCGGAATTTGCATATAAGTTACTTTGCTTTCCATTCGGAAAGCATAATTAAAAGCCGGATTACATATTTTTTCCAATTCCAGATAGTCGGTCATAAATCGCATATCGTCACCTAACAATACTTTTTTATGTGCACTTTCATAGAGTTGATACCGAAGCAACCGGCTCAATTTAAAGATAAGTGCTGACGCTCTATCAGCATCTTCTAAAGAAAGAGTCCGGGCTTTATTCAACATTTTAGAAAGGAAATCAGGTTGTAATTGCTCTTTCAAATGGTTCAATTCGGTTTGAAGACCGCTATTCTCCAATTCATTCAGCCGATGATGATAAGATACCCAACGACGCAAGAAAATAGTGAAAGAGAAAGCAAAGAAGTAAAGAATAAGAGCAAGAGTATTCAATAATAGAAAAAAGAAAAATCTCGAATTGAGCGTTTTGATATTGTCGGGCATGGGATAATACTGTCCCATGACATAAACACCGATGAATAATAATATCAACATACATAAGACAAGAGAAATTGTAAAGCCGATATAGGCTTTATATCGTCCTTGAAACAGATATTCGGGAATCAGCCGGTAAGTATGTACGTTTATTATTCCCCAGAGTATAAACGAAAGCACCAAGTTCACACCTGTCACCGGATTCAGCCCTACACTGTTATCTTCAACAAATGTGCCTCTGAATACTAAAAAGGCAACTAATAAAAATATACCTATTTGTTTTAGTAATCTATATAAAGGTATCTTCACTGACATCAGGCGATAAAGTTACTACTTTTTTAGAATTGATACTTCATTCCCAACGAAACATATGCTGCCGGTTTAAAATAAGGGTCTGCGTCTTTCGACATATCTTTAAAGAAAGCTTTTAAAGTGCGAGTGGTGTAATAGGCTATCCGGCTGCATGACACACCGGCAGTAGCAGTCACGGAAAAAGAATTTCCGATATTGAACTCCGGCTGTAAACCTGCAATAATGAATTGTTGGGAAAACACAGCGTCTTTCCCTTCTCTTTCCAATAATGCCAGCGAACCGTTCATTTCCGCGACCACTTTCAGGTTCAGGTATTTATTCATTCTCATTCCTGCCGAAACTTCCATAGCATTGAGCATGGATACTTTTATCTGATAACGCCCTTCGGTGCTCCAATCAAAATAAATTGCCGGAAACAGCATCGGATAGCCAAAAGTGTTATTAATAGCCAGTCCGGCTCCTAAAGACAGATTGGGCTTAAACTGCCGGATAAAAACAACTCCCCCTTGCCCAAGGATATTTTTCAGTCTCACATCAGAAGTTGTATAAACTCCTGCGCCGATTGTAGTCAGCAACAACCATCTCTTGCTAATCGGACGAATGTTGGTCACACTCAACTGCGTATTTATGATTTGATCTACATCTATATAGGATTGGAGTTTTTTATTATTCAGAGCTGTATAGCTTGCTCCCGCTGAAATCATCCAGACCGTAGGCTGCTTTCTTTCATTCATTTTCTGCGAAACAGGTATATTGACGTTTCCTTCAACAAACCGCATATCTCCTCTCCCGCCTGTTTTCTGCCCTTCCTCATCTTTATATTGTGAAGAAGAGATATACCCAGTTTTAATAGTTACCTGTGCCCGTACATTTTCCGATAAAAATAAAAGCAAGACGAACACACTTAATAAAATAGATTTCATTCTTTTATCTGTTTTTTGAATTTGAATGAGGCAAAAATAGAGCATTGCCAATCTATGTTGGAAAATTGTAGACCAAACCCAATATCCAGTAGACAAAACGAATCATTTCTTCCTTCATGGACTGTTTTCTACTTTTTTCTTTTAACTTTGACCAAATAAGTATATTCATGAAACTAACGGAGTAATAATTAAATTCAGTTATAGGCTGGCTGAATAATACCCAAGATTTTTAGAGGTTAAATGCAATGTGATTGAAGCTATCAACCCAAAGGGACGGATTTTACTAAATGTAGAAGTCTCTTTATTCAATAAAGAAGATATGCTTGTGATGCAGGCAACTTTTGAATGGTTTATTTCCAAAATGTAAGATGAACAAAAAAGAGGCTGAACTCAATTTTTGAGACAGCCTCTTCATATAATCAGTTACTACATTATCCGCAGTGGAAATACTTATGAACCAAATCAAGCATCTCCTGCGGTTTTCCGTCCAAGTCCGCACGCAATGTCTTATCTTCATAGCTACGGAGTTTACGGATAATGCCGTCAATCATTGCCGGACTAAATACATTGTATTGTTCGAAAATAGCCCGTTGTTGTTCCAGGCAATCGGCCGACGCAACGCAGCTATCCGGTAATTGAGCCAATGTCTGCAACTTATCTTCGTTTTCTTTCTGGTGAATATTCACATTCACATACGTCTTTTCAGCCAGTTCCAGAGCATTCTCTATTTCAAAACCATGACGACAAGCAACAGCCAGTCCGGCAAGCAGTTGATACAAATCTGCCGAACCGTCCGGTGAGCGCATTTCCACTGTCTGCTTCTGAGTGGTATCAAAATGGCTTTCCGTTTCTAACGGATTCGCTAATGTACACATATCCTTCTTAGCAGCCCACCCCAAAGGTACACGTACTAATACGGAACGGTTACGGTCGCCCCAACAAACATTCGTCGGTGCTTCCTGATGCGGAACAAGACGGAAGTATGAAGTAGGATTCGTGTTTCCGAAGGCTGTGATTGAAGGTGCAAGCTCCATCATTCCGGCAATAGCCTTCCGGGCTGTTTCCGACAAAATACCGTCTTTCAACATCTGATTCTTTCCGTCCTGCATGATACGCATATGGACATGCAAACCGGAACCCGCTTTACCTGCTGTTATCTTAGGAGCAAACGTAACATTATATCCATATTTGAATCCCAGGTTACGGATTACCCATTTGGCAATCATCAACTGGTCGGCAGCCTGTTCAACAGGAACCGGCAAAAACTCTATCTCATTCTGCTCATAGATATAGCCTTCCAAGGTAAAGTTACCCACTTCAGAGTGTCCATACTTAATTTGCCCGCCAGTCTGTGAGATATAAGACATACATTGTGTACGGAACTCATTGAATTTGGCATAAGGCCCCGATTCATGATAACCACGCTGGTCGGTTGCCTCAAACATACCCGTATCCGGTGCTATCACATAATATTCCAACTCACCCATTGCCTGAAACTCCATTCCCGTCACGTCCGTAAATGCTTTGCTAGCTTTATGAAGCGTATATTCCGGCGAGCTTTCCAACGGTTCTCCGTCCTTATTGAAAAAAGAACAAAGAATAGACAGCGTAGGTATTTCAGCAAACGGATCGACAAATGCCGTACTGAATCGGGGAATGACATACAGGTCACTACTTCCCGCTTCGATAAAGGAGAAAAGGCTGGAACCGTCTACCCGTTCTCCACAGGTAAGGATAGCTTCCAGATAAGCTTGATTGTTGATGACAAAATTTAAAGTTTTCAGACGACCGTCTCCCGCGGGATACATGAAATTGACCATGCGGATGTCGTTTTGCTGAATAAATGAAATAATGTCGGCTTTGGTAAATTCAGAAGCCGGCTTCTTAAGAAATGCCACCAATTTATTGGCATTCATTGATAACTCTTGATTCATGATCGGTTGTTTTTCGTTGTTGTATGATTAAAAAACGGTTTGTTAATCGCCAAAGATAACGAAAAGATAGAAAACCAAATAAAAAAGATTTAATTATTTCCTTACTACCTTTCATTTAAATCCGTCCGCCTACTTCATCTGTTTGCTTATTTTGCCTATTCGCTTATTTAGCCTGTTCGCCTACTTAAAGCGTTTTAAGTCTTTCTTCTCAAAAATCCATTCCGGCGTATATAATTTGCCGCTATCGGTTTCCGTCAATTCATACCAGGGAGAAAGGCTGCGGCTGACAGGATTTACAAGAATGTGAATCTGCTGTGCAGGCATATAGCTTTGTGCCAACAGGAATACTTTCTTTTTCGTAGCCGGATGAACTGCGACATCTATTACAATGACAGCATGACCGGGAGAACCGCCTTGTATAAAAACATCACCGGGTTGCAAAGAAGTATAAGCCACAATCTGGAGCTCTTTCGATAAAGAAGCCGTTCCGGCATACATAAAAACCATATCGAGATAATTGCGGAAAGTTTTATAGGAATAATCTGTCCCTTTGCCCGAAGCATACCACTGCACTTGATTACCGTTGACTTTTATACGGCTTCCTTCCGCCCATTTTTTATATTCGGCAGGAAAGCCGTTTGTGAAGTTGAATTTTATATCTCCATACCTCTTTTGCCCCCACAGATACTCCGCACGCAAACGCATCACAGCATCAGCACATTGCTGCAAGTCACGGTTGCCAATCTCCATATCTACTACAGCATAGGCAGCAGACTGGTTCGACTTTTCTTTTCCGTTGTAGAGCATCACTTTGCTGCCTTTCGGCAGCAAAGGCAGATTACGTAAATAGCCCGTAAACGAATTATTGGCACAAGATTCCCTGACATACCCTGCCGGTGGGATAATTCTTGAAGCAACCCTCTCTTGTCCCCGTAATTGCAGGATTGCGCAGAACAGTCCTATATATATTAGCAAATGCTTCATTTATAATATGTTTTATAGTTGTATCAAGACAAATATAAGTAATTACTCACCAAAACTGAGACAAAAAAGATATTATTTAAAAATGAAATGCTACTTTTGTAAAAGACACCACCTTATTATATATAACGTTATGCAATACATTTACAAATATCAGTCCCCTATTGGCGGAATAACAATCGCAAGTGACGGTAACTCCTTGACAGGTTTGTGGTTTGACGGGCAGAAATATTTTGCCGCTTCGTTGTCTCCTAAACACGAAGAAAAAGCATTGCCCGTATTCGAGCAAACCAAAGAATGGCTCGATTGCTATTTTAGTGGGAAGAACCCCGGCTTCATGCCTGAGATACACTTGGAAGGTACCCCTTTCCGTCTCTCCGTATGGAAAATATTAAAGGAAATCCCTTACGGCAAAATCATTACGTACAAGGATATTGCCAAAGAAATAGCCCGCCGGAACGGACTGCCGTCCATGTCGACGCAAGCGGTAGGCAATGCGGTGGGACACAATCCGATTAGCATTATCATTCCCTGCCACCGGGTTGTAAGTTGCAACGGCAGCCTGACAGGATATGCAGGCGGTATTTCTAAAAAGATAGAATTACTCACTCTCGAACAGGCAGATATGACAAACCTGTTCGTACCAAAGAAAGGGACGGCATCCAAATAGTTCAAAAATCTGTTTCGTGCTTTGAAGCTAAAAGTTTCACGCCTTGAAACACTTTGTTTCACACCGAGAAACCATTCGTTTCACACCGGGAAACAAAATGTTTCAAATGGGTCTGAAACTTTTCTGTCCTATTTTTAAGAAAATAAGCAAATAGTTCTTTTCCCGGATTAAACCTTTTTAATAGAAGAAAGTCTAATTTTTAAGATATTATCGTTCTATTAAATACAAAAGTTATCAACAAAAATGGAAACATCTGTCAAGCTCTACTCGCTGAATTACAGCAATGTAAAAACTTACTTGTTCGCTCTGCTGTTTATTGCAGGCAACATTGCACTTCCACAACTATGTCATCTTACACCTTACGGTGGCCCTACCCTGCTGCCTATCTATTTTTTCACATTGGTTGCAGGCTATAAGTATGGATTTCGCGTAGGATTATTGACTGCGATTCTTTCTCCCGTCATTAACTATCTGTTGTTTGCCATGCCTTCGGAAGCTGCGCTTCCGGTTATACTGATAAAATCCACTTTGCTCGCCGGAGCTTCCGCTCTCGCCGCACGAACACTGAAATCTGTCTCTTTATTGAGCGTTCTTGGTGTCGTACTCTCCTATCAGATCATAGGAACTGCTTTCGAATGGGCGATTCTCGGTAATTTCCATGCAGCGGTACAAGATTTCCGTATCGGAATTCCGGGAATGTTGATTCAGTGGTTTGGTGGTTATGCCCTGTTAAAAGCGATTGCAAAACTCTAAACTCAAAATAGAAATAATGGATAGAAGGGACTTTTTAAAAACAGTAGCTATAACCGGCGCTGCTCTGACTATACAACGATCGGAAGCTATGGAGATATTAACTCAGACTATCAATAAAGCAAACGGAGCCAATCCTGACCTGGTAGCCGTCATGGGTGGAGAGCCGGAAGCCATGTTCCGCCGTGCCATAAGCGAACTGGGGGGTATGAAACAATTCGTCAAACCGGGACAGAAAGTGGTCGTAAAGCCTAATATCGGCTGGGATAAAGTGCCGGAACTGGCAGGAAATACGAATCCGAAATTAGTGGCGGAAATCGTGAAGCAATGTTTTGCCGCCGGAGCAAAAGAAGTGACCGTATTCGACCATACTTGCGACGACTGGCAGAAATGCTACAAAAACAGCGGTATCGAAGCCGCAGCAAAAGATGCCGGAGCAAAGGTGATGCCTGCACATCTGGAGTCTTATTACAAACCGGTAGATCTCCCAAGCGGCAAGAAGATGAAGAAAGCAAAAGTACACGAAGCAATCCTGAACTGCGACGTATGGATCAATGTTCCTATCCTGAAAAATCATGGCGGAGCCAATCTGACTATCTCCATGAAAAACCATATGGGAATTGTATGGGATCGCGGATTCTTCCACCAAAATGACTTGCAACAGTGTATTGCCGATATCTGTACCTTGCAAAAGAAGGCCGTGCTGAACGTTGTAGACGCTTACCGGATTATGAAGACCAACGGTCCTCGCGGACGTTCTGCTTCGGATGTCGTTTTAGCGAAGGGATTGTTTATCTCACCGGATATTGTAGCGGTGGACACAGCCGCCGCCAAATTCTTCAACCAAGTGCGTGAGATGCCGTTGGATACAGTCGGGCATCTAGCCAAAGGAGAAGCATTGAAAGTAGGAACCATGAATATTGACAAATTAAATGTCAAGCGAATTAAGATGTAAATCAACCATGTTAAGAAGGCTACGTATTGGAATATCAGTACTCTTTTTTGTACTGATTACTTTCTTTTTTCTCGATTTCGCAGAAATATTACCTAACAGTTTTCATCGGATGGCACACTTGCAGTTTGTTCCAGCCGTGCTTTCACTAAGTATAGGTATCTTATTATTTATCATTATATTAACGCTTTTATTCGGGCGCGTATATTGTTCGATAATCTGCCCTATGGGAATTTTGCAGGACGTCATTGCACGCCTGTCAAAATCAACAGGGAAAAAGAAAAAAAGGTATAGTTACAGTCCCGCCAAAAATAGTTTGCGCTGGAGTGTGTTCGGAGTAACTGTCATCGCTTTTCTATGCGGATTTACGTTTATCGTCGGATTGCTTGACCCATACAGCGCATACGGTCGGATTGCAGTGCATGTATTCAAGCCGGTATATATGCTGGGAAACAATCTATTGGAATCTACTTTTTCCAAGTTCGACAATTATACGTTTTATCAGGTAGATACTTCTGTTCTAAGTATTTCATCCCTTCTCATTGCAGTCATCACGCTTGTAGCCATTTTTATAATGGCATGGAAACACGGGCGAACCTGGTGTAACACAATTTGTCCCGTAGGAACAGTATTAGGATTATTAAGCCGTTTCTCATTGTTCAAAGTCCGTATTGACTCCGACAGGTGTAACGGCTGCGGGCTTTGCGCTACCAAATGCAAGGCTGCGTGCATCAACAGCAAAGAACATGCCGTTGATTATAGCCGTTGCGTAGATTGCTTCGACTGCCTGGGGGCTTGTAAACAAAAGGCATTGGTCTACAATCCTTCTTTAAAGAAACGGCAGTCAGGTTCGGGAAAAGATTCGGAAGCACCTCTCTCTCCAAATACCGATTCATCCAAACGTCGTTTTCTCATTGCAGGACTACTTACTGCCGGAGCAGCTCCGAAACTTCTTTCACAAGCCAAAGAGTCCGTTGCGAGCCTGGAAGGTAAAAAAGCATATAAAAAGGAGAATCCGATCACTCCGCCGGGATCTGTCAGCCGCGAACATTTTCAGCAGCAATGTACATCGTGCCACCTTTGTGTCAGCAAATGCCCGTCACATGTACTGAAACCGGCTTTTATGGAGTATGGATTGGCAGGAATGATGCAGCCTACCGTCAGCTTTGAAAAAGGATTCTGTAACTTTGATTGTACTGCCTGCGGAGATGTCTGCCCTAACGGAGCTATTCTTCCGATAAGCGTAGAGCAGAAACATCTTACTCAAATGGGATATGTGGTCTTTATTAAAGAAAATTGTATTGTCCATACAGACGGAACCAGTTGCGGAGCCTGTTCCGAGCACTGCCCCACGCAAGCAGTCGCAATGGTGCCCTACAAAGACGGGCTTACGATTCCTCATGTAAACAAAGAAATTTGCGTAGGCTGTGGCGGATGCGAATATGTTTGCCCCGCCCGTCCGTTCCGCGCTATCTATATTGAAGGCAATCCGGTACAAAAGGAAGCGAAACCTTTCAAAGAAAGTGAGGAACACAAGGTTGAAATAGACGATTTCGGATTCTGACCGATGGAGCGCCGGAACAAAGTTTCCGGCCGGCACAGTAAAAACTATCCATTATATTCCTTCTACTTTCAATAAATTCACTAAATTCGTGGCGAATTAAAGAAAGAAACAAAACTCATGGAGGTATATACGAACAATTGGACGAACCGGAAGTATCAGATAGGCTATGCTCTAAGTGGAGGATTTATTAAAGGATTCGCTCATTTGGGCGTAATGCAGGCTCTCTTAGAGCATGACATCAAACCGGATATCATCTCCGGAGTTAGCGCCGGAGCTCTTGCGGGAGTCTTCTACGCAGACGGTAATGAACCTCACCAAGTGCTGGACTACTTCTCCGGACATAAATTTCAGGATCTGACCAAACTGGTAATTCCCAAGAAAGGGTTATTTGACCTTTGCGAATTTATTGATTTTCTCCGCACCAATGTAAAAGCCAAGAATCTGGAAGAACTCCAGATTCCCTTAATCATCACGGCAACCGACCTTGACCACGGACGTATGGTACATTTTCACCGTGGCTCGATTGCCGAACGGGTAGCTGCTTCGTGTTGTATGCCTGTCATGTTCGCACCGGTCAACATTGAAGGGACAAACTACGTAGACGGTGGATTGATGATGAACCTTCCGGTTTCCACTCTCCGCAGGATATGCGACAAGGTGGTAGCAATCAACGTGAGCCCGATTATGGCAGAGGATTATAAAATGAATATTGTCAGCATTGCCATGCGCTCATTTCATTTTATGTTCCGTGCCAACACTTTTCCCGAGAGGGAAAAGTGTGATTTACTGATTGAACCTTACAACTTGTACGGATATAGTAATACGGAACTGGAAAAAGCGGAAGAAATCTTTGAGCAAGGTTATAATATAGCCAACGGAGTGCTGAGCCAATTGCTGGAAGAAAAAGGCAAAATATGGAAATAGTCACTACTCTTTGAAAAGAATAATGAATACGAATATTAAAATCTACTCGATATGAATGACGAAAAGAAAATAATCATCTATCAGGTATTCACCCGCCTGTTTGGAAATAATAACAACCATTGTGTCTATAATGGAGACATAACGACCAATGGTTGTGGTAAAATGGCCGATTTCACTCTGAAGGCACTTGGAGAAATCAAAAAGCTGGGCAGTACGCATATTTGGTATACAGGTATTATCGAGCATGCCACTCAAACGGATTATCGCCGATATAACATCAGCCCGGATCATCCTGCTATCGTAAAAGGCAAAGCCGGATCGCCATATGCCATCAAAGATTATTATGATGTTGACCCGGATTTGGCAAACGATGTGCCGGGACGCATGAAGGAGTTTGAGAACTTGGTGCATCGTACCCATCGTGCCGGATTGAAAGTCATCATAGACTTCGTACCTAATCATGTAGCGCGCCAATATCATTCGGACGCGCAACCGGACGGCACTTCGGAACTGGGAGCCAATGATGATTCAAGTCTGTCTTTCAGCCCTTACAATAATTTCTACTATATCCCGCAAGCGGAACTCCATGCACAGTTTGACATGAAAGACGGCGCAGCAGAACCTTATCGGGAGTTTCCGGCCAAAGCGACAGGCAATAATCGCTTTGATGCTACCCCTAATATCACCGACTGGTATGAAACAGTCAAATTGAACTATGGAGTAGATTATCAGAATGGTGGTACATGCCATTTCTCTCCGACTCCGGACACATGGATAAAAATGTTGGATATCCTTCTCTTCTGGGCATCTAAAAAGATTGATGGTTTCCGTTGCGATATGGCCGAAATGGTTCCCGTAGAGTTTTGGGAATGGGCTATTCCGCAAGTAAAAGAGACTTATCCTGAAATTCTTTTCATTGCAGAGGTCTACAATCCGAATGAATACCGCAATTATCTGATGCGTGGTAAATTTGATTATTTGTATGATAAAGTAGGCTTATATGATACATTACGTAATGTAGCATGCGGATATGAATCTGCCGCTGCTATCACGCATTGCTGGCAAAGCCTGAACGGAATTGAGAAAAGAATGCTTAACTTCCTCGAAAATCACGATGAGCAACGTATCGCTTCTGATTTCTTCGCCGGCAATCCACGCAAAGGGATTCCTGCACTCATTGTCTCGGCATGTATGAACACGAATCCCATGATGATTTATTTCGGCCAGGAATTTGGAGAAATGGGAATGGACAGTGAAGGATTCAGCGGAAGAGACGGAAGGACAACCATATTTGACTATTGGAGTGTTGACACGATCCGCCGATGGCGTAACGGTGGCAAATTCGACGGTAATATGCTTACTGAAGACCATAAACGGCTCTATGACATTTATCAGAAAGTGCTGACGCTTTGCAATGAGGAAGCGGCAATCACCAAAGGGGTATTCTTCGATTTAATGTATGCCAACATCAATGGCTGGCGCTTCAACGAGCGTAAGCAATATACCTTTATGCGGAAATATAAAAATGAGTTATTATTCTTCGTTGTCAATTTCGACAGTCAACTGGTGGATGTGGCAATCAACGTACCTTCGCATGCTTTCGACTTCTTGCAGATTCCTCAAACGGAATCTTGCGAGGCTATAGACTTGATGACTGGCACAAAAGAAACAATCTGCTTATTGCCCTATAAACCGACTGATGTATCAGTCGGAGCCTACAACGGGAAAATTCTGAAGATTACTTTTTAAGTAAAAGACTTGGATTCATATATTCCATTATAACCCGGTCCCTCATAATGGCCGGGTTATTTTATGTATATCGCTCAAACAAATATTCTCAAAGGCTGTTTTAGTAGATAAATAATCCTCTAAACTCAAAACTTATGAAGAATATTAATATTGGAGCATTCTTACTGCTTTTGCTGTTGTCCATGTCCGCTTTCGCAGGCACCCCTCCCGGCAATGTACAGGGGACATTCAAGAAAATGTATCCGACAGCAAATGGTACAGCTTGGTCACAGGACGGCGGATATTATTGCGCGAACTTTGTAATGAACGGATTTACCAAGAATGTATGGTTCAATACACAGGGGCAATGGGCAATGACACAGACCGACCTTGTCAGCCTCGACCGACTCTCACCAACTGTTTACAATGCATTTGTATCCGGCTCTTACGCAAGCTGGGTGGT
This sequence comes from uncultured Bacteroides sp., assembly GCF_902491285.1. GTDB lineage: Bacteria > Bacteroidota > Bacteroidia > Bacteroidales > Bacteroidaceae > Bacteroides. The sequence goes on along the minus strand of NZ_CABUHK010000027.1, from coordinate 37,109 downwards.
GGACGATGTCACTATGGTAGAATTTCCTAAATGGCAAGCCATTATAGTGATTAAGGTGGGACAAGATAATGTAGACATCAAATATCAGTTGTTTTATACCCCACAAGGGGTACTGCTGAAAACACGTAATGTCAGCTATATGCATGACATACTTGGTCCGGGTACATTCTTAAGCAACTAGGAAATATATAAAAAGAAAACCCTCGCAAATCATTGAATATCTGCGAGGGTTCTTTATTCCAAAACAAGAAATTATTTCTTCTTTCTAAGCACTACGGCAGTACGTGCAGGGATATAGAGTTTGAGCCACTCTTTCTTTGCCTGTTTGTACAATGGGTCGGTAATCGTAAAATGAACCACAGAGTCATCCGTCAAACCGTGTCCACCAAATGCCACATTGTCTGTATTCAGTATTACTTCATATGCTCCCGGCTCTACCAGAAAACCATAATCAGTAAACGACTGTTTCGGGTTGAAGTTGAAAACGAATATCAAATCTTTACGGCCATATGCCAATACCTGATCCCCGTCATTATGCCATATTTCCTGAACCGGTGTTGCCTGGAAGTCTTTTACGCTCTTGATTACTTTCAGCATTTCTGCGTCAAAGTCGCCCAAATAGTGATAAGTCAGATTCTTATTATCCACCAGATTCCATTGGCGACGGGCATATTTACAAGACCATCCATTGCCCTCACGCGGGAAGTCAATCCATTCAGGATGACCGAATTCATTTCCCATGAAGTTCAGATAACCGCCATTAATGGTAGAAGCCGTCAGCAAACGAATCATCTTGTGTAGAGCAATGCCCCGGTTGACGATGTAATTTTCATCTCCCTTTTGCATATGCCAATACATATCAGCATCAATCAGACGGAAGATAATTGTCTTATCTCCTACCAATGCCTGATCGTGACTTTCTGCATAGGATATGGTCTTTTCATCTTGACGACGATTGGTTACTTCCCAAAACATACTGGAAGGTTTCCAATCCTCGTCAATCTTTTCTTTGATTGTTTTAATCCAGTAGTCAGGAATATTCATGGCCATACGATAATCGAACCCGTAGCCTCCGTCTTCCACTTTGGCAGCCAGTCCCGGCATACCGGAAACTTCTTCCGCGATGGTTATTGCCCTCGGATTTACCTGATGAATCACTTCATTAGCCAATGTCAGGTAACAAATTGCATTATCGTCCTGACGGCCGTTGAAGTAATCTCCATAATTACAGAAAGCCTCACCCAATCCATGACTGTAATATAACATAGACGTTACTCCGTCAAAACGGAATCCGTCGAACTTATATTCTTCCAACCAATATTTGCAGTTGGACAACAAGAAATGAACCACTTCATTCTTACCATAATCAAAACAAAGAGAATCCCAAGCCGGATGTTCGCGACGACCGCCCGGATAAAAATACTGGTTCGGATCACCGGCAAAGTTTCCCAATCCTTCCACTTCGTTCTTTACAGCGTGTGAATGAACGATGTCCATAATCACAGCAATTCCCATCTCATGAGCAGTGTCAATCAATGCTTTCAGTTCATCGGGTGTCCCGAAACGGGAAGAAGCAGCGAAGAAACTGGATACATGATATCCGAAACTTCCATAATAAGGATGTTCCTGGATAGCCATAATCTGGATACAGTTATATCCTTCTTTAGCGATACGCGGAAGTACTTTTTCGCGGAATTCATTATACGTTCCGACCTTTTCCTCTTGCTGGGCCATTCCGATATGACACTCGTAAATCAGCAAAGGATTAGTGCTGGGCTTAAATGTTTTCTTCTTGAATTTATAGGGTTTCTCCGGAGCCCAGACTTGCGTACTGAATATTTTAGTCTGTTCATCCTGAACTACACGTGTAGCCCAAGCGGGGATACGCTCACCTTGACCGCCATCCCAATATACATTCAGTTTGTACAAGTCTTCATGGTGAATGGCATCGGCAGGCAGGTTGATTTCCCAAATCCCGTTCTTTTGTTTTTTCAACTTGTAGGCCGCTTTTTCTTCCCAATTATTGAACGTACCTACCATATATATATGTGTAGCGTTCGGTGCCCATTCACGGAAAGTCCATCCCTTATCGGTACGATGCAGTCCGAAATAAAGATAGCCTGATGCAAAGTCCGAAAGAGTCTGTTTTCCCTTATTGGTCAGTTCGGCTTCCTTGTCCAGTACAAACTGGTGACGACCTGCAATAGCATCGGCAAAAGGTTCCAGCCAAGGATCATTTTTGATAAGATTAAGTGTCTTTTCCATATCAGAATCGAATTTAGATTATGCTTTTACTTTTACTATTACTTTCTTCACACCATCCGGGGTAATGCCGGGAGCATGTCCGTCCTGAGGAAAGAAGATAGCAAACATTCCCGGTTTCACGGCAACGTAAGTCTCAGCCAATCCTTCAAAAAAAGTAATATCCTTTTCTGCATTATAAGGAGCATCTGCAGGAACGCAGTCTTTAGCAGCAGTATAACCCATAATTTCTGTTCCGGACAACGGAATCTGAATATCTATAAATTCATTATGTGTTTCCAGTCTGGCCTCTTCTTTGGTCTTCGGCTTAGTTTGTGCAATATTCACCAACAGTTCCTTTCCTTTCAATTCTGTCTTCCCGATTTCCATGGCTTGGAGGTCATGAGATTTCAGAAACTCAATAGCTTGTGCAAATAAAGGATTTAAAGACGCATATTTCTCCAGGTTTTCTAAAGTATCTACTACCATATAAGTTCAATTTTAAAGTTTATATTTCAGGTATATTATTCAAAATCATCAATCGTGTAATTAATAAAATCGGCAAACCGCTTGAACTGGCGGAACGCTTTGTCTATCTGCTCCAATGCATCCGGTTGAGTAAAGAAGCTGTCGGGCACATTATAGGAACACACATATTCCTTGCATTTCAGATAATCAATGTACTTGAAGTCTTTCGGGAAACCTTTAGGAGCTGTCTTCAGGAAATCCTCACCTATCACGGGAAAGTATTTCTTAAATTCCGGGTCTTCCACAATAGAAACAAATTCTTCTATATTATCATAAATAGATTGCCGGACGGCTTTCAAGATGTTAGAAGGCAGACACAAGCTTCCTCCGGCAAGCATGGAGCCATCCGGTTGCAGATGTACATAATATCCGCAATGATCGGACTTCTTGCCTTTTGCATTGATATAACCACCGAAATGTATCTTATAAGGTGTTTTATCCGTAGAGAAACGGGTATCCCGATAAATACGATAGGTACAGTCTTTTGGTTGGATTCCCCGAATTGTTTCATCAAACAGAGAAATACGGGCAATCACTGTTGCCAAAAAATTGTCGAACTCAGCACGGGCTATCTCATATTCTGCCTTATGCTCATTAAACCACTCACGATTATTATTCGCGGAAAGATCTTTTAAAAACTGAAAGATAACAGGTATGTTCATCTTTATCATTTTCTATTATTATCCCACAAACGTACAAATTTTATTTCATATAAACTACAAAAGGGAACAAAAGGGCATAAAAAAAAGCATCGGCCTGGTAAACCGATGCTCTAACACATTTATCAAAAAAACAGACTCTTCTGTCTCTGACGTACTTTAGCTTTCACAAGTGAAGTACAATCTCTTTAATTAATCTTATATCTAATACTATGAAAAACACATAAATATAACAGTACAAAAGAGACTTTTGTTCAGCAATTCTCTGTATATTTCAGTTAATTATGGTTTATAGAATTAAATGTTTATCATCAATGGGCAGTATGATACGCTCCCAGTCAATCATTGCATTGAATAACATGAGCTTAGAATATTCTCCTAAATGTGCCTGCGGAATATCTTTCTCTACAATGATTTTCTTATCCAAAAGCTCGGCACGTTTTGTACCTTGAAGTAACGGATGAGAAGGTGTACACCATGTCTTTCCGTCATAAAGCGCCACATTGGCAATAGAAGTATCTGTCAGATAACCGTCTTTCACTATTAAGACATCATCCGCCGTTTTTCTTTGAGCATACAAGATGTTCAAATCTTCCCGATTCGTACTTTTATAAGTATAGTCAATAGTATCTGACGCAACCAGGCATAAGGAAGAAACTTTCCGCATCTGATAAGGTGCGTAGGTAATTTCCTCTATTTCTCTGCCATACACAATCCGGCATTTATGAATTCCCATCAATGATTGCGGAAAGACAAACTCCCGCAAATCAAGCGGAATAGTGCCTTTCCAGAAGGCTGCACGGGTTCTGTTAAAACGTTCTGTATGATAGTCAAGATTGTAAATCTCTCCATCCTCTATCCGGATAGTCTCAATAAATAGGCACATATACTTTTTGTTTCATTTCATTATATTCGCTTTCCACATCACTTTGACAGGTGATTCCACCGCCACTCTTAAAATAAAGTCTATCTCCTTCCTGTTCTACAAAACGTATCATAACGGCACTATCCAGATTTTCACCGTCAAAATATCCCATAATACCTGTATAAAATCCTCTGTGATAGGTTTCTGCCTCCTTAATTATCTGCATTGTTTTTTTCTTTGGAGCGCCTGTTATAGAACCTGCGGGTAATAACCTGAAAATAATATCGCCCAAGTGCTCTTGATAATCATTCGGCAGAACTCCCTGAATTTCCGAACTTGTCTGAAGGATAGAACCTTGATTAGTCTGCAATGTGTCAATATACCGATAGCGGGATACCGACACTTTATTGGCAACCATACTTAAATCATTACGTATCAAATCTACAATAGTAGCATGTTCTGCCGCTTCTTTCGGGTCATTCATCAATAATTGAGCAGCATTGGGAATTGAAGCATCAATAGTCCCCTTCATCGGATGTGAGGAAATTCTCCCCTGACGGATTCTGACAAATATTTCAGGAGAAAATACCGTAAATGAATCTTTGAGCCATAACTTATAGATTGCTTTTGAACGAGAATAAATGTCTTTCAGAGTAAGATTGGTTTCTATCGGAGTACGGCAAGTCAAATTAGTGAGAAAGCTGTTTCCTGCGAAAATATTTCTTTGAACAATATTGAATGACTGCCGGTAAACTTCAAAAGACTCGGGTAATGATTGCCAATGAATATACTTTTCTTTAAATAAAGCTCCCTCGTTGCTTCTATCCGGCACTAATTGATTCGTAAATCCATTTAAGTTATAGATTAATTCTGTAGAATCTACAGATGAAACATCCTCTACGTAAGAAGCATCTTGTAGATAGTTAATAATAAAGATAAAAGGGCAACGGGTTACCCCAAAATCATTCATCCGCTTGACAGCCTGTTCCTTGGTATATAAATGCATAAAAAATCCTTCTGTTTTAGGAATGGCAAAAGTACATAAAAAAAGTACGGATTAGAAAAAACATAATAAAAAAGGGTTGCCAAATGTGTCTATCGGCAACCCTTTATATTCTCTATAATACTCAAATTACTTCATTGCAGCTTTCACTTGAGGAAGCATTTTCTTCACGTTCTCGTTTTCCGGTGATACTTTGGCAGCTTCTTCCAGATAATCTACTGCTTCTTTAAATCTAGCGTCAGCTTTTTCTTTTTCTGCTGCATATTTATCAGCATCAGAATTTGCCAAAGGAGCAGCTTTCTTCAATATATTAGCTCCGTCATTATAACAAAGAACTCCCAAGCTATACAAAGCATTCGTCTTATAAGTCTTGTGATTCAAAGGAATTACTTTCTTAAAACAATTTTCTGCTTCCTCTGCTTTGCCGGCTTTCTGAGCAGCAAGTCCAGCTTTCAAATAATGAAGACCATAATTTTTCACCATTGTCTTATTATTCGGGTCAACTTTTAATCCTTCTTCCAGTGTAGCTACATATTCATCAGTCTTCTTCAGAGCATCTAAAGCCAAAGCTTTACGGGCATACGCATTTCCCGTGTTGAATTTCTTTTGGATTGCAATATCAAAGAAAGTAACAGCTTCTGCATATTTCTTTACTTCATCAGCAGCTATACCACAGTAATAAGCTGTTGCAGAATCTTGATTATTAGTCTGTTTCAAATATTCACTAAACTTAGCATACGCTACAGGATAATTTTTAGCATTGAATGCATCATTTCCTTCTTTTTTAATTTGGTTAGGATCGGTTTGCGCAAAAAGGTTGGTTACTGTAATACAAAATGCAAATAAAAAAATAAATTTCTTCATAACTTTATGTGTTTTTTAGTTGTTTATCGTCCAAAAGTAAGCCTTATAATACAAAAACACAACCCTATTTAAGTTTTTTGAGCTTTTTGAAAGCTATATAACGTTAGTTATTCTTCGTAAAAACTATGATTCACCATTTCATCCATACTACAACATATAAATGAACAAAATATTATACTTGCATAAATTACTGATTCAGAGCTATGAAGAAAAATATGAATAAAAAAGTGCCGAAAAGTTTTTGAAATTTCATAAAAAGCACTACCTTTGCATCCGCAAATAAGGATGGTTCCGTAGCTCAGCTGGATAGAGCAACGCCCTTCTAAGGCGTGGGTCAAGCGTTCGAATCGCTTCGGAATCACTTAAAGAGGTTGATTATTTATAATAATCAACCTCTTTTTTATTTGGAATCAGTTGGAGAACCTGCACCAAAAGCTATCACTCAAAGGCAACTTCTTACTAGTAGAAATCACTTTTATTTCATTCTCACCTAGTTGCAATTCTACATTTTTCCATTCCATGATAGCGTATTGGTCTGCTTTCGCCCTACCATAGCTTTTGCCGTTTACAAACAATTCAGCTTCGAATTGATTCGTGAAAGCAGTAATTGTTTGCAGGCGTTGAGAGCGTACAATATTGCGTTTGCCTGCTAAATAAAGCATTGGTTCTTCCCGGTTCCAGTTGGCTTTATAAAAATAGAAAGCGTCTTTGCGGACCTTCCGGTCAAAAGTAACCAAACCCTTGTCATTAATACCCGAGCGATCGCCTTCCATACGATGTGCAGCGCCAAAATCAAACATATTCCATACGAAGCTTCCCCATACATATGGACGGGAAAAAATCACTTTCCAGTTTTCAATATGGTAATAAGTTTGCCAATTCTCCGGATGCCACCAACTGGTAGGTATAGTCTTGGTTAATGAATCCTGCTGATGATAGATGCTGGCACCTGCACCATATTCGCTTATAGCGATACAGATCTCCGGGTGTTTTTTATGCATACTATCCAACCATTTGCCTAAATCTGCGGGAGTACCACCATACCATCCGTCATAACGGTTCCATGCGATAGCATCCGTTATGAAATTCAGATCTCCCATTTGATTACTTGCAGAGGTAGTAGACCGTGTCGCATCTTCTTGATGAGCCAGCATATTCAATTCTTTTATATATTCTACCGGGTTATCCCCAAATTCAGTCAATTCATTAAAGAGTCCCCATACACAAATAGAAGGATGGTTATAATGTTGACGGATCAGTTCCTTAAGTTGCTCTTTTCCATTAGCACGGAAGGCAGGCAAATCCACAAAGCCCTTATCATTGTATCCACCAGGACCGACAAAAGGAATTTCAGCCCATACAATGATACCGTTTTTATCCATCAGGTCATAGAAATAGGTAGCTTGAGGATAATGCGCCAAACGTACCGCATTCACTCCCATCTCCAGCATTAATGCCACATCCTCATCATGATGCTGAGTTCGTAAGGCATTTCCGACTTCACTCCTATCCTGATGGCGGCAAACACCATGAAGAGGTAAATGTTTTCCATTCAAGAAAAAACCTTTATCAGGGTCTATCCGGTAAAAACGAAGTCCCAAAGGTTGTGTTATACAATCCACTATTTTACCACCTCGGGAAAGAGAGATTTCCGCCTGATAAAGAAAAGGATCCTGACGGCCATTCCACAAATGAGGTTGATTTATTTCAAATACAAGTTCCTGTTGGATAGTTGAGATAGCAGGAAGGGTTACTTGCTTTATTTCTTCTTTCACCACCTTTTTCCCATCCAAAAGACGGATATTAAGTTCCACTTCCTGATTAGTAGTATTCCCGTTTGATAATTCAACAAGTGCACGTACTTTCGCATACTTATGACTCACACTATCCTGTATCAAACGCACTCCGGGAGAAGCATAATCCAAAGGAGAAATACACGTTCCGTCAGTGATCAATAAATGTACATCCCGGTAGATTCCGCCATAAATATTAAAGTCACCGACTAAAGGCATGATATCCAGTTGTTCCCCATTATTCACTCGTACTAATATAGCGTTCTCTTTTCCATATTCAACCTTTCCGGTAATTTCAAAGATAAAAGCTCCATATCCTCCACGATGCTCACCTATATGACGATGATTGATAAATACATCAGCGACATTATTCACTCCCTCGAAACGAATAAAAAGACGTTTGCCTCTCCATTCGGAACGAACAAATAGTTTCTTTTCATAATTACCAATACCCCGTTTATAGTCTATTTTCCCGGATAAAGCATCCTGCGCATTCCAGGTATGGGGCAAATCAACTCTTACTTCTGTTCCCTTTTGCACCTGATGCGAAAACCGGAATTTCCAATTATCATTTAACAGGATATCCTGCCGTTGCGCAAACGTAGACATACTACCAAGCACAAATAAAACAACCGGCAACAAACGGACGGAGAATAAAAAACATGTTCTCATACTATTTCTTTATTGATGTTTTCTTTACTTTGATAAAAGAAGATAACGATTCAACTTTATCCTTATACTTCTTCTCATTTACCCGATTCTTATTTTCTGCTTTATCAATCCGGTGGTCAAACAGCATGCCAGCTTTCTTCACATCCCCTTTCATCCATTCGGCATAACTATATCGCTGGTCAACAGCATTATCTCCACCCTCCCATTGAATATAAACTTCATCTTTAGTCTTAGCTTTCAGGTTTCTGAAAACTCCGGCAAAGCTTTGTCCGCTCAGTTGCTCACCAGGCATAGGAAGTTTGCAGAGCTCGCATAGAGTCGGGTATAAATCAACAAATTCCACCATGGATTTTGTCTTTCCCTTTTTCATTCCCGGCACACGGATAATCAGCGGAACATGAGTGGAAGTATTCATCAGATTATGTTTTCCTACAAAATCATGTTCGCCTAAATTCCAACCATGATCCCCTAACAAAACAACGATTGTATTATCTGATAATCCCAGTTCGTCCAGCGCATCCAACACCTTTCCGATTTGTGCATCCACATAACTCAGGCAAGCATAATATCCATGCTTCACTTCTCGCTGGAGATCAATATCGCTCGTATCCGTAACCCGTGCATAAGCATATATTTCAGACGAATTACGAACCTGTTCAGGCAATCCTTCGGGTCTGAAACGATTGGCGGCCAAGGGAATTTCTTCGCGCTTATATAAATCCCAATATTTCTTCGGAGCATTGAATGGCAAATGAGGTTTCCAAAAACCACAAGCCAGGAAAAAAGGTTTGCCTATATCTTTCATACGTTTCAAGTCACGAATAGCCCGGTTTGCCAGTTTGCCATCATCATAGGCAGTGTCAGGCACATCTGCAGACTCACAAAAAGGTCCGCGCATCGTTTTCGGATTAATAGTCTTTCCTGATTCCGAATTCATCCAAAGTTCCCATTTGTTATATTCCGCCCAATACACGTCATACCCGTCCGGATGATTTCGATAAGGCGGCTCGCTCCATGAATCTGCATGGTCACTCATATGATGAAAAACTTTTCCATCCGAAACTGTATGATAGCCATTCTGTGTAAACCATCCTGAAACAGGTATTGCCTCGGGACAATCTTTGCTGGCATAAGCCGAGAAACTGATAAAGCGGTTCGGGTATTGGGGATATACCCCCGTCAATAAACTGGCACGGGACGCTCCGCTCACAGGTATATTACAATATGCATTCTGAAATAAGACACCACTTGCAGCCAAACGGTCCATATTGGGTGTCTTTACTTCCTTCACTCCATAACAACCCAACTCAGGACGCATATCATCGGCCATTATGAAAAGCACATTCATTTGGGATATATTCTGTTGCGCCCGCATCATAGAAGAGAAACAACAAGCCGTTCCGCAAAGAAGCGTGTATTTTACCGGGATTCTATTCTTCATTTTACACTTTAAATTTTAAAGACCTGCAATATACTAAAATATCACAGGTCTTGTATATATTATTAACTTAATATTACTTAGTCCATACCGGATTTTGTTCCAAATTCGTATTCAGAGCCAATTGCTTCAAGGGCAACGGATACAAATAATAATGTTCCTGCCATCCAAGCGGAGCATCGTAGAAATAAACATAACCATCATCAGCACCTATGCCGCCTGTCACTTTCAGTTTCTTAGCTGAAGCTTCTGTCACATAAACGCCTAATGGTTGTTTATTGACATACTCCCCTTTCTTCCATCTGCGCAAGTCATCCAAACGAAAACCTTCGCCCATCAACTCCACACGTCTCTCCCTACGCACTTCCCATAAAAGAGCAGGAACGGAAGGATCACGAGCCGTATCAAAATCATCGTCAATATCATCCACAATCATCTTAGCAACGCCGGCTCTTGAACGAAGTTTATTGATTGACCTGTCAGCGGCAGGCTGGTCAAGTTTACCCAGTTCGCACATAGCTTCGGCATAGTTCACCATCACTTCACCTACACGAAACAATGGAGCATCTGTTGTATTTACACCATTGGCATTGGTCGCCACCGTATGAGTATTATAATATTTCCAAACCCAAAATCCCATTTGAGAAGCATTCCATCCCTGTCCCCAATTCATATTTTTAAAGTGCGGCTGTCCCTGGACTGTAAATCCTTTAAAGTTGGAAGACGGCAAACGATGATAAGTCTCACCGGAAATCGTAGCCATAAGATCGATAAATTCCCTATCTTCCTCATTATCCGTATATTGCCATTCAGGTGTACTCGGTCCTTTGTCCTTCTTTACCATATACGGGGGACATATTGTCAAATACAAACGATAATCGCGGTCACGGAACTGTCCGTAGATATTCTTGTCACCTCCATAATTGCTTGTTGTCGTACTGACAGGCCGTCCGTCCTTACACAAATAACTGTCTACCGCATCTTTTGTAGCTTCAATATAAGATTCACCGGTACGCACCATACGAGTCAGGCCATGCATCAATTGTCCGGTTTCATAGGCTTTATACAAAAGAATTCCTGTCACACCATCCAATGTTTCCGAATTAAACAATTCATCATATTGAGGATGGATATCCGGATACTTCTCTATCACGTCTCCGGCAGCACGGGCACATTCTTTTAAATAAGTATCCGCGTCCGACATACCATGATATTTTCTCCAAGTACCTTCAAATAAGGCAAAACGGGAAATTAGAGCCTTCACTACATACATATTAATTGTATTTTTCCCATCGACCAGAATATCACTGCCGATATGTTTTTCCGCATACTTCAGATTAGAAAGAATATTGGAAGCCACCAAATCACGGCTATCCCGTTTTCCATAGAGTTCCGGGCTCTCTTCCGTCAGAGCATGTTCTACCCAGGGAATATCACCAAATTTGGAAAGCATCTGAAAATACTTATAAGAACGGAAGAAATATCCCACACTTCTCCAGTGCTCCTTTTCGGTTTCATTCATCTCCGAATTATCAATATTGTCAAGCATCAAGTTGACACGACGAATATAATCATAATCCCAATCTTTGGATTCATCCGTAGCTTTTGCCTTTCCATAAGCCCATTGTCCTTCATATCCCGCCAATCCTTTTATCATATTATCCGATTCGAAATCGCCACGGAATATTTCATCCGTCTGTCCCGTATCATACGTATATCCGAAAAACACATTATACAGTCCCCATGCATACGTTTTAAAATTATCATTAGTCGTGAAGACTGAACCTTCTGTTTGCTGTCCCTTCGGATAAACTTCCAAGAACTCGTCGTTCAAGCAAGATGACACCAACAAACAAAGACTAACGCTTACACATAGTATATATTTACTCATAATAATTACTCTTTAAGTTGTGATACAATCAGAATGAAACGTTTATACCAAACGAATACTGTCTCATATACGGATAAGTAAAGCCGCGCTGTCCCAAATCATCCGTAACAGAACGTTCCGGATCGAGTCCCTTCGGAAGATGGTCGAATGTATAAAGATTCTCACCGCTAAAGAACACTGCCAGGTTATTAATCCCAATCTTATTTATCCACTTGGACGGGAAATTATAAGAAAGCGTTATATTGCGAATACTCAAATATGATCCGTCTTGTAAATAACGAGTCTGAACACGTGTATTGGCGGCAGTATTTCCGGCAGCTTTCTCATAAATACGCGGGAAGTAGCTATCCGTATGCTCCGGGGTCCAATAATTCAATTGTGAGTCATAGACAGTAGTCCAGGCATCGTAGTGCGGATAGAACAAGTCATTCATAACCCATAAATCCCGTTTGCCTACTCCCTGCAATAGGAAAGACAGTGAGAATCCGTTCCAACTGGCACTTCCATGGATACCATACTGATAACGACGGGTGCTATTACCTATAATCTTGCGGTCGCCCGGGTCTTTCGTTGTACTCGTACCACTATTGATGATATCATTCCCATCCAAGTCCTTATACAATATATCTCCCGGGTTCGGATTATATTCTTCTACCTTAGCAATGCCCGGTTTCAGTTTTCCACTCTCATCGAAATCATCCACAGTGTACAAGCGGTCGGTCACATATCCCCAAATTTCACCCAATTCCATTCCTACACGATAAGTATCCTTATCATTCTTATCTTTACCGAACAAACCTGTTTCATTGTTGTATTTAGTAATCTTAGTCTTTGCATCATAAAGATTGAATCCCAGGTTATATTTCACTTTTCCTATCCGGTCATTCCAATCTACAGAAATTTCCCAACCTTTGGAACGAAGGTCAGCCGTATTCTGTAAAGGAGCACTTGCACCTAATACACTCGGAAGTTCAGCTCCCGGAGCAAGCATACCCTTTGTATCTCTGCGATACCAGTCGAACACCATATTCAGCCTGTTATCCAATAGTCCCAAGTCAAAACCAAAATCAATGGTCGTCACCTTTTCCCAGGTAAAGCTATTGCTCACCAAAGAAGCTGGTTTCAGAGTAGTCACTTTGATACCGGAGACGGTCCAGTAAGCCTGTTCGGCATCCATTCCGGGAATATATGCATAAGGAGTGATACTCTGATTTCCAATATTACCCCAGGAACCACGCAACTTCAGGTTAGACAAAACAGTGTTCAGCGGTTGCATAAATGCTTCTTCACTGATACGCCATCCGGCAGAAACCGAAGGGAAGAAACCAAAACGGCTGTTCTTCGGGAATTTGGAAGAACCGTCATAACGTCCGTTCGTTTCAAGCAAATACTTGCCGGCGAACGAATAGTTGATACGATAGAACAGGCCTCTTACTGTATAACGCTCGAATTTATCCTTAGCAAAATAATCCCCCGTCGCTTGTGAAATAGAAGGCAAATCCTCATTAATCATGTTCATGCGCGACATTTCAGCATACCGGTAATCACTACTTTCCTGATTGAAACCTCCCATTACAGTAACATCATGCTTGCCCCACGAATTATTATAATTAGCATAAAAGTTCAATGCATTATAATCAGTAATACCATTGGAATATTCGTACTTGGAATTTGCAGTAGAAACTTCTTTTACAAAGTTACCACCATGGGCATAATAGAATTTCTTATCAAACTTCGTTTTCTCGTTGCTCAAATGATTGAATGTATATTCACCTATCAACTTCACATTCTTCATAGGAGTAATCGTCACTTTTCCGAAAATACGAAGATTATTCTTTTGAATGGTTGTCGGATATGCCAGATTAATCAAATTACGGGGAGTATTAATCGGTAAATCTTCACCGTCAATATTCATTGTTCCGGTAGGAAAATAAGAAGGAAATGCTACCGCTGCTCCCCATATGCCATATCCACCGGAAGTTTCAGGTAATGAAGAGTTAGAGTTCGTATATTTTATATCCAGCTCAGGAGTAATCCACGAGAACACATCCGAACGAAGATAAGAAGAAACATTATATCGTTTATATGTATCCTTATCCGAATTCAAGACGCCATTCTCATTTACCATACCGAAAGAGAAACGATAAGAAATATCTTTCGTACCACCGCCTACCGAGATATTGTGAGTTTGCTGGAAGCCTGTCTCCATCATATCATCAAAAAGATTTGTTTCCGCCAAGCTATACCGGAGTCCGCCTACCATCGCATAACCGTCCGGATAAGCAGACGGATTGGCATTATACTCCTTCAATAAATCCAGCCAGGTATCCACATTCTGCCCGCTTTGATAATTGATTGTTCCCATATCTTTATAAGCTTGTACCGTTTGAAGCGGAGTAGCCTTATGTGGCATATTGGCAGGTCTGCTAAATGAGAAGTTATTTGAATAATTGATAGAAAGCTTAGTGGCGTCCGAGCCTTTCTTGGTAGTAATAAGAATCACACCAAACGCTGCACGAGCCCCATAAATAGCAGAAGAGGCTGCATCTTTCAGAACCGTTACCGATTCGATATCGTTCGGATCGAGCATATTAATATCCATCTCCACGTTATCCACCAGCACCAGCGGTTTTCCATTCTTATCCAAGCTATTGACACCGCGGATATTGAAACTCATTTCTTCACCGGGTCTTCCTGAATTACCGGTAATCTGCAAACCGGGCATCGCCCCTTTCAAAGCATCACTAACGGAAACTACCGGACGGTCACCCAATACATCATCCATCTTCACACTACTAACCGCCCCTGTCAGATTTGCTTTCTTTTGCACACCGTAACCGACAACCACTACCTCGTCTATCAAACGGGTATCTTCTTTCAGGGTTACATTCAGAGGACGCTGGTCTTTCACCGTCACTTCCTGAGTAGCATATCCGATATAAGAAACAGACAGACGGGCATTCAAGGTAACCATCAATGAGAAATTACCGTCCATATCCGTAATCGTACCTTCTGTAGAATTCAGCACTTTCACATTCGCGCCAATCACTCCCTCCCCCGCAGGATCGGTAATCCGACCTTTCAAAACAAATGATTTTTCCTGTTCATTCTGAGGAGTTACTGCATGGAACATGATTACTCTGCTTCCGTTCACTTCATAACTGACATTCATACCTGTCAGCAACTGTCCCATTACATCATTAATCGTACCGTTACTTATATCTACAGAAACCTTTCTATTCAAATCAATGTCATTATTGCGAATCAGAAAAGAATAGTTTCCGGACTTCTTTATGACCTCAATGGCTTCTTTTAAAGTAACGTTATCTACTTTTACGTTGAATCTCTTGCTTTGTTCCTGCGCTGACAACTGGTAGCCAGCCAAAACGTTTCCGACAGACAAAAGCAGAAGCATTAATAATATCTTCTTTACTATTAATCTCATATTTTTCACTATTAAAGGTTAACTAATATCTTTCTATATATCGACGAACCGCCCGTATATCTACCGGTCATGTTCCCAATCATATACTATATTTTCTTTTATTTTACCTCCTTTTTTTATCCGTTATAAAGATTGTGTCGCCACTCACTTTCCATGTATATTGCTTTTCAACGTTGATTTCTTCCAATATATCATCGATACTTTGATTGCTGTTGAAGCATCCTGAGAAATGTTCCTCACCCAGACGTTCACTCTCAATTCTAATCTTCACCTGGAATTTACGTTCCAGTCGATGCGCAATATCCTCAAACGAGACATTCTCAAAGGTCAAGCCACCGTCCAGCCAGTCGCAGGCGGTACTTGCATTTGATTTCATCTTTTCCATACGTCCCGTATTCTTTTTATACAAAGCCTGTTCGCTAGGGAATAACTTCATCTCAGAACCGGACAAAGCGGATAAATTGACACGACCTTCCAACAGTGATACCATCACATAGTCATCGTCATCATAAGCACGGACATTGAACACAGTTCCCACTACCCGCACTTGCACACCATTCGTATTAACGAAGAAAGGAATTTTCTCATTTTTTGCCACCTTAAAATATCCTTCACCATCTAAAGTGACATCACGTCCACGAATGCCGAATCCCCGATAATAGCGCAAAACAGAACCTGCATTCAAAGAAACTTCCGTTCCATCGGGAAGCACAATATTCGTCCGCGAACCGGCAGGCACCTTAATTTCATAAGGAGAATCCGCTTTTGTATATACTTCCGTTAGATTTTCAGTATAAGTGTACCAAAAATAATTGCAACCTAACAACAAAATAATTGCGGCAGCCACCTTCAGCCAAACAGGGATCAACTTTCGTGTTCGGGTAGCTTTCACTTCAGAAGCAGCAATTTCTTCTTTTATATGTGATAGATTAATATCTTCATTCTTTGCGAATGCGGGAACAGAAGAGACAGCCCATACGGCAGACATTTCCCGGAAAGTATTGGCAGCATCCTCATTGGACGCCAAAAAGGCAAGTAGAGTTTCTTTTTCTTCCTCCGTGCAACTACCGGACAGATAATTGCTGATCCGTAATTCCAACTCCTCTATATCATAAAACTTATTCATAAAGCGTATTTTTTCTATGGGTGTATATAACTAGATACGCAAAAGAAAAAAATACGTTTAAAAGAAATGCGATTTTTTTTAGAGAAACATCAAAATTGCTATCATATATGGTGTACCAAGTGATTCGCGCAGCTTAGTCAATGCTATTTTCATCTGTACTCTAACAGTCGCAACATTGACATTCTGCTCCTCTGCGATTTCACTGTACGATTTTCCTTCATACAGGCTTGCTTTAAATATAGCACGGCATCTGGCAGGAAGTTCTTCCACCTTCTTCATAATGATTGTGTTCATTTCGCTATGTTCCAAAGCCTGCAGAGGATTATCAGAAGAAAGAATATGATTTTCAAGAAAAGCCCATATTTCCTCCATCTGTTCCGTCATCTGTTTCTCATTAAAATAAGAAGAACGAAGATAGCTGATACTTGCATTCTGAATGGCACGCCTCAAATACGGAAGCACCGGATGAGTAATATGATGACGATTCTGCCAAAAAGCGACAAAGACATCATTCACTATTTCTCCTGCCACACGCTTGTCATGTACATAATAAACAGCTATTGCACACAAGTACAAATAGTACGTATGATAGATTTTATCAAATGCCTTAATATTACCATGATTTAATTGTTCTATTAGCTTTTCAGAGACTTCCGGTAAATTCATTCGTTGTTTTTCTTAAAAGAACGATTACAAATATAGGAAATAATTCAGAAATAAAAAATTCCGGCTGATGAAACCGGAACTTTGCCATCCATCTTTGCATTATAAACCTACCGGTATCTTCAGCAAATACCAGATGATAAACAGTAACGTCCAGGCAAACAAGATAGCCAGTGAATATCTCCAGGTATATTTAAGTAATGTACCATACGTTATCTGTTTATCATACTGCCGCATATAAGTCAGCACCAAAGGCATATAAAATAAGAAAGGAGTAATGGCATTTGTCGAGCTATCTCCGATACGGAAAGCACATTGCGCTACGTCCGGTGAGATTCCCATCTGCGCAAACATAGGAATAAAGATGAAAGACATAAAAGCCCATTTGGAAGTAGCAGATACCATAATCAGATTGATAAATGCCGTAAACAGGATAAACAAGACCAAAGCCGTCAATGGAGTCGGCTCAAAAGAAGAAAGTAACTCGGCACCCATTATGGCAAGACATTTGTCCAAATGAGAATACTCAAAACAGGCGAACATCTGAGCGGCAAAGAAAGCAATTACGAAATAGACGCCTAGAAGTTTCATGGGCTGTGTCAACCCTTCAATCACATCATTGTCCGTGCGATAACGACCGGAACTAAAGCCATACGCCATCCCCGTAATGCCCGCTCCCAAAGAGAGAAGGAACAAGATACCGGCAATGAAAGGTGAATGCATCAGACCGCCGTTCACACCACGCAAAATGCCATAAGAGGAAAAAGTAAGCCATAAAACAAGGACTACATAAATAGCTGCTACAATGATAGAAATCATAATTGCACGCCTCTCTTTACGCGATAGAGGACGATAACCTTCCACTTTTACACTTCCTTCATATTTACCTAACCTGGGAAGAAGCCATTTCTGGGTCACCCAATAAACAATAGCAGTAATTACTACCGTCGAAGCACTCATAAAGAAGTAATTGCAAAGAGGTTCCGTATTACCCTGGTAGCCTGTTTGAGCCAACGCAGCTTCCTGTGTGGTATGAGCCAATAGCGGATCCATCGTACTCAACACAATATTGGCACTATACCCGCACGCCACGGAGACATAAGCCGTCACAATTCCCGCAATCGGATGAAGTCCCACCCACTGAAACAACATGGCGGCAATAGGCAGCAAGATAATATATCCACCGTCACCAATAGCATTCGACAACAATCCGAGAACAATCACCCACAAGATAATTTTCCTCTTCTCCTTACGGTTACCCACCCCCATACGGATACATGCATCAATAAAACCTGAGTGCTGAGCAACTCCTAATCCGAACATGGCAATAATCACCATGCCCAACGGAGCAAATCCCGTAAAGTTCTTAATAGCGTTCCTCAACCACCAGCGGATTCCTTCCGGACTCAGCAAGCTTTGTACACGAATATCTTCGCCGGTCTGCGGCAATGTCACCTTCAATCCATAGATATCACATATCCATGAAAGAAAGACCACTGCCATTGTCAGCAGCATGAACATCGTAGCAGGATGGGGCATGCGCCATTTTGTCTTCATCGCTTTTCAGGTTTATTCTTCGTCAGTTTCCCTTTGTCTATTCCTCGTCGGCTTCCAAATTATCCAAATCAATAATACGTAATTCCAATGCACGGACAGCCAATCGGGTAGCATTCACTCCCACCCGTTCTCCATTTGGGAAAAGACGTCCGATAAGGTCATTTTGCCTTTTTTCCAATGATTTCACACCGAAGGGCATACCTTTCAGATTCGCAATCATCTCTTTCGTATATCCCAATGCCAGATGGCGGAGAAAACGCTCGTCATATTCGTCGATATCATAACTGATTACCGCTTCCTGACGCTTCGCATCATTGGCAACCGACTTTTTGAAACGCTCTACAATCTTTTCCAAAATCGGATAGTTGAAAACCAGTTTCTTACCATCCATCACAGCCTGTACATCTGTTTTGGTCAATAATTCTCCTGTCTTGAGGATAATTCCGTCGGCACCGGCATTCAGTACATCCACCCACAACTTCTCATTCAGAATTTCACCGGTGAAAATCAGTACACGGACATCTTTATAGCGTTTGAATATATTCCGGCAAATATCCACCCCGATAGTAGTAGAACCACCCAGTCCCAAATCCAGCAATACCAAATCAGGGAGTTGTGCCTCCATTAACGGCCAAAATTCGCTCTCAGTCATGGCAGTGCCAATCACTTCCGCATTCGGTATTTCGTGGCGGAATATCTCTTCTGTACCTTTTAACTCCAGTTTTACATCCTCTACAATAATAACTTTAAACTTCTGTTCTTCCATTTCCTTATCTAATAACTTTTAGGTGTTTTCTTTTTTATCTGCGCGGAACAGTGAAATAAACCGTGAATCCTCCACCCGCAGCAGGCTCGGCATTAATGCGACATCCCCTGCGTCCCGCAAATTCGTCATGGTCACGGATAATCTGCTTGCATACCAGGTATTCCGTACCGCGCAACTCCCCTTTTTCACCGGAAGTCATGCGTGCCAGATTCGGGTAAAACAATTGGTTCAACTCCTCTACACTCTTCTCACGTCTCTTATCCGTAAAGAGAAAACGAATATACTCATCATCCCTGCGAGCCTGCAAACGAAGCACACCGTCTTCACGAACCGTCAACGCTTCGTCAATCAGATTTTCCAACAAAAAACGCAACTGATTCACATCTCCTATTACTCTTGCCTCCACCGGCTCCATCTCCAACTCTATCCTCTCCGTCCGGTTCTTCATTACCTTCCTGAAATATTTTCCGGCAGCATCAAAAAGCTCCTGCACCGGAATCACCGTCCGCCGGAAAGTAACCTCTTCCAACTGACGGGAAGCACACGAACTCAGGATAGTGAAGATACCCTTATAATATTCTATCAATTCCGTCATAGTATCCACCGCTTCGCGCTCTTCCTTTTCCGAAAGATTCTGTACGTTCAGCCGTCCTACAATCTGTTTGATTTTATTCGGATAATAAATCGTCTCATGTTTAATCGTAGACAAACAGTTGTCGAGCACCATATTCTGTACATGCAACATACTATCTTCCCAAGAAGCCCGGCGCGTCTCTTCGTGTGCCGACTCAATATCCCGGTATTTCGTAGCCAACTTCACTACTGCGTTAAATACTACAATAGCCACATAACGAGCCACCAACTCAAACAACAAACGGTCTGTTTCCTGCTCCGAACCTTCCCTACGCTCCAAATACAACACACCGACACATTGATGTTCTCCCCCCGCTTCCACTCTCAATGGGATAGCCAGAAGATGTTGATTGGCAAGATACTCACCGGAATCAAAACACAACTGCACCATTTCCGGCATTTCCTGTCCGGGACGCGAAGCATATTCCAACCGATGCGTCGTTTCATTATATACCGCGATTCCCATCCGGTCAATTGCCAGCAATTCATTCACGGAACCGAACGCTTCATCCACAATACGCTGCGGTATTTCCTTGAGTGTACTTTCCTCACGTTGAAGCGCTTCCGCATCCTCCTGTTCCTGAGGCCTGACTAAAGATGCCGCAAATACCTTCTGATTTATTTCGAGCACCTGCTCAAGATTCAACCGATTCTGCAACCGCTTCCTCATATACAAAAAATAATACCCGACCAAAGAAACAACCAGCAAGACAAAGCACAAGATAATTCCTACCGTCTTATTGGTGTTCGAACGTTCCAACTGTCTGCAGTATGCTTCCAATGTCTGGTCTTCTCCCTGCAACTTATACAAATCCGTAAAAGCCGAATTATTATAACTGTATGCATCCAGTTGTTTCAAGGCCAAAAAAGCAACCGCTGCTTCATTTCTTATGTCCAGAATCACATGATAATCCGAATCAAACAATTCGTTCCACCAACTGATTTCAGCAGGTATTCCCGTACCTACAAGTTTCATATAACGATGCGGACGTCCGGGACGCGCATATTTCTCATAATGCTCGTTCAGCAACAACATGGCAGAATCCACATATTGCAAAGCAAGCTCGTAATTCTCATCTACATTGGCAAAATACGCTGCATTGGCATAGTCCGACGCAGCATCCAGCAAATCCTCATAAATAGAGTCCGTAGCTACCACTATCGAATCTTCCCCCTGCAACGTAGGCTGAATCGGATCATGCTGGCAAGATACCATTCCCATAGGAAGCAACAAGCAAAGCAATATCCCGAGCACCTTACGCACTCCCAAAGGCAAACGGAAATAAAAACGACTTCCTTTTCCTAGTTCACTTTCCACATTAAAAGTACACACCCGGAACAGTTCATTGGTTTTCTTATATTTCTCAATGATTCCCTTACAATTCATCAATCCGAAACCACTGCCTTTATTTTCTTTTAATTCTTCCGGATTCTCCGCATTCTTGATGCCAATCACACGCGAGTCATATACTTTCTCACCTATGATACACGCCACATCTTCTTCCGAAATTCCTCTTCCGTTATCTTCCACAGAAATCTCCACATATGTATCCGTAGTATGTGCATAAACTTTAATAATACCTCCTTCCGGAGTATATTTACGGGCATTCTCCGCCAGCGTATTAATCATAAACAGAGTCAGTGCCCGGTCTGCTTTCACCATAACGGCGGTCGGCTCAATCTCCAGCGTCTGCTTTTTCATCTCAAAGGAACGCCGTCCTTTTCCCAACAACTCAAACAGTTCGTCAAGGCTGAACGTTTCGATATTCAAGCTCAACGTTCCCTGCTTCATCTTAATCCATAGAGCCAGGATATCATTATACTCATTAATCGTAGTGACCAATTCGTCAATATACTGATATTTCTCCTTCTTTATCTTTTCATCATCAATATATCCTTTCTCCGTGAGCTTGTGCACCTCGTTCAAAATACGGTCGATATAAGGATTGATACCATTGACAATAGCCATACAAGCTTTCTTTATCAGATTCTGACGCTTATTTCCCGCAATGTGCTGCTCATAGATATACCGTTGTTTTTCCAACTTCATCCGTTCGTCACTCAATGCTTCCACCATCTGTTCATTGTCGACCGCCCAAATAATATAAGGTTCCAACACATGCACCAAAGCCTTTTCATCGCGATTCAGCCGATGCATAGGAACAAGCGCCGCTTTGCCCTCTTCGGGGATATCCAGTCTCATCCGCCCTTTCCCGAACAATTGGTCTATCCCTTCCTGAATCAACGGAACATTCATCGGAATAGAAGAAGTAATATCCCGGCAAAGTCCCAGAATCTGTTGCAAACGTTCCACGTCAACCTGATTTCTTATTTTGGAACGCTTATTGAAAAACCACCAAAGAATAACCACCAGCACCAACCCGACAATCACCAAAAAAAGAACAAGTGTCATCTGCCGTGAACCGGCTTCCAGTGAGACATAACGACTTTCCAACTCCTTGTCCTGACGGGTAAAATTCAGAATATCCAAGTATATATTCCGGTTGTAATCAGATGCATACTTCATTCCCAAACCTGCATACGACACACTCAGTTGTTCCCGGATCCTCGAAATCCATTCGGGGACAGTCTTTACGTTCTCCTGCATAATCCACGGTACACCCGTGTAAGTTGTATCCCCTTCGGCAAACGTATATAACTTATCCAATGTATCCGTCTCGTTATGATAATAGAGCATATGATGCCGGTTCACACAATTTAATGCTTTCGTCAATGTATCCAGCGCTTCCGAATACCGGCCATGTACATTCAGATACTTTCCGATAGACACATAAGCCCCGGCAATCTGATATAAATCATCATATTCGCGGAATTTTTCGAGCGCAAGTTGTGCCAGACGTAAAGGTAAAAGTGAATCTATCGGAAAGTCAAACTGTTCTAACGCATGTGTCCGTCTTGTCTGAAAAAAATCGAAGTTATTGGAAGAAATCATTAGGTTGGCAAGCCCCTGCAGACCATTTCCCTCAAAATAAGGATGATTGCTCTGAACAGCCATCCGCCACGTATAATAAAGATGATCGAACTCACGGAGTTTTCTATCTTCCGGTTTGTCAGCTTCCACCAAAGAAGCCGAACCCTTGATATAATGATAATAAAGCAACTGGTTCGTGTCTGCCAACGCTTCATCTTCCGGTATCCGATTGAGCGAGGCAACCGCTTCCTGTCGTTGCTGAAGATAATAGTAATAAATGGAAGAAACGATGAAGAACTCCGTAAAAGCATAATCCAGGCGAAGCTTCTCATGCCTGTCGGCGAACAAGTCACTTTCCTCACGGATACGCTTCATACGCTTCAACGCACTGTTCCGGTAATCATAAAATTCTTTGTTCATTGCCGTTCGCTGGCAAATTTTCATCAGCCCGATGTCGGCAATCAGGAGTTCGAGTTCGTTTTTAGTCAGTTTGTACACCTCTTTGTGCAAGGCTTCGGCACGATCGAAATCCATGTTCATATAAGCCCAGAATCCCAGGTTATTTGAAGCTTCAGCTTTCCCCGATTTATAGAAGTTTACCTGACGATAAGCCTGTTCGGCATATCTATAGGAAGAATCAAGATTCCGGTAACGAAAAGCATACGCTTTCCCGTTCAGTGAATCAATCAGACGCACTTCTTTGGTCGGCACCATATCAGTGCACGAAAAGAAAGAGGCGAACAACACTACACCTATTATATATAAAGGAAAGCGTGAACTCATTTTATTATCGGATAATTAACAACGGATAATGGATATTCTCCATTATTTATTGCAAATCTACAAATATTTCCGATAAGATTGGAGAGAAAAATATTTTTTATACAATAAGTCCTTCTAAATAATAAGAGAAATTCCTACCTTTGCAGGCAAATTAACAAATAGGTAACATCTATTACAAAATGAGCGAAAAAGCACCCTTTATGGTATTCTCGGGAACGAACTCGAGATATCTTGCAGAAAAAATCTGCGCAAGCCTGAATTGCCCTTTGGGAAATATGAACATAACCCATTTTGCCGATGGTGAATTTGCGGTTTCATACGAGGAGTCAATTCGTGGCGCACACGTATTCTTGGTTCAATCCACTTTCCCAAACTCAGACAACTTAATGGAACTTCTCCTGATGATTGACGCTGCAAAGCGTGCATCTGCAAAGAGCGTTGTTGCCGTAATCCCTTATTTCGGATGGGCCCGTCAGGACAGAAAAGACAAACCACGTGTATCCATCGGAGCTAAGTTGGTAGCCGACCTGCTTTCTGTTGCAGGTATCGACCGACTGATTACCATGGATTTGCATGCAGACCAGATTCAGGGATTCTTCAATATCCCGGTAGATCACCTGTATGCATCAGCAGTGTTCCTCCCCTACATCCAGTCATTGCAATTGGAAGAACTGGTGATTGCCACACCGGACGTAGGTGGTTCAAAACGTGCCAGCACTTTCTCCAAATACCTTGGTGTGCCATTGGTACTCTGTAACAAATCACGCGAGAAAGCGAATGAAGTTGCTTCCATGCAAATCATTGGTGATGTAAAAGGCAAGAATGTTGTCTTGGTTGACGATATTGTAGACACAGCAGGAACAATCACCAAAGCTGCCAACATCATGATGGAAGCCGGTGCAGCATCTGTACGTGCCATTGCCAGCCACTGTGTGATGTCCGATCCGGCATCTTTCCGTGTGCAAGAGTCCGGTCTGACGGAAATGGTATTTACCGACAGTATCCCTTACACTAAGAAATGCGCGAAAGTAAAACAGTTGAGTATTGCCGACATGTTTGCTGAAACAATCAAACGCGTTATGAATAACGAATCTATCAGTTCACAATACATAATCTAAGCGAACAAATTTCGTTAATAAAAAAACGGTGAACAAGTCTTGCATAGCGCAACTTGTTCACCGTTTTCTTTACTTTATATCTTTTATTGCAGTCTTCCTAATTTATAGGTTCCTTTCTTGATGACCTTTCCGTCCTTATCAGTCTCTACAAAAGGACCGTCCTTCTTTCCTTGTTTGAAAAATCCGTCAAAGCGGTTGCCATCTTTGTCGACCTGCACACCCTGCCCCTCTTCCAATCCATCAACAAAACCACCTTTATATTGCATACCTGCGACAGTCTTTAAAGTACCTTGACCATTCGGACGGTTGTCCTTCCAGTCACCTTCATAAACATCACCATTGCTCCATTTGTAGACACCCTTTCCGTCACGCCTGTTATTTTTCCAGTCACCTTCGTACACAGCTCCATTCGCCCAGGTAAAAGTACCTTTGCCGTCTTGCATACCGTCTTTGAAATTTCCCACGTATTTGTCACCGTTGGCATGATAATAAACACCTTCGCCGGTACGTTCGCCTAAAAGATAAGACCCTTCATAACGGTCGCCCGTATGGAAGAAGTACGTACCTTTGCCATGTTGGATATCATCCGCCCAGTCACCCTCGTATTTATCTCCGTTGGTATACTCAAATACCCCCTTGCCGTGGCGGACATCATCTTTCCAGTCACCTTCATACTTACAGCCATCATCCCAGTTCATGGTACCTTTACCGTTTTTCTTGTCGTTCTTCCAGTGACCCGTATATTTTGCTCCATTCGCCCAAGTATAAGTACCTTTACCTTCACGTTTATCATTCTCCCAGTTACCTACATACAAGTCGCCATTATGATAATACATTGTACCTTCACCATGCTGATAGTCCTGAAACCACATACCGTCATAACGGTTATTATTCATGAAATAATAAATACCTTTTCCATGCTGCTGGTCCTGAAACCATTGTCCTTCGTATTTTTCTCCGTCGGGAAACAGATAGATACCGTAACCTTCACGTTTTCCCTTTATATATTCTCCTTCATAGACATCACCGTTTTTAAAGACCGTCTTTCCTTTTCCATTCGGCTTGCGTCCTTTCATTTCACCTGTATAGACGCTACCATCCTTAAAAGTATAGTTGCCAATCTTTATATCAGTAGAGAATGTATCCTTTATTTTTCCGAAAAATCCGCCTTTTTTTCCTTCATTTTCTTGTGCCATTGCTCCCGCTTGTGTAAGGAGAGCCAATAAAAGTGTAGTATATAGATATTTCCTCATTTATTTTAGTAGTTACTCTTTTTAGATTTACAATTTGGACAAAGATACAATTTCTCTCCCATAAATCCCCCTACCGGAAAGCAAATTATGACAACTTTTTACCTGCGATGACCTCTTTTAATGTCTCTTTGCACAAATAACGCTGTGCCAAATCCTGTATTTCCGCAGGTGTAATCTCATTTACCGCATGCAGAGAACGTGAGAAATAATCATCATCCAAACCGGAAGTAGCAATAAATATCCATGCGTCCGAGAGTGAGAAAGGCGACTCGTAGCTACGGCACATCTCACCCAACATATAGTTACGCACCATCGTCAGTTCCTCAACCGACACCTGTTCCTGATGTAACCGGTCTATCTCGTGATACACTTCCTGTATCAACGGCTCCACATATTCATTATCCGTTTCCGTCGAAACAATCAACACCCCACTATCCGGATAAAACATGATACCAGCCGAAATACCATAAGTATACCCCTTTTCTTCGCGGATATTAGACATCAGACGGCTACCGAAATAACCGCCGAACAAAGTCATCAGCACCCGCAGTTTCGGATAATCCGGATGTTCACGAGTGACAGTGGTACATCCCATTTTCACCGCACTCTGCATAGCATCTTCACGCTCTGTAAAAATCCTCTTTTCGGGAACGGCAGCAAAAGGAAAACTTACTTTCGGCATCTGTAATTGATGCTGTCCGAACGGAACTCCGAAAGTATCCGTTACCCGACGGATAATATCTTCCGTCACCTTGCCGGAAAGAAAAATAGAGCAATTGCCCGAATGATAATACCTCTCATAGAAATCACGAAGAACATCCGGAGTAATGGTATGGTAATCCCTCTCCATTACTATTTTTCCACATGGATGATGTTCCCCGTAAAGAGACTTCAACAGACTGCGATGCGCCAGGAAATCTACTTTGGATGTATTAACCAGATACTGTTGGATATTCGTATCCAAGATAGTCCGCAGTTCTTTTTCAGGAAAGAGTGGTTCTTTAATCATGGATTCCACTACTTCTAACGTTCTCGCCAAATACTTATTCAGCGAATAAACCGTAATATAAGCATACTCCGAAGAGCTGGACAGTTCAAGCCACGAGCCATAATAATCCAGTTTCCCGGCAATGGTAGCTGCCGTATATTTCACAGTACCTTCGCGAAGCATCCGGTTGGTAAACAAAGCTTGCAGTTTCTGCGACTGCTGCCAACGACCTCCGGCAAAAAGTATGTCCATACGTACCACATCCTGCTCACCGGCATTGATAACGGTCAGCGGAATACCATTCGGCAAAGAAGTCCGAACAGGAGTAAGTACCCGGAAATTTTTCAGAGTTTGTATTTCAGGCTGTATCGTTCGATTCATAAGATTATCCCCTGTTCTTCAAAAATTCCTCTGCACGTTCCAAGTCCTGAGGAGTGTCAATTCCAATCGTTTCCACATCACTGATACCGACCTTTATCTTGTATCCGTTTTCCAGCCAGCGAAGCTGTTCCAATGATTCGGCTATTTCAAGAGAAGATTGCGGCAGATCGGTAATCTCTTTCAACACCTCCGTGCGATAAGCATACAAACCGATATGTTTATAATAAGTATGTCCTTTCAGCCAATCCTGTTTTTCAGCATTACGTTGATAAGGGATAATAGAACGGCTGAAGTAAAGTGCGTTCCAGTTTGTATTGACTACCACTTTCGGTGAATTCACATTTTCGAGTACGGCAAACGGTTCATCGGCAGTGAAAGGTTTCACCAATGTAGCAATTTGCGTAGTCGGGTCTTCAAAACAAACTTTTACAGCATTTAACTGCGAAGGCTGGACAAAAGGCTCGTCTCCCTGTATATTGACTACGACATCAAAATCACCACCAATCTTGGTACAGGCTTCGTAACAACGGTCCGTACCGCTTTTATGATGGACAGAAGTCATAACTACCTTACCGCCGAAAGCTTTTACTGCCGCTTCAATCCGCTCATCGTCAGTGGCTACATAAGCATCATCCAAGACACCTGCTACTTGTTCATATACACGTTGTATCACTGTTTTCCCACCCAGGATAGCCAACGGTTTCGCTGGGAAACGCGTGGATGCATAACGGGCAGGTATTATTCCGAGAAATTTCATATCTGAATCTATTTTAATTCTTCTAATCCCTTCAAGATATACTCCCTTTTCAGGTCTTCGGGTTTCAGCACCCGGTCGTCAAAAGTAAGCAAATCAATATCCAGGCAAACTTTTTCTTCTTTCTTATCTCCCGGACGACGGCCGGCAGACTGTTCAATCGCTTTCAGTTCCTTCCTCACTTTCTCTTCCTCTGATTCGGAAAAGAACTGCGCTACCTGATTGGAAAACAACGCCGGACTTTTGAAAAACAAAGGTTGTGTTTCCTGCTCGGACGTGAAGCGAATGGAAGGAAACAAATCCGCTAACTTTTGCCGTGCAAAAAGCAGATTTTCCTTCCGGTTATAGTTACTTCCAATACAGATAATACACTTATGCATGATTGGAAACGAAGATTAGTTAAACAAATCATCCAATCCAATTTCTTCCACTTCACCATTTGAAGTTTCCGAACCGGCACAAGGATCAAATCCCTCAGGAAGTTTAAATTTTTCTTGCTGGTCATATCCCAAAGTCGGATCATCATATACTTTCTTCATATAGATTGCCCAAATAGGCAGTGCGGCAGCAGCTCCCTGACCATATGTCATTCTACCGAAGTGGATATCGCGTTCATCCCCCCCTACCCAACAGCCGGATACCAGCGAAGGCGTGAATCCCATAAACCAAGCATCGGAATTGTCATTGGTTGTTCCTGTCTTTCCACCCATATCAGCAATGATACCATAGCGACGCACACGTCCGCCCGTTCCTTCATTGATAACGGCACGAAGCATAACAAGCATTTTGTAGGCACTCGAAACACTGATCACTTCTTCCATTTGGGGGGCAAATGTAGAAATCACATTCCCGTCACTGTCTTCGATACGAGTGACAAATAACGGAGCTACACGAATCCCCTTATTGGCAAAAGCAGTATAAGCACTCACCATTTCGCCGACAGAAATTTCACAAGGACCGAGACAAAGAGAAACAACCGGGTCGATAGCTTTATTACGTACACCAAAACTATGAATCAGTCTCACCAAATTATATGGATTCAGCTTACCCATCAAGTAAGCAGAAATCCAGTTATCGGAATTAGCCAATCCCCATTTCAAAGTTACCATTTCTCCATAACGCTTGTTGTTGGCATTACGTGGTGACCATGGAGTTCCGTTTTCATCAATCAATGTCTGCTCTACGTGACGCACCAAGTCGCAAGGAGAGAAATTATTCTCCATAGCCAAAGTGTACAAATAAGGTTTGATAGTAGATCCCACCTGACGGCGTCCTACCATAGCCATATCATACTGGAAATACACATAATTCGGTCCTCCCACATAAGCCTTCACATGTCCGTTCATCGGGTCCATTGACATAAATCCTGTACGCAGGAAAGACTTGTAATAACGGATGGAATCCATCGGGCTCATAATCGTATCCTTATCCCCTTTCCATGAAAAGACAGTCATCTCTTCCGGTTTGTCGAATGCTTTCCGAATCTCCTGTTCCGAAGCTCCCGCTTCCTTCATCAAACGGTAACGGTCAGTCTGCTTCATTGCCTTAGTCAGTAATTCTTCCACCCGTTTCTCCGGCAACGATCTTGCATAAGGAGCATTCTTGCTTCCCTCTTTTTCCTTGAAGAATACCGGTTGCAGATAATCCCCCAAATGCTCTTTTACGGCATCCTCAGCATACTGCTGCATACGTGAGTTAATGGTGGTATAAATCTTCAAACCATCAGTATAGATATTATAGTTCGTTCCGTCTTTCTTCTTGTTTTTCGCACACCATCCATACAACGGATTTGTTTCCCAAGAAAGAGAATCTTCGTAGAATTTCTGCATTTGCCAACCACGATAATCGCTTTTTACCGGTTTTGGTGCAGTCATTACACCACGAAGATATTCGCGGAAGTAAGTAGCCAACCCCTCTTTATGGTCTACACGATTATAAGTCAACTTCAACGGAAGAGCCTGTAACGAATCACGTTCAGCTTCTGTGATATATCCTGCTTTGCGCATCTGTTCGAGCACCACATTACGACGTCCGCGAGCACGTTCGTTGAAGCGTACCGGATTATAAAGCGATGGATTTTTGCACATACCGACCAAAGTCGCCGCTTCTTCCAGTTTCAAATCTTTCGGTTCGCAGCCAAAGTAAGTGTGTGCAGCCGTCTTGATACCAACAGCATTATTCAGGAAGTCAAACTTATTAAGATACATGCTCAGAATTTCCTCTTTGGTATAATACCGTTCAAGTTTCACGGCAATCACCCATTCAATCGGTTTCTGAAAAAGGCGCTGAAGAGTATTCCTGGCAACATTTTCCGTAAACAACTGCTTGGCAAGCTGCTGAGACAGAGTACTACCCCCACCCGCATTTTTCTGAAACATCAAACCACGCTTTACAAATGCACGGAACAATGCTTTGGCATCAATACCCGAATGTTCGACGAAACGAACATCTTCCGTAGCAATCAATGCATTAATTATATTTGGAGAGAGTTCCTTATAAGCAGTATATACGCGATTTTCCTTACTGTAAGACCAAGTACCCAGCACTTTGTCATCCTCAGAGAAAATCTCCGTCGCAAACTTATAACTCGGATTCTCCAACTCCTCGACAGGCGGCATATATCCTATCCAACCTTTCGAGATGGAAACAAATATAGTGACCACAGCCACTACTCCAATTGCCAATAAAATCCAAAGAGCTTTTATTATTTTTCGAATCATGTTTTTTCTAGCTTAAAAACGCATTAAATTAAGGTGCAAAGGTAGATAAAATCCAGTACTCAGCCAACGAGTTTGATTATTATTTCAGTTTTGTTAAATACCACATTCCTCTAAAATCAATGGAACATATTCAAAACCAGTATCAGCCCAAATCGCTCAATTTATGATCGAGATCAAAACGCAAAACATAAAAAACACCATTTATGGTATTTCCAAAGCAACGGATTTTCTGGTCAATACGGAATTTATGAACACCAGCACGCCATTCATCATCAGAGAAATAAGTACCTGTTTTTTTATTCTTACTGAATTCCTTATAATCCAGTCCGTCATCAGTAACTATCTGCTGCCATGACAAACTTTCAAATTTATTAAAAGCAGATTTAAACAAACCGATATTTTCACTTGAAACAAGATTAAATCCATTTTTTGCATCCAAACTGTCAAAATTCAGTTTGCTAAACCTTATGTTACTACAATAAGACTCAAATGAGATGTCGCCCCTTTGCAAAAGAGTCTCTCCAAGCTGGCCACCTTCCCACACATTCGGAACACTATCCGTTGTATTATCTTCTTTAATCTTAACATCAAACTCATCAGACAAAAACTCAGATTTGGCAAACGATATCAAACAAGCCCGTCTTGCTTGTGCCTCCGCCACCGATGTCAAAGTAACCTCCGTATCATCAGACCCCTTCCTTACCAAAAGATATATTTTAGTCACATCATGCTGTACATCCTCATCCCAAAATGGCTCGTTCTGCAGTTTTGCCAGCTGGCTTTTCATACGCCTCATGCTGTCATTTACCTTGGCAGCCCGACTAAATATTATACTGTAAAAAGTCTCATTAGAGGTTACATTACTATTATAAAAATCACTCTTCTTATAAAGTAGATCTATCCCCAAAACAGACATATCATGAAGCACAGCAGACAATGGCTTCACTCCCGACTTTTCAAAATCGTCAATGTCCTTATATTGCCCGTTTAATGATAGTTCATTCAATATACAATCCATGTCCTATCAACTTAATATATCATCAAGATCCTTGTCAAATTGCTCAAACATGCCAGGAATATAATTCTGTATTCCCCCTTGTTGGCTGAGGACCACTCGTTCCCCTTTTGTCAATCCATCCTTCCCCCGTATAAAATGGAAAACACGGACATCCTCCAATGAAATCTCGTTTTTGTGTAACAAGCGACGGATGCCATTAAACAAATGATCACTATGAGATTCTACAATCACCTGACGACCGGACTTTGCTACCATTGCCAGAAAATCAATCAAATCGGCTTGTGCCGACGGATGGAGATGAATCTCCGGATTCTCAATAATAACAATACTGTCCTCCGGAAGAGCCAAACAAACAATGATAACCTCAGTTATGAAACTGATGCCTGTGCCGACATGGTATGGAAAAAGTTGCTTTCCACCGATTGTCTCAAACTTCACTCTATATTGTGTACCCTCAAAATCTACAATTAGACGATATCCCGTCAGTTTGTTCAGCCACAGATTTACCTGCCCTTCTAAAGTCTTCGTTTCCTTTCCTGCCCACAGAGATTCCGGTAAGAGCTGCGTCCGATTGTTCTGGTAAAAGTCAATCACGAACTCACCGTTAAGTCCCAGCGGATTTTGTTCCGCATTCGGATTAATGGTAGAATTATCCAAACGCCCGGTTCTCATAGCAGGCAAATAGAATAAAGCATTATGCAACATTGAATATAAACGCTCTGACGGCTTCTTATCCTGTTCGACATTTATGCTTTTAAACGCATCATCACCTGGTGTAAAGACTATATTAACCTCATTTCCTTCTTCTAAGAAATCTATCTCGTAACTTTTAGCATTTGTAATAAAATTGCGGGTCTCATTGAAAGTGACAACCGGAGTATGACGTGCTACCGCCCGATGGCTTTGAGGTTCTTCACGAAGATTGTCTGCTGCATTCAGCAATGCCTGTATGGCCGAGGACTTTCCTGCTGAATTAGCGCCAGAATAAAGATTCAACCTGCCTAAATCAAAATTATTCTCTTCAAATGACTTGTAGTCTCTGATTTTATACCCGTTCAACATTTTGTTCGTTTTTACGTAAATAACTATTTATCATCTCGTAACGCAAATGAGTCTGTTTGCGGCTGTCAACTGAATATGTGAGTGAATCCACATATTCAGTGTTACCCAGCATCAAAGAATATGCCTTACAGATTTCATCCTTATTTATATTGTCCATTTTTGCTATCAAATAGCTAAAGCTCTCAAAAAAAGCCATATTTATAGGCCTTTTTTGCCTTCCCTCATCTGATGGAAGCCTGAAACCGCCAAGAGGTATTACATATTCGGCCGCATGGCACATACACTCATCGAATATAACTTTCAACCTCCCTATCAATTCGTCCTGATATTTGAGTCCATTGAGAAAAGACATCGTCTTGCCTAGGAAATCCTCCAAATTACTCTTATATTCCAGACTTTGACCAGCTTCAATATCTACAGACAGATGTTCGTTCCATAAATAGAAAGCCAAAAAACGAATAACGAGATATCGGTCCTTCATGTGCTTGGAAGGAATCGTATATTCTGTGGCACGCAAAAAATTATCATTCTCCGCCAATTCATCAATCAATCTGGTAGAAGTACCTTGGTATAGAGCATTCCGCATTTCTTGATTATTCAAATTCGTACCGCCCCTATTCACACGGTCAAAAAGGTCAAATGTAACCCGATCGCTTGTAGGAGCCTTAATGACATTGATTGTCAAAGTATAGTCCTCTATTTTATTCTGTTCGATAGGTGAAAGATCTGAGAAATAACGCTTGACATGGTTCTTTAATATGGACAATTTTTCCAATTTGAATTTATTGTCAATAAAATCAAAAAGCGTCCCCAAACGTTGTTTTCCATCTACAACCACATATACGCCCTCCGGATTCTCCTTTACATAAAAAGCCGGTAATGGTATTCCCATAATGATGGATTCTATCAGTTCACTTTTCTGCTTGGGAGACCAAACCATATTGCGTTGAAATGGAGGTGTCAAATCCAGCATAGACGGTTCTTTTTCCCAGCGACGCTTCAATTGAAAGACAGATGCCGTTTCGCGGGCAATGTTCAATACAGCGTCCGGATATATGTCATCAACGTTTTCATCAGTTGTTTCCAAAGAAGGATTTAACGTTTCGTCCCCTTCAAAATCGACCTTCATATCTTCAGGTATTTCCATATCCATTTATCTATTACATCTATATCTCTGTAATTTGCAAAGATAGCTAATAATTTGCATAAGTCAGCAGAATAAATTCGCAAAATAAATAAGATCCTTATCAACTACACATTATTTATCTTCTTATCAAAACACAAAACAGGCGGGATTTTTCCCGCCTGTCATTCATACCTAATTATATCTTAACTACAAGATACCTACTACATCGTTGCCGCCTGTACACCAATCACTCCGGCAATCGCACCGGCAACAGCAATAATCACTTTCAAAATCATACTCCAAGTTCTTTTCATAGACATTCTACTTTTAAAATTAAACATTAAACAAACTACCAGACAGCCAATTGTGAGTTGCCAATTAATCAAGCGGCCGGGTCAGGTGTTTCTCCGTCATCTCCCCCATCGTCGCCACCACCTTCATCACCACCATCATCCGGATCTTCCGGTGCTACAGTAACACTGATTTTCTTCAGATATTCATCCAGACTGATCAAGTCCAGCTTCTCATCTGCCCGCGTTGCAGTCTTTGTGACACGCAGTTCCTTATTCGCTTGAAAAAAGATACGAACACTCTCCACACTTTTAGCAGTGATATCCTTTGCCAGCTCCGCACCTTTCGAACGGGCAGCCAACATAAATACTCCTAAACCTTCGATATTCACCGACTTACCTTCCAGCAACTGTTCCTTCATCTTATCCACGAAGTTCTGAATCACACTCTTGATATCACCGACAGAAAGAGAAGAACGATCCTTCATCTTCTCTGCGAGATATCTCAAATTGACAGACTGGCCTAAAGTAATCAGATGCGGATAAAATCTCTTGGGAGAATTAGGGACACGCGGATCTGTCGGTCGCGTAATGACTTTGTAAATTACACTCATACTACGTTTTTTTAAAGATTCAAATTCAAGTTATTTATTCACGTTTCGTTGATCAACGATGCAAAGGTGCGGCTTTTATTTCGTATAGAAAAGGAAAAAGCCCCTTGCGGAGCTCTTTTTATTCGATCAAGTGCATAATAGACTATTAATCAACAATATATTTCTTTTAGAACCTCTTACATCTATTTTTCTGAGTATCAATAATCACTTCACAGACAGTTGTAAATGAAAAAGCAATAACTTATGTACATTGAATTTGATAAGGAATATCTGAGGGAACTTTATGAACAAGGACGCACAGACGATAAGAAACACCGTTTCCAGCCAGAGATAGTAAGAGGGTATCAAAAGGCTGTGTTTGCGCTCTTGTCTGGAAATTGTGTCACGGACCTGTTTTGCAACAACGCGTTAAATTACGAAGTCCTGCAAGGTGATAAATCAGGTATTTCTTCAATTCGCATAAATCGCAAGTACCGTCTTGAATTTACGGTTAAAGACGTGATGAACGAACAGATAATAAGTTTGCAAATTGTTGGATATAAGTAACCATTACAAATAATTTAAAGATATGGAAACAAAGAAAATATATGCCCCGGATGAGCTTATACCTTCGGAACCTATACATCCTGGAGAAATGCTCAAAGATGAGTTACAAGCACGCGGAATATCGCAACGTAAATTTGCCGAACTTATAGGTGTGTCCTATTCAGTTTTGAATGAAGTATTGAACGGCAAGCGACCGATAACAACAGAGTACGCACTAAAAATAGAGGCAGCAACCGGTACTAAAGCATACATGTGGGTGAATATGCAAACTGCATATAATATGCAAACTGCCCGCCGTGACAATCGACTTTCAGCCATATTAGAGCAAATACGCAAAGCAGTCGCAATGCTTTAAAAGGCAGCTCCGGCACTCGCTTTATTCCTGTTTGTACATTATTTCCTTCTTCCTAAAACGCAAAACAGGCGGGATTTTTCCCGCCTGTTTTAGATAAGAAACAATCTCTTCATAAATAATTTCGTCATTATTTGTTTAATATCATGAGATATTTTTTATGCCAAGGTTGTCCGTCTTGATAAAAATATTTTCGCATAATATTTTCCCACGATATCTCACGAGACAGATATTTTCCATTTTTAATCAACTCATCCTGTTCATCCTCATTGTCAGGAAAACGTTCCGCTATTTGACCAGCCGCAGTTTGATTAACCTTATCCATAAATGCACCATACTCCTCCTGACTTTCCTTTCGTAAGGAAATATATTCTCGACAAAAATTCGAATGATAATCAATTACCACAATATTCTTCGCGCTATTTTTTATTTTTCTTATATGAGACGAGGAACCCGATGCAGCAGAAATAATAGAAAGCGCCCCGCAAGACAAACTCTCAAGCGGAGACAATCCATAAGAATCATAACTGCTCAATCCCCAGTTCAAATCAACAGCTCTATACAAATCATCCCTTGACAGATAAATTTCCCCTTTAACATCCCTATAACACGGCCATTGCGCATCTTCAATCAACATGCAATAAAAATGATTAATTTCATCCACATACAGAAGTTTTGATCTTCAAGCACTCTTTCATGTGAAAACTCATCTTCCAATTCAGAAGGACAATTCTTATCATATTTCGGGAAAACACTCCTTGTAAATATGGATACGAGCACATCGGAGGATGGGTCACAAACGGTATTAAAAATCGTCCCGAAGCAACTGTACGCAATATCATCGGGATGAGGTGATATAAAAAGTAACCATACTATTTTCCGCCACGCCAATTTTATCGGCTGTCTTTCAGCCGATAAAATAAAAATGCCCGTAAGAAAATATTTTTGTTTTAACATTCCGGTTTATAGAAACTCCTATATGAAGCACCTTTGAGTCTTCACCATCGTACATCCTGTAAACCGTATAT
>NZ_CABUHK010000026.1 GCF_902491285.1 uncultured Bacteroides sp. | reverse complement strand
AACCTGGCACAATAAGCCATTATCTTAGAGGCTTAAGAGCATTATACAACAAAGCTAAACTCTACTATAATAATGAGGACTTTGATATCATAAGGATTCCTGGTGACCCGTTTAAAAAGGCTGAAATTCCGGAGTACCGGAGAAAACGGAAGAATATAGATGCCAGTACGTTGTTAAAAATTAGGGATTATCAGTCTGATAAAAAACGTACCAATATGGCACGCGATGTCTTTATGATGATGTTCTATATGATGGGCGTTAACATTAACGACCTCTATAGTATTTCGTGCGAACGCCGTGGCAGGTTGGAATATAAGCGCTCAAAGACGAATACAGAAAAAAATCGGGAGCAGGTACCACTCTCCATCAAGATTGAACCGGAGCTTCGCGTATTGCTAGACAAATACACAGAAGGCTATTTTCTCTCATACTTTCATACCAACTACTGCAGCCTAAATAATTTTATGCGAGCTATAAATCTAGGCTTAAAAGATATCTGCTCAAATCTAGACCTTGATTTCAAAGTGACCACGAACTGGGCCCGCCATAGTTGGGCTAGCTTAGCGCGTAACAAAGCAGGAATACCGAAAGCGGATATTGATTTCTGTCTCGGGCATGTGAACAATGATTATAAAATGGCTGATATCTACATTGATATAGATTATAGTATTTGCGACAAAGCAAATCGCGCAGTTTTGGATTTATTGAAGAAAAAAGAAGAAAAAAAAGACTGAAACGTTTGCAAATACAAAAACTCTCTCTATATTTGCAAACAGAATGGTATTGAGCTGGATAAAACAATGTTTTTATCCGGCTTTTATTGCATATATATGCTTTAATAGCTTTTTTATTACTGAAACTAATCTTCTCTTTATGCTATGCGCCGCAAAACAATGACGCATGGAAATAACAGTTTCAAAAACAGCTTTATTAGATAAGCTGAAATCAATCGGGCGAATTATACAGCCTAAAAACTCATTACCTGCCTATGACAACTTTTTGTTTGTTGTTGATGAATTTGGTATTATTCTAGTAACAGCAGGAGAAGAAGGAGGACGTATCTCTACTAATATTGACGGTAAAGCGGATTTTACTAGTCGTTCTTTTATGGCTAATGCCAAAACATTACTAGACGGATTAAAAGAAATTCCAGAGCAGCCATTAGCTATCACAATCTACGAAAAAGAATTAGTAGTGAAATATGCAAATGGGAAATTCTCAATACCTATTGAAAAGGGAGACCAGTATCCGGCGATGAATACGGATAATACAGCTATACCTTTTCTTGTATCAGGCACAGATTTATTATACGGAATAAGACAAGTACAATTTTGTAGTGCCAATGACGAGCTTCGCCCGGTACTGAACGGTGTCTATTTCGATATAGGTTTGGAATCTACATCATTTGTCGCAACGGACGGCACTCGTCTGGCTATGATTGAGAATCCTAACTCTTATACACGTAAGGAACGGGCAGCCTTCATTCTTCCAAGCAAATTTGCTAAGGTTCTTTCTAATATCGTTCCGGAAGATTGTATGCAGGTAGAAATATCGGTTAATCAAACCAATATTTTAATCGAATTTGATTCATACCGGTTAATCTGTCGTATGATTGAAGGGAGATTCCCTAATTATCGTGCGGTTATTCCTCAAAAACAACCAAATCGTGCAGTACTAAAGAAGACTGACATTGTGTCAGCCTTAAAACGCGTATCGGTTTTCTGTGATGAAAGCTCTTCTTTGGTAGTCCTCAAGTTTAGTCCGGATTCCCTTAAAATCACAGCTCATAATTTAAATTTCTGTAAGTCCGCTGAAGAAATTGTAACTCTGCAGTCTGGTTGTGATGTAGAAATTGGTTTTAAAAGCAGCTTCCTGATTGAAATGGTAAATAGCATCCCTTCGGAGGATATTGCTATTACTATGACTAATCCGTCTAGTGCTTCCATTTTTACCCGTTGCGATGAAGAAGTTCGTAGCCTTACTTATCTACTAATGCCTTTATCAATTAATTATTAATGCTATGGGAAAAGAGAATCAATCATTTGAACAGGTTATTCAATCATACCTGGAGGAACGAGCAAAGAGAGACTCTCTCTTTGTTGCCTCTTTTGCGAAGCCAAACAAGAATATAGATGAATGTTGTAATTACATTATAGGCGAAGCAAGAAAACGCGGTGGTAATGCTGTATGTATGTCTGACGATGAAGTGTTCGGGTTAGCGGTCCATTACTACGATGAAGATGATATCAAAGTTAATAATCAAACCAATTACAAGGTATCAGATATGAGTGTGAAAAAAGAAGCAGCTACAGAACAGCCGGAAACTAAAAAGCCGGCTTCTTCCCCTAATAAGCATAAAGGGAAGAAAACAGAAATACCATCAGGGCAATTTTTATTATTTGAAGACCTATGAGACCAAGAACGAAATTACAGGTTAGAGTAGCAGGTTTAAGTAACCGGCTACCCAAAATAGATAATATACTAATTGACTGGGCAAAGGTTGACTGCCTGGAACATAAGGGATATGCAACCAAGTCGCGTGTTATCTGTATGGAGTGCGGACAGCGCTTCTCTCCGGAACTTGTAAAGCGTAAACGTGCTGTTTGTCCTCATTGTGGTGCATCCTTGAAGATAGAACAATCAAGGAAGCGTACAGACAAACAGACGATGTATATTGCCAAAGCGGAGATTTGTGAAGAATTCCAAGTTATCCGAAATTTTGAAATATACGCTTACTATCGGGAGAATGAAGCACCTCGTTATTTTATTCAGGAGATATTACAGCATTGGATAAGGGACGATGGTAATCGGGAAGTAGTAGCTCGTGCTAATAATACGGGATATTGTGGCTGGTGTGGAGAACTGGAGATACGTAATAAGGTTGTTGGGTCGTATTACAACAGCTTTGATAATGATGTTTACTGCGATAGATATCATCCGGACTCTATCTTTAAACTTGAGTATATACGCATGGGAATAGATTATAGACTACGGGGCATATCGTTTCTTACAGCTATCAATTCGATACCTCATAACCCCAGAGCTGAAACGCTTCTAAAAGCGAGACGATACGAGTTGCTAGATTATTGGAATGGACACCGTTACAAGATTGATATGTATTGGCCATCTATAAAAATTTGCCTTCGCAATAAATATCGGATTAAAGATGTTTCGATGTGGTTTGATTATCTGGAACTACTAGATCGCTATCATAAAGATTTGCATAACGCTCATTACGTTTGTCCTAAGAATCTGAAAAAAGCTCATGACCTGTATGTGGAAAGAAAAAAGCGTGACGACGAAAAAGAACGTAAGGCAAGGGATATGCAACACCTGCTTAAACTAAAGAAGGATGCTGAAAACTATATAAAAGAAAAGTCGAGGTTTTTCGACTTGAAGTTGTCTGATGGTAAGATACTCGTGGTTCCTCTAAAAAGTATTGAGGAGTTCCAAGAAGAAGGTACTATAATGCATCATTGCGTCTTTACGAATGAGTATTTTAAGAAAAAGGATTCGCTTATTCTTTCTGCTCGAATCGGCAAGAAACATATTGAGACTATAGAGATTAATTTGAAAACATTCAGTATTGTTCAGTCTCGTGGCGTCTGCAATCAAGATACAGAGTATCATGAACGTATCATCGGCCTTGTGAAGAAGAATATGAATTTAATACGTCAGAAGCTGACGGCATAAAGAAACCCAAATATGGCAAGACCATTAAAACAGGGACTAGATTATTTTCCATTAGATACAGATTTCTTATCTGACAGAAAAGTACGCAAGATAATAAATGCTTGTGGTCCGAATTCCGTCACTATACTAATTTGCCTGCTATGTAATATCTACAAAGACAAAGGGTATTACATCGTGTGGGATAAAGAAATGCCTTTTGATATTGCTGATATAGTCGGGGTATCCGAGGGCGCTGTAAGTGAAGTTGTAAAGAAAGCCCTGCAAGTAGAATTATTCGATAATACCCTGTATAAT
Organism: uncultured Bacteroides sp.; assembly: GCF_902491285.1. Classification (GTDB taxonomy): domain Bacteria; phylum Bacteroidota; class Bacteroidia; order Bacteroidales; family Bacteroidaceae; genus Bacteroides. The sequence goes on along the minus strand of NZ_CABUHK010000026.1, from coordinate 57,398 downwards.
AAGTTCCATATTTTGTCTTCGCATGGTATTCAAAATCGATTTAAAAGTTGCACTTCCAAAAGAAAAGATGTTGAGATTATCTCTGATTATTGGATTAATGACGCCAATAACTCGATTAATGACTCCAATAACTCAATAAATGTAGATGATAATGAACAAAGTAAAGGAAATAAAAGAAAATCTTCTCCCTCATACGCGCGCATGGGAGGACTATTCCCAGAAGATAGCTTTTTCGATAAGACTTTAGACGACTGTTATACTGAACTGAAATCAAATCGGTCATGGGCGGAAACTGTAACGATGAATACTCGTTCTTCCGGCAACCCTGATTTCACTTTAGAAACATTTTACAGGTATCTCGAGCAGTTTTTCATGGAGCAACAAAACAAAGGCGAGACAACAAAATCTCCTAAAGATGCAATGTCTCATTTTGCTAGTTGGCTAAAAATTGAACTTAAAAACAAGAAAGATGAACGGAGAACTAATAAAAGCAGGGATACAGGTAGTACTAAGCCCGTCGCAGATAGTCCAGGAGACAATAACCCGAAAGGAGTTAACTCCGATACAACGGGCCTTACAGACTGGATCGACAGCCTCTCAATTGGTCGCTGAATGGAGTGGGACAATCGCACAGTTAAACTGTAATGTCTCATTGTATGACGTGGCTAATGCTGGGGATATACCGACTCTAGCAGATGTAAACAGGAGCTTCAGTAATTCGGTATCGGTAGAGATTATCACTGAGCATTTGAAGTCAGTGTTGAGATATGCCGGTGTTGAATTAACAGATGCACAGCTAGCGGAAACGGCTCTGTCGATACTATCCAGCTATTGGTATTTGAATCTAGCCGAGTTATGTATTTTTTTTAGTCAGCTAAAGAACGGTAGCCGCGGGCAGTTCGTTTGGGGTTCGAAGATTAATAATCAGGCAATCATGGTAGCGCTTGCCGATTTTTGCAAAGACAGGCGTCGTGAAATCGAACGCAAGGAAAGTGCAAAGATACGCCAAGATACAGAGAAGGGATACTCCCGTTCTGAAACACTTACCAAAGATATTGTCCTGGGGGCAAAAGGTATTCAAATTGCTAGAGAAGAAGCTATGCAGAGTTTCGATGCCTTCCTGAAGTTCTTTCCGCACCTTCCGGAGAAATATACCCCGGAAGTACTTTGGAAGGCATGGAAGGGCGACAACGAAGCCCTACATACAATTTACGGCGAAAAGATTCCTGCTGCAGATGTGGCTGAAAAAGATATTGGGATGTATTTGTGTAATTATAACATTGCTAAGAGTAAAGAAAATGAGAGTTAAAGTATTGACAGTAAAACAGCCGTGGGCATCACTGATTGTTCATGGTATCAAAGATATTGAGAACCGAAGTTGGCGAACAAATTTCCGTGGACGTATCCTTATTCATGCTTCCGGTTCCCATGGTAGAAAATTTAGCGTTGACCTGACTGATGCGCAGACAAAGGCAGCATTTGCTACAATAGCTAAAGAAACCATGTTTGGAAATATGCCTTTTGGCTCCATCATCGGTAGTGTGGAGATTGTAGACTGTGTGCAAAACCATCCATCCATCTGGGCGGATAATGGCGTTTATCACTGGGTACTCGCTAATCCTATTCTCTTTGAGAAGCCTATTGAGAACGTGAAAGGTAAGTTAGGATTATGGAATTATGACTGGGAGGAAGTGGTATGTTTATAGATTGTGATAAATGTTCATCAAAGACAGGCTGTGGATATCTTGCCAATGGAGATTTCTCTAAGTGTTGGCAATACAGAGAAGTTGTAAGAGAGAAAAAGGAAAAGATTGCTATCGAAGCAATGAAAGCAATTTTGAGTAATTCTTCTGTTGTTACAGGTGTATCCGATGAAGGGCCTAAAATTATTGCTAATGTCTCAGTTATGATTGCCGATGAAATGATAAAACAGTTGAATGATATCCCAAAATGAAAGCGGCCAGCGTACCACCGCCGGCCACTCTAATAAGCACAAAGCTTGTATTGCTATTAGGAACAGTAAATATATAGAATCTTTGTGCTTATGGCAAGTGAATCAGTAAATAAATATATAACTAAGCGCTACGAGCGTTGGCTTGATTACTCTTTGTATCATTGTGGGCTTGCTGGCATTTCAGATGAAGCGACAGACGTCTTGAATGAGGTCATTTGTTCGCTCCTTCAAAAGAAAAGCAAGTTGTTGGATAAGTTGTTTGAAACGAAAAAAAATGGCTACACAGAGCTTGATTTCTTTGTGTTGAAGATGATAAAGCTAAACGCATCTTCTCCGACCTCTCAATACCGAAACAAGTATAAGCCTTTGCCTGCGGATGGTAATGTAGATTATTCCAGGTTGGATATTGAGGATATTCCGGATGAGTCAGAAGACAGAAACGTTGAAATACTGGATAAACTGCATTTAGTAAGAGAAACGTTTGAAAGCCTTGATTTAGGTCCGGTAGCAGCTCGTGTCTTTGAGTTTCATTTCTTCCAGGACGGAAATTTTTCAGAATGGGAAGGCCCAGAGACATTGAAGCAACTATATGAGATTTATAACGGAGTGCAGGAACTTATTAGAAAGAAAATAGCCGGGGAGTCTATATTTTAGTTGAAATTCCTTGGTCATGGAAGAAAAAGTAGAAGAAATTAAGATTGATTCCCGGAACTATCGTATCCATGGGGACGAAAACAAGCGGCTTATCCACAAAAGCCTGGTTGAGTGTGGAGCCGGTCGGTCAGTGTTGGCCGACCGCGATAATGTGTTAATCGCAGGAAACGGCGTGTATGAGGAAGCTCAAAAGTTAGGACTCAAAGTGCGTATTGTTGAGTCTGACGGTACGGAGCTTATTGTTATTAAGCGCAAAGACTTATCTACGGAAGATGAAAAGAGAAAACTGCTAGCTCTAGCAGATAATCATACTTCCGATACCTCTCGTTTTAACTTTTCCGCTATTGTCGAAGATTTTGGTATTGATAAACTCGGCGACTGGAATATGAGTATTCCTTTTGATGATATCCCTGCCGATATAGACAGCTTCTTTATAGGGGCTGATAAAACGGAGAAACAAAAGAACGCCATTATCTGCCCGCATTGCGGTAAAGCCATAGCAGTATGATACTATATCTGGCAGGTTATAAATCAAGTGCAAGAAGATGGAAGATTGACACAAGCGATATTTATCTTCTTAGTTCATTTTGGGAACATAAATCCGGCAAGTATGGTGAATATGTAAGACAAGAAAAGCATATACTTGACAGTGGCGCTTTCTCTGCGTTCTCCGGCAAGAACAATAACTTTGATTGGAATACTTACGTAAAAAAGTACGCGAACTTCATTATTCAGAACAATATCCAGAAGTTCTTTGAACTTGATATTGATGTTGTAGTTGGCTTGGAGAAGGTCGAATATTACCGTCGTTATCTGGAAGACAGAACGGGGCGGCAACCTATTCCTGTTTGGCACGCAAGTAGAGGGAAAGATTATTTCCTCCAAATGTGCGAAGACTATAGCTATGTTGCTATCGGTACAACTTCAGCTATGGAGGAAGGGCGGCGTATTAGGCAGAATCCTATGATTTTGAAATGGTTCATCGACCAAGCCCACAAGGCAAATGCCCATATTCATGGACTTGGTTTTACTAGTACAAAGTATCTTACTTTTTTGAACTTTGATAGCGTCGATAGTACAACATGGTTATCCGGTGCTAGATATGGTCAGATTTACGAGTTTAAAGACAATAAAATGGTTTTTCGTAATCCCCCCGCAGGTATGCGGGCAGTCAATCACGATTTGGTAAATCGTCACAATTTCAATGAATGGATAAAATTTCAACAGTATGCAAAACAATTCTTATAACAATAAAGTCCTCCTGTATTCTGGTGGTATGGATAGCTGGCTTATAGACAAGATTTGGAAGCCAGATATAAAACTATATGTAGATATGAATACAAAGTACTCACAAGAGGAGATAAAGCGCCTTCCCAGTGATGTAATCATTGATAAGTTAGACCTTTCCAAATGGGAAAGAGAAGATAAGATAATTCCATTACGGAATATGTACCTAATTGGCATTGCTTCCAATTATGGAAATGAAATCTGCTTAGGTGCTACTGCCGGGGATAGAGTTCTTGATAAGTCTCCGGTATTTGCCGATATTTATGAACAGCTTCTAAACTATCTATATCAAAAGCAGCATTGGACGGTGGAAAGGAAAATTAGAATAAATCTTGATTTCAAGAGATACACCAAGACAGAGCTTATCAGAATCTTCATAGAACAAGGAGGCAATATTGAAGACGCTTTTACTTCTTCCTTTAGCTGCTATTCTCCGGAAGGTGGTAAAGAGTGCTGGAGTTGCAAGCCTTGTTTCCGGAAGTTTATAGCTTTTGCTCTAAATGGTTATCCTTTCACAGAAGAAGTGGTCGCAAAGAATATCACTTATATCAAACGAGAGGTTCTTCCTTTAATTGAATCCGGATATTATGGGCGTAAGCAGGAAGAAGAAGAAATAAAGCAAGTATTATCAATTTATAAATAGTTATTATGTACACAGTTAAGAAACGTATTGAGGTATCAGCTTCACATAGTTTGAAGCTATCCTATGAGAGTAAGTGCCAGAACCAGCACGGGCACAATTGGATTATAATTGTTTGGTGCCAGGCGAAAGACTTGAATGCCGATGGTATGGTAGTTGATTTCAGTCATGTCAAACAAAAGATACAGGATAAGTTAGACCATAAGAATTTGAACGAAGTTCTTCCATTCAACACAACTGCGGAGAATATGGCAAAGTGGATTTGTGAGCAAGTTCCGGAATGTTTTAAAGTGATGGTACAAGAATCTGAAAACAATATTGCATGGTATGAGAAAGATTAATGAGATTTTTTACAGCATACAAGGAGAAGGTTATCGTACTGGTACTCCTTCTGTTTTTGTTCGTTTCTCCGGTTGTAACTTGAAATGTCCATTCTGTGATACACAACATGCTTCCGGAAAAGAAATGCCGGATGAGGAGATTATTAAAGAGATATGTCGTTATCCTACTCGTTTCGTAGTCCTGACAGGTGGTGAGCCAGGACTGCAGGTAGACCGAGAGTTTATCAGTAAGCTTCATAAAGCAGGAAAGTTTATTCAGATAGAAACAAACGGGACAGTTCCCCTGCCTATTGGTATTGATTGGATTACTTGCTCGCCGAAAGAAGGAAGCAAGGTTATTATTGTCAACCCTCATGAAGTAAAGGTTGTCTATACAGGACAGGACCTGTCAGCCTATGAAGCTATGACGGCAGCCGTGTATTATCTACAACCGTGCTCTTGTCAGAATACAGAGGAAGTTATTAATTACGTAAAAGAACACCCAAAATGGAAATTAAGCCTACAGACACAAAAGATATTGAATGTGCAGTAAGAACAATCTTATCGTACATTGGTGATAATCCAGAGCGTGAAGGCCTGCAAGGAACGCCGGAGCGCATTATGAGAATGTGGAAGGAAATATTTCGGGGGTATAATGAAACACAGGCTCCTAAGATTACAACTTTCACAAATGGAACAGATGGCATTTCTTGTACCGGTGTTGTTGCTGATTCTGGCACCTATTATTCAATGTGCGAACATCACATGATGCCTTTCTTTGGTAAATACTGGTTTGCATATATCCCGAATCCTAAAGGGAAGATTCTAGGTATATCAAAGATTGGTCGTGTTGTCGATTATTGTGCTGCTCGTTTACAAGTACAGGAAAGGTTAGCTCAAGATGTTGTAACTATGATAGTGAATGCACTCGGAGAGGAACACCCGCCGCTGGCCGTCGGTGTAATAATGGAAGGTGAACACTTGTGTAAAACCATGCGTGGAGTAAAAAAACAGGGAAAAATGCGTTCTTCTTTCTATTTTGATAATGGAAGACTGCCTGAATTGAGGGCAGAGTTATCACAATTTGTTAGTTATAGTTAGTTTATGACAGAGAAGAAGAATCCGGCTGAGAAGAAAAAAAGAGGGCGTAAATCGGAATACAGAATAGAGTATGCCGACCAGGCTCTAAAGCTTTGTTTGTTGGGCGCAACAGATAAAGAACTCGCCGAATTCTTCTCTGTTTCAGAGCAGACTTTAAACAAATGGAAGAAGGACTATCCCGAATTTCTTGAGTCCCTAAAAAAAGGGAAGAGTATAGCAGATGCTAATGTTGCATCGAGACTCTATAACCGTGCTATCGGGTATGACTGTAAAGCAACAAAATTTGCAACATCGAACGGGAAGATTACAGATTCGAAGGAATTTATAGAGCATTATCCTCCTGATACAACAGCCGCGATTTTTTGGTTGAAGAATCGACAGCCGGAAAAATGGCGTGACAAGAAGGAAGTAGATGCAAATGTAAACCTTGGTGATGAATTGGAATCATTGACAGACGAACAACTTCAGGCTATTATTGATGGCAAAGAAAAAGAGTGAAAGAGAAATACTGCTTAGGCAAGCGAAAGCAGCAACTATACTTCGCAAGCGTGAAGCCCGGAATGATTTCTGGGCTTTCTGCTTATACTATGACCCTAAATTCTTCGCCAAACGTCTATTCCTGAAAAGGGTTGCAGAAGCATTTATGCGTGTATATTCGTCATACCTAGAGAGTATTATCTATCGCCTTGCTGTCAGTATGCCGCCGCGTGCCGGAAAATCCTACATATCTTCTTTGTTCATTGCCTGGATGTACGGACACTTCCCCGAAGAATCAGTAATGCGTAACTGCTGTTCTGATACGCTATACAATAAACTTTCATACGACACTCGCGATATTGTCAAGTCTAAGCGTTTCCAGGAGATATTTCCTGATATTCATCTGAAAGGTGATAAACAGAATGTGAAGAGCTGGAATGTGGAAGGCGCTCGCCAGGTATCTTATTTCGGTGGCGGTGTTGGCGGAACTGTAATCGGTTTCGGTGCATCTATGCTCGCCATGACCGATGACTTATACAAGAGTCTGGAAGATGCGTTATCGGATAATAATAATGAGAAAGTATGGTCTTGGAAGCAAGGTACGCACGATTCCCGTATTGAGGGAAGTTGTTGTATGATTGACATCGGTACCCGCTGGTCTTCTAGTGATGTCCTTGGACGTATGGAAGAAGCTGGCAAATACAATGAAATCATCCGTATCGCAGCTCTTGATGAAAACGATGAAACCTTCTGTGCTGACGTACATACAACAGAGTATTATCGGGAACTACGTTCTGAAACGGACGAAAGTATCTGGATGGCCGAGTATATGCAGGAGCCGTTCGAAGCCAAAGGTTTGCTATTCCCAAAATCATCTCTCATGCGGTTCAAGAGTATTGATATTGCGGGCAAACGTCCTGATGGTGTACTCGGTGCTTGTGATACAGCCGATAAGGGAGATGATGATTTTTGCGCACCATTCGCAAAGGTGTTCGGTTCAAAATACTTCATTACCGATGTTCTTTTCACAAAGGATCCTGTCGAAGTTACAGAACCACGCCTGGCACAAATGGTTATTGATACTGAATGCGACCAAATGCGTATAGAATCAAATAACGGGGGGCGTATATTCGCTATTCATGTTCGTAAACTGGTGGTAGCAGAGAAGAAAGCCTGTGCGATACAGGCTCGCCCTACTACCCAGCACAAAGAAACTCGTATTATCATGAAGGCCGGCTGGATTAAGAAGTATTGTGCTTTCCTTGATGAATCAGAATACACTAAAGGTTCAGACTACGGGCGTTTCATGAAAGCGCTTACCAGTTACAAGCGTGAAGGAGATAACTCACATGATGATGCGCCGGATGGCATGACAATACTTGCAGAGTTCGCAGAATCACTTGGATTGAAGTTTAAAAAGACTACTCGCAAGGTGGGACGTGGATAGTTAGATTAAAGTTCTAATGTATGCAATTCTTCTGTAATCATTTTTTTTAAAGAGAATACTGTCCATGAGCAAATGGAGAAAAACATAGATATAGATATTATGTCACCTAGGATAAATTCAAATAAAGAACAGAATATAGGTAGCGTAATTCCAAATATAAGCAAAATTAATACTATATCAATTAACCTTTTGAGTATGCGTGGAAGTCCTTGATTTAAGGTTAATTGGAGCTTATATATATTAGGTATTATCTCTTCCATTGCTTGGTAGCCTAATTTTATAAGAAATTTATCATTAAAGGACATATCGCAATATCTCTCTTTATCTATTAGCAAACTGAGTTTTAATATTTCTTCTTTGATAGTTGAATTGATTTTATCCAAATGTATAAATTCCGAATATTCGTTTTTTTTATTTTCTAGATAATACCAGAAACCATTTCCACAATTATTATCTATCCATTTTTTTAAGATTTCTGGAGAATAATAATATTTTTCTTTATCAAACTCGGTATATATTGTAGGATCAAAATTTTTGGCGCTAATAAATGATTTCAATTCTAAATAAAAAGGTTCAAATCCTCTTCTAGCTTTGTCGGCATAATATTTATCAGCTTCTGTATTTTGAGTATAATCTACATTTAAGACTTCTTGTATATCAAAGAAAGTCACTTTCGGATGTTTGGCTATAAAGTCATTTACATCTTTGTTAGAGAAGAAACCTGAATTTAATAATTTATTAATTATAGCTCTAAATTTATGTAGTTTTTGAGTGTACTTCACATAATCATTAAAAACACGAATTCGTTCTTCTCGTGTTTGGATAGCTTTTGAAATAATGTAAGTAATTAGAAGACCAACCAAAACCCCATATACTGTAATTATATACCCTCTAACTTGAATAATATTTTGCGTCATTCTTTCATCTACTTGAGACAATAAAAGAAGAATTGCTGTTACCCCTATAAAAAGAATGACACATAAAATCAAGTTAAACTTATCATTGATTATCTTTAAGTATTTATTAATAAGTGCTCGTGTTTCCATATTACAATTTATTCTATTGTGCAAATATATAATAACTTTATAAAAAAGAGAGAGCATATCTTATATTTTAAGAGAAAAGTATATGCCAGACATTAAAGAGATTCTAAAAAATGAAGACTTCGGTAGCATAGTAGGTGATTTATGCGTCGATACCTGTGAGAATCGTAATCCTCGTGAGTATATGGAGGAATACAACGGCGATAGAACCCGGCGCAAAGAATCTGTCGGGTATCGTGAACCGAAGAAGATTGCTGTATATTCGGATACAGAGGTTGAAGTTGACCCTGAAACAGGAGACGAAAAGCCAAAGAGATTAGAAGATAAGACTGTCAATGTAGCCCAAACTATCACTAATCTACCCAAAAAGATTGTCCGCACTTCTGTTGCTTTTTTGTTTGGTGGTGAAATGACTATCACAGCAGAAGATTCGAATGACGGATTTAGCGAGTTCAAGAAGGTCTATAAGCGAAAACTCAAGATGCAATCTGTGTTGAAAGAGTTTGCTCGCAAAGTGTTGTCTGAAACCAAAGCTGCTATTGTATTCTATCCAGTCACCAAGGACGACGGAAAAAGCCAGTTGAAGGTTAAGATTCTCTCTACTCCCAAGGATAGTAATACCGAATGTGAATTCTATCCTCATTTCGACGAGGACGACGATATGGACGGTTTTCTCTATAAATACAATGCAGAGGTTAATGGCCGTACTTGCGAATGTGTGAAAGTCTATACGAAAGATACTATCTACTCCGGTGTTATGGACGGTGTTTGGCAAGTGAAAAAGATAAAGAATCGTTTTGGCAAGATTCCGGTAGTATATGCTGAGGTCGATTGTCCGGATTGGGAAGATGTCGCTAATTTGATAGACAAGAAGGAGATGAGACTTTCACGCCTATCAGATACTAATGATTACTTTTCTGAACCTATACTGAAGACTTATGGTTTATCTAATCTTCCGAGCAAAGAAACAGTAGGTAAGGAGCTAAACTTTACTATGGAAGTAGATGCGGATACCGGTACTTCGTATCACGGTGATGCTGATTACTTGGCGTGGCAACAGTCTTGTGAATCCGTAACGCTTGAACTTAATCAACTGGATGATGCAATACATTCCGGAGCTTCCAGTCCGGACTTGTCTATAAATAAACTAATGGGACTTGGCAACCTTAGCGGCACTTCACGTCGTTTTATGCTGATTGATGCAGAGATAAAAGCTACTGAACAGATGGAAATATTTGGTCCAGTTGTTCAACGAACAGTAGCAATCGTCCAAGCAGGAATGGCAAATATTACACATACAAAATATGCATCACAGCTAAATGACAACTACATTGAGGTAGAGTTTGGTAGTATTCTCCCACAGGATTTGGCGGAAGAACTCAAGAACCTTGAAACTGCTTCTCAATTCAATAGTAAAGAGACGATTATTAAAAATTCGCCCTATACAGATGATGTGGAAGCGGAACTGAATCGTAAGAAGAATGATGAGAAAGAGACTGCACAGAATAATTCACTCATAGGAGCAACTTTCTAAGCTATGCCCGGACCTTCTTTCTACGACAAACAGCACATACAGAAAGTTGCTGCACAGCAGGCCGTAATAGCCAATATCTTTAATCAGTTTATACTTTCTGTTTCCCCGTATCTCCGTAAATGGTCTGATGCGGGGAAAAACAATGTTTGGCTACGTAATCAGGGAATAGAGAGTGCGGTTGACCGAGAACTGCTGAATCTTGAATCAATGCTATATGCTAATATCTCCGCATTTCAAAAGGACGGTTGGGAACGAGCAGAAAGGAAGAATGATGATTTTATTTCCCAGTTCATCAAGGGAATGTCTATTTCCAGTGCAACGAAAGATGGAATGTTTACCCATAGTCTATCTGCATTTGAAGCTCTAAAGAATGATATAGACGCTAACGGATTCAAATTGTCTGATAGAGTTTGGAATATTACACAACAAACGAAATCGCAGCTAGAGTTCTATCTTGATAGTGGTGTAGTTGCCGGTCGTAATTCAAATGGAATCAGTAGCGATATACGGCAGATTCTTCATAAACCAGACAAGCGCTTTCGTCGGATTCGGAATGAGAAAGGGGAATTGGTTTTATCACAACCGATGAAGGACTATCATCCGGGACAAGGCGTTTATCGTTCTGCATATAAAAATGCTCTCCGGACGTCTGCGACAACTACGAATACAGCTTACCGGAGTGCGGACTACGAACGTTGGAGTAAGCAGGATTTTATACTAGGCATCGAAATACAGCGCTCGGCCAATAATCGTGGACCGTGCAAAATCTGTGATGCGATGGTCGGCAAATATCCGAAAACATTCAAGTTTACAGGCTTTCATCCTTTTTGTATCTGCTTTGCTACTCCTATCACCATGGAACCGGAAGAATTTGCCGATTTCTTGTTGAATGACACGGTTCCGCAAGGTCAGACTATTACGGATATTCCCCAAACAGCAAAGGATTTTGTTGACGAGAATAAAAACGGATTGCAGTCTGCTTTCTGGTACAAGGATAACTTTACAACAGAAGGAGAATTGCAAAGAGAAAAGGCTTCCAAATCTATTACGCCTGAAGTCATAAAGGTTTCAAGACCCAAACGCATAAAGACCGATGCAGAAAAAAATGATATTCAGAAAAGATGGGAAGACCGATTTGTAAGAAACTTCAATCAAACCAAAATAGAACAAAAGATTGGCATAAAGAAGGGCAAAGATATGACTTTCGAAGAAGCTAATGAACTACAGGGAAATATAAACTTCGGTAAGAGCCATGAATATGGTGTAAACTGTCAATCTTGCGTTGTTGCCAACGAATTGAGGAGACGCGGCTATAATGTAACAGCTCTACCAAATCTTCAAAAAGCGGGGAATATCCCTTATGAGTTATCAGGAAAAACAAACTGGGCTTGGATAGACCCTGAGACTATGACGACGCCTGTAAAAAAGAAAGCAGGAGGGGTATATGACGTAACTAGGACAGGTGCTTTAAAAAGCAAGAATATTAGTGCACTTACTAAAGAGATTATAGAATTGGCAAAAGAACCAGGAAGATATCATATTGATTTCTCTTGGAAAAGTGGAAATTCTGGGCATATCATAACCTTAGAAAAATTAGTTAATGGAAAGATTGTTCTTTATGACCCTCAAAATGGCAAAATTGTTAATTGGGCTGACATATCAAAGAGAATAAAACTACAATATGGGGTAAATGTGCTTCGTGTAGATAACTTATTAGTGAATACTGATATTATTGACGGAATAGTGAGAAAATTATAGCAATATCTCGCTATAGTCTTTTGGCATAGAAGTAACGCCCATAATATCTGATGATTGTGTATATGGTGCTAAATGTGCAATATTATCTTTTACGAGGATAAATTGAGGATATCCAGTACAGTATTCCTTGTCTTCTTTCCGGGATACTGTATATGCCATATAACCTTTCCACTCCCCGAAGTAGGAAACCTGATTGAATCCACTTTGTAGAGCGAGTGCTTTAGCTGTCTCCTTATATTCTTTTTTCTTATCCATATTGCAAAGATAGTCATTGATTCCGGAATAAAATATATCAGAAGGAAAAAAATACTTCCCTTATATTTTAAAGGAAAATCGTTATGACAATCATTGATGCAATTAAAAAGGGCTTGAAAGCCGTAGGTGTAAACGAAAAGTACGCTGCTAAGGTGCAGAAACTATTCAAAATCGAAAAGGAAGAAGATATCGACACTTATGTTGCCTTGTTTAAGGACAATATTCTTCCTGACCTTGAAAATACATCAGCAGTAGAAAAAGCGAAAAAGGATGCTATCGCTGAGTACGAGAAGAATAATGGTCTGAAGGACGGCAAACCTGTCAAACCAATTAAAAAGACAAAGAAAACGGCAAAATCCGAAGAAGATGATGAGGACGAAGACGAGGACGAAGATTTCGAAGGCTTGCCTGCTTCTGTTGTTAAGTTGTTGAAAGCTCAACAGAAGCAAATTTCCGAGTTGGCTGCATCTGTCTCTACTGTCGCTACAACAGTCACTACTTCTACGAAGCAGGCATCCGCTAAAGCATTATTTGTAGATTCTAAACTCCCTGCAAAATGGTTCAATCGTATTGACGTCAACTCTGAAACTTCTGTCGAAGAGCAGATTAAAGAGCTTCAAGAAGAATTTGCCGAAATCAAACAATCTGTTATTGATGATGAGGTCGCCGGTGGTGATTACAAGCCTAATTCCTACAAGCCCAAAGAACGTTCAGAGAAAGAATGGCTGGAACTAATGGAGGACGAGGAAGGTGCTAATAACGGGACTGCCAGCCTTGGACTTGAAGAATAATAATTAATAATTAAAAGCTATGTTCAGAAAAAAGCAAAGTGAATTTCAGTATGCCCCCGGAATCGAAAAGATTATCGAGGACATTCAGGGTGGTGGAACTATTGCCCGTGCGGAACTGAAGGGAATCATTGATGAACTTCCTCCGCTTGTTATGGTGGGTAAGGACGCTAACGGTCTTTATCATATTGTTAAGACTGGAAGAGTTACGGCTGTAGCTGCTGCTGATGCGGTCGCTATTCAGGTAGCAAAGAATCATGTGTTTAAAGTTGGGGAAGCGGTTACAATCGGCGGTGCTTTAACTGGAGCTTCCGATGTAATCTCTGCAATCGACAAGACCGCCTCGGCCTATGACACAATAACTCTTGCCGGTCCGATTGGGGCTGCGAAAGTAGATGATGTGTTAGTGCTTGTAACTGCTAAAGCTGCTGCAAAAGCCGCTAAGTTCAAGTATGTACCGGAAGTTATCACAATGAACAAGGTCGATGTAACGGTTGCTAACCAGCAATCCGGACTCCTGGTACGCGGTACTGTAAATGAAGCAGTAATGCCTTATCCAATTGACGAAGCGATGAAAGCGTTGCTTCACTTTATCCGTTTTGTGTAATCCATTAATTCATAACTATATATGGAAAGAAGTTTAATTAAACAAGTGAACCGTAAGAATATGGGCGCCCGCCTTAACTCGCGTAAGGTTAAGCCGGTGTTTTTCCCTAATTTCTTCGGTGTAAAGCAGAAGAACTCTCTGAAATGGGAGACTCTTACAGGTGAGAAAGGTGCACCGGTTATCGCTGACGTTATTTCATTCGATTCTTCCGCACCGCAAAAGAAACGTGAAGTTATCGGTAAGATGTCAGGCGATATTCCTAAGACTGCTGTAAAGCGCGGTATGAACGAAAGTGATTGGAATGAATACCAGCAACTCAGCCGTGATTGTGAAGGTGATTCAGATTTGAAATCACTTCTTGACCTTGCGTTCAAAGACCAGGACTTCGTATATAACGCTGTTCGCGGTCGTTTCGAATGGTGGTGTATGCAGTTGATGTCTAAAGGTGGATTCGTCCTCAATTCAAGCAATAACAATGGTATTGTTACTGAAGAATTTGTAGGCTGTGGTATGCCTAATGAAAACAAGAAGGTTGCTGCTGTGGATTGGTCTAAGTCTACAACAGCCGACGGCTTGCAGGATATTGAAGATACCGTAGTTGCCGCTTCTGCCGAGGGTGTCACTATCAAATACGTAGTAATGCGTAAAGATAGATTTGCTCTATTGAAGAAGCAGAAGGCTGTTATCGAAAAGGTTAAGGGCTGGATTAATCAGAAAGAAAAGCTGACTATCTCCAAGAAAGTTATCAATGAGTATCTTGCCGCCCAAGAGAATACGGAAGGTGTTCAGATTGTTCTTGTAAGTCCGTCTGTTCGTATTGAGAATGCTGCTCATCAACGTACTACGATTAATCCATGGGAATCCGCCAACATTTGTTTCTTGGAAGATTTGCAGTGTGGTGACATTCAGCATGGCCCTATTGCAGCAGAGCATTCTGTTGAATACAAGAAGAAAGCTTCCACGTTGAAAAAAGACTTTGTTTTTATCAGCAAGTGGTCTGAGCTGGAACCGTTCAAAGAGTGGACTAAAGCGGAAGCTAACGCTATTCCGGTAATCAATGACCCTGATGCAATGTACATCATGAAAACTGATGGCCAGTCATGGACGGAAGGCGAAGATACTGAAAAAACAGACGAAGAGGGTTATTAATCATCTATTATGGCAACAATCAGAGAAACAATACTGGAATATCCTTCTATTGAGGATATGGAAGGCTTTTTGAAAAAGGTAGTCTTTGTAAAGCGCGGTATTAATCCCGAAGCGGAATGTACTGCTGAAAACATGAAACAAGTCGGTCTTTGCGTTGCTGATACGTATGCCATGATGGTAAACTCACAGGATTTCAGTGAGAATAAGCTTTCTGTTACTCATTCCCGTTCTTTCTATATCCAGACTGCAAAACAACTGTATATAGAGAACGGGGAGCCGGAGAAGGCCGGTAAACTTGGCAAGCGAATCATTATCAAAGGAAGGGCAGGGAACAGATGGTAAAACGGTATCCGCATACAGCGATGGTAACTATGTCTGCTAAAGGGCAGGTTGTTGACGGCGAGTGGGTTCCGGGAATACCGGTTGAAATATCTGTCTCCGGACGTTATGACCCGGTAAGCGATGGAAGAATCGTTCTCAAGCGTAATTCGGCTGGTGATGAAGCGCAAGTACATGGCTATTTCTATACCAAAATGCAGCCACCGGCCGGTAGTAAGTTTTTGCGTTTGAAAGTCGAATCAAAGGGTATTGATGTACCGGTTATCTGTTGGGAACCTTATCAATCACATTCAATAATTAATGTATGAGAAACGGTATGACTCCTCTTTTCGACCAGCAGTCACTAGAACGTTGGTTCAATCACTTTCAAAGAAAAGCGGAAGACAAGATGCTTGTATTCCTGCAGGCAGGCGGTGAGAAGTTTATCGAAGTAGCCCGCCGGAGTGGTTCATATAAAGACCAGACGGGCAATCTTCGTTCCTCTATCGGATATGTGATTGCCAAAGACGGTGAGGTACTCACGGAGAACTTCACAGAAAGCGACAAGGGGACTGACAAGACAACTGGTAAGTACAAAGGTCGTAGGCTTGCAGAAGAAGTCTCTCTTTCTCATACTGGCGGTTATGTGTTGGTTGGTGTTGCAGGAATGGAGTATGCGGCAGCCGTGGAAGCTAAAGGGTATGAGGTCGTTTCAGGAGCTAATACGCAATGTGAGAAGTATCTAAGAGATACATTGAAGTCAATTTTTAGCAAGATTTGATTATGGATGAATTCGACGCTGTAGATATCGTTTATGATACAGTGGCCGCTGCGGGTACCGATATTGTGATTTACAAGGATGCATCAGAAGCGGGTGTTGCTAATGAGCATATCGTTATCAATCACCTGCAATTGAATGAGCTCGACTTCATTAATAAAGTACCTGTTAACGTCAATATCTTTGTCCCTTTGAATGAAAACGGCATGCCCCGACGTCAGCGCATGAAGGAACTTAGGCGTAAGGTAAGGAAATCGCTTGATTCAATCAATAGCAACGACGGTATATGTAAAGAAGTGACGGTTCTCTGGAGTGTTCCAATGCCGGACTTAAAAGAGAAATTCGCGTGTACAAATATTAGATTAGAAATTTTAATAGAAAAATAATTATGGCAGGAGAAGTAAGACCTATCGCTATGGGCGTAGGCAATATTAAATTCGGAACAGTCGGTGACGGTGTTCCTGGGGCGGACCTCAAAGAATTCCCTCTTCCGACAAAAGGAAGTGTTGCATTCAACTTTGCAGACCCAAAGGAGATAAAGGTTGAAACGGAAGGGAGCGATGAACCTTTGTTTGTTGAATTCGTAAAAGATACAACAGATTATATTGAGTTCTCTATTCCTACCCCCTCTAATGAAGTACTCAAAGAGTTGGCGGGTGGTGAGATTGACGTAACCGGCGGTAAAAACATCTGGAAGAAACCAATCAATGTCCCTTCTATATCGAAGACATTCCAGTGTGAAACGGTGCCTAAAGCCGGTAAAAAAGTAATCTATACCATTGTTAATGGAAAGATTACGTCCAAGATTTCACAGGCTCCTAGTTCTGAACAGGCAGAGTTATTGCTTGTGCGTGTGTATGTGCAAGCGGCCATCACGGCAGCCGGAAAGAAACAGACAGCCTTTATGCGCGAAGTCGTGGCAGTTGTCGATGGCGGAGCTGAAGAGTAAAATGGCTTCCTGTATAGCTAAGTTGGTTAAAGCACTACGTTGTTAGGTAGAGACCGGTGGTTCGAATCCGCCTACAGGAACAAACAATTTGAAGGATGGAGCCGAAAGTATTGAGGGTTAGTCGCGAATAATCGGAAATATTGCCTGGAAGTACAACGGGCTAGGCTCCTTGGATTATTTATGAGTATAAAGAACTTATTTCAGCAAGAATCGGAATCTGTAACGGGCCAGCCTGTCAAGATTCCATTTGATTTCACAAACCGAGATTCTATCCCTGAAGGGAAGAACCCCGGCGACTGTATTGTAATAAAGCCTATCACCGTCAGGACATGGTTTAAAATTCGCCCACTTCTCCTTGAAATTGAAAAGGAAGATATCGATAGGATGATTGTAAAAGAAGGGGAACTGCCGGAAGACTTTCCGGAGCTAATGAACAAGTACGGAGAATTACTTCTTGATGTCGTCTGCCTGGGGATTCACAATAAGCCCAACAATCCACCGGAATGGTTCAAACAGGTTCTTGCAGACAATTCTACATGGGAAGATATACGGATACTATTCAACGCAATCATATATCGTATAGGGTATCACCCTTTTTGCACCTCTATCACGATGCTTCGGAACGTGAGCCCGCTACGAGAGACGGAGATAATAGCCGCTCAGAAGAATCTGCAAAGCTGGAAGGATACAACCAAAGTCGATTCTTAGTTATTGCAAAAGAAGCCCTAGGATTGACTTTTAATGAAACGTTGGATAGTAGCTACGGATTGATAGAGATATTGCTTCAGGAGTATTCCTTTGTAATGAGAGAACGTAATAAGACGGCTGATAAAGATGGAGAAGTCGAAGGAAAGGACTACGAATGGGTAGAACTCCCCAATTTTGATAATCCGGACGAAAAGATTCGGATGAAAAAATACAATGATATTGGCGGAAAAGTCAAAGGATAAAGTAATTTGCTGTTGTGTTTATATATTAGGTAAACTGTTTTTTTTATTAAATTGGTTTAGAGTGTGTTTTCTAGTCCCTTGTATCTGTGAAGATGTGGGGGATTATTTTTTAATATCTTGGAACTTCTGATTGAGAGATACATTATCTCGTTTTAGATTATCAATCAATCTCTTTTGGTAAGCGAGCATTCCTTCAATTCTTCCTTCATTCTTGCCCTTCTCGTAGGCAGCATTGATTTCCTCTTGTGTGTAGCTACTTTTATTTACTACGGGTACGTTTTCATTTTCCTTGGTCATGGCGCTAATGAATAGTGATTTATATATTATAGAAAAGGCTATCTTTTCCCTTTTATTCCGACCAAGGAACATAATCTTTCAAATGCTTTGGGATTATGTAGCAAAGGGAATTGATAGCCTTATATTGTATTTCTAGGCTTATCAACTCCCCAAAGCATTTATAAAAAAATTGTTCCTTGGTCTTAGAACACTGCAAAGATGCTTATTCTTCTCGAAATAGCCAAATTTTGACTCCTCTTTATATTTTAAGAATAAATGCTATATGGGTATTCAGAACAAAGATGGAGCGTTGTATTTCGCGACAGGAATAGATAATTCAGGGCTATATTCCGGACGCAATGAAGCTATGGGTATTATTAAGGCAATGGCCGGTGAGATAACTGCTTTCGATGTATTCGGTGGGATTGGTATCAGTGCAGGCATTGCTTTTGCACAAGCAGCCAAAGGTGCGTATGAATTCGAGAAGCAGTTTCAGCAAAGTATGAAAGAAGTTGCTACCCTTTCAAGTGGGATAAAGGGTAGTTTGACAGACTACATGAATCAGGTTATGGAGATAACCCGAGATATTCCAGTACTTGCGAATGATGCGGCTAAAGCATTGTATCAGATTGTATCTGCCGGCCATGATGGAGCTAACGGAATGAAAGTTTTAGAAGTGTCCGCAAAGGCTGCTATCGGTGGTGTTACTGATACGGCAACAGCGGCCGGCGGAATTACGACTCTTCTAAATGCCTATAAACTAGATGTTTCAGAAGCAGAAAAAATATCAGACCAGTTATTTACGACTGTCAAACTTGGTAAGACATCATTTGGCGAATTAGGTAAGAGTATTGCACAGGTGGCGCCTATTGCTGCTGCCTATGGCGTAGAAATAGACCAAGTGTTAGCTGCTGTTGCTACACTTACTAAACAAGGTACACCAACGGCACAAGCCATGACACAGATACGCGCTTCCATTATTGCAGTATCTAAGGTGCTTGGTGATGGTGCATTTGATAACAGAACCTATCAAGAAGCACTAGCGGAGGTTGCTAGACAAGCTGGCGGTTCGGAATCAAAACTGCGTGAGTTAGTACCAGAAGTTGAGGCTGTTAATGCGGTTCTCGGATTAACAGGTATAAATGTCAAAGAAGCTGTCGGGCATTTGGAAGAAATGCAAAATGCAACAGGTGCCGCAGAAGCTGCTTTCAAAGAAATGGCTTCATCTGCCGAGAATCAGATGAAACTACTTGGCAATAATATAACAGCGGCCCTCCGCCCGTTAGGACAGGAAATTTTGAAAGAAATATCTGCTGCGGCACAATCAATGAATGAAGCCTTTGCCGATGGAAGCGCTCAAGAAGCATTAAAAAATATAGGAGCTTTAATCGTCGTTGTTACGACGGCTCTTGCTGGATATAAAGGAAGTATTCTGGCTGTAAGTACTGCTAAACAAGTATATGCAACAGTTACGGCTATTGTTAATAAACAGCGTGCTATTGAAGCGGCCAATTTGGTATTAACCAAGGGTATGTATGCCATTGAAGCCACTATGATTGCTAAGAATATGACTGCACGTATCTTATTAACAAAGGCTCTAAAAGCTCAAACTATCGCTCAATTAAAGAATGCTGCAGCAATGCTAACTAATCCTTATGTATTAGCTGCTGCTGCATTTGCTGGACTTGGATATGCAATTTATAAAGTGGCCACAGCCGAAACTGCAGCCGAAAAAGCAACAAGAAAACATCGTGAAGAACAAGAACGATTCCAGTCTGTCCTTAATGAACGTAAACAAAGAATAGATGAATTAATACGTGTAATTCAGGATGAAACAGAAACAGAGTATGCTCAGATAAAAGCTTATGAAGAATTGCAAAAAATATCTCCTGCATTGACGGCGGCATATTCGCGTCAAAAAATAGAAACATTACAAACAGCTAATGCTCAAAAAATACTGAATAGGGAATTTGAAAAATTAAATTACAATCATATAATTTCAGAAGTTAACAGAATAAACAAGGCAATGAAGACTTATCAACAGCAAAGCGGTCTAAGTGGTAAAGCCTTGGAAAACAAATCGCACTATCAGTCACTGAAAAAGGAACTCAATAAATATAAAGAAGAGTTAGAAGAGTATAAACGTCTTAAAAAGCAAGCTGAAGAGGCTGCAAAGCCTGTTGAGGCTAGGTTATTAGAAGCTAAAAGTAGTCGAGAACAGATTGTTCAAGAATATAATGCAGCAAAATTAACGTTGGAAGTGGAACAACGTAAGATTAAAGAATCAGGTTTTGGCGTTATTCCTATTTGGGTACAAATACGATTTGACAAAGCTAAGAGTGATTTTGATAATATAGATAAAATGATAAGTGGTGTTTTACAAACTCAGGATGAAATTCATAATAAATCTTTTTGGACCAAGCAAAAGGATGATGCGACGAAAGCATTAGACTCAATCGCTTCGTCTCAAAAGAAGTTGATGGACGCAGGGAACTTCAAAGGAATAGACTCTGCTGTGGTGAAATCCTATAAAGAAAACGCCAAGAAGTTGAAAGAAGCCGAAAAAGAGTTGGAAGTCTATGATTCGTCTTCCAAGCGGGACGATAAAGGTAAGAAGTTACGTGAGGAACAAGAGAAATATAAACTCCTGCTAGATAAACAGGGGAGAGAGCAGCAGCGTATGAAAGAGGATTCTGTAAATGAACTCGAACAACTTGAAATAAACAAACTCAAGGAGAGTAGCGAAAAAGTCCTCAAGCAAAGGGAGCTCAATCATCGGCTAGAATTGCAGGCTATCGAGCGTGAAGCGGAAGACAAGAAATTACAAGAAATTGAAAAAGCTCGCTCCGCCTTTGAAGCTAATCCGGAAAACAAAAAGAAGACTTTTAATGCAAGTGTTTTCATCAATTCTGAATCTACGAAGAAACTATTTGCCTCATTTGACAATATAGCTAAAGAAGCCGCTGCGACCGCTAATACAAAATACAATCGTGGAGATGATTTATCTGATTTGTTGAATCAGTATCAGGACTATACAGACCAACGTCTTGCGATTGAACGAAAGTTTAATGAAGATATTGCTACTCTACAAGAACAACGCAAACAGGCGGTAAAGAATGGAGATACAGAACAGGTAGAGCAGATTGACCGCTCTATTGCCCAGGCGACGAAAAACAAAGGAATGGAGTTAATGGGGCTTGACTATGATAAGTTGAAAGAATCTCCTGAATACGTTCGCGCATTTGAGAATCTAAAAGAAACGTCTTCTGAAACATTGAATTCTCTGTTAACTCAATTAGAGAATGCAAAACAGACAGCAGCACAGGTACTTTCTCCTGACCAGCTTCGTGAATATACTACGACCATTCAAGAGATAATGGACGAATTGGATTCACGCAATCCGTTCCAAGCCCTTGCAGATAGGCAAAAAGAGTTAGCGGAGGCTGAGGAAGCTCTTGCTAAGGCTAAAGCACAGCTTGATGCTGTTAATTCCGGTGCGAAAATTGTGACTGGGGTAAAAAACAGTAAATACAATGATAAGACAGGGAAGATAGAATCTGAACAGACTTATCTTTCTGCAACACAAGCTTTGGTTAATTATAACAAAGCTAAAGATAAAGCTGTTAAAGCTGACGCTAAAGTACAAGCTGCTGAAAAGAAGGTATCAAATGTAATTGATGACTTATCAAATTCTATCAAGAATGTAGGTTCATCTGTTGGTGGGCAAGCTGGTGAAATAATTGGGTTGATAGGAGATATTGGAACATTTGCCATGTCTGCAATGAGTGGCATTGAAACAGCTTCTCAGACTGCGTCCGCTGCTGTCAAAGCAGTTGAGAGTGCGTCTGTTATCTTAATGATTATTAGTACAGCTATTCAAATCGCAACCAAGATATCCAATATGTTCTCAAAAGATAAAGAAAAAGAGATGGAGAAGTATGTTGGTCAACTTAATGCAATGATTGATATTTATGAGAGGATAATAGAAAAACAAAAGGAAAGTATAAGGTTTGGGTATGGTTTTTCAGCAATAACCAGTGCCAAGAAAGCTATGGAGGAGCTTAATAATAAAACTGAACAATATAGGAAAATAGCACAAAGCGCCGGTGCATCTAAAGATTCATTATCAAGAGATTATAGGGATCGGTTTTTAGAAATGCTTCATGATGTAAAGCCTATATCCTTTAATCTGAAACCAAGTTCACTAAAATCATTAGACACTGGCGACTTATCAAAATTCACAGCAAAGCAGCTTCTGTACTTTCGAGATAATTATAAAGATATCTGGTCTGCATTAAATGAAGAACAACGTAACGCATTGCAAGCTATCATAGATGCCGAAGAAGAAAGTAAAGAAATAGTAGATGCATGGAAAGAATCAATCACGGGTATATCTTATGATAATTTGTATTCTGAATTTATAGATACCCTTTCAGATATGGATTCTTCTGCTGAGGATATGGCTAATAATTTTGGCGAATACTTGCGAAAGTCAATCCTAGCTTCAATGGTTGCTAACGAATTCCAAGATAAAATTGATAACCTTTATGAAATGTGGGTAAATGCCGGTGATGAAAAGTCAGAAGGTGGAACCAATATAACAGAAGATGAAGCTAAAAAGATTCAGGAAAGACAAAAAGAATTAGCAGAAGCTATGACTAAGAGAAGAGAAGAGATAGAAAAGACGTACGGTTTTGATTCGTCAACATCTTCTCAAGATTCTACCAAGAAAGGTTTTGAAAATATGTCTCAAGATTCAGCAGACGAACTTAACGGACGCTTCACAGCTTTGCAAATTGCAGGTGAAACTAGTAAAGAGCAATTAATACTTCAAACAGGTATTCAACAAATAATGGCGCAGAGACTGGAATCGATATACAATTTTAATTATTCTTCTATGACTGAAATGCGTGATATTATTTTTGAAGTTATGGATATTCTTTCAGATATGAAGAAAGATACGGCGCATTTATATTTTATAAGAGAAAGCTTAAATAAAATAGAAAGTAATACAAAAGGATTAACATCGCGATAATGAAAGGATATGCATACATAAATGAAAAAGATATTTTCACAACTTGGGGAGCTGTACTCGCTAAAGGGACCTATGAAGCTTTATTGAAGCCTGCTCCTAATAAAGGATTAATTCAAAACAAGAGTCGCTTGGAACATGGAAAAGCTATTGTGATGAATAATAATGTATGTAAAACTGATGAACGGGATATTTCTTTTTCTATATGGATTTGCGGCAATTCCCAAAAAGACTATCTGGACAAATATAAATCTTTTATTGATGAAATTACATCAGGAATAGTTATACTAAATATTCCTATTCTTGAAGCAACCTTTAAACTGACATATTTAAGTTGCTCAAATTATGGGGATTATGGTCTAACAAAAGGTAAGCTGACATTAAAAATGAATGAAGCCAATACTAAGGACCGATAATAGATGGTAAATATTAGAAACATACAAGGCGAAATCCGCTTTTCTACCCCAATAAATGAAGGTAGTAAGCGCCAGTTTCTTCTAATGAAAGAGGACTATATTCTTTTGAAGTTTTCTCTTGCCAACCCTATATATTTTCATTTGGGTGATTACATGGACAACGAACTCGGCATGTTTGAGCTTGTAGACCTGTATAAGCCTACCTACAATACGACTATCGGTGCATACGACTACGAACTCCGATTGGATGCCTACTACTGGAAATGGAAGAACAAAAAGTTTTTCTACACACCGGAGACTACCGGACGTGAAGCCGGATGGAATCTTACCTCCACCCTTGACACGCACTTGAATGTCTTTCTTGACAACCTGAAAGCACTCGGATACAAGTTTAGAGAAGAAGAGTTTACATACGAGATTGACAACACGGTAGCAAACACTTCCAAGCTCGTTTCTTATGACAATGTGAACCTTATCGACGCACTTACTCAGATGGCGGAGACATGGGAGTGCGAATGGTGGATAGAGAATCATAAGATTCGTTTCGGCCGCTGTGAATACAGTTCCCCGGTTGATTTCAAAGCCGGTGATTTGTCTGATACGGAGAACGTGAATGTCAACTCCATGCAAAGAAGCGACAGTCAGACAACATATGCGACCCGTGTCTACGCTTTCGGCTCTACACGTAATATTCCTGCCAGCTACCGAAAGAGCCTGATATTTGACGTGAAAGAGGTCAAAGGGCGGGATATATCCGATACGGCAAGAATCTTAAAGAATGAGTATTTCCCCATCAGTTCTCAAATAAAAGGAGCGGATATTGATGTTAGCATAAAGCATACAGAAATGTATGACCCCGATTATCAAAAAAAACATACGGTAACAATTGCTGAAAGTTTAAAAGCGGGAAAGTATCTACTTAAAGCTAATGGTGCTACTGTTGAGGGATATTTTCAGACTAGTCCACCTTCAAATTCTACCACTAAAGCTGTTTTCACACTAGAATACAATAACGGTGATTTGATTAAATTAGCTGAAATGACCGTGCAAAATGCAGATTCATGGCCGGAATTTAAGTTGGTAGACATGCCTTTTGTTCTAAATACTGATGCACAGAATTGCCAATTTTCTATAAGTTTGGAATACTCTTTTAGTAAATGGATTAATGTCCAGTATAGAGGAGTTCTTACCTTATCTTGTGAGACACTTGGAGCAAATACTTCTGTGACGTTCCTCTCTGGTTCCAATGCCGGACAGACATTTGATGCTGTCTATAACCCGGATTTACTCACAGGGGATAATTCGAATATTATCCGGCTACCCGAAGGTACAACGGCTTCTTTAGGAGATAGATACACCATAAACAACATCATCAAAGGCAAAGTTCCTGACAACTATTTCAGCAAGGACGATAAAGAACTTACTTTAAACGGAGTAGTCCAAAAGCGTCTTATGCTCCCGGAAGGTATTCCCTATGTGGATGCTTACAGATACAGCCCTACAGGTGAACGAATCGGCATAGAAGATGAACGCTACGACAATCCCGACAACGTGGAAATGCCGGAAGAAGAAGCTATTGAAGAGATTGTCACATTTGAGGATGAATATCCGAAGTATCTCGGTAGTACTGATGAAGTTCCTGAGCCTAGCATTGGCAAGGAATTAGATGATGATAAGAATCCTACCGGAAACGAATATCCTATTTACACATTCAAGGATACCGGTCTAAAGAACTTTAGTGAGGATTTCCGCTTGCCTGGAGAATTACACTTGATTTTCCAAACCGGAAAGCTCGCCGGACTTGATTTCGAAATATCTCTCAAAGAAAGTGACAATACAGGAACCACCTTTGAAATAATCCGTAATGAGGACTACGGGCGTTATCTGCCGGACGATGTGCTATTCCCACAAGCTGCTCATACAGAAAATGGAAAGGATATCCCTGCTGATACATATATTCTTCATGGATTTGATACGGCATATCTTTCCGAACAGATATTGCCTGATTCCGAGCAAGCACTACTGAAAAAGGCTAAAGATTATGTAAAGAAATCCATGATTGACCCATCCACCTATGATTGTGAGATGGATGCGGATTTCATCTACAATAACGGTAATGTTCGCGAATACGAAGTTGGGGCTAAAGTAAACCTAATTAATAAAGCGTTTTTCCCCGAAGGACGGCAATCCCGAATTATTGGTTTTGAATGGCCGCTTGATATTCCTTACGACCATCCAATTTATACAATCGGTGAAACGGCTGCATATTCACGTATCGGTGAGATAGAAAGCAAGATTGATTCTCTCACCTACAAGGGACAAACCTACTCCGGTTCCGTGGTTGTCGGTGGCGGAACCAGCGTGTATGTTATCGGAGTGAATGACAAGACGCTTCCTTCTGATAAGAACGTCTTTTCTTCCAAGAAATCATTAGAAACATTTCTTCGTAAAGACCAAGCTGATGAAACAAATTTTCGATTAACCGTTTGTGGTTTAACTTCTAAAGAACTTGTTGAGGCAAATAATGGACTTGTTGTCCGCAAGACTGAATTAGTTGAAGGTAGTTCAATATCTCTAATAGAAGAAGGTGAGGATTCACTAGTCGAGGAATTGAATATAAGCGGGAAAGTCAACACATTAGGAGAACTAACAAACGTAAATATTGATGTTGACACTGCCGCACCGGGTTCTTTATTTGTAAAAGAGGAAAATTGGGAAGCCGTTCCACCCGTACTTAGTTCTCTGACAGATTATGATAATATGCTCATGCCTGTATTTCACAAAGTATTAGGTAAATGGGTGTTTATCTCTGTGTCGTCAATCTCTGGCGGAGTTACTCCTCCTGTAACTTTAGAAATGGTATTAGATACGGGTTTATTAGATGTAAATAAATTAGCGTGATATGGATAAGTTAACGAAAGAATTTCAATCGGGCGAGGTGCTAAAAGCACAAGACTTGAATAGCATAAAGGATAAGGTTAACGAACTTGTAGAAGGTGTTAATTCAGGAAGCGGTGACACAATAACCGTTGATTCGTCACTAAGTTTAAGTTCGACCAATCCTGTTGAAAATAAAGTAATCACAGGTGAACTAAATAAAAAGGTAGTTAAGGAAAACGGTAAGGGATTGTCCACTAATGATTATACAAACGAAGAAAAACAGAAATTATCTGGAATTCCGGGACAAGTCTATTCAAAAAAAGAAGTCGATGATAAAATCTTATCGAGTTCACAGGGATTTGTATTCTCCGAGTCAGAAATTCAGGTAGGATCATTTCAGATGTCCGGTAGTGCAGGGGTTATTGAAAATCCTGTATATTCAAAATTCTCTATCCTGCTTGAACTTCCTGTATCTTCCGGGGCAACAAAAGAATACACTATTTCCGATGATCCTTTAGGTTGTAATCTCTATTTTGCGATAGATTCGTTCATCGCCAGCACAGGAGAGACTTTAAAGAGTGAGATATTTGTTTCTATGTATGAAATAATGAAAGTATACGTTGACGATAATTACGCTACAAAAGTTATAGTAAAATGTAAGGAAACAACAACCCTGAATCTTAACGCTTATTTGAACGTGCGTTATATCAAACCGTATTCTGAAAAGATAGAACTTGATATTACTTCTACAAGTGCACTGAATGCAGATTCCGTAGCGATAGAAATTCCAATCTTGAAGTATGATAAAAAAATGCTTGTAAGCTTGACTACTGACGATGCAAATGCATCTTCTTTCTGCCGCGTGTGGGCGGGAGTGAATGGTCGTCCGGTCAGCAATAAATTCTATCATGCCAATCACCTTGATGCGGGAGATATTCCAGATTCGATTGTGGATGCCACTTTAGAAAAGACGTTAGGCTATACGGACGGTTGCGGTAATGAACGCCGTTTTACGCACGGTGTAGCTATCTGGCCTTATGCATCGACAAATGGAAATAATATGATGGACACCACTAATCCTGTTGATCCGTCAGCGAACAACACTTACAGGTTCATGACTCCATATCTTCAATGGCCGGACATGAAAATGATGTTGAAATATGGTTGCAGCATGTATTATCACAATATTGGAACTGAGATATTTGGAAATGATAAAGAGGTGGGCAATGTTATCGCCGGATTAAAAGCCGATTGTGAGAGGGCTATTGAACGTGTCGGCCGCGGGATTAAGATACTTGCCCGTCCGGACGGCAATAATGTATTTCTAACTGCTGCCGCTCAAAGTCCGCATATCTTAATGAGTGTCGCGGAAAATTCGCCGGCGGTAGATATCTTGCCATTTTCTTCTCCGAAACTATTTAAGGCTGTTGGTTCCAGGTTTTTCCCTTCTTCGTCTGAAGGAAATACCGAACAGGATGTAGTAAAAAACAATTTTATAGCGGAATATGCTAAAACGAAGGAACAGCGCAAATGGTTCCATTTCTGCTGTCATACAGTGACGCTTGACTGGGTGAACCTTCTAGTATGGTTTAACGATAATTATGGAAAGGATGGCAGCGATGACATATGGTTCACAACGATTGATGAATACTACGAGTATGATTGTATCAGAAAGAATACTATCATACGTAAATCAGTTGTTGGCAATACCTTACATTTGAGTATTTACCTGCCTAAAGGACAATACTTTTATTATCCGGATTTTACTTTGCTGCTTAGTGGTATAACACAAGTTGACGGAATCACGACAGATGATAAGGTGACAGGTCTTTCCTACATCGTAAAGGACGGCAAATTAATGTTGAATGTAAATACATCTGCTAAGTTGATAGAACTGGCGGAGGAGTTTACAACACATTATGAAGCTACCCGACAGGCGGTATGGAAGAATGACGCATTGTACATAGTAACACAACTGAAGGAAAATCTCAGGCAGGTTTATCTTGACCGCCTGAATGTCAGTCCGACAGCAATCTCTTTGACTTCTATTGTTATAAACAACGATAGCAGTAGTACCTTGATACAGACTGTAACAGTCGCTCCGACATACACAGGGGTTCCTACCTATTACCGAATTGGAGAAACAAGCGATTTGAGTGCGGCATCGTGGATTGCGTATTCAGGCGGAACATTGCAATATACATTATCTTCTGGTTATGGTATGAAAACAATTTATCTTCAATTGAAAAATGCAGATTCAGAAAGTGTCATACGTAACAGTACGATCAGTTATGAAGAACAATCCACCGAAATAATACTAACAGGTCTTGCAATAACAGGACTTATCAATAATTTACGAATCGGTGATGATTGCCAGTTGTCCGTATCCTATACGCCTTCAAACACGACACAGACAGGTGTCCTATGGGATATTGACAATACGGATGTCGCCACCATAGATGCTTCCGGATTGTTACATATCGTTGGAAATGGCACAGCGAATATATCGGTTACTTCTGTGCATAATAGTAGTATAAGTGCCATACAACCCGTTAACATTAGCAGTTCGGAATCATCAAAAGATGTTGCTATTATTTCAGAATATCCTTGGACAGAATACAAACAAGCATTTGTATTTGATGAGACAGCCAATGTATACATAACAATTGCAAATGCAAATAATAATAACGGTTGTCCTGCTGGTGGAGAACCTATCTATAGTGCGGAGACAGGAAAGGCATTACCCGGATGGTATCGTATGTACGATAATGAGAAGGCATCGTATTATGATATTGATACACTGGATAAATGGCTTAGTGCGGCATCTTTCAATTTTGACCTTTCGTCTTTATTTTCTACCCCCTTATCATATCAATATTCGAATAAGTATAACGCTGTTGTATATCCCATTATTGGGTGGAGGGTTCCAAATGGTACCTATAAAGTAAGTATTCTGTCATCAACAACCCAAAACGATCATACTTCTACTGGCCACATTAAAATTAATAAGGTTGAGCAAACTCTTCCTTCTCTTTCTCTTACGAATAATAAGACCTGGATGGAGTTTGATAATATTGTGGTTGATGATGGGAAATTAGCAATTATGATGTGGGCTGAAAAAAGTAAACGTATAGGCTTTAATGCGATAAAAATAGAAAAAATGTCTTGAATTAAACTAGTTGTACAATGGCAATACTGAGTAATGGAAAATTTTATGGTTTCCTCTGTTCGGTCAAAGAGACAGGGCGGAAGCTCACGAACGGAGTAAAAGAATATGTGGAAGACTTCATATCCGGATTCGCCGGACACGGTTGGAAGTTGTGGGAGTACATGACCGGTAAATGGAAATTGGAGATTGATACAATCGTGGTGCGGGAAACTATGCTTGTCTTTGAAATGCTGATAAGTAAAGTGCGGGCAATAATCGGTGCTCAAACAATCAGTCAAGGGCATGGGAAGGTGAAGGCTGTTAGCATCTCAGACGATGGTACAGAATACCTCATTGTATTGGAAAACGAAGATGTGAGTATCGTAGCTCATGATTTCGTGCGCTGTCAGACGTTCGTAGGTAACAAGACAAAGCTTTATCATGTCGAAGTTTCATCGGTTGATGTAGAAACAAAAACTCTGCATGTTCCTTTAACAGAGTTTAATAAGGACGAATCAGGTAATGTACTTTATCCCCCTGTATCGGGCGATGAGTTGGTTCAGTTCGGTAATTCGCAGAATAAGGCTCGTCAATCTGCTATATACATGCATGCTGATGAAACAGGACAACCGGCCATTGACGTAATGTTTGATGTTGACTCAAAGAATTGGGACGGCAAGGTTAAAGTCCGTATGGGCGGCGATATTCCGGGTGGCAATGGATTGAAAGGGTTCTATAGTGTAAATGGTATGGTAAAAGCGGTAGATGATAAAGGTGCTGTTATTTATGAGTTGTCTCCTGATGGTTCGGTTAATCTAGGGAAGGGAAACATTGTGTATAGTCCTACCACCAACAAAGTAACTCTTGGCTCGGGTGTAACCTTAACTTGGAATAATCTAGATAGTGAATCTAAGAAAAACTTGAAGGGCGAACCTGGTAAAGATGGACAAGACGGGGCAAATGGACAGGATGGACAAGACGGGGTAAATGGCAAAGATGGGGCTAGCTTAGTGTATAAAGGCGAGCTATCTTCTCATCCGGCTAATCCTGAAAATGGCTGGTATTATCGTAATACAGTAGATAAGAAATGCTATGTCTATCAGGATAATGCTTGGTATGTTATGACAGTTGACGGTGCCGATGGCGAAAATGGATTAGATGGGGTTAACGGTCAAGACGGTAAGGACGGGCTCGATATTGTATGGAAGGGAGATTCCTCGATTCCGCCTGCTAATCCTCAAAAGAATTGGGCGTATCGTGATACAGATAACGGGCGGGTTTATATCTATAATGGTACAGCATGGGCGTTAATGGTAGCGGACGGTAAGGATGGTATTGATGGTACAGATGGCGACCCCGGTACGGATGGTAAGGATGGAATGAGGGTTTACATAACATATAATGATAGTGAAGAAGAACCGGTAAAACCTGTCGGAGATGGTACTACAAATGGATGGCATACAAATTCAACAGCATCAGTTATCTGGATTTCTCAAAAGGTGGCGGAAAGTGCGGAATCCGGAGAATGGGGTAATCCTATAAAAGTAAAAGGAGAGACAGGGAAGGATGCGAACCTTCTTCCGTGGATTGAGAAATGGAACGGATATGCAACGGAGCTGGGAGAAGAGTATATTGTTACTCCTAAAATGTTCTCCGGTACCAAATCTATTGATGGGAAGTTGACTGGAATAGCGCAAGGAAAGGATTGTTTAACCACTGCTGATGGAACTAAGCGTACTGGAATCTTTGCATTAGTTAATGATGAAATTGTGTTCGAACTTGATCCTATTACTAAAAGATATAAGTTTAAAGGAAGAGTGGAGGTTGAGGACGGAAATATTTCTATTGCGGGCGGGAAAATTCTTTTGAAGGAAGATGGTAGTGGACATCTTGCAAATAAAGCCATAATTTGGGATGAAAATGGTAAGGCTTATGGAGATTTGTTTGATAAACAATATGCTATGAATACCAATTTGGTTGAACTGCCTTCTGTACCTGAGGGATCTATAAAACAAATAATATTACCTTATTTTGTTGTTAGAGCAATATTATCATACAGATTTCAATTTGCAAATCAAAACGATTTTATTGTTTATAAACAAGGCACAACAACAAGAGTAGTAACAGGTGATTCGAATATTGAAATAGGTGGCTTGGGACATGGTATTATTAGGCTTACAGGCGTTTGTTATGATCCTGATATTTCTACTACAAGATGGACAGTAGAAGATATTAATTTTAACTTAAATGGATAATTAAAATTGCTGCGTAGTAAACTTTTACTTTTATCATTGTTTAAATATTTATTATAAGAATATGGAGTTAAATGAATGGCTAACAATACTCGGAGCTTTAGGTGGCTTAGAAGCTATCAAATGGATAGTTAACTTCTACGTTAACCGGAAAACGAATGCTCGTAAAGAAGACGCGGCAGCAGATGCAGCGGAGAATGAAAATGAGCGTAAACAGATTGCTTGGTTGGAAGAGCGTATTGCTCAACGAGATGCGAAAATTGATGCTATTTATGTAGAACTTCGACAGGAACAAGCTGCTCATCTTGATGAAGTTCATAAGCGGCATGAGACAGAATTAAAATTAAAAGAGTCTGATATGAAGCGTTGCGAGGTAAGAAAATGTTTGGAACGCGAACCTCAGACGGGTTACTAAAATAATAAGGAGGAAACGAAATGAAAGTATTGATTGACAACGGTCACGGTGAGAATACACCTGGCAAACGCTCACCAGACGGAAGATTGATAGAGTGGTCCTATACAAGAGAGATTGCTGATATGGTAGTAGCCGGATTGCGCAAGTTGGGAATTGATGCCGAGCGCATCGTTAAAGAGGACACGGATGTTCCATTGTCCGAGCGATGCCGACGGGCTAATGCGATTTACAAGGAGACAGGAAAGAAAGTTATCCTTGTATCTATTCATTGTAATGCTGCCGGTAATGGCAGTTCTTGGATGAGCGCAAAAGGTTGGAGCGTATTTGTATCGAATAATGCTTCTAGTAATAGCAAAAAATTAGCAGACTGCTTGGGGCAAATAGCAGAATGTATTCCGGTTCCCGTCCGAAAGCAGACACCCGGACGGGAATACTGGGAACAGAATCTTGCCATCTGTCGAGATACGAATTGTCCGGCAGTATTAACAGAGAACTTCTTCCAGGACAATAAAGAGGATGTTGAGTACCTTTTGTCTCGAGAGGGTAAAGATGAGGTTACTAGGATACACGTCGAGGGCATTGCTAAATACTTGGGATTATGAAAGCCTTGATTTATATAACCATGTTCCTGATGTCGGGAATATGGTTTACTTCCTGCAAGACTTCCCGGAATATGGAAACTCAAAAGCAGGTAGACTATTCCGGTGAATTGAGTCGTATTCAAAGTATAATTGAGTCATTGAGGACTGATGTAAGTAAGCAAACGAAGATTACTACTGACAAGTTGAGTGATCTGAAAATTGAGAATAAAACAGTTTACTTATCACTTCCGGATTCAACCGGAAAACAATACCCGGTCAAAGAAAGTACTACCACCGCTTCCAAACAGGAGCAAGAACGGACCGAAGTCTATGAAACATTATCTATTACTTTGCAACAATTTTCTAATCGATTGGATATGATAAATAACAAGATGAATGCCTTAATGAATCAGAAAGAAAAAGTCATCGAATTATCTTGGTGGGATTTGCATAAAGATAAAGTTTATTGCTATGTCATTGGCTTGATTCTTGTGGGATGGTTGGTGTGTAAATTTAAGAAATAAGTCTTTCTTCTATTGAAAATACAATTTTTAGGCGAAATTATATGTGAAAAAATACAATATTGTGGAAATAATATATATCTTTGCAGCAAAAGAATATCTCTGTTGGCGCAGAGATAAACTTTAAATTCGGTGATGTAAAAATATAAAATTGTATTTTATGGCAAAATTAAAGAATGTGGCTGAAACAGCCAAAAGGAAGCGTATAATAAACGCTAAAGAATGTGAATACGAACTTCGTGAGTCGTTAGAAAAGCTATTTGATGCTTTTTGGAATGCTGTACGTAATTATGAAAAAGAGGTAATACAAACCCCGTTTACAGCTCGTTGTCGAGGATTTGAAGCCTCCCTCTTAAACTCAAAAATAATTCAAAGTGTTCAGTCTGTTTTTAAAGATGACTGGACATTTGGAAAGTACAAAAGATTTATGCTTAGAGTTAATGGATATATTATGCTTTTTAAGAAATTAAATAGTAAAAATATGCCAATGAATGTTCCAACTCGTTTTTCATCATCTATTCAGAACCAAGAGCAAGGTTATTTGTTTGATATGTATGATAACGGGATAGAACCTATTTTATTTTTTGGATATAATAAAAGTCGTTTTGGGGAGATTATAAATCCAAAATTGGTTTATATCGATGAAAACAAAGTGAGATGGACTATTTCTGAAAATGATATTTCTACAGTTAATAGAACAATGGATGTTCAGCCAGCCGCTGCGTCTCTCTCTGTACGCCAAAATATCAAAAAGAAAGAAGGAACAAATAATTAATAATATAATACATCACCGAATTTATTTTAGAAAACAACAATACTGATAGCAAAAATGGAAATCAACTATAAGCAGATAATATTTGCTCGTGAATATCGAGGTTACTCACAAACCGAGCTTGCTTCTAAGATTGTTGGATTGTCACAATCCAATTTATCTAAGTATGAGAAGGGTATTGGTCCTTTATCTACCGATGTGCTTAATCGCATAATTGATTTTCTGGGATTTCCAACTGACTTTTATGAGAAGAAAATCTCAAATATTGCAGAAAATGCGCATTACCGAAGGAAGAAAGGAATGACTAAAAATGAACGTTCCCAAATAGACCTTTCAAACAAGTTATTAGGTTATATTGTAGACCAAATGGGGGAGTCTGTGGAATTTCCAGATATGTCATTTCGAATGATTGACCTTGAAGATGGATATACACCCGAAACCGTGGCTCAGTACACCAGGAAGTATTTAGGCTTGAAAGATGAACCGGTTCGGAATATATTCTCTTTGCTGGAAAGAAATGGGATTATAATCATAGAATTGGATTATGATGTGGATCTATTTGACGGGGTTTCTTTTTTGACAGATGGTGGATATTATGTGATTATTATTAATAAGAATTTTAGTAATGACCATAAAAGATTCACTTTAGCACATGAACTGGGACATTTGATCATGCATACTTCAAATGAGTTTCTAATCTCTGAATATAGGGATAAAGAAGATGAAGCAAATAGATTTGCTTCAGAATTCCTTATGCCTTCTGATGCTATATCAAATTCTTTACGTGGACTAAAACTGCAGTATTTGGTGGAATTAAAAAGATATTGGTTAACCTCCATGGCATCTATTGTACGTAGGGCAAAAGATTTGAAATGTATTACTAATGAAAAATATAAATATTTTAGTATTGAACTAAGTAGAAGAGGATATAGAAAAAGCGAACCTGTGAATGTATATATTGATATGCCGAATATGTACAATGAAGCTTATAAACTTCATAAGAATGAATTGGAATACTCAAATGAGGAAATGGCAACTGCATTTAGTTTGCCTATTGATGTTCTTACTAGATTTTGCTGTCCTACAAAAACTAATTTGAAATTAAGATTGAGTATATAATCTGTATATCTTATAAATATAATCATCATATGGCTAAAACAATAAAAAAATTCACTTATGCGGTGAAAGATAAATATGATAATATGGTAACTGTGTATGCAAGAATTGAAAAGGAAGGTGGTTTGTATTACTGGTATACAAGTCATTTGACAAAACCGCAAGATGCAGATGGAATAGGAATATATAATCCTTCTAATGTTGAGTCTAATCTTGATACTGCTGAAGCATTTTTGAAAGCATATATTAGTATGATGAAAGATTCTAAAGTAATTGTACCAAACAATCATTATTGATTTATTATTTTAGAGATAAGTTGTGTTCTATTAATGATAAATCCTTTTTATATTGCCCCGTCTCTTTGATTCGGGGTTTTTCTTTATCCACCTCCAAAGTATCGCTATCTTTATGCTATAAAAGATTATTTTATGTGATAGTCATGTGATCGGCTCGGTACGAAAGATTCGGGGCTTTTTTCTTATTCATAATCAAACTTCTCGTATCTTTGCAAAAAAAAGACCCATAATGAAAGTCAAACATGAATATGAAAGAATGCCGGCCAATGAAGTTTGGAATGTAGTAGTAGCTTATATTAATAAGAACAAGCAGTTTTTGTCCTCTACTGGTATTAAATATAACGCCAAGGTCATAATTGATTCTATAGAATACAAAGGTGGAAGGGAAGGAAGTGTTAGAGCCACTGAAGGAGAGTCTATCAGTAAGAATCAATTTATTTCCGCATTTAGGCAAATCCGTGACATGGAATGTATCAATACAAAAAATGTCAAGCCATATATTGATAGAAAGCAAAGTCCATTTGTAGGCTTACTAAAGTCCGTCGGCATCATTGAGTAAGATACGGTTCAGGAAGTTAAGAAGAAACGAAGCGCTTGCTAAATTTGCTATAAATAATCGGTAGCTGAATAGTCACCTATTTTTATGCTCTCTGCAGAATACTAGAATCGTAAATTTTCATTTTCATAAATAATTGGCGGAATAGTATTCAAATTAAAAAATAATTAGTATATTTGTGTACAGACGTGGATGTCTGTTGTATCATCTCTCTACGGAAAAGTTGCTAGTTTTCGAGAACGGGAGACAATACGTTATTTACTCCAAAAGGAATGAGCCTCGACTAAGTGTAGTCGGGGCTTTTATTTTGTGCTTGTTTCCCTGTATTTTAATATTAAAATATGTATCTGTAGTTTAATTTAACTTATTCACATGACTCAAAAAGTGCTATTCTTGGAGATATGAGTAAGTTTGTGCAACTTTAAAATTAAACATTATGGCAAAGAAAATTGGATATATTGAAAAGGATGGAGTAATATTTGTATCTGTTAAAGACGTATTTGAATATCTATATGAAGTGGAGGTAATTGCTACAGAAAACCAAATGTGTACGTCTCGATGGGATTTTGAAAAGAATATCCTTAAACGTTTATATGATTGTCATAAGAGTGGCGAACGGACAGATGCTGATATTCCTTGGATAATGGATAGAGAGTTTTATTGCCACTGGCTACGTTTTGAATATACTGACTTCACGAAGGTTATTAAGACCTTGCGAAACGAAAAGGAAATCAAAAGGATTGCAATGCTAATTGATTTGCATGATTTCTCACGGAGCAAGTTATTTGTGAAGCGAAAGTTTGCACTAAAATAATATTTGTAGGAAAGAGGTAGCCGAATAAGCTACCTCTTAATTGTATATCGTCTTTTCCCAATCATCCAGTATTCTATATACAGCTCTATTAAAAAAGATATTCTCGAAGTTCTTCAATTGCTTGTTGTACACTTCTGACTACAACGTATTTGTTTCGGCAACTTTCAGCCTGCTTTTGGAACTCTTTTTGATGGTCTGACTGTTTACCTGTCTTAATCTTAAACTCCAAGCAGAGCGAGGCAAAGCCTTTTTTCGGAATGAGCACAATTACGTCAGAAACACCTGGTTTTACTCCTTGACGTTTAAGATTAGCAGCCTCCCTGACGTGACGACTGCCGCCATTCGGAACAGCAAATACAAGCTTGTCCGGAATATTAGGGAAATATAAAGGAATAAGTTCGAAGAATTCTGTTTGTATCCGAGCTTCCTCGTTATTATGTACTTCTTTAGAACGTGGAGGATTACGCTGGTCTGCATAGCAATTATAACACATAAAACCGGTACCGGCCTTAATGACCGATACCGTTTCCTTTTTACATAAAATGCACTTTTCTTTTTTCATAATTTATTTTCTAAAAAACATATCTCCTGAAATAGAGCGGGCAGTATCATCACCGGTTAGCCGGATATATCGGAAGAAGTTTTGCTCTGTCCGATGCCCGGTCAACTTCATTATTTCCAGTGTCTTCATGCGTCCGGTCAGGTACATGTTGGTTGCAGCACTCCTTCGGGCGGTGTGACTGCTAATCAATTCCCACTTTTCACGGGTGACAGTTACAAGCTTCCCGCCTTTTGTGAATGAGTATGTAATCAAGTCATTCAGCCTTATTTCTTTCATGATTACTTTCAGATACTTATTAAAGTACTGGATGCATAAGCCACCGGGCACACAGCCGTTGTACTTCTCGAATATCTCTTTCACATAGTCATGAGCTGGGACTTTTACATCAACGTTGGTTTTCATTGTCCGAATCATGATATAACCGTTTATCAGGTTCTGACTTGTTAACCTTGAATAATCGGAGTAGCGAAGAGCGGTAAGGCATCCCAATACGAACATATCCCTTATGCGCTCCTTGGCTTTCCGTTTATCTTGCTTCTCAAACTTGTAGTAGTATATCCTTGTGATTTCATTCATTGAGAGAAAGACTGCATTTGTAGGTTCGCATTTCAAATCAATCTCATCGTAGGTATTATCTACTGCATAGTTATACTGCGATGCCCGGCGAACGAGTGTTTGAATTTTCATGATATATCCAACTATTGTATTATGCCGAAGACCTTGGTCTTCTAGGTAGATGATAAAATCGTCGATAAATTCAGCCGTCACCGAATTGGTAAATATATTGCAGTCAAACTCTAATGAGAAGTTATCTATGTGTTTTATGATAGCATCGTAAACGGCTGCATAGTGTTCAGACTTGCGTCTGCTTCGCTTTTCAAGAACATCCCGGATGAAGTCGGTGAAGTATATACCTTCTAAGGGCTTCTCTTGCCGGAAGTGGTTAATGTAGTCCTTTCTCGCCGTGCGGGTGGGGACAGGTTGTAATACTGATAATGCTTTGGTCGTATCATTTTAAATGGTTAATTTTGATTCCATACTTTATTACCTCTGAGTAGAGTGAATCTACAGCAGGCTTAATTTGTGCATCTACCAATATATCGGTAAATGAGTCGTCTAACAAGGTGTAATTTTTCAATTGATAATTTACGCCCTGTGCATCAAGCAGATTTTTGAATTGATCTGATTCTGATTCGTTGTCGAAAGTGTAGGTGTATTGTTCCATATTTATTTTGCTTTTAATTTTTCTTACTGCGATATTCAGGGGTAAATATCAATGCCAATAACACCCATACACTTTTTGTCACCCATAAGGAAAATCCTATCAGAGAGAAAAAAGCAACATAAATCAATGCGATACCTATATTCTTCATATCTTATTTTTATTTGAGTATTGTTTACTAATATCCATCCTAAATAATGTTTAAAAAAGATGAACATAAGTTTATGTATGATGTAAAGTCTTTAAATTCCTAGCTTCTAAAAACGCATCTTTTGTCAGCCTCTCTAACAGTACTTTTTTGGCATCATTTTTGTATCATTTAAATAGGCAGTTTTATCCCCTGTCTTTTAATTTTATGAAAAAGGAAATAATGCAATTAGGATTTACTGAGTTCCCTAAGTATTCAGCAGACGGATGGACATGTTTTAGGTTTGGAGAAAAATGGTTATGGGTTTTCATAAATGATTCAGAAACAATTATGAAAGCAGAGCCTGATGATCTCATTGAGCTAACAATCGAAGAGATTAAAGAATTACTAAAATTGTTTTTCCAATCCCAAAAACCGTAATCAATTCTCCTTTGGCAGAAATTCTGCCAAAGGAGAATTATTGTCGCTTGATAAACTGCAAAAATATTCATCTTTATCTTGTTATTCGTTAAACTCAATTTTCTGCTGCAGTACTTCATCTGCGTAATACTTGTCAAACCCTTTATCACTTATCCACCAATTAAAACCAAATTCAGCATCGGTAAAGTTGTGGTTGATATATCCGGCATCAATGAGCTTTTGTATGGTCTGAATCCATTTACGTTTCACATGAGGAAAACGCTGGCAGTCTTTTCGTTTATCCTTGTAGTTTGACATCGGACAAAGAATACAACCTATTCGCTTATATCCTTCATCGTACAAAGAACAATGCTCTATCTTATTCCCATTCAGAAAATCCCACACGTCTCTGTCAGTCCAATGGATAATCGGAGAAACAAGGATCTTGTCTTTGCCTCCGACACAAGTAACCATCTGTTCTTTGTGCTCTGAAAATTGGTCGAAATTCCCGCTGAATTTATGGCTGCTAATCTCAATTTCTTCACGTTTAGAGCGCCGCACACTTTCAGCTTTACGAATGCCGATCAAGGTGACTTTACCTGCACCGGACATTTCTTTAAATTCAGCACAACACCAGCGCATCGTTCGTGTAGGAATAATATGCTTTTTTAGAGCCATGTCATAAATAGACATTTTAGGCTTTATCAGTTCCACGTCTGGGTAATTCCTCTTCACAAATCGAATAACGTCCGGAGGGTCAATGCTCGTAAGGTTCATGTGAGCCTTGAATTTCACTCCTGCCATTACCGCAAGATGGTAGAGGACTTGACTATCCTTGCCGCCGGAGAAGGCTAAATAAAAGCCGTTATCCGGGTCGTAGTCAAGTGCCATCTGTTCACATTTGCGAAGCAAAGCGATGGAGTATTCTATCTTAGATTGCAGGTTCATTTGATTCCTTTCTATTTTGATTTTAATTAATATTTATCCATTTACATATCATTTACATACTGTAAATCAATCATCTCATTGTTTTATAAATAACTATTGCCTATCTTTGTTGTCTAATTTTAAAAATAAAAATATGTTAGTAATTAAATCTACAAAAGAAGGCTATGAGCTTAATCAAGGGATTTCACTGAGATTGTTTGAGCCATCCGGAAACACTGTTGTAAAAGTAGTATGTGAAACTCCTTATTACGGGGAACCGAACCATTTAGAAAACGCTATTTGTAATCACATAAATAGCTTAATGCCTGATGGCTATACAGTAAAAACCAATCATGTGACTCTTGAATCAAGTACTGGAAGTGATATGAAAGGCAAATATGTCGAATCCCTAATGTTTCAGATTTATATCTAATCTCAGTAAAGTCCTGACTACCTATTCAGGACTTTTTCATTTATCGCTTTACTCATTTCTATCTTCGGTATTGAGAGTTAATACTTCTTCCCGTGCATTTTCTCACGAAATTCATTATACTTCATCTTTTGCTCAATGTGCCAGAATAAATCTATATTAAGATGGCAGGCCAATCCGAAAACAGACATTAACATATCATTCACGGTTGTAGGGAAATCGTAAAGACAGTCATATCTTGCCGGTAAAATAGATATTGCATAAATAGACTCTGTGAATGTTTCATCTTTGCAAGCTTCTGACATATCATCAACGTTGTTATTCAGGTCTTTCATAGCAAGGCTTAGATCAATGCCACGTAATCCGGCTAAGTCAAGCAAGCGGATAACTGCATCGGAAAGCTCATCCTCTACTGTGTCTTTGATATATCTATTGAATACGTTAATAAACTTTTCTTCATTCGTTAGCCACCCCTGACACTCAGCATATTCACCGATCTTATACTTTTCTTTATCAAAGTGTCTATTTTTTCTGTCTGCTTCCACAGCCTCCATAAGCTCGGATATTACGAGGCAAAGGCAGTGTTCATTACTCAATTCGTTGTCGTGAAAACCATGTTCACAAGCGATTTTATATGCCCTATCACAAAGGGCGTTCAAATTAATATTATTCATTTCTATTCTGTTTTATGTTGCTCACCTTATAAATTAGGTGAGCAAAAAGTTTATTGTTTTCTTATGTGGTTACTTTCTTGAAAAACGTCCTATCAGGTTCTTCTGAAAACTCATATATTTGTCCGACACGGAATAACTGTTTTGGTATGAGTGATTGCTTATCTAATGCGTAGCATTCCTTGATACAGATATATTTCATTTTTTTTGATGATTTGAATTTACTTGTACCAACGTCCACCACAATATTTACATACGAAATATTTTCCCATACTCATCACCTGAACTTTTTCATCAACACATATACGACACATGCAAACATTGTGGTCGCCATCTGACACGGGTTCCTGAATTTTATCGTATTCCCAAAAAGATAGTTTGCCTTTAGCCGGTATTGGTTCTGGAAATAATATGGGATTAGCTAATATCCAGTTATAAATAGGATTTTCATAATAGCCTTTACTAGCATCTGTTTTCTCTGCCCATTTAGAAGGATGATTGATTGAGCATCCAATTATTTCTACACTTCCAATGATAGCAGAATTGACAATGCCCTCTGCACATATTATTTTTCGTTGAAACTCAACAGGCAGACTATCCCATTGAGCTTTTGTAAATACACTATTGGGATTTCTCATTTCTACAGGTTTTCCACTTGCATGGATTAACACTCTATGCCCTATGTATTTCTCTGGACACGCCCAAGTACGGTTCTCGATGTTTTTAAAACCGTGGACTATCAAAGAGGCCCACGGTTGTTTTATTGTTATTGCTTTCATTTCTTATTTGTTATGAATTAGTGTAAACACCTTCATCTTCACTTACTACCTCTTTTAAAATCTCCGCACACTCTTCATTTGAGTAGTTTTGCAGCAATTCATCAATATGCTGCATTATATCATTTACTTCCATACGCTTTCTTTGCCATTATATTAATTAACTTTATTGTCTTATCACTCAATTTGCCATTAGCTGTTGTAACGTGCTGGATGGACTTATGTAATTGGATTCTGCTCATATTT
Organism: uncultured Bacteroides sp.; assembly: GCF_902491285.1. GTDB lineage: Bacteria > Bacteroidota > Bacteroidia > Bacteroidales > Bacteroidaceae > Bacteroides. The sequence continues at coordinate 14,933 of NZ_CABUHK010000026.1, read as the reverse complement.
ATTTCAATATTTAAATTCAATTTATCTACTTTAAAATCCCACAATAAGCCAAGATTGCCAAGGTGGTAAATATACCTATTACCGATATTAAATATGATATTATCAAAGTCTCAAATTTATCATCTTCTTTCATATTTGATTGAATTATTCTTCGTCGTCATAGTCTGTATTAAAGATACGTGCAACCATATCGACAATATTTTCTTCTATATCCTCGGTAGAACCTGTTACGGCATTAGCGATATTTTTCTTCTCTTGAATTATGCGATAGACTTTTTCATCAATAGTTCGCCGGCCAAGGAAGTAGTAACAGGTAACAGAGTCTTTCTGTCCAATACGATGCGCCCGGTCCTCACATTGGCAACAGTCGGCATACGTCCAGGGGAACTCAACAAAGGCAACGTTGCTTGATGCAGTAAGTGTTAAACCAACTCCGGCCGCTTTTATTGAACAAATGATAATATCTGCCTTGGGATTATTTTGAAAGGCGTCAACCGCTCTTTGCTTCTCATCCAGTGAATCTCTTCCGGTAACTGATACGGCGGTAGGGAAGTAGCGTTTTAGTTGGTCGACAACTTCATGAAGAGAACAAAAGAGAATTATCTTCTTTCCGTTCTCTCGGAAATCTTTCACAAATTCAATAACATCACGTACTTTGCCGCGAGCCGAGATATTACGTAGAATTCCTATCTTTACCATCACTTCGCCACGCAGAGCTTTTTCTATTTTTTCGTCATCGGCATCCTTGTATTTCTGCAAGTACATAATCAGGTCACGTTCTGCGTCCATGTATTCTTTGCGATTAGTAATCTCGCAAGTGTTTACTTGGCGTATCTTATCCGGTAAGTCTGTTAAGACAAGAGATTTTTCACGACGGAACATACAATGCTGCCAAAGATTGAAATTCAGTTCTTTCAAATTAGAAGCCTCTCTTTGCCCGGAACAATATCGGTTGACGAATTCTTTGTATCCGCCGAAATCTTCCATGCGATTCAAAATTGCTAGTTGAGGAATCAAATCTTTAGGCCTATTAACTACTGGTGTTCCGGTCAACTCGATAACCCATTCTTTACCGGTACATATACCTTTGCAAAATTTAGCTTGCTGGGTAGATGCAGATTTGCAACGGTGGCTTTCGTCAATGATAATTGACTTGAATAGATTGATTGAATTTCTAAATTCGACATCGCGCAGTGTCCAGCCTTCGGCTTTCTTTATACGTTGTACAAAGTACTTTTTCAGTGATTCATAGTTGACAATAAATACCTGATGCATTCCAGTTTGGTAAAAGAAAGTCCAAGTATCACGTACTTTATCAGTTAAAACCATTGCTTTCTTATCAGTAAACTTTTCCCATTCACGCATCCAGTTAATTTTTAACGAAGAAGGGCAAATAACGAGGCAAGGGAAAGCATTGGCAAGGTTAATTGTTGCAATACTCTGCAATGTCTTACCAAGTCCCGGTTCATCACAGTTCATAAATCGTTTAAGTTCCAGTCCTCGAGCAATACCTTTAAGCTGATAAGGATACGGCTGAATTTTTAAGCTATGGGGAATAGCTAGCTCCGGAAGCTCCGGAATATCATAAGCAATATCTTCTTCCTTTTTTTCATTACCACTAAGCCAATTTATATTCTCAAATTGCTGTATTTGATATATCATCCTTTCAAGGTCAACTCTGCTCCGGGTTGGTACTATCCAAACTTTCTTGGAACCGTCAAAGTGTCTTCCAGGAATCTGCCGGACCCGTTCTATAATAGAAGGTTTATACTTGAATGATAATTCAAAATTATCTCCTTTTAATTCGATATTCATGATTTAGAGTGTTTAGTAGGGGGAAGCTATCCCCCTATGATGATTGTGAGTTATGCGGTTGCATCAAGAGGGGTAGGGGCTTCTAGTTTCTTTTTCCGTCCTCCCTTCTTTGGTTTGTCTTCTATAACAACAGCTTCTTCCGGTTCGTCGGTCTCAAAATCTAAGCGCTCTTGGCGGATTCCCCATTTTTCTTCAAACAGATAACTTTCAACTTCCGCATCACAAGCGGCAGCGTCAATACTTAATTCTTCGTAGTAGGGGTATTGTTCGTCAAGGAGAGGAACGAATATTTTCAAGTCAACGACTTTGCCGGATTGAAGAAGTTTTGCTCCCATGATACTGATTCCAGAAACTCCTTCGACGCTATCATTAGAGTAACCTGTAATGATGTAATTCTCCAATATTTCAGAATATCCGGGAGACATAAAGCTGTCCTTATTGATATTAACAGCTTCTGGCTGCTCGCACAATACGACGAGATGTAACTTGAGGCGATTAAAAGTCTCTCTTAAATCGCTGTGGATAATCTGATCGCAGCTCTTGTTAATTACATTCGTATAGTTTGCTTCAGAGAATCGCTCATTGTACACTACATTCAAGCGGTCTTTCTTGACGACTGCCTTCTTGATTTCATTTTTTGCTTGTTCCATAATCTTCTTTTGTTGATAAAGTGATAATACTAAATGTTGATACAACTCCCATGACGGCAGCCGTAGTTATTTCTCTTGTTGTTGCATCTTCTCTTTGAGAAGAAGATAATGCTGTAAACAGACCGATAACGGCCAGCCCGATTGTGACTTTTTTCAAGATTCTCATAATGATTACTTTTTGTTGTTATACATGCCGGACATTTTCATTTCCTCTTTGGCCTTACTTATTACTGTTACACACCATGATAGTTGATGCGTTGCTGTCCGGTTGCAGCGTTCGCACCAGTCTACCAAGTACCGTTCTTCCCTACATAGAGAGTTGACTAGAGCATTTATCGCCGTCGCTGTTGCTTTCGCATTCTTGGCTGTATCGACGAGTGTTTGCATGACTTCGGACTTCATAGTTTCATTGAGCCAATATTTTGAGTCTGCAAGCAGTTTGCCGGAGCGGGCAACATATACAGCCAAGTCATTACCGCGCTGTACAGCTTCCGCCGCATCTTCGCTCATAGTTATATTGAGAAATGAATCTATATTGGTTAGTTCAGCCAATATTTGTTCTCTTGATGTAATAAGTAAGTTCATATTGTTTTTAGGTAAAATATAATCAGACCATTAATTGCCACCATTTGAAAGCAAGGTCCTCGTACTTCTCTTTTCCTCTGATATATGTAGGATGATTCCGGTCGGTGATAAAATGCTTGAATATCTTGCAGTTCTTTTTAGAGATTGCATAAATGAAATCCTGTTCACTTCCTGCGATATCCATATACCAGGCACGGGAGCGGTCCCAATCAAAGAAATCAATTGCTTCATCAAACTGTGCCTGTGATTCTGCAAAAGTTGTTTTTAAATCGCCACCAAAACCGTAAGCAGACAACCACCAATCCCATTTACAGCGAGTATCGAGGTGATAGGCAAAGTTTCCATAATGGAACTCCTGCTGCTTATTTACCATGAACTTCTGTGTATCGGACTGCGCTAAAACGACGGCAAGGAATTGATCCTTCTCCGCTTCCTTCCGGAGAGCCTTACGCATTTCAAGTCCTAATTCAAATTCTTCTGTCGTGTACACATAATCATCTACCATTAGCTTATCATACCGAACACGGTCATTCTCTGTTATAAGAGCATCTACAAGCGTTCCGAATTTGAATGCTTTCTCTTTATCCCCGTACTGAACACGAGGATAAAGATAGTTTTTAAGTTCTGTCAGGTCTGAATTGCTGACTTCTGTACGTGAGTAATATGAATCAGGATTTGACATAACTATTTAGCTTTTACATCTGCTTCGTAGCGGATAAATTGTGATTCGATATGTTTTTGCTCTTTGCTGTTTGCCTGCTTTTCGCAATAGGTAATCATCTTCTTAAAGATTTTCTCCAGTTCCTCAATCGGTAGGGATTGGCCTTCATTTATCCACCACATTTGGAATATTTCAATAAAACCTTGCTGGTGAAGTACTGCAATTTTCTCTTTTACCTTAGCGTTTGTCGGAGGAGGTGCAATAGACGCTGCAGCCGCCCCAAAAAGGCTACCGATTGAACTTTGCTGCGCTCTCATTGCAGTCTCTTGTTTAGCTGCTTCTTCCTGCCTTTTTATTTCCTCCATTTGTTTTGCAGTTTCTTCCGCTTCACGTTGCTTACGTTGCCTTTCCGCCCTTGCTGCTTCTTCTGCATTTGAAATACGAAGTTGTTCCAATTCTGCCAACTCTTTACGTTTAGACGGAATACGGTCGATAAGGTCCTGGCGGATACTTGACAGTTTTGTTTTGTACAGTTGGGCGTATTCCTCATATTTACCCTGTAACACATTTTGCCGGATTTCCTTCTTTGTATCCAGGCTGATATAATAAGTAGCAGAATCTCCTACGAATTTATCGAAATGCGTTTTAGGATAATCAGTCTGAAAAATGGTAATACCGATAACTTCGCGGTCAAAATTCGCATAAGTAAGCCCTGTGAAGATATTCTGTAATTCGGAAATCTTAGATGAAAGATACTGGTTGAAATAAGAAAGGAGATTATTCTCAATTGCTTGTTGATAGCTTGCTTTCTCTGAATCAACTCTAGCTTTTTGCTCGGCTGCTTTTTTTCTTTTCTGCTCTTCTTCATATTTGAATTTAGCATAATCATTGCGTTTTGCAACAAGCTTACCGGGGATAGTAGATACATCTTTAGGGTCGATTTGTTTTTCTTGTGAAGTGAAGAAGGAACGTATTCTATCGAATATCTGCGTAATAGGTTTACGACGTTCGTCCATATTTTTAAGAGTCACATTGACCTTTTTCAAATAGTCGGCTGCTGCTTGGTCTATTGTCTCATTCATGCCTTCTCCTTCGATTGTATCGAGGAGAGCCTGACCGGCTTCATTGCATTTCTTGACAGAGTTCGTATTCTTTCCTATAATATCTGGAAAGGATGATAGAATACTTTTTACTTCATCTATTTTGATTAATTCTGTTGCCATAATTGTTTTTTTTAATTGGTTAGTAAATACTTAGAAGCCTCCGTCTGCATCATCTTCAGATACTGTTACTTGTACAGATTCCGGAGCATCTAACTGTTTTTCTTCACCGAAAGGAGTATTAGGGTCTTCTACCGATTGAACAGGTTCATTAACCTTGTTCTCATCGACTAAACCGTAGTCGATTACAGGTTCTTCCTGTTGTGTCTCCATAGATGTGTAATTTCCCGTACGTACTTTAGGATAGGCGTCGAAAGCATGTTTAATCATCTTGTTTTCAAGGAACCCAGTATCAATATTACCACCATTAGAGGTATATAGAGAGTTAGCAGTTCCCTTGTTTTGCTTTGCAGAGAACGTTGATAAGCGCTTCCAATCTGATTCCATCATCCAGGAGTAATCAACTGACCCGTCATTACGTACAATACGTATAAACACGGCAACCGGCTTGTCTGACTTTCTCGGGAAAGCTCCCTCATACTCTATTGATTTAGCGCCGTTTATACCTATAATAGGACGGAATTTATCCCCTTCAAATACTACTACTGGGTTATCTACATAGCGGACTTGTCCGGCACGTTGGCGCATATATACTTCACCGTAGGCTGAAACTGTAAGCCCAGCGCGTTTCTCCCATATATCACCACTAGGAGTCTTTACCTTAACGTTACGGGGAATTAAATAGCACTGTGGTCTGCCTGATTGGTCAAGTGAAAGACCATTCACGGCCATATCAAGGAAACAACCGAAAAGGGAAAGCTTCGTGCATTCTTGTAGAGCTGGCGTTTCAGTCAATAACTTATTGAAATGAAATTTCTCACGATTGTAAATTTGTTCACCCATATCTGTTCCCCAGATGGCGTTATACATACCGATAAATTTCTGCTCTACTTTTTCATTTTCTACGATTTGAGTAGGTTTTAGCGCACTTAGCTCCTCTACTCTGATTTGAATTGTATTACTCATAACTGTTTAAATATTAGTTGTTTATTAATCTCCTTGATATACTCCGCGGCTATATTCTTCCATTAATAGAATATCTTCTGCCGTTGGCTCTTTCCTTATATCCTTTTTATAAGGCTTAATCTCTACAGGAGAAGGAGTATAGTTCTTTTTTCGCTCTTCCATAGCGTCAAGTTGCTTACCAACGCTTTCTTGCAGAGCCTGCAACATTTCTGATGATTTCGGTATATATGTCATACAGCTATCTGCATTAGTTGTTTGATAATGTTGTCCGGGACTTTATTATGTAAATCCATCATTGCACTGGCAGTTTCCAGTTCTGAGCGTTTCACATAATATTTCCCTCTTTCCTTATTATTTGCCGGATAAAACTTAATCCAAGCTTTTTCGCGCCATTCAGTGATAAGGCGTTTTCCGTATATATCTTCCGCTTGGGATATCGTTACCACTTCGGGAAGTAGTCCCAGCATCGTTAGCGTTTGAACAGTCCCAATTTTAATACATCGGGCGACCATCATTTCGAAGCAATTTTCCATAATCTCTTAATAGGCTGTTTCTTGTTACTTTTGAATGGTGTTGAGCTTATTTTATTACTGAAACACACCTGCATCTCTATGCTATGCTGCCTGATTAATATTGATTAGAGTTCATATACTTCTTCAATTCGATTTCTTCTTATTCTTGCCCGCCGACTCCGGTTAAGGTCGTTGTTGCAGTCAAATGCAATTTGAAAGGCAATAATTCCAAGAAATGAAAGAGCTATGATTGTTTTTTGTAGTTGCTTGAAGTCGATATTTAGAGCGAACACTCTATTTATCCACCAAGCACCAAGTTCGTTTAATTTGCTGGTTCCTGTCTTTTTGTAAGCCTTGTCTAACAGGACATTTACCGTTCCGTAGGCAGTACCTAATCTGTCGGCAATCTCCTTCTTTGCCAGGCCACAAGCAGCCAGTCCCGCTATTTGATTTTCCCGCTTGGTTAGGGCAGAATCAGCTTGCAGTTCCATGATGCAAAGTTTCCAATTCGGCTGCCGCCCTGGAGACTCCCTTGGTAGCTTCCAAAGATTCATTAGCCATTCGTACAGCTATATTCAATACTTTTGTTTTGAAGGTTGAGCGAGCGGAAACAGGCTTGTTGTTGAGGATATTGTGCACTGTACCCTGTGAACAACCGGCTTCCTTCGCAATCTGCTTTTCGTATCCGTAAGGCAGATTAGCTTTGATAGTTTCTAATTGATTTTCCATATATTCTTATATTAATGATTATAGTTCCCTGGAAGGCAGCCAAGCCCGCCAAGGATAACGTATCGCTGTTGTGCGGATGATTAAAGATTCATTCTACCTCGTAGCCTCTTTCAGATTCTCCATAACCGGAAGGCGCATTCTCAAAGGGTTTGCATCGAAAACTAAGCCAGCATGCTATAATTTCACCCTGCTGATTTATATTTCAATTGCTTACGTGCTATCTCAATTTCTTCTCGTGTTACGGTTATACTATCGCATACACCACGAATAAGCTGCTTACGGGTATAATATACTCTCTCCGCCATTTTTCTAAACACGCTTCGGTCTTTGCCTTCTATCCGGTTTTTCATTATATCCAACTGTTTGCGGGAGATGTGGGTAGCGGCTTTCATACTCTCATAAAATGAACGGTTAAATTCCGTACGAAACTTCGTATCAGCGAATAAGGATATGAACACTTCTTGCACAATCCCCGCTTCTATGAGATAGTTGTATTGGAAGGCGTGCTCTTCGTTTTTAAAGAAAGCGTTTACTTTTGCCTTATCAAGAGCAGCTTGGCACTCAAAACCGATGCCAGTAATATTGTTGTCGCCTAATCTCGCACCGCATATAGCACATCTATTATCATTCATAATTGTATGGTGTTTTTTGATGATTAGAAATCAGCTTTGAGTTTGAGTACTCGGAGAACTTCCTTGAGTTCACTGTTGGTATAGTTCCTGGCAATCTCAATGCTTACGCAATTGTGATTAGCGGCAATTTGGATAGCCCGCTCTTTGCTTACCTTGTAAATTTTCTGTTTCATATTCCTTTTTGATTTAGAGTAAATAATCTATTTTGTTAACTTTATTACCTTTTATTTTGGCGTTGCCAATGTTTTGCGCTAACTTTATACTGCAAATGTAATTAAAAACATTACACTGTAATTAAAAGAAAGACAAAAGGTGTAATCTATTAAGATAATTTAATAATATTCGTATGCATATAGGTAACAAAATTAAAGAAGAAGTCTCTAAAAGAAATATAAGTGTAACAGACTTTGCAAAGTTGATAAACAAAAGCAGACCTTATACTTACTCAATATTTGAAAAAGAAAATATTGATACAGAACTACTTATACATATTTCATCTGTTTTAAATTTGTCACCAGCATCATTCTTCGAAGATATAACACCTAGTGTAATGCAAAATGGTACAAAGAATGTTTTGGTTGGTAGAGATAATAACGGTAATATATCAACTAATGAATGCCAAGATAAACTTGAAGATGCTATGATAGAAATAAAGCATTTGAAAGCTGTTATTGAAGGCAAGGATAAACTTCTTGAGGAAAAGGAACGATTGATTAATGTATTAATGAATAAGTAGAATATTAAAAGCTCAAATAAAACAACTTATAAAATATTAGTATCATGAAAAACATTTTATTTTTAACGATGACTGCATTATTAACAAGTTGCACATCAAATCAACAGCAAACAGTAAAACTATCAAACGAAATAGATTCTTTGAAAGCAGAGTTATCTACATATAAAGAAAAATATGGAGAACTGAAGACAATAGATGAAAAAAATAACATATTTGGAATTTGGGAATTATCTCATTATGTTGACGATTTTGGAGAGAAAACACAGGAAAGGTATATACGTACCTTTTGTACAGGTACATTTAGCAACTCAGCAACCACAAATTCAGAATTAGGTGTTCAATTTATTATCGACAAATCAGGTATGAGAATACAACTATATGAATACAATCGAAATCACCCAATTAAAGGTGAAGGATTTTTTAAATTTAAAGCCAAGAGGTCTGATGGCGAAACTTTAGAATTCAAAACCTATAACGCAGAAAACGGGAGCAACTTTGTAGAAGAAGAGTATTTTGAAGCGCTAATGACTTTTTTACAAAAAGAAGGAGAAGCTAAATTTATTGCAGAATCTTCAAGTTCGAGTACATTAAGCAATTATAAATTCTCACTGACAGATACTTCATATCTAAAAGAGGCACTATCAAAAATATAAGTAGAGTTCAAGAGTCTAGTTAATTGATTGCTTAAAAAAATATTTTTTCATGAATGACGTTGAAGAATTAAATAATAAACTAAGGCATTTTGATAATCCTGAAAAATTTAAGAAATTTGTTTTACTTACATATAAAAAAAATAGATGTTGGTTGGTGCAAAAAAAATATGAGCGGCTATTAAAAAATTATGATTCTCCTACAAATCGATGTACTAAAGAATTTCATGAAGTTATAGCGTATTATATAAGATGGGGTCTACTAACTAAAAATGAAAATAAAGAAGAAAACAAAGCAGCTTATATAATATCGCCAAAAGGGATAAAGGCTTTAAGTTGGAGATATATTGCACCACAAAAACCTGATTGGTTAACTGAGAAGGGGCGTTTTTGGATAAATGCATGTATTTCAATTCTTGCATTAGTATTATCCAATATAGCAATCTTTAAATCATGTAATTAGGAACATATTATGAATATAGAAACATATATAAGTCTTGGCTTATCTGCATTAGCTGCAATTGGAGCTTCATATACTTATGTTGTACATACTAGAAGGCTTAATTCACAGCAAAAGCAAATCAATGATTATCAACTCAAACACTTAAAAGAAGAGGAAGATGAAAAGAAAAAAGCATTGATTCAATGCTGTAATATATCTATGCCAGGAACTCAAATGGATATCTTGCAAATACAGAATATAGGCAGTGCTGCAGCCTACAATATTAATTTTGATATAGATGAAGAAGATATTCAATTTAACATGAGTGACGAATTATTTCCATTTCCTAAACTATTACCTGGGCAATCCATTGACATACGTTATTATTATGGGGGAAATAATGAGCATCAGACAATAACCTTTACTTGGGATGATGATTATGAAAAAGGAGAAAAAATAGAGCAGGTTCTTAGCCTTTAGTGTTAGACTGACTTATCCAATCCTTAATAATTGGAATCCAGATAAGGCAGCAAGTAATAGCATTGAAAATGAGAATGACTCTTTCTGGTTTCATAATGATTTTATCTTAAAATATAAAATATGGAAGAAAAAGACAAAATAATCACATCGCTCCGGGAGCAGCTCCGGAAAGCATTGCAAGAAAATAGTGCTCAAAAGCAAGAAATTGCTCTCTTGAATTATAAGTTAGAAAGGGCCAAAATGAAGCCCTCAAAACAGCGTTCTTTGAACTATCTTTGAAATGGTTAGCTCACATCATTGCAATTAATTGATATGCAACTAAATAGCTTTCTTTATCATTCTGCTTTGGGAGCAGGGGGTCGTGGGTTCGAATCCCGCTACCCCGACGAAAATGTTAAGTAAGGAGTTTAGAAATAAAAAGCTGATGCATACTATGTCTCAGCTTTTTTGTTTTATACAAATGATAGGTTGATTCACTTTGTTTGACTGCAATTATTTAGGAAAAGTAAGAATAAACTTACTTCCTCTACCTGATTCTGATTTTACATTAATACTTCCTTCATGTAAAGTCATGATTTGCTTACATAAACTAAGTCCGATACCGGAACCGGATGTTTTGGTAGTAAAGAAAGGTACAAATATCTTATCAAGAACATCGGGCAAAATACCTTCCCCATTGTCGGACACTGTCAGAAGCTTATTCCCGGCAGGCGAAATTATTACTTCTACCCGAATATTCTTATCAGATTGCCTTCCACAGCAGGCTTCACGGGCATTTTTCAATAAATTGATGAGAACTTGTTCTATTTGAGCTCGATCTATATATAAGGTTAGTTCTGATGAAGGGATTTCAAAATGGATATATTCTTCCGGGAATAATTTCTTTAGATCCATACATAGTTCCGTGATAGAAACTTTGCTGCGGACAGGAGTAGGGATTCGTGTTAGGCGACGATAATTTTCAACGAACTCTAATAATCCTTTGCTTCTTCTGTGAATAGTCTGCATGGCTTGTAGTATAATGGAATATTCTTTTTCTCCAAGCAATTTGGGTATTCCCCTTTCGCTTAGCGTTTCAGAAAGAGAGATAATCGGTGTGATAGAATTCATTATTTCATGTGTCAATACACGTATCAGCTTTTGCCAGGCTTCCATTTCATTTCGTTCCAGTACGGAATGGATGTTTTTCAGGCTGATTATTTGTTGTTCTTTTCCTTGTGTTGTAAATTTCGTACAAGAAATAGCCATTTCTAGAACAGTACTGTTTTGTTCGATACGAATAATAGGAATATCATTAATTGTAGAAGCTCTCAGGAGCGCTTCCGGTAATTGTGAGATCTGTCCTAAATGGGTGACGGCAGCTTGATTCATCCATTCTATATGTCCGGCTTTGTCGGCAACAAGTACGGCTGTATCTACCTTATTTAATAAGTTTTCGTAATATTGATGCTTGATTTCTTCTGCTAATAATCTTCCCCGGAAGTCTTTTAGGCTCTCTGAAAGTTCTTTTGCCCACTCATTCATTATTTTATTTTTAAAAGGCGGGTGGAAAGTTTGCATCATGTCATTGTATCGAAGTCCGTCTGTCAGCCGTCTCAATAAAATTATTTGCTTGAATTGCATACGGTATAGGTGTATACCAAAGGTTATTAATAGTATGATGCAGATAACGGTACTGAACCATAACTGTTTTTGAAACAACAGGCAACTTCCGATAGAAAGCAGCATTATAAATAAGATGTGTAAAATCACTCTGATTGCAAATCGTTTCATAGGCCTAGTTTTTCAAGTTTACGATATAGGGCAAAACGGGTTATGCCCAGATACTCGGCAGCACGGGAGATATTCCCTTCGCTGAGTTTCATTGCTTTCTCAATAGTTTGACGCTCCAGTTGTTCCAGATTCAGTATCATTTCTTCTTCCTTCCTCTGTTTAGGACTGGCATGGAAAAGAAAATTTTCCGGTTTTAATAAAGAGCCGTCTCCTAATATAACAGCGCGCTCTATTGTATGCTGCAATTCGCGTACATTTCCGGGCCAGGCATACTTTAACAGTTTGTTTTTGGCTTCCCGAGTCAGGCCACGCATATCTTTTTTATATTTACGTGCATACCGTTGTAGAAAATATTCAGCTAGTAGAATAATATCATTTCCACGTTCACGGAGTGGAGGAATATGTATTTCAATGGTGTTGATACGATAGAGCAAGTCCTGGCGGAAGTTTCCTTCGTCCACTAGTTGACGGATGTCCGCGTTTGTGGCACAAATCAGGCGGACGTCAATAGGAACAGCCTGCGTACTGCCTAAACGGTTGATTTGTCGCTTTTCAATAGCTGTCAATAACTTCGATTGCATAGGAAGTGAAAGGTTACCGATTTCATCCAGAAACAGAGTTCCGTTAGTGGCAACTTCCATTCGTCCGGCTTTTGATTTTTTTGCGTCGGTGAAAGCTCCTTTCTCAAATCCGAACAGTTCGCTTTCAAAAAGTTGTTCGGGAATACTTCCCAAGTCAATAGTGACAAAAGGTTTGCCGTATCGAGGAGAGCAGCGATAGAGAAGACGGGCGATTACGTCTTTTCCTGTTCCATTTTCTCCTAAAATAAGGATATTGGCATCTGTGCTGCTTAATTTATTTATTGTGGTGAAAACTTCCTGCATGGCAGGAGATTCTCCTATAATATCTCCTTCCGAAGAATTCTGACCGCTAAGTAATTCTACCTGCTCCTTCAAAATGTTTACTTCCCGTTGAGAGTGACGTAATCGCATTCCGGAAGTAAGAGTGGCCAGTAGTTTTTCCTTTTCCCACGGTTTGGGGATAAAGTCTGTTGCACCGGCTTTGATAGCCCGTACTGCTTTATCAGTATCTGCATAGGCAGTCATAAAGATGACAATCGCTTGCGGATCGATTTTCAATATTTGCTTCAAGCTTTCGAATCCTTCCTGACCACTAATAGCGTCACGGCTAAAATTCATATCTAATAAAATAAGATCAGGTTGAAAAGTGGTCATGAAATGTTCGATTCGGTCGGGAGTGGTGGCTACCTTTATTTTTTCTGTGTAAGGTTCCAACAGCAGGTTTAGAGCGAAGAGAACATCTTCGTTATCGTCTACTATAAGTATCTTTCCCAGTTTGTTTACTTTTTCCATTCTTTTAGCTAATTAGAATATAATCTTTTTCCTTTACTGCATCGGCAAAGATATGGATAATAATCATGTGTTGTGTGTGCGATTGCGCACTATTTTCGTGCGTATTTGCACGCTGTTTTAAAAAGAAGAATAAGTAGATGTTATTGATATGCAACCATTTATATAAATGGCATAGGTTTTGAATTATAAATAACAAATAAAACTAAGAATGAATCTGAAAATAATCTGCATAAGTATTGGAATCCTGGCGACGGAATTATTGGCTGCTCAAGATCAGACAACAGAACTGTCATTGGAACAAGTTGTGAAGATTGCTCGTCTAGAGTCTCCCGATGCGCAGACGGCACGTCATAGCTTCCGTTCGGCTTATTGGAATTATAAATATTATCGTGCCAACTATTTACCGACTTTGAACTTGACATCCGATCCTAATCTGAATCGTGCCATTAATAAGATAACAATGGGGGACGGTTCCGTTAAGTTTGTTGAGCAGAATTTGTTGAATACTGATCTGACTTTGAATCTTTCACAAAACATACCTTGGACAGGAGGTTCCTTGTTTCTTGAAACGTCCGCACAACGTATGGATTTGTTCAGCGAACATAAATATTCGTGGCAGACTTCACCTATCATGATAGGATACCGGCAATCGCTTTTCGGCTACAATAGTTTGAAATGGGATAAACGAATAGAACCGGTACGCTATCAGGAGGCAAAGAAAAGCTATGTAGAGACATTAGAACTTGTATCTGCCAATGCGATTAATAAATTTTTTGCTCTAGCCACTGCCCAAAGTAATTATGACATAGCATCCTTTAATTATGCGAATGCCGACACGTTATATCGCTATGCACAAGGACGTTACAATATCGGGACAATAACGGAGAATGAAATGCTGCAACTGGAGCTTAACCGTCTTACAGAAGAAACAAATCGTATGAACGCCCGTATTGAAATGGATAACTGTATGCAGGAACTCCGTTCATATCTGGGCATTCAGGAAGAGAGGGAGATTCGTGTACGTGTCAGTTCCCGTATACCGGATTTCAGTATTAATCTGAATGAGGCGCTAGCATTGGCGTATGAGAATAGCCCGGATATACAAACGATGAAACGGCGCAAGCTGGAAAGTGAAAGTGCGGTTGCGAGAGCCCGTGCCAATGCAGGTTTGAAAGCAGACATTTATCTTCGTTTCGGACTGACACAGACAGCGGATAAATTACCAGAGGCTTATCGAAACCTTTTAGATCAACAATATGTAAGTTTAAGTATCTCCCTACCAATTTTAGATTGGGGACGGGGAAAGGGACAGGTGCGGGTAGCCCGTTCTAACCGTGACCTGGTTTATACGCAGGTAGAACAAAGCAGGACGGATTTTGAACTGAATGTCCGCAAACTGGTGAAACAGTTTAATCTGCAAACGCAACGTGTCCGTATCGCTGCCCGTACAGATGAAACTGCTCAGCGAAGGAATGAAGTTGCCCGCAAACTTTACATATTAGGAAAATCTACCATTCTTGATTTGAATGCTTCCATTTCAGAAAAAGATAGTGCACGCCGCAATTATGTATCGGCTTTATACAACTATTGGAGTTTGTATTACACGCTCCGTAGCATGACACTTTATGATTTTGAGAAGAACAAGTTACTAACAGAGGATTATAATCTCCTCATTGAATAGGATAGAATGATTTTTTATAATTGATATA
>NZ_CABUHK010000025.1 GCF_902491285.1 uncultured Bacteroides sp. | reverse complement strand
TATGGGAAGGATACAAGCCTAATGAAGATGTAATACTTATTGAGCGTTTGCCCTGATATTATCCACACTGCTACTAAAACAATTTCGCAAAATCATTTCTCATATTCTCATAGAAAAGTATATTCATCTGATTACTAGAATCATATATTATGAGAATAAAATTATTTACATGTATTTCTCATGGTTTTATCAAAAAAACATGCTTAAATCAATGCATTTCTCATACATCAAAAATAGTATTCTCATAGTCTAATCATCAACACTTAATAAACTACAGCAAAACCACCGTTCATCTTCACCATAACCAACTGATAATCAAAGATTATAATACTACAATCAATAGATTTTCAATAAGACATCTCTATCGTTGCACTCTAGTGAACAGATTCGTGCACTAGAGTGCACATATCTATCCACTCTAGTGCAACGGTCTGTTCACTGGAGTGGAATAATACGGATGAAGGCAGGAAAACACAATAATGTCTGTTGTGAAAGATATCTTATCTACCGACTTAACATACAAACTATGGTTATATTGCCTTCTACATATTAGTTTCTCGATACAAAGACAAGCATAATATGCAGCATGAGAAATGCGAAATAAAGTATGAGAAACACCTTCTTTAAAAGCATTTTATAGCTATAAATCATGAGAAATGCATGTAAACAATTTTATTCTCATAATACATAAAGCTAGTAATCAAGCGAATATACTTTTCTATGAGAATATGAGAAATGATTTTATTTTTTCTTATAGGAGAGCAGTTACACGTTATTAGCGAAAAAGAGAAGGCATGCGAAGTATTTTCATATAAAACCGTTCCTTTCAGCAACAGCGGTTACAGTAACTGCCGTTGCTGAAAGGAAACAACTGATTATGAGGTTTTACATATGACTAAGAATTTTCTTCCCTGTCATTCCGTATAAACTCTAGCAATCTTTCCACTGCTTCTTCTTCAGGAATATTCTTTTCTACGCATACCTTGCCTTTATAAAGACTGATTTTACCCCGTCCGGCACCGACATAACCGTAGTCTGCGTCCGCCATTTCACCGGGACCATTCACGATACAGCCCATGATACCGATTTTCAGTCCTGTCAGGTGTGAGGTAGCTGCCTTGATACGGGCAATTGTCTTCTCCAAATCGTAAAGCGTACGACCACAACCGGGACAAGAGATATATTCTGTTTTGGAAGTACGGGTGCGTCCGGCTTGCAGGATTCCGAAAGCAGTGGCGTCGACTACCGCATGGCTTAGATTACCTTGATTGAACAGGAATATACCATCGCAAAGTCCGTCAAAAATCAATGCGCCCATATCGGCGGCAGATTTTATCTGCAAATCCTCTGCATTATCTTCTGCATAATGTTGGAAGAAAACAACCGGGTTTTGCAAACCTTCCGTTGCCAGTTGATGCACCAATGCACGGTGTTCGCCCAAACGGTTCGGGTGATTGCTTTGGGAAACGACCACTACTTCAGGATGTTGCTTCAGGCAGGCAATTACTTCGTCCGTCTGTGCCATATAAGGCATAAACAGGAATTTGAGTTCTGCGTTACATCCGCCCATCAGCGGTAATTGCGCATGGTTATAAGCAGGCCAGGTGCCGGCTTCCCCTTGCCATACGTCTGCATCGAGGATATATTCCACGCCTGCTTCGCGTTGTTCGGGCAGAGCACGTCCGGCATAAATATAATCCGGAGTGAATTGAGGATTGACTTCCGTCTTTCCATCCATACGGTCGGCAATGACCACAGGCACGTGTTCTCCACCAATATTGCGGACAGCCTGCGTCTTCCGGCGTTCAGGCGACAGGTAATTGAAATCAGGTGCTTCCAGTCCCGGAATATAAGGATGGTTCTGCCTCAACAGAATGTAATCCACCAGTTTGCGGGCTACGGGGATTTCCGCTTCGGGCGCTTCGCTCAAAGATACACGGATGGTATCCCCCAATCCGTCACTCAACAACGCACCGATGCCGAGAGCAGACTTGATACGTCCGTCTTCTCCGTCTCCGGCTTCCGTCACTCCGAGATGCAGTGGGAAAGCCATGCCTTCTTTTTCCATTACGTCCACCAACAGACGGACGGTTTTCACCATCACGACCGTATTGGACGCTTTGATGGAAATCACCACGTCGGTGAAGTTCTCTTCAACACAGATACGGAGAAATTCCATGCAGGATTCCACCATCCCCGCAGGCGTATCACCATAGCGAGACATGATGCGGTCGGACAGAGACCCGTGGTTCACTCCGATACGGATAGCCGTGTGGTTCTCTTTGCAGATATTCAGGAAAGGAACAAACCGATCGTGAATCTTACGTATCTCCTGAGCGTACTCCTCGTCTGTATATTCCAGTTTCTTAAAAGTACGCGCAGCATCTACATAATTCCCCGGATTGATACGCACCTTCTCCGCATATTGAGCCGCCACATCGGCAACCTTCGGATTGAAATGCACGTCGGCAACCAACGGAACCATATATCCCTGACTGCGCAAACCGATGTTGATATTCATCAGGTTTTCCGCTTCCCTGATGCCTTGCGTTGTCAGACGGACATATTCGCCACCTGCGTCAACAATACGCTTTGCCTGTTCCACACAAGCCTGCGTATCCTGCGTAGACGTATTTGTCATCGACTGGATACGAATAGAATTGGGGCCGCCCAACGGTACAGCCCCAATATTTACTTCTGTGGTTTCTCTTCGAAAATAATTGAATAGATCCATTAGTTCGTTTTATATTCAAACTTGACTTCTTTCAGTTCTTCGTTTGCTTTTACGATTTTCTTTTTCAGTCCTTCCTTGTAAGCAGCAAAAGCTTCCGCCAGCTTCTCGTCACTCAATGCAAGCATCTGGATGGCCAAGATAGCCGCATTCATCGCTCCGTTTATGGCAACGGTAGCAACAGGAATGCCCGGAGGCATCTGGATGATAGAGTAAAGAGCATCTACGCCATCGAGCACGGAGCCTTTTACGGGCACTCCGATAACAGGAAGTGTAGTGTTGGCCGCTATTACACCGGGAAGGGCGGCAGCCATTCCGGCAGCAGCGATAATCACTTTAATGCCGCGGTTGCGGGCATTCTTGGCAAACTCCTCCACAGCCTCAGGCGTGCGGTGAGCAGAAAGCGCGTTCATTTCGAACGGTACATGCATATCATTCAGCAGTTGTGCAGCCTTCTCCATAACAGGAAGGTCGGACGTACTGCCCATGATGATACTTACAATTGGAGTCATTTTGATTTACTATTTTACGATTTACTATTTACAATTTAAAGTGCGGTATGAATTATCCGTTTACCACAGCTTTATAAGCCTCAGCGTCCAAAAGGTCTTCAACAGCTTTCAGGTCTGCCGGTTTCATTTTAATCAGCCAGCCCTCGCCATAAGGATCTTTGTTCACCAGCTCCGGATTTTCTTCCAGTGCTTCATTTTGTTCCATCACTTCACCGGCTACCGGCAGGAAAAGGTCGGAAATGGTTTTCACTACTTCGATGGTTCCGAATGTCTCACCGGCTTCCAACGTTTCACCAACAGTCGGTATGTCTACGAACACGATATCACCCAATTGTTCTTGAGCATAATCAGTGATACCTACGTATGCAATGTCTCCTTCAACGCGAATCCATTCGTGTTCGTTCGTGTACTTCAAATTCTGTGGAAAGTTCATAATAATTAGTTTTTAGGATTTATACTGTTTTAAAATAAAAATACTCGAAATAACAGGTTCATCACCGGATGAAGCACCAAAAGGGCACATATCAGTCCGACTGCAAAACCGGAAAGCACCTCACCCAGCGTATGATGCCCCAGGATAATCCGCGCAGAGCCGAGTATGCCGGCTATCAATATGAACAGGCATAGCCACACTACCGGATTATAACCGAACAACGCGCTGAAAGATACCAGTCCGCCAATCACGCCACCCATACCGGCCATATGTTCGCTCAGTTTCCATTTCAGATTTACTCCGATACAGATGACGGACACGACCAAAGAGGTAAGAATGATGCCTGTCATATACCAAGGGATATTCAGTTTGCGCATCATCAGCCAACAGAACACATATGAGATGATGGTCAATAGAATAGGTATATAGCGTTTCTTACGTTCGCCCAGCTCCTGACGGTCAAATCCATTGATCTTGCGAAACAGGAAAATCGTAATGGTGGGTGTCAGTATGGTGAAACAGTAGACTATTCCCAACACTATCAACTTATACTGCATCGGCATGATACGAAGATAAGAAAACAGGAATAACACCAGGAATGATAAAAACGGGATAGAAAATGGGGTAAACACCATCGAAGTGACTCGCGCCACTTGCAACATTGTCTTATCCGCTATGATATGCTCTCTTTCTCTGTCCACTCTTCTTTTAATTACTGATTACTAATTACAAATTATATATCTCTTAGCCCCCGACCGGTCATTATTTCCTTAGCCGTGCCACGGGAATATTCAACTGTTGGCGATATTTCGCTACCGTCCGGCGGGCAATAGGATATCCTTTTTCTTTCAGAATGTCTGCCAGTTCATCATCGGTCAGCGGTTTCTTCTTGTCTTCGCTGTCGATACATTCTTTCAGAATCTTGCGAATCTCGCGGACAGACATTTCTTCTCCGTCTTCCGTTGTATATCCGTCGACAAAAAAGAATTTAAGCTGATAGATTCCGAAATTCGTCTGCACATATTTACTGTTGCTGACACGGGAGATGGTTGATATATCCAGTCCCGTACGTTCGGCCACATCTTTGAGAATCATCGGTTTCAACAGCGATTCGTCTCCTTCGAGGAAGAAAGGGCGTTGCAAGTCAACGATTGCCTGCATAGTAGTCATCAATGTGTTCTGACGCTGTTTGATGGCATCGATGAATCCTTGTGCCGCGTCCATTTTCTGTTTCAGGAACATCATCGCTTCCTTAGATTCTTTAGACTGGTTGGCCTTATTTCTGGTATGTTCTTCCACCATTTCCGTAAAGTCCCGGCTCATGCGGAGTTCAGGGACATTGCGGTTATTGAGGCTTATATTAATCGTTCCGTCATCATATGTTTCTACGATGAAATCGGGAACAATCTGCTGAAGGTTCCTGCCGATAGCTTCTCCCAACGAAGCACCCGGACGGGGATTCAATTTGGTAATTTCACTGATAACCTCTTTGAATGTCTCTTCGTCAATATCCAGTTTCTTTATTATCTTTTCCCAGTGCTTACGTGTGAATTCTTCATAGCAGTCACGAATCACACGTTCTTCGAGATCGAGTATAGAACCGGACGTTTTTTCTTCGTCTTTCTTCCGGCAAATCTGTATCAGCAGACATTCCTGAAGACTGCGGGCACCGATACCTGCCGGATCAAAGTCCTGCAAGATGAGCAATGCCTCTTCGAGTTCTTCCTCTGTCGATTCTATGCCGGCATAAATAGCCAGTTCGTCACAGATGCTTTCCAGTGATTTGCGGAGCAGCCCGTCATCATCCAACGAACCGATCAGGTATTCCACCAGTTCGCATTGGTGTTCTGTCAAATTCCGTTCACGAAGTTGCTCTTTCAGGATTTCATAAAAAGAGGTGGTGTCGGAGAATGGAATATTTTCCGCCTGATCGTCTTTCGAGCGGTTATTCTCCTGCAGTTTATAATCGGGAATATCGTCTTCGGTGAGATAGTCACTTAAAGAATCATAGTCGTTAGCATCATTCTCCATGCCGTCTTCCACACTGTCGGTGTCGGCATATTCATCGGATGCACTTTCTTCTTTGCCTTCTTCAAGTGCCGGATTTTCAAGCAGTTCGGCATGGATACGGTCTTCCAGCTCCACTGCGGGAAGTTCCAACAATTTCACGACCAGAATCTGCTGGGGCGAGAGCGTCTGTACTTGCTGTTGCGCCTGAGATTGTATTTGACGGGAACCTTGTGCCATATTCGTTTTTGCTTTCTACTGTTTCTCGCTACAAAAGTAACTTTTTAACGAGAGATTACACAGATTAGGGAGATAATTTTTAATCCTATAACACAAAATTCGTTATCTTTGTTGCACGAACTTAAAAATTAGGACCATATGTTTGCCAAAGAAACGTATATGCAGCGGAGAGCCCTGCTGAAAAAGAATATAGGCTCTGGAGTATTGTTATTTCTTGGAAATGACGAGTGCGGACTGAATTACGAGGATAACACGTTCCGTTACCGGCAGGATTCTACCTTCCTCTATTATTTCGGGCTTTCATGTGCCGGACTTTCGGCAATCATAGATATTGATGAAGACAAGGAAATCATTTTTGGTGATGAACTGTCTATTGACGCTATCGTATGGATGGGGTCACAACCGACATTACGCGATAAGTGCGAACGTGTGGGTGTGGCTAATTTAATGCCGTCTGCCGAGATTGTAAGTTATCTTCACAAATGCGTACAAAAAGGGAAAGCGATTCATTATCTGCCCCCTTACCGTCCTGAGCACAAATTGAAACTGATGGACTGGCTGGGGATACCGCCTGCACGCCAGGAGGGCTCCATACCTTTCATCCGCGCCGTCATAGCACAACGTAACTATAAATCCGCAGAGGAAATCGTAGAGATAGAAAAGGCTTGCGACGTGACTGCCGATATGCATATCACAGCGATGAAAGTACTTCGTCCGGGTATGTACGAATATGAGGTGGTAGCGGAAATGAACCGGGTAGCGGAATCCAACAACTGCCAACTCTCTTTTGCCACAATTGCCACCATCAACGGTCAGACGCTGCACAACCATTATCACGGTAATCTTGTGAAACCGGGTGATTTGTTCTTGATTGATGCCGGTGCGGAAGTTGAATCAGGATATGCAGGCGATATGTCGTCTACGATTCCTGCCGACAAGAAGTTCACGACCCGCCAGCGTGAAGTGTACGAAATTCAAAATGCAATGCATCTCGAATCGGTGAAAGCTCTCCGTCCGGGAATTCCTTATATGGAAGTCTACGAATTGTCCGCCCGTGTGATGGTAGAAGGCATGAAGGCACTCGGACTGATGAAAGGAAATGCAGAGGATGCTGTCCGCGAAGGTGCTCATGCCCTGTTCTATCCGCACGGATTAGGTCATATGATGGGGCTGGATGTACACGATATGGAAAATCTGGGAGAGATATGGGTAGGATACAACGGTCAGCCGAAGAGTACACAGTTCGGTCGTAAATCACAGCGTCTCGCCATTCCGTTGGAACCGGGATTTGTACATACCGTAGAACCGGGCATTTACTTTATTCCCGAACTGATTGATATGTGGAAAGCGGAAAAGAAATTCGCTAATTTCATCAACTATGACGTAGTGGAGACCTACAAGGATTTCGGTGGTATCCGTAACGAGGAAGATTATCTGATTACAGAAACAGGCGCTCGCAGACTGGGCAAGAAGATTCCTCTGACACCGGAAGAAGTAGAAGCTTTGAGATAAAAGTTTTCTGCCGGAAATAAAATTCTGCCACTGATTATACAACACATACCTGTATAATCAGTGGCAGAACTTTATCGCTTCAATCGTTTTACTTGTTTTTAATCGTCCCAATCAGAAAAAGGCAGAGTCTTTTTCCCATACCACTTCATCCACGCATACGATTTTCTTTTTCTGATATAAAGCGTGTCACCACAATTTTCTATCGCTTCCCAATCGAAAACCGAATGAGGGCGGAATGACTTTTCCAGCCAGTAAAACAAATGATATGTCATGAAGGGGAGTATCATCCACCACCATGAAAACACTAATGACAAAACTAAGGCTGGCAACAGCGTCAAAAGGAAACACTCCCAAAACTGCCTTGCATGAATCCGCAGTTCCATATCTTCCCACACTTCCAAATACTTATATCGGGTAAAGAAAAAACCACCGAACATAAAGTAATGACTCTTATTCTTCCCTTTTCCTAAGAACCATTTTGCTAAAAGATTATTGTAACAAATCATATTCTCTCTCTTTTTCATTGTATGTTTATTCATAACAGAATAGATAACCAAAGGTTCAATGTTTTAAAGTCTAATAGAACGTTCAGGCGCTATTTTTTTGAAAATAGAATCTAATTATCATCTATTTTGTATCTTTTTTGCAGTTTTACAGCATAAAAAAATCCTTGTGTTCTCATTGCAGAAAACACAAGGACAAATATATTCTTGCTTATAGCCCTACTTAATATTTAAAGCTGCTTCCACCCAAAAACTCGCGAAGCAGGGAAGTCGGCGGAATTTCCTTATCCTGTACCGGAACAAAATATTTAATGAATTTCAGCAACCGGTAGGCTTCACAATATTCGGGACAGTTGCGCGGCACTCCCATCAAAATAGGCTCCGCATGCAGACGAAGAACGGCAAACTCAAAGAGTAATGCCGAATTGAACATGACATCGGCATTTTCCTGATAAGGGAATATCCACTTGTCTTCACCGGCACGTACACTAGGCCAGCGTGAAATGGTTTCGCGGGCGGAATATCCACGATAATTGAAGTCACGGATAATACGGCGCAACAGACGGTTGTCGGTTGTCGGAATCCAGTTATGGTCGTCCAGGGAAATGGTAGTCAGTGCAGACACGTAAATCTTGAACTTGCGTTCAGCCGGTATGTGGGGAGTCAGTTCGGGATTCAGCGCATGAATACCTTCCAGGATTAAAATCGTGTTATCCTCTATTTTCAGTTTGTCTCCTTTATACTCTTTCTTGCCGAGGGAGAAGTTGAAACGGGGAAGTTCCACCTCCTCGCCACGAAGCAGGGCTTGCAATTGCCGGTTGAACAAATCCAGGTCGAGTGCGTAAAGTGATTCATAATCGTAGTTTCCGTTTTCATCCAGAGGAGTGTCTTCTCGGTCCACGAAATAATTATCCAGAGAGATGGGATAGGGTTTCAAACCGTTTGTCATCAACTGGATAGAGAGACGCTTGCTGAAAGTCGTCTTTCCCGAAGACGACGGCCCGGCAATCAATACAAGTTTCACACGGTTGCCGTTCTCTCCCCGGTGGAAAATAGTATCGGCAATCTGGGCTATCTTTTTCTCCTGCAAGGCTTCGGCCACATTAATCAGGTCTGTGGCGTGCCCTTCCTCACAAACCAGGTTGAAATCCCCTGCGTTGTTGAGTCCCATGATATAACTCCAGTTCAGATATTCCTTAAAGACGTCCAGCATCTTCTCCTGCTTCACAACATCTTCCAATACTTCGGGATTCTCGCGGCTCGGAATCCGAAGAAGCAGTCCATCGTAATATTTCACGATGTCGAACAATTTAATATAGCCGGTACTGGGCAGCAGATTACCATAATAATAATCGACCGTATCGCCCAACGTATAGTAATAGGTATAGAGGGAGCCGGAAGTTTCGAGCAGCCGCACTTTGTCATCCATCCCCCGCTCGCTGAAAACGCGTACCGCTTCCGCCGTATGACATTCGATGCGGTGATAAGGTATATTCTCCGCAATAATATCCTGCATCCGCTGCTTGATGCGTCTCACATCTTCCAGTTCAATGGGACGCCCGATACGCAGATTACAGAAATAGCCTTTCGACACGGGGTGTTCTACAAACAGCTTGCCTTCGGGAAACAACTCTGTGACAGCCTTGAACAATACAAAACAGAGTGAGCGGACATAAGTACGCATTCCGGACTGGTCTCGCACGTCCAGAAACTCTATATCCTTATTGTTATATACTCTAAAATTAAGTCCCTCAGAGCGGTTATTGACCTTAGCGCTAACCACTTGATAAGGAAAATTAAGATTAAAACCGTAATAAATATCCAAAAGTGAGCTTCCGATAGGGAATTCTTTAGAAATATTGTTATTTTTGCAACATATTTGTAACATCTGTTTCATCGAGTTCGTTAAAAGGTGAATAATTTGGGACTAATATACTTATAATCAGACTGAGAACAAATAACCATTAAAAATATTATAGATGGAATATTCTTTTTATGATTTTTTAAAGCTCATAGGTTCATTAGGGCTCTTCCTGTACGGAATGAAGATAATGAGTGAGGGCTTGCAAAAGGTCGCGGGTGACAGACTACGAAGTATCTTGACGGCAATGACTACCAACAGGGTAACGGGAGTTTTAACAGGTGTGTTAATCACAGCCCTTATCCAATCTTCTTCAGCAACGACGGTAATGGTCGTGAGTTTCGTGAATGCCGGGTTACTCACTCTCGCTGAATCTATCAGTGTCATCATGGGTGCCAATATCGGTACTACGGTCACTGCCTGGATTATCTCAATTTTCGGATTTAAGGTTGACATGGCCGCCTTTGCCCTTCCTCTGCTCGCCGTCGCCCTTCCGCTTATCTTCTCGGGAAAAAGCAACCGCAAGTCCGTCGGTGAATTCATTTTCGGCTTCTCCTTCCTCTTTATGGGGCTTTCTTACCTGAAGGCAAATGCGCCCGACCTGAATGCCAATCCGGAAATGCTCGCCTTTGTACAGAACTACACGGATATGGGATTCTTCTCCATTCTCCTGTTCCTGTTCATCGGTACGATACTGACCATGATTGTACAGGCCTCCGCCGCCACGATGGCAATTACACTGATTATGTGTGCCAACGGATGGATCAGTCTGGAACTGGGAGCAGCCCTCGTACTGGGAGAAAACATAGGAACTACAATCACCGCCAATCTTGCCGCATTAACAGCCAACACACAGGCTAAACGGGCAGCATTGGCGCATTTTGTTTTTAATGTGTTCGGCGTTATCTGGGTACTGATTATTTTCCACCCTTTCATGCAACTGGTCAACTGGGTAGTAGACACTTTCTTCCAAAGCAGCAATCCCGAAGTTACCATCTCTTATAAGCTGTCCGCCTTCCACTCTATCTTCAATATCTGTAACGTATGTGTCCTGATATGGGCTGTGAAGTTAATCGAACGTACCGTATGTGCTTTAATCCATCCGAAAGAAGAGGACGAAGAACCGAGACTGCGGTTTATCACCGGTGGTATGCTTTCTACGGCGGAACTTTCCATTCTTCAGGCACGCAAGGAGATTCATCTTTTCGCAGAACGTACGCACCGTATGTTCGGCATGGTGCAGGACTTGCTGCATACCGAAAAAGATGATGACTTCAATAAAGTGTTCAGCCGGATAGAGAAATATGAGAATATCAGCGACAACATGGAACTGGAAATAGCCAATTATCTGAACCAGGTATCCGAAGGTCGTTTGAGTTCTGAAAGTAAGCTGCAGATACGCGCCATGCTGCGTGAAGTGACGGAGATTGAAAGCATCGGAGACAGTTGTTACAACCTGGCACGTACCATCAACCGGAAACGCCAGACCAACCAAGACTTCACCGAAAAACAATACGAGCATATTCACTTCATGATGAAGCTGACGAACGATGCTCTTGCACAGATGATTATGGTAGTAGAGAAACCGGAACATCAGAGCATCGACATCAACAAGTCTTTCAATATTGAGAACGAAATCAATAATTACCGCAACCAATTGAAGAATCAGAATATCCTGGATGTGAACAACAAGGAATATGATTATCAAATGGGCGTTTACTATATGGATATTATCGCCGAATGTGAGAAACTGGGCGACTATATAGTAAATGTGGTAGAAGCCAGCAGTGATGTGAAAGAAAAGAAGGCTTCCTGATAAGACAAATAGCAAGAGATAAGAAAGGAGAACCGGCTGATACATATTTACTGTCCGGTTCTCCTTTCTTTATTTATCCATTATATTTTTTACTCATACACATACGATTCCGCCAGCCGCCAAAACAAAGTAGCTTCCGGCACAACAGTGGTTCGAAGGACTTTTGCCGTACCGTTTTCCGACACCGGATTGATATTAGCAAACATATTCCATCCGCTAACGAAAGAGCAATCACTATAATTATAGGATTTGTCACTGCCTGTCAACGAAAAAGGACGGTCGGCAAACTGATAGCCAATCATTGCTTTTCCTGCGGAAGAGCCCTTGCCTGTCCAATTGGATAAAGCTATTCGCCCCACTCTCTTATCACCTTTAAAAACAAAGAAATCGCCCAATGTAGCTACAAGGGCATCGCCGTCATTTGAAGTTCCCGTCCAGTATCCTCCCATATCACCTCCCCGGCGGTCCACTTTCTGTAACACTTCCGGAGAAAAGACAGTGGGCAAGTCCATAATAATCTGTCCGTTTTCATAAGGGAATGAAAGAGTCTCGATCACTTGCCAGTCAGCGCCCGTCACTTTCACTTCAACCCGGTCGAATATAAAATTATCAGGTATATTCCGTATATCTTTGACTATTATCGTACTATAATCCGGCGTATCCGGAGCAGGTGGTTCCTCTTCGTTTTCATCATCACTACAACCAGCCATCAAAAGGTTGAATATCATCAAAAGAAAGATAACAGGATATAAAAGAAAATTTGAGCAGATAGCGGCAGTTGTCTTGTTCTTATACATGATTTTGGTTTTTGTTGGCAAAGATATTACATTTATAATCAGCAGAATAATTTTCGGGCATAAAAATAAAAATGACCGGGCACATATGGCATCCGGTCATTTCCACTTAATAAATTCTCTCCCTCTCTGTTTTATCCTTCGTACGGTTCGAAATCTTCTTTTCCGACTCCACAAAGTGGACAAGTCCAATCATCAGGAATGTCTTCAAACGCAGTTCCTGGTTCAATTCCGCTTTCCGGATCTCCTTGTTCGGGGTCGTAAATATATTCACAGACCGTGCAAATGTACTTCTTCATAACGTTCGTATTTTTAATTGGTTTTCTAATTAATATAACACAAATAGCAAGATATTTGTTCAACACTTCTTTTATAATGAAAGAAAAAACTATCTTTGTAAGCATATTCATCAAGCTAAAACAACAGTATACAAGTATGCTAATTGCATTATTATCAACATTAATAGTTTTATGCGCCATTCTACTACTCTGCTTTTTATGGGAGCGCAGAAAATATCTCCGAATGCAACAACGATTATTCCGGGAATCCAGGAAATTGGAACGTACTAATCGTATCGCCGGTTCTGTCCTAAAAAATGTGCATGCTTTTATCCTGCTAATAGACAACGATTTCAAAGTACTGAGAACCAACTACTATCAGAAAACCGGAACCCCGAAAGGAACGGAAGAAAAAAGAGTGGGCGACCTGCTGCAATGCCGTAATGCACTGGCTGCCGAAGGTGGCTGCGGCACACACAGTTTTTGCGGCTCCTGCCCGATACGTGCTGCCATACGACAGGCTTTCGAACAAAGAAGAAGTTTCACAGACCTCGAAGCCACACTTAGCATAGCTACTGCCGAAAGCGAGACGGTAGAATGCAATGCTGTCATCTCCGGTTCGTACTTTCTTCTGGATGAAAAAGAAAATATGGTACTCACCGTCCACGACATCACCCGGCTGAAAAAAGCGGAAGAGGAATTAATACACGCCAAAGAAAAAGCGGAAAATGCCGATGTTTCCAAGTCTGCATTCCTGGCTAATATGAGCCATGAGATACGTACGCCTCTCAACGCCATCACCGGATTTGCGGAAATAATGGGCAGCGCAAATACAGAAGAGGAGAAAGCCCAATATCAGGAAATCATAAAGATGAATGCCGACCTCTTACTGCAACTGGTCAACGACATCCTCGATATGTCAAAGATTGAAGCAGGGACTTTGGAATTTGTATATACTACGGTAGATATCAATCTGTTACTTTCGGATTTACAGCAGCTTTTCCAGATGCGGGTGAACGATGCCGGCGGGATGATTAAAATTATCGCAGAACCATCGTGTTCTTCCTGCCTCATCCAGACCGACCGTAACCGCGTGGCCCAGGTGATTTCCAACTTTACCACCAATGCGATAAAATTCACGACTGAAGGTACGGTGCGTCTCGGATATGAGCCCAGAGACACCGAACTTTATTTTTATGTAAAGGATACCGGTGCAGGTATTCCGGCAGATAAACTGCCGGACGTATTCGGACGCTTCGTGAAGTTGAACAAAGACAAAAAGGGAACGGGGCTGGGACTTTCCATCTCCCAAACCATCGTAACCAAACTGGACGGACAGATCGGGGCGGACTCCGTAGAAGGCGAAGGATCCACTTTCTGGTTCACTATCCCCTACCGGACGTGCGGTAAGCCACAGTAACAAATCCAACTTCATATTTTTTTTTAATTAAACATTTAATCACAATATTATGTTGTACTTTTGTAGCCCAAACTAAACGCATGTATCTGCATGAGTACAAATAAAGATGATTTTTATCATATAGGACTTACTGATAATGAAGTCCTGCAAAGCAGGGAAAAAAATGGCATTAACCTGTTAACGCCTCCCAAGCGTCCTTCCCTTTGGAAGCTCTATCTTGAAAAATTTGAGGATCCGGTTGTACGCGTACTGTTAGTGGCAGCCGCATTTTCGTTAATCATCTCCATCATCGAGAATGAATATGCCGAGACAATCGGAATCATTGCCGCTATCCTGCTGGCCACCGGTATAGGTTTCTTCTTCGAATATGACGCCAGCAAGAAGTTCGATTTGCTGAATGCAGTCAACGAAGAGACATTGGTAAAAGTAATCCGCAACGGACGTGTACAGGAAGTTCCCCGTAAAGACATAGTGGTAGGTGATATAGTGATTTTGGAAACCGGTGAGGAAATTCCCGCGGACGGAGAGTTGCTGGAAGCAATTTCTTTGCAGGTGAACGAATCTAATCTGACAGGAGAACCTGTTATCAACAAAACGACCATAGAAGCGGATTTTGACGAAGAGGCAACGTATGCTTCCAATTTGGTGATGCGCGGCACTACGGTAGTCGACGGACACGGAACCATGCGTGTACTGCATGTGGGAGACGCTACCGAAATCGGGAAAGTAGCCCGCCAAAGTACGGAAGAGAATCTCGAACCGACTCCGCTGAACATACAATTGACAAAGCTAGCCAACCTGATCGGGAAAATCGGTTTTACCGTTGCAGGTCTTGCCTTCCTCATCTTCTTTGTGAAAGATGTACTGCTCGCCTTTGACTTTAGCACATTAAACGGGTGGCATGGATGGTTACCGGTTTTCGAGAAAACACTCAAATACTTTATGATGGCAGTTACTCTGATCGTAGTAGCCGTGCCCGAAGGCTTGCCCATGAGCGTTACTCTCAGCCTGGCGCTGAATATGCGCCGTATGCTCTCTACCAACAACTTGGTACGGAAGATGCACGCTTGCGAAACGATGGGTGCTATCACTGTGATTTGTACGGACAAGACCGGTACACTGACACAAAACCTGATGCAGGTGCACGAGCCCAACTTCTATGGTATAAAGAACGGCAGCAACCTGTCCGACGACGATATCAGCACGCTTATCGCAGAAGGTATCAGCGCCAATTCAACCGCTTTTCTTGAGGAATCGGCTGCCGGTGAAAAGCCGAAAGGAGTAGGAAATCCTACCGAAGTAGCTTTGTTATTATGGCTGAACAGCCAGGGAAGAGATTATCTGGCTCTTCGTGAGAATGCACATATCCTCGACCAGTTAACATTCTCTACCGAACGGAAATTCATGGCGACACTTGTAGAATCGCCATTAATCGGAAAGAAAATACTCTATATCAAAGGAGCACCGGAAATTGTTCTCGGCAAATGTAAGGAAGTTGTACTGGACGGGAAACGGATAGATGCCGTGGAATACCGTTCGACGATAGAAGCGCAATTGCTGAATTATCAGAATATGGCGATGCGTACACTTGGATTTGCTTTCAAGATTGTCGGAGAGAACGAACCGGACGACTGTACGGAGTTGGTATCAGCCAATGATTTGAACTTCTTAGGCGTCGTAGCCATTTCCGACCCGATTCGTCCGGATGTGCCTGCTGCCGTTGCCAAATGCCAGTCGGCGGGCATCGGCATTAAGATTGTCACCGGTGACACGCCGGGAACTGCCACGGAGATTGCCCGTCAGATAGGTCTTTGGAATCCGGAGACGGATACGGAGCGGAACCGCATCACCGGAGTGGCATTCGCCGAATTGAGTGACGAAGAAGCATTAGACCGGGTAATGGATCTTAAAATCATGTCACGCGCCCGCCCGACAGACAAACAACGCCTGGTACAATTACTCCAGCAAAAGGGAGCGGTAGTAGCCGTAACCGGGGACGGTACAAACGACGCACCGGCTTTGAATCATGCACAAGTCGGCCTGTCGATGGGAACAGGAACTTCCGTAGCCAAAGAAGCCAGCGACATCACCTTGCTCGACGACTCGTTCAACAGTATCGGAACCGCCGTCATGTGGGGACGTTCACTTTATAAGAATATCCAGCGTTTCATCGTTTTCCAGTTGACGATTAATTTCGTCGCGCTGCTTATCGTTCTGCTGGGCTCCGTCATCGGTACGGAACTTCCGCTGACGGTCACGCAGATGTTATGGGTAAACCTGATTATGGATACCTTTGCCGCCCTGGCTTTGGCTTCCATCCCGCCCAGTGAAACCGTGATGCTTGAAAAACCCCGTCGCAGTACTGATTTTATCATCAGCAAGGCAATGCGGTCCAATATAATAGGTGTAGGCTCTGTTTTCCTTATCGTACTGCTCGGAATGATTTATTATTTCGACCACAGCCCGCAAGGTATGGATATACACAACCTCACCGTCTTCTTCACTTTCTTTGTCATGTTACAATTCTGGAATCTCTTCAATGCCCGCGTATTCGGAACCACCGACTCGGCATTCAAAGGACTTTCCAAATCATATGGAATGGAATTGATCGTACTGGCTATTCTGGTCGGACAATTCCTGATTGTACAGTTCGGTGGAGCTGTATTCCGTACGACACCACTCGACTGGCAAACCTGGCTTCTGATTATAGGCGTTTCGTCCACGGTGTTATGGGTTGGAGAACTTGTTCGCCTTGCACAACGTATTATTCACAAAAAGAGTAGAAATGAAAAGTAAAGGAATTAAAAACCTTCTTATTGATTTGGGCGGTGTGCTTATCAATCTCGACCGCCAACGTTGCATGGAGAGCTTTAAGAAATTAGGGTTCACAGACGTAGAAGAGCGATTGAACATCCAGCAACTGCATGGAATATTCATGCAGCAGGAAAAAGGTCTGATCACTGCCGCCGAATTTCGGGATGAAATTCGGAATATGATGGGCAAAGCAGCAAGTGACCGACAAATAGATGCAGCCTGGAATAGTTTCCTGGTAGACATCCCCGCCTACAAGCTCGACTTGCTGCTGGAATTACGCACTAAGTACGTTGTCTACCTGCTCAGCAACACCAATGAACTCCATTGGAACTACACCTGCCAGAATTTATTTCCATACCGCACCTTCAAAGTAGAAGATTATTTTGAAAAAACGTATCTCTCTTATGAGATGCACATGGTAAAACCGGAACCGGAAATTTTTAAAGCCGTCATCGAAGATGCAGGCATCGAACCGCAAGAAACACTCTTCATCGACGACTCTGAGATAAATTGTCAAGCAGCCCGCGAACTGGGTATTTTCACTTATACCGCAAAAGCCGGCGAAGACTGGAGCCATCTTTTCAAAAACAAATAAAAAACCGTGGAGATGCAGATTATACGTGACATATCGACCCTTATCCCGGAACCCTGTGTAGCTACCATCGGCTTCTTTGACGGAGTTCATGCGGGACACCGCTATCTCATCCACCAAGTGAAAGAGACAGCCGCAGCCAAAGGTTTACGTTCTGCACTGGTTACTTTCCCCATTCATCCCCGCAAAGTGATGAACGCCGACTATCGCCCGGAGCTTCTGACCACACCGGAAGAAAAAATCAGCTTACTGTCCGACATTGGAGTAGACTACTGCCTGATGCTCGACTTTACCCCGGATATTTCCCGACTGACGGCACGCGAGTTTATGACTCAGATACTCAAAGAACGCTTTCAGGTAAAATGCCTGGTCATCGGCTACGATCACCGTTTCGGACACAACCGCAGCGAAGGCTTCGAGGACTATGTACGTTATGGAGAAGAAATCGGCATAGAAGTTATTCAGGCAAAAGCCTATGCCAGCAATATAGAAATGAAGGACGGAGAGCATACAACAGTCAGCTCTTCCCTAATCCGCAAACTGCTTCATAAAGGAGATGTAGACTTGGCAGCCCGCTGTCTGGGATACGAATATTTCTTGGACGGAACGGTTGTAGGCGGCTATCAGGTGGGTAGGAAAATCGGCTTCCCGACCGCTAACTTAAGCGTTGACAACCCGGACAAGCTCGTTCCGGCAGACGGTGTTTATGCCGTGTGGGTGACATTCGACGGAAAAACGTATATGGGTATGTTGAATATAGGCATCCGCCCGACGATTGGCAACGGGCCTAACCGGACGATTGAAGTGAACATCCTTCACTTCCACTCCAACATATACGACAAGTTTATCCGGCTTACTTTTGTAAAACGGACTCGTCCCGAACTGAAATATTCCAGCATTGACGAGTTAATCGTGCAACTTCACAAAGACGCTGAAGAGACAGAAGCCATCCTTCTTGACAAAGGTGCCGGCTACTCCCTCCAGAAAGAGCAAAATGAATAATAACAACTTAAAAAATAGTTTCTTATGCAAAAGACATTTATGAGTATCTCGCTGGTGGTAATAGCCATATCTATGTTAGCTATGTTTATATGCAGTTTCTTTACCACTAAATAAAGCACGACACCCTTATGAAGACAGCCGTCAAATTAGTACTAATCGACCTTCTCATCGCGCAGATAGTCGCTCCTATTCTGATTATGATTCCCTGTACCATCTATTTATTGGTCACTACCGGGAATCTGGATAAAGCTGTCCTAACGCAGACAATCATGATTCCGGCACAACTGGCCGGACAGGTCATGATGGGTATCTATCTCTGGAAAGCAGGCTATATCAGCACACAAAAGTCTGCATGGTCGCCAGTTTCAGCCCCTTATCTGATTGGCAGCGCATTGGCTATCCTCACCGGCGGCTTTCTGGTATCCGCACTTATGAGTCTGCTGGACTGGATTCCCAATATCATGGAGCAGTCTTTCGATATTCTTCAATCCGGTTGGGGCGGTATTCTTGCGATAGCTATCGTAGGTCCCGTGCTCGAAGAGCTATTGTTCCGCGGAGCCATCACCAAAGCCTTGCTGCAACAGTACAATCCGGCGAAGGCAATTCTCATCTCCGCACTCCTGTTCGGTGTCTTCCACATTAATCCCGCCCAGATACTTCCGGCATTTCTGATTGGTATCCTGCTGGCGTGGACGTATTATAAGACCGGCAGTCTGATTCCCTGTATCCTCATGCATATACTGAACAATTCCCTTTCCGTCTATCTCAGTATCAAATATCCCGAAGCAGAGAATATGGATGACCTGATAAGCGGCACACCCTATCTGATTGTTTTATCAGGAGCGGTTCTCTTACTTATCGGAAGTATCCTGGCTATGCGCTACCTGACTTCCAGAAAGCAAGAATAGAAAGGCAGCAATAAAAAAGGGAAGTTTTCACTTCCCCTCTTTTGCTTTGAACGCCAATGCGTACATTCGTATTTGTTTCACCATCGACAGCAAACCGTTGCTGCGTGTAGGCGACAGATGCTCCTTCAATCCGATTTTATCAATAAAATAAAGGTCGGCATTCAATATTTCATCAGGCGTATGCCCTGACAACACTTTAATCAGCAAAGCGATAATACCTTTTACAATCAACGCGTCACTTTCCGCCTTAAAAACAATCTTGCCGTCTACATCATCCGCATGAAGCCATACCCTACTTTGGCATCCCTCAATCAGATTCTGCTCCGTCTTATATTTTTCCTCAAGCGGTTCCTGCTCATTTCCCAAGTCAATAAGTAGTTGGTAACGGTCCATCCAATCATCGAAGTCACTGAATTCTGCAATAACTTCGTCCTGCAATTCATTAATTGACATATTATTTATATTATTTCTCGTTATAGATTACTTCCAGTACAGTCTGCCCGACTGCTTTCAATGTGCTTTTATCAATATGCTCCATATTATCCGTAAGCGTATGCCAGGTAGGAGTAAATCCACCTTCGGGATCAGAAGCTATAATATCAATCGTTTTGATACGCGCCAAGCGGTTGATAAACAAGTGATCATCCGTCACTCCGCCACCGTCTTCATCAATAAACATACTGCCGTATCCCAGCTTCTTGGCAGCTTTCCACACTTTCTTATTGATATCCGGTGCGAATCTCTCGGAATATGATTCTTTCAGGAAAACGGTATTTTTGCCGCCCACCATATCGAGCAGTATACCGAAACGGGCATTATATCCCTGCACATGAGGATTACGCGCCCAATATTGCGCTCCCAGACACCATGATTCTTCATTATTCTGATCGTGCGCTCCATAATCTTCCGCATCCAGGAAAATAATGTCAATACCCAGTTCCGGTTGCTGTTGATTAACCAGACGGGCTATTTCCAACAAGGTCCCCACTCCGCTCGCTCCGTCATTCGCTCCCAGAATAGGAGTCTTATGGTTCTTTTCATCAGGATCGTTGTCAGCCCAGGGACGTGTATCCCAATGCGCAAACAAGGCAATTCTCTTTTTGCTTTCCGGCTTATAAGAACCGATGATGTTCCGCGCTTTCAGCAAAGTCCCGTCATAAGCTATCAAATCAGCATACTGGTCGGTCACCTGCGCACCGAAATCTTTCAACTGCTTAGCCAGATAATTTCCACAGGCTACGTGCCCCTTCGTATTAGGCACACGAGGTCCGAAATCCACCTGACTCTTTACATACAGATAAGCGCTGTCGGCATCAAACTGCGGCACGTTCACCGCTATCTTTTCGCTTTGTTCATTTGTAGTATTTGCCTTGTTGCCACCTCCGCAGGAGAAAGCCGATAATAACAAAAAGGCACTTGTCAATATTATCATAGGTTTCTTTTTCATCGTTCTCTTTTCTATTAAAGTCTCAAAATTAGTCATTTTCATCACAGCATTGTTCAGATGGAATAGATTATTAACAAATAAACTTTAATTCGACATTTTTCTTTCCGACCGTGAGCTCCACTTTTGCTCCATTGACAAGCGGCAAATTGTGAGTGACATGCCCCACCGGAAAATTAAAACAAACGGGGTAATCATACTCTTTCACCAAATCCGCCAAAGCTGCATACAGTTCCTTACCCAACGAACGGTCTTCCTCATATTCAGTAAACTGTCCGACAATAAGCCCGGACAATTTCTCAAGCACACCACCCAGCTTCAAGTTATACATCATACGCTCAATGGCATGAGGCCGCTCGCTGACATCTTCTATAAACAGCACCGTACCTTCCGCCGGAATATCGTAAGGAGTCCCCCGCAAGCCGTAAGCCACCGCCATATTTCCGCCACGCAAGACACCTTGTGTACTCCCCTGTCTGTTCAGTTTATGCTTTTCACAAGTATAAGAAGGCAGATTTCCGAACAGAATATCCTTTAAGTACGAGGTACACGGATCATTTTCCGGCTCCACCGTAAGATGGCGTGCCATCAATGAATGCAGAGATGCATATCCGTTCTTCTGAAACAGATTGTGCAGTGCCGTGATGTCACTGAATCCAAGCAGCCATTTCGGATGCTCATAGAAAGCCGTGAAATCAATCTTATCAATCAAATGTACGGCTCCGTATCCTCCACGGCTGCAAAGGATGGCTTTCACATTCGGATCGTCCATTGCATCCTGCAAATCTTTAAGACGTTGTTTGATTGTTCCGGCATATCTCCCGGAAGAGCCGCCGGCATGCTTTCCTACGGCAACTTTCAGCCCCCATGACTCTAACCGTTTCCCGGCACCTTTCAGAAACAGCTTGTCTATCTTACTGGAAGGCGACACTATGACTACCTTATCACCCTTCTGCAAAAAGGGGGGAAATTGAATATCCATATGTTATGTTCTATTTTATTGACTTTCGTTGATAAAAACGTACCCAGTCCATTTCCATCTCCACCGGCAGGTCGGCAGGTTCGACAGCACCTACCCATGTCCCACCCAACTGCATATCAATCAGCAGGTAAAAAGGTTGATTGAAAGGGAACTGTCCTTCTTCCTCGGTCTGTATGCGGGGATAAGTAAACGTATGTACATCATTGACATAAAATGAAAGACTGTCCGGAGACATCTCTACCGCAAAAACATTGTACCGTTCCGGACAAATCACTCCTGTGGAATGTGACTTGGGAGTCTCTTTGATACCCAACGTATAGGTATAATGAGAATGCACCGTCTGATAGGCAATGGAATCGTAATTCAGACGCTCCATAATGTCAATCTCTCCACCCGCCGGCCAGGCTGCTTTTTCAGGGAGCATCCAGATGGCAGGCCATGCCCCCTTAGCGGCATTAAGTTTGGCACAAATCTCGATACGCCCGTTATCGAAGGCTTTTTTACCTTTCGTATAGACCCCGCCGGTTAAATAGGGAGCAGTGTCATTAAGCTGTGTATGATTGACAATACCTCTCAATACCAGTTTGCCCTTACGCATAGAATAACAAGAATCAAAGTCGGTCATATAATTATTCCAGTCGGATTTCCCGCGTGGAATCTTGCTCCATACCTTCGAATCGAAACTCTTTTTCCGGCTGAAGTTCTCTTCCCACACTAAAGACCATCCGGAAGGAGTTTTAGATGTTTTGCAGGATGCAAGCAACCAACAAAGAAGAATCAAGCTAACAAATAATAGGTTTTCAAACTGTTTCATGCCACTTTTATTAATCGGGGGATTTATGTATGCAAAAATACATCAAAAAACGATTCCATACGCATCCGGCAGGCAAAACAAATAAAATATAGCAAAATGTTACACAACAGATGTATTTTTTCGGGTTATAATCCTTATTTTTTCAATCATTTTTCTGATATTTGCTAAAAATCTAACGTTATGGAACCTATTCTAAATTTTGCCCAACTCACAAACCACCTCAAGAAACTGAACCAAAGAAAACGAATTGCAGTGGTTTGTGCCAATGATCCTAATACGGAGTATGCCATTACGCGTGCTTTGGAAGAAGGGATTGCGGAGTTTCTGATGATTGGAGATTCGGCTATCCTCGAAAAATATCCTGCACTCAAGCAATATCCGGAATATGTGAAAAGCATTCATATAGAAGATCCGGACGAAGCGGCACGCGAAGCCGTGCGCATCGTCCGTGACGGCGGAGCGGATATTTTAATGAAAGGAATCATCAATACGGACAATCTACTGCACGCCATACTGGATAAAGAAAAAGGACTGCTTCCGAAAGGGAAAATCCTCACGCATTTGGCTGTGATGGAAATACCGACTTACCATAAACTGCTTTTCTTCTCGGATGCCGCAGTTATCCCACGTCCTACCTTGCAACAACGTATAGAAATGATATGGTATGCCATTTGTACCTGCCGGCATTTCGGCATTGAACAGCCGCGTGTGGCATTGATTCACTGTACGGAGAAAGTAAGCGCCAAGTTCCCTCATTCACTCGATTATGTGAATATCGTGGAACTGGCCGAAGCCGGAGAATTCGGAAACGTCATTATCGACGGCCCTTTGGATGTACGTACGTCCTGCGAGCAGGCCAGCGGTGATATAAAAGGCATTGTATCTCCTATCAACGGACAGGCAGATGTACTTATATTCCCTAATATAGAATCAGGAAATGCATTCTACAAATCTGTTTCCCTGTTTGCCAATGCAGAAATGGCAGGATTGCTGCAAGGACCGATTTGCCCCGTCGTCCTTCCGTCCCGCAGTGATTCGGGACTGTCCAAATATTACAGTATAGCGATGGCATGCCTGCAAGTTTCAGGAGATTGCGAATGCAGAAAACAAGTGCTTAATCAAGGTAATAATTCATAATTCAAACATTAAAACTCTATGAAGATTCTGGTCATCAATCCCGGTTCCACCTCTACAAAAATTGCTGTATATGAAAACGAAACACCTCTGTTGGTCAGCAATATCAAGCATACGGTAGAAGAATTATCCGTTTATCCGCAGGTGATAGATCAGTTTGAGTTCCGAAAGGATCTGGTACTTCAGGAATTAGAATCCAACGGTATTCCTTTTGCTTTTGATGCTGTCATCGGACGTGGCGGGTTGGTAAAGCCCATTCCCGGCGGCGTATATGAAGTGAATGAAGCTATGGAACGGGACACATTGCATGCCATGCGCACGCATGCCTGCAACCTCGGCGGTTTGATAGCCAAAGAACTGGCATCCTCTCTTCCCAATTGTCCTGCTTTCATTGCCGATCCGGGAGTCGTAGACGAACTGGAAGATATAGCCCGTATCACAGGCTCTCCGCTTATGCCGAAAATCACCATCTGGCATGCATTGAATCAAAAGGCAATAGCCCGGCGTTTTGCCAAAGAGCAGGGAACAAAGTATGAGGACCTTGATTTGATTATCTGTCATCTGGGCGGCGGCATTTCAATAGCTGTCCACCATCACGGACGGGCTATCGACGCGAACAATGCGTTGGACGGTGAAGGCCCTTTCTCACCGGAACGTGCCGGAACGCTTCCGGCAGGTCAACTCATCGACCTTTGTTTCAGCGGACAGCACACGAAAGATGAATTAAAAAAACGGATTTCCGGTCGTGCCGGTCTGACTGCACATCTGGGGACTACGGACGTACCCGCTATTATCAAATCCATAGAAGAAGGGGATAAAAAAGCGGAACTGATATTGGATGCCATGATTTATAATGTAGCAAAAGCCATCGGTGGCGCTGCTACCGTCCTATGCGGGAAAATAGATGCCATCCTTCTGACCGGGGGAATCGCTTATTCAGATTATGTTATTTCCCGACTCAAAAAACGCATCTCATTTCTGGCTCCTATCCATATCTATCCCGGGGAAAACGAAATGGAGTCATTGGCGTTTAATGCGATAGGAGCATTGAAAGGAGAGTTGCCTATACAGGTCTACAAGTAACATGACCTTTTGCACAAGAATAAGTTAACCGCCTACTCTTCCCCCCAATGTTATTGATTATGTCAAACTTCTTCCATCCGTTCCAACTCCCATCCGCGAAACTGCATCACGATGCAATGTAACTCAGTGTCGTGCACCATCTGGCGTACCCTAGGACCGACAGCATACCCTTTTATCTGCTCTACGGCTTCTTGCCACTGGGCTTCGGCTTTCTCTTCCGAGTCCTTGGCGGAGAGGTATTTCAGTTCAATAATATAGCTATGCTTCACATCATAACGCACCAAGTCGGGCATCAGGAATAAGTCGCAATAACCGTGGTTCAATTCCACTTCCGGAGCTATCAGGTAATAGGCATTCGTACTCAAGTAGGCAGTAAAAAAGCCTTGCAGGTTGCGCTCGCCTTCGATGGCACTTCGCACGGAAGAATTTTCCTTGTAGGCATGAGCGATAAATTCCATCGTTTCACGCCAATGACCTTCGTAAGCCATCTCATCAAACAAGTCTGCCAAATCATTCAAATTGATATGTTCTCTGTCCTGATACTCTTCCAGCAGGAATTCATAATATTGCTTACGCACATTATTATTGGGAATACTTAGCACCATACGCTTCCCGTAGGTGGCGGTAATGGTGAGCATGCCATAATAGAAAAGCAAACTGGGGAAAATCTCCGGCTTGGTTATATCGGTAGCGGGGAAGGTAGTCACTAACGTGGTGACAATCTGCCCCTCTTCTGTGATTTTGCGCAGTACGCCCTTACGGTTACCGTCCAACTTATCCAGCCGGATGAGTTTCTTCATTTTGTTGTAGTCCGTGCGGGTATTGGGGTCAATCATTTCTTTGGGAGATTTGCCCAAAGTCATATAATGACGCAGATAATAGAACACCATGTCACAATTGAACATCTTCGGATCGCGCTCCAAACTTTCTTTGGCAAAACAATAATTGTCATACCACGGGCGCATTTCCTCTATCATCGCATTTATATCCGTATTGCCCGGTAACTGTCCGGCATCCTTATAATACCGGATCATCTCGCGTACATCAGTCTCGCTGAATCCCAGCATCATGTTAAACTGATGATCGGTACTGACATTCCAACCGATATTGAATCCGCTAGTCAAGTCATCCAGTGTCACAGGGCTGACGCCCGTCATGAAGATACGCTCAAACATACCTTTGAACTTCTTGAATATTTCGCGGTAAAAACCACTGGCATAGGTCAGGGCATGATAGACTTTGTCGCCCTGCTCGTTTAGCACCACGTTAGTGAAATTATCGTATTCATCCACTATCAGATAAAGCTTGGACCCGTTATTACGTGCCTTGCGATCCAGAAAGTTAATTTTGTTGGTAGTGCCGTATTGGGCTTTCATTTCCTCTTCAAAGCCGGGATAATAATAGGGTAGAAGCAAAATCATCCAGTCCGCCGCAGCAGTAATCATCAAAGTTCTGGGCAAGTGTTCTATCAAGCCCTCCCACTCGGGAGAAATCAAGATAAAGTATTTGGAAAGTCCCTTGCAGCCGCGTAGGACGATTACCTATCCATAGATTGCCGAAGCGTTTTTCGAACTTTTCTTTTTGAACGATGTCATAATAAGCCCGAAGCATACTCAGAAAGATGCTCTTGCCGAAACGACGGGGACGGATAAAGAACAAATTGCTGGGTTGCTCTTCCAACAAAGGCAGATACATCGTTTTATCTACATAATATTGGGTCTGCTCCACCACTTCCACAAAGTTGGAAACACCATAAGGGATTCTTTTTACTTCTTCCATAATTGTTCCTTTCTTTAGTCCCCATACCCATTGTGGGATAGTACAAAAGTAACTCATTCCCGCAGAAAGAACAAAGAAAGGGAAAGAAAGTTGAAATGTCACTGTGCAAAAATAAGACGAAATATAATCTCCTAACACTCTACTAGGGGATTACAAAGTGAAAAATTGCTGTCACCTGTCACTTATTCGTTCCTAAACATTTGATTGTAAACGAGTAATGATGTGACAGCAGTACGTGACAGCACTGTGACAGCAAAAGTTCTGTCACCATTTGTCTCCCTTTTCTTTCTTCCCTCTCTTTTCTCTTTCTTGAAAGTCATAACCTGCATAACTTCATATTTTCAGCCATAAGGGGAACATTCATTTCATGCCTTTAAACTATTGGTTTCAAGGCTCGAAACTCTAGTTTCAAAGGTTTGAAACCAAAGTTTCACCTGCTTGAAACTAAAGTTCCAGTTACTTGAAACTTTTGTTTCTTTAGTTATGAAACTCTAGTTTCTTACCGATGAAACTAAAGTTTCAGATAAAGGACTAACCTGGAACTTGCTTTTAAAAGAAAGAGAAGAAGAGGTGTGACAGCAAAAATGCCATCACCGTGCTGTCACACACCGCTATCACATCATTACTCACTCACAATCAAACATTTAAGCACAAACATGTGACAGATGACAGCAAATTTTCACTTTTTAATTCCCTAGGTAGAATATCGGGAGATTATATTTCAACTTATTTCTGCAAACCTTGCTCAATATGCTGCAAACGACGTTCTAAAGCTGCATACTTTTCATCCTTTTCTTTTAAAAGACGTTCATAGAGTTCGGTGATTTTGTCGATAGGGTTGAAATTGTTAACTCGATTATCGCTGCTACTGTCACTATCTTCTGTATAGGATTTCACAGTACCAATATTAATATTTGCTCCTCCTGAACCTTGATCGTTATTATTTACCGTATTATTCTCAAACACCACCGTCTGTGCATCCTCTTCTAAAGTCTTAAGATAATCGAAAGGCACATTCAATGCCCGTGCAAAACGCTGCAACATTTCATCATCAATCACTCTCATCTTCTCATATTTAGAGACAGCAGGTTGTGAAAGGTGTACCAATTCACTTAAACCTTCCTGGTTCATATTCTTTTCAATACGGGTACGACGTATATTGCGTCCGTGATGGACTCTCCCAATTGTCAATTCTTCTGTTTCCATTTTTATTTTCTTTCTTTTTAAAATCCAACAAATATACAAATGAAAAGTTTCGCTCGAAGCAAATATACGAAAAAAACGAATAGATGTGATAATATGGATAAAAGGAATATTACTACCGGTCAAAAGTAATAAAATGAATACTTCCAAACAGCCTGATTATAGAAAAAAACACGAACTTTGCAGCAAACAACATACAAACAGAAAACCATGGAAAGAATATTAACAAGAAAAGAATATAAGTTCGTAAAAGAATTTATTGAGTTAATCCGAAAACACGGCATTTTGTTTTCCACGAATCAAGAAGGAAAAATCGTAATTATAATCCATGAGAAAGAAGGAGATAACAGACCTGATTTTCTGACACCTGCCATAGAACTGGGAGATTGTTTCGATGAAACAGAATTGTATGAGATATTAAACCAAACCAATGAACGGATAAAACAGATCGCAGAAGACTATAAATCAGAAGAAATATTCACTCAACATCTAACTAAAAAATAAATCCTTAGTCCTATATATAAATACCCTAACCAGTTCTTTATTTCAAAGGAACGTACCAAAAGGAAGTAGACACCGTCTTTTGATACGTTCTTTTTTCCCAATAAGCTATAACTCCTTTAAATATTCAAAAAACGAACTAACCTTTTTATCTCCTCCAAGATACACCCCTA
Source organism: uncultured Bacteroides sp. (assembly GCF_902491285.1). Classification (GTDB taxonomy): domain Bacteria; phylum Bacteroidota; class Bacteroidia; order Bacteroidales; family Bacteroidaceae; genus Bacteroides. The sequence continues at coordinate 35,106 of NZ_CABUHK010000025.1, read as the reverse complement.
ACTTTACCCCAATTTCCCTTTTCATAATTAACTGTATACAACACAAAGGTCTATTGTAAGGCATAAATTATCCTCCCAAACCTATAATATCTATATTGCAAATAGCTTCTCCAGTTGGTCCAGAAGTAGATTTTTCTGCGAACTGACCACCTATATACACAACAGCAATAAAAATGCCAGCACTATCATAAAGAAAACCGGATTCTCTCCATTGTATTGGGTAAGGCTCGGACCAATCTCTAGTAACTTCATCAGGTGTATACCAAGTATTTTGAAGATTAGGAGTAAATGCAGTAATAACATCACTAAGTGCACTACCATTAATCGTCCAAGACACAGCACATAAAAATTCAGTCATCCATGGGGCTGATGAAGTTCTTCTTCCAATCCACATCCCCCCACGTTCATCAGCCTCATACTGATAGTCAATATTACCATGTCCAAATATAGATATATCCATATATTTCTTCACTGACTCACAATATATACGTAAGCTATTTTCTTCATCAAAAGTAAGTTTTTCCTCAGGAATAATAGTCTGATAATTCACAATACCGTCCAACTGATATTCTTTTAAAATAGCATCGACCTGTTTCACCCGAAAACTAGTAGTTACCTTTTTTAGACTTTCGATATCATCCTTAATAACATTCGCTTTAGAGACATCATACAAAACCTCATCGTTAGTACAGCTAACAAAGCAACTAAGCATAAAGATAAGAAAAACTTGTTTTACAAAATATTTCTTCATGGCATTAATTTTATAAACAACATATATCATATCGCCTTAAAGTTAAAAAAAAGAAGTATATATACAAATAAAATTGTCATTTCTCTTTAAATCCACCAATAAATTAGTACAATTCTAATCATATCACTATTAATAATACCCATTAAAATATGAAATGATAAAAAAGTAGCCATATCCACAGCTCACCTTGAATATTACAGAAAAAAGGGAGCGAAGCCCCCTCGACTTCGCTCCCCCGCAATCTTTCTCCCTTCATTTCCTAATACACGGAGAAAACATGTTTGGATCAAAAAAGTTATACCTATAATTATAAACTATTTTCAACTCTTAAAAATTCCGGCCGGTATCCCACCAAAGACGTGTACCGCAATTGTCTGCTCCACCCAAAGCATCCAGCAATTGCTGATACTGTTCCGGATTAGTGGTCTTAATACTTACAAAGAAGTTCAAACGGCGAGGACCGATTTTCGAATCTACCGTACCGCCACTTTGATTCACCATCACTTCAAATAACTTAGGAAATCCGGTGCGACGTTGCTCTGTCCATGCCTCACAACCTTCAGGAAACATTGCCAGCCATTTCTGAGTGATGATACGTTCCAACTTCACAGCAGGCTCTGCTCCTTCATCCCATTTCGGCGTAATCGTACCGGCAGCCTTCACATTATATTCCGCATTGAACGCATCTTTATAATCCGCAGGCACATTATCACTTGCCAGAAACTTATCCGCTCCATCAGCTCCCCATTGGGCAAAAGAAGCTCTCACGCCTTTTTCATAACAATCTTTCGGATCTTCTGTTGTAAATTCCCTCAAAGCGGCCTCAGCACGAAGAAACCATATTTCGGCAGGAGTCATCAGCACTGCACTCGTTGTTTGCGAGATGGTACTTTTGGAATGTTTGGCATAGTTCTTATGGCTAAAACCGGTTCCCGGACGGATTCCCTTATAAGTCCCAGCATAGGCTATAACACTCGTTTCATCTTTTATCCCTTCCGCCTTTTCAAAATATTTCTCCAAACGAGGATCCTCATAACCTTTCATGTAAGATTCCAGATTGACATTCAAAAATACTTCACCCCATCCTTTGTTGATTTCTCCAAACGGATTTGTAAAGCCCAATGCAGTGGAAACAGCAACAATGTCATTATTAGCTTCCAACAATCCACCTGCATCCGGATTCATTGCTTTCTCAATCTCAGCGGCAGCAGTCTTAGGAGCTACGACTGACAGACGTACAGCCAGACGCAGACGAAGAGAATTGGCAAACTTAATCCACTGGGCATAGTTCTTCTTTCCTTCAGGCATAAAGACATCGAAGCTGGTAAAGTTTTCCATACCCGGGTTATCAGCCACAAACTTACGTATCTTGTCAATGCCTTCATCCAAATCTTTGAAGAACGCTGTATAAGCCTCTTGTTGGGTATCAGGTTTTGAACCGGTTTTAGAGCCGAACTGGGTATAGACAATCGGTCCGTAAAGGTCGGATATGCGATGCATCAACTCTACTTTCAAGATTTTAGTTATGCCATAAAAGCCCCAGTTAATATTTTCATTTATCTGCTCGGATTTCTGTACTTCAGGCATGATATATCCATAAGTATTGTCCCATGAAGAACCGTTCCATCCGTCCATCATGTAATAGGTACTATTATTCTTGCCGTCATTGAAAGGATTGAAATCATGAACATATCCGGCGAACAAGTCCGAGCCAAGGTTCTGCATGGTCTGAAAAGTCCAGTTTTTGCCACTTCCCCAATCATAATTAAAATAAACACCTTGCTGTACAATGCTCAAAGGAATCGTGTAATAATTAAAATCCTGCTTTTTGGATTCGTTATTAAATCCGGCTTCATTGGTATTGTATGATTCGAAAGAGTCTGTACAAGACGAAAATCCGATCATGCCGCCTAATAGTAAACTAGCTATATATGTGATATTATTCTTCATAATATAAAACCTCCTCATTTTAGAATGTAAACTTAACATTGAAACCTAAACTACGGGTAGTCGGCATACCAAACACGTCAATACCCTGATTATCGTTGCCGGTTGACAATACTGCATCCGGATCAAACGGAGCTTTCTTCGAAATAAAGAACAGGTTGCGCGCTACAAAGGACAACTGCACTTCTTTGAATACCCCACCGGCTTTTGCAAGCAAAGATTGCGGGAAAGAGTATCCCAATGAAAGTTCGCGCAAGCGGATGTTAGTTGCGTCATACATATAATATTCCGTACATCCGTCACGACCGCTGACTGCCGTATAGAATTTCCTCGGATTTACAGAAGTGCCTTCCAGATTAACCGCTCCGGCATTTCGGGCATCACCTGTATTCAGGCTGACACCTCTCTGGTCGAGTTCTGCCTGTGTCTGTGACAATACATCACCGCCAAAACGTCCGTCAATCAAGAAATAGAGTGAGAAACCTTTGTAAGTGAAGGTATTACTCCAACCCAACATAAAGTCCGGATTACAATTACCAACCTTTTCAGTGTTACCACCACCAATCACATTCGGCACTTTATCACCGTCTTTATCCGTAGTATATACTATCTGACCGTTATCATCACGCTCGAAAGCCTTGCCATAGATGTCGCCAAACGAACCGCCCTGTACCAAACGCATGGAATAGGAAGAAGAGAAGCTTTCATCACCATAAACAAATGTTTTCAAGTCGGGATGCAATTCGACAATCTTATTTTTATTGGTTGAGAAGTTAAATTGAGTTTTCCAGCGGAAAGCATCATTCATCACCGGCGTAGCACCTAAAGTCAGTTCAATACCTTCATTCTGAATATTACCGGCATTCACCAGATAGGACTTATATTCCGCACCTGCTGAAGAAGGTAAGGTAAACAATTGGTTTTTAGTATTCGTACGATAGTAAGTGAAATCAAACTCCAACCGATAATTGAAGAATTTCCATTCCGTACCCACTTCATAAGAGGTACTCATCTCCGGCTTCAAATCGCTAAAAGGTGCGCTTGCATAAGAAACGATGGCGCCGCCGGCACCAATAATATCGTTACTTCCGGGAATCGAATTACTGACAAACAAAGGAAGGTCGTTACCTACTTTTGACCATGAGCCCCTGATTTTACCAAATGAAATCCATTCAGGAAGTTTCAAGGTCTTATTCAAAATCCAGGAAAGGCCGACAGAAGGATAGAAGAAACTCTTATGGTCGGTAAAGGCCAATGTAGACGACCAGTCGTTACGGGCAGTTACGTCCAGGTAAAGGCTCTCTTTCCATCCAAGTTGTGCCGTAGCGAATATAGATTGCAATTCTCTTCGTTGATTAATCAGTTCTTCAATATAAGCAGCTTGCGTCATCTTGATATTGGATACTGTAAAGACATTCGGATAATAAAGGGAAGCTGTTTTAGAATCCAGTCTCAAAGAATTCACATTGGTACTGTTGATACTGGCACCAACTGCTCCATTCAATGAGAAATCGTCCCATGTTTTATTGAACATTGCCATAACATCACCATAATACAGAGTCTCGGTATGATTCAAGTCAATATAGCGTCCATTCTGTCCCGAAAGAGCCGGAGCCGTAGAAGCATACATTTTCTGCTGATACTGGTCGTGCGTATAATCGGCTGTACCGCGAGCCTGAATATTCAACCAATCCGTAATTTTCACGCTGGCTGTCAATGAAGCGATTACACGTGTACGTTTATCATTGCTATTGATACGGTTCGTAATCCAGTAAGGATTCTGTTCCATGTCCTGATAAGAAGTATACCAGTTCTGAACATTCATATTACGCTTTGCATCAAATTGTTCAAACTCAGTTTTATATTCGGAGATATCTTCACCTCTGGGGAAACCATATAGTCCAACCAACGGATTCATATAATAACCACCGGAAGTAGGACGGTTCTTGATTGTTTGCGTCATCAGGTTCACATTAGCGTCCAGTTTCAGATAATCATTGAAGAAATTGGCTGTCTCACGGAAGTTGAGGTTATGCTTCTGCATCTTATTCTTTTCAACAATACCTTTGGCAGTTGTATTGGCGTAAGAAAAATAAGTCTGCATCTTATCACTACCGGTCATAAACGATACTGAGTTAATAGCCGTCACTCCATTCTGGAAGAAGTCACCTGCATTATCGTAGTCTTTCAATGCTTTCTTTTCACCCCATCCGTTTTTGTTAGTAGGATCCATAGCATAACTGTTCTGGAATTCCGGCAAACAAATCGCATGGTCAACAGTCAGGTTGGATGAGAATGTTACTTTCTGCATACCCGCTTTACCCTTCTTCGTTGTGATAAGGATAACTCCATTGGCAGCTTGAGAACCATAAAGAGCGGCAGCGGAAGCACCTTTCAAAATACTCATGCTTTCTATATCATCCGGGTTCAGGTTAGAGATACCATCACCACCGTCACGGTTACCTGCATCCGCCGTACCACCGATTGCCGTTGACGCCTGTTCATTACTACCATTCAGCATCGGGACACCATCAATCACATAAAGAGGCTGATTGTTTCCGCTGACAGAACGGCTGCCGCGAATAGAAACCTTTGCAGAACCGCCAAGTCCGGAAGAACTTTTAGTAATCTGTACACCAGCGGTTTTACCGGCCAATGCATTAATCATATTCGGATCTTTAGCACGGGTAAGTTCATCACCTCCCACTTGCTGGGTAGAATAAGTCAGAGAAGCTTCTTTCTTCTTGATACCCATAGCGGTAACCACCACCTGCTCCAAAGCCATCGCTTCCTCTTCCATCTTTATCTTGAAATTCGTCTGCCCGTTGACAGGGATGCTCTGCGGTTGATAACCTACATAGGAAACATTGATAACAGCGTCACTGGGAAGTTTGAGAGTAAAGTTACCGTCCAAATCGGTAATCGTCCCGTTCGTCGTACCTTTTTCTACAACGCTGGCACCAATAATCACTTCACCTCTCGCATCAGTCACGACACCTTTTACGGTTATTATTTTTTGTTGTTGTGTGGATGCACTATTCTCTGCAGTCTTGGTCAACACAATATTATTACCTTCCATTACATAATGGACACCCGTACCTTTGAAGGCGCGGTCGAGTATCTCGGTTACCGGCTGATTGTCGGCAACTACATCAACTACCCGCTTTACATCAACTGTTTGTTTGTTGTAAACGAACAAGTAATCGGTCTGTGACTCTATCTTGGAGAGTAACTCACTTACTTTCAGCGTCGAGCGGGGAATGCTGATTTTTGCACTCTGAGAGTATCCATTCTCACAATAAGCTTGAAATGTTACGAACAGAAGAAGGAATAAAGTGATAGTATTATTTGCTTAGATTCTAAACTTTTTGGACAAAAAAGCCCTTTCAAAGAAATTTTTCTCATATCTTTGCAACGTGTTAAGTTAATAAATTGATTAAGGTCGATTTTTGACTGTTTCGAATCGGAAAGTATGGGGGTACTTTCCGATTCTCTTTTCAGATAACGGGGTTATTGACTGTTATTCATAATTCTTATGCTTTTAAGGGTTAGTACTAATCTAAGGTATGTATTTAATGTGAGCTCATTTCTTATTCTATAAAGATGCTGTCTTTTTCGGCACTCATGGAATAAGTGAACGGATGATCTTTCTGAATCACTTTGAGTACGTGTTCCACACCATCCTGATCCTTGAACTTACCCGTGCAACGATAATTCAGCACTTTCGGATTATTCACGATAATCTTCACCTTATAATATTTTTCCAGTTTGCCAAGCAACAGATTAAAGGGAGTATCATCGAAGCAGTATAGCCCGTCTTTCCAGCGGAGATAATCAAAATCTGTAAACCGTTCCTTTCTGAACCTTCCGTCACGGGAAATAAAAACTTCATTCACTCCCAGACGAGTGAGCGGACGTTCGCCGCCATTTGCGTAGATATCGACAATACCTTCAAGCAAAGTAGTCGTAAATTCATTGCTTCCCCGGTAAGCGCATACATTAAAATGTGTTCCTACCCCTCTCACCTGATTCGTCTCCGTGTTTACATTAAATGGTATCTCTTTGTTCTTCGCCACTTCAAAGTAGGCTTCTCCGTCCAACTCCACATCCCTCTCATTACGTCCGAAATCATGGGAATAACTTAATGTGGACTGTGCGTTCAACCATACTCTCGTACCGTCTGCCAAAGTGATCTGCGCCCGTTGACCGGCAGGAACCGCCACTGTTTGCAGATGCGCTGTCTTACCGTAATGGTATTCCTTGAACAGGAATCCGCAACTGATTGCCACTACTATGACAGCAGCTATGCGGGCACTCCACCTTAACATAGGTAAAATGCGAGTGCCCATTGCCGCCTTCTCTCTCTTCCTGTTGGTTTTGGTATCGGTAAAAAGGGCAATATCAAACAGCATACGTTCTTTCTGCAATGCCTTCCGGTTTTCCTCGGACTCGTCCACCCAGTTAAGAATACGCTTTTCTTCCTCAACAGTAGCGTTGCCCTTAAAATATTTATGTAATAACTCTTGGGTCATATGAATTGTCTTTTTCCTGTTAATACTTATAAGAGGCCTTTTTCTCCCCTTCTATATATAAAACAGGACAACCCTGGACAACCCTAACGAAAAATGCGACTTTTTTTATAAAAGAATAGAAATAAGATAATCTTTCAGTTCGGTACGCAGAATTTTCAGTGCTTTAGTGATATGAAACTCCACGCTTTTAAGAGAAATCCCAAGCTGTTCGGCGATTATTTTATTAGGAGTATTTTGATAACGGCTCAACATAAAAATCTTCCGGCTCTGTTCCGGCATCCGCTTCAAGGCCTTTTGCACAATGTGCTGTATTTCCGCATTGAAAATAGTATCCGGCTCACAATCCTCCAATGTAGAGATACGAAGATCCAGTTCACGCTGCCTGTGCGTGTTTATTTCTTCTTCGGCACGAAGACGGACTTGCAGATGTGCCAGATAGTTCAGCGCCTTATTTTTTATGATCGTCAACAGCAACGCGTGCAAATTAGAATCTTCTTCCCATTTATCTCGGTTTTCCCACAAAGTTATCATAGATTCCATCAATATGTCTTCTGCCTCCTGCTTATCACGGATGTATGAATAGGCGAATGACAAAAACTTCTCCTGATTCTCATGAAAGAATTCAGAAAAAAGTTGAACAGAAGAGATATTACTCGTTTTGTGCATCACGCATTAGCTTTAAAGGTTGGTGTTTTCTTTCTTTTATACAAAAGAACAGAAAGTTTTCCATAAAAGCAAAATTTCAGACAAAAAAATAGTCCGAAAACTTAGTTTTCGGACTATCCTTTGTCATATAAAAGCTATCACTTTTTTACTTTTTCTCCGGTCTTGGCAACAAAACTTTTCTGGAAAGTTTGAATTTACCAGTTTTCGGATCAATATCAATCAATTTTACATCGATTTCGTCACCTTCTTTAATTCCGGCTTCTTCAACAGTTTCAAGACGTTTCCAGTCAATTTCGGAAATGTGCAGCAAACCGTCCTTACCCGGCAAGAATTCGATAAACGCACCGTAAGGCATGATAGAACGAACTTTTCCTTTGTACACTTCACCCACTTCAGGAACAGCAACGATTGCCTTAATCATGCGCATTGCATCATCAATACACTTCTTGTTTGTTCCGGAAACTTCGATGCGACCCATACCGTCAATTTCTTCGATAGTAATCACAGCACCTGTTTCTTCCTGCATACCTTGGATAATCTTTCCACCAGGACCGATTACTGCTCCGATGAATTCTTTTGGAATTGTCATCGTTTCGATACGAGGAGCATGTTCTTTCAAGTCAGCACGCGGTTCAGCGATTGTTTCTGTGATTTTATTGAGGATGTGCATACGTCCCTCTTTAGCCTGGTTCAAAGCACGTTCCAGGATTTCGTAGGACAGACCATCTACCTTGATATCCATCTGAGTAGCAGTAATACCGTCTTTTGTTCCGGTTACTTTGAAGTCCATATCTCCGAGGTGGTCCTCGTCACCGAGGATATCAGACAATACAGCATATTTCTCTTCGCCCGGATTCTTAATCAATCCCATGGCGATACCTGATACGGGTTTCTTTATCTTCACACCTGCATCCATCAATGCCAATGTTCCGGCACATACGGTAGCCATAGAAGAAGAACCGTTAGATTCGAGGATATCTGAAACCACACGTACTACATACGGATAGTCAGCAGGAATCTGTCCTTTCAAAGCACGCCAAGCCAAGTGACCGTGACCGATTTCACGACGACCTACACCACGCTGTGCTTTCGCTTCACCTGTAGAGAAAGGAGGGAAGTTATAATGTAACAGGAAACGTTCTTTTCCGTGTTCCAGAACATCGTCGATAATCTTCTCGTCGAGTTTGGTACCCAGTGTAACAGAAGTCAGTGACTGAGTCTCACCACGAGTAAAGATAGCAGATCCGTGAGGACCGGGCAAAGGACTGACTTCACACCAGATAGGACGGATTTCGGTAGTCTTACGACCGTCGAGACGCTTACCTTCATCAAGAATAGAACGGCGCATTGCTTCTTTTTCCACATCATGGTAGTAACGGTCAATCAGCGCAGCCTTTTCTTCCAACTCTTCTTCAGAGAACTGAGCCTTGAATTCTTCACGGATAGCCTCGAAAGCTTCAAAACGCTCATGCTTGTTGTTGTTTCCTGAAGCGGCAACGGCATATGCCTTGTCATAACATGCTTCACGAACAGCCTTACGAAGTTCATCATCGTTCACTTCGTGGTTATATTCACGTTTCACTGTTTTGCCGACTTCTTCCGTCAACTCCATCTGAGCCTTACAATGAATCTTGATAGCTTCGTGAGCTACTTTCATTGCTTCCAGCAATTCAGCTTCGGATACTTCCTGCATTTCACCTTCTACCATCATGATATTTTCATAAGTAGCGGCAACCATAAGATCCATATCAGCTTTTTCCAGTTGTGCAAAAGTAGGATTGATAACGAACTGCCCGTCGATACGTGCTACACGTACTTCAGAAATAGGTCCGTTGAAGGGGATATCTGAAACGGCAAGTGCTGCTGAAGCTGCAAGTCCTGCCAATGCGTCCGGCATATCTACACCATCAGCCGAGAAGAGGATGATGTTTACATATACCTCTGCATGATAATTATCAGGAAATAAAGGACGGAGAGCACGGTCAACGAGACGGCAAGTCAGAATCTCATAATCGGAAGCTCTACCCTCTCTCTTGGTGAAACCACCAGGAAAACGGCCGAATGCCGCAAATTTTTCTTTGTACTCTACCTGTAAAGGCATGAAATCAGTTCCGGGAACTGCATCTTTAGCGGCACAAACAGTAGCTAATAACATGGTATTTCCCATGCGTAGCATTACAGAACCGTCTGCCTGTTTTGCCAACTTTCCCGTCTCGAGCGTGATGGTTCTTCCATCAGGTAACTCGATTGTCTTAACAATTGGGTTAATCATAAAAATTGTTTTATCTATACTTTTTCTTTCAAAATTCCTGCAAAGATATACATTTATCGTGGTAATTAGGTGGAAATGAGGTAAAAAGTTAGTGGCGAACTGATTTTTTTTCAAAATTAGGATGAAGAACACAGCAAAATGCTTTGACTAATCTCGAAAAGAAGTATATTTGCATCTCGTTAATAACACACACTATATGAAAAAGGTTACTTTTGCAGCGCTCGCCGCACTTACTATTACAGCTTGTAGTTCCGGCCCTGAATTCCAGGTGAACGGGGATGTATCAGGAGCCGACGGTAAAATGCTTTATCTCGAAGCTTCCGGTCTGGAAGGTATTATTCCGCTCGATTCGATAAAACTGAAAGGGGAAGGTACATTCAGCTTCAAGCAACCCCGTCCCGAATCACCCGAATTTTATCGCTTGCGGGTAGACGACAAAGTCATCAACTTTTCTGTAGACTCCATCGAAACAATCCTGATTAAAGCACCGTATGTAGATTTCTCCACTACTTACACTGTGGAAGGTTCGGAAAACAGCAACAAGATAAAAGAATTGACACTGAAACAAATCCGGCTTCAGAAAGAAGTGGACGATTTACTGGCTGCACTGCGCAGCAACAAGATAGGTCACGATGTCTTTGAAGACAGCTTGGTCACACTGCTCAACAACTATAAGGAAGATGTAAAAGTAAACTATATTTTTGCCGCACCCAACACGGCGGCAGCTTACTTTGCTTTATTCCAAAAGCTCAACAATTATCTGATATTCGACCCGTTGAACAATAAAGATGACGTGAAGTGCTTCGCAGCCGTTGCCACGAGCCTCAACAATGCATTCCCCGATGCCGTACGTTCCAAAAATCTTTATAATATTGTAATCAAGGGAATGAAGAATACACGCCAGCCACAAGCGAAAGCACTGGAAATTCCACAGGATAAAATTGTAGAAACCGGAATCATCGATATCGCCCTGCGCGACGTGAAAGGGAATGTACGCAAACTGACCGACCTGAAAGGCAAAGTCGTATTGCTCGACTTTTCCGTTTTCCAGTCGCCCGCCGGAGCACCTCACAACCTGATGCTTCGCGAACTATATAATACATACGCTTCACAAGGACTGGAAATCTACCAGGTATCTCTCGATGCGGACGAACACTACTGGAAAACATCGGCAGACAACCTACCGTGGGTATGTGTACGCGATGGAAACGGAGTATACTCTACGAACGTAGCCGTATATAATGTCCGCCAGGTTCCATCTGTCTTTTTGATAAACCGCAACAACGAATTGAAACTTCGCGGTGAAGATATCAAAGACTTGGAAGCGGCTGTCAAGTCATTGCTCTAAGTTGTTATAATTTAGCATATTTCTTTTAAATATGTTACATAGCATCATTTTTCGCTTGACACGTATCTCTTAAAAGGCTATCTTTGCAAAGAAATAATGAAAAGAGGGTTCCAACATGTGCCATGTTGGAATTCTTTTTTGTTTATATGACCATTTAAAACAATTAAAGGAGGAAAACATCATGGCTTATATGTCAGAAGAAGGTTACAAGAAACTAATGGCGGAACTTAAAGAACTAGAAACAGTGGAACGCCCGAAGATCTCTGCGGCAATAGCCGAAGCTAGAGATAAAGGAGACCTGTCGGAAAATGCAGAATACGATGCAGCCAAAGAGGCGCAAGGTATGTTGGAAATGCGTATCAACAAACTGAAAACAGTGATCGCTGACGCAAAAATCATTGATGAGTCCAAACTCAAAACTGATTCCGTACAGATTTTAAATAAAGTGGAGCTGAAGAATGTAAAGAATGGAATGAAAATGATTTATACCATCGTTTCTGAAAGCGAAGCTAACCTGAAAGAAGGAAAGATTTCCGTCAACACCCCGATTGCACAAGGTCTGCTTGGCAAGAAGGTAGGTGAAATAGCAGAAATTACCGTTCCACAGGGTAAGATTGCATTGGAAGTAGTAAACATATCCATTTAACGTTAAGGCAGGTCTTCGTATAAGACTTGCCTTATTTTATCCCAAAAAGTTATGGCAACAATATTCAGTAGAATCATCGCAGGCGAAATCCCCTGCTACAAGGTGGCGGAAAACGACAAGTTTTTTGCATTTCTCGATATCAACCCACTGGTAAAGGGACATACACTGGTGGTGCCCAAACAGGAAGTAGACTACATTTTCGATTTGAGCAATGAAGATCTGGCTGCAATGCATGTATTTGCAAAAAAAGTAGCCCGTGCCATCGAAAAAGCTTTCCCTTGCCGGAAAGTAGGCGAAGCTGTTATCGGACTGGAAGTTCCTCATGCGCACATCCATTTGATTCCTATTCAGAAGGAATCGGATATGTTGTTCTCGAATCCGAAGCTGAAGCTGTCGGATGAAGAATTCAAGTCCATAGCGCAAGCAATCAACTCCTCTCTATAAAACATGATGATGAAATAAACGGGAGCGTTCTGTGAAGGACGCTCTTTTTTTGTTTCACACTGAGGGACTTTTATTCCCCTTGTTCTCGGCAACTTCCACCAAATATACCCCGATGCAAATAAAAATGATAGCAAACGTCTGCATCCAACTGAAACGGTCCTGCCCTAAAATAAGAGAAGCGATGGTTGCCACAATCAGAATCAAATAACCATAAATGGCCACCACTGTTGTCTTCAGATACTTCAGACCAACGGGAAGCAACATATAACTTATGGTAGTCGGGAAAATCAGGACAAACATCAGAACCAGGAAAGGCATCCAGTGAAACGGTACAGAGAACACAGCAGCATCGAAACCTGTAATCAGCGACACGATAATAGCGGATACGGCCGCACCGGAAAATGTGTACCGCAACATAGTTATCGCTCCGATAGCCGTGAGAATACGCTGGCTCAAAATCAGATAGACAGCATAGACTACGGAACTAGCCAGACAAAGCATATTTCCGGTGAAGGCATCGGATGCCAAGTCATCACTCTGTTGCGTCAAGATACAGACCAACGCACCGACCAGTCCGATAGAGATACCGATTATCTTCTTTGCCGTCGCTTTCTCTTTATAAAAGAAGATCATAATAAGAAATACCCAGATAGGTTGAAGGCTGGTGAATATGGAACTGGAGACAGGGGTTGTTTTGCTCAACCCCGCCAAATAAAGAAACATAAAGCCATAAAGTCCCAAAGCCCCTAACAAAAAGAGTAAACATTTGTCCCTGCCCGATGATTTTTCCGGTGGCATGAACCATCCGATTACCCAAAAAGCGACTGCTGCAAATGTGCAACGAAGTGTTGCCCCTGTCAGCGGACTCATCCACAAAGGCAGAAGGAACTTCAAGGCATTCATATTCAAACCGCTAAAAATTTTCGAGACAGCCATGCTCAGATTGGCCTCCAGTTTCTTATTCTTCATTTTTTTATTTCAGTTGATCATTAAACAAAAAGGTAGTACGCCGCAGGTAAGCCCAGAAAAAGGTTACTACCGTAATCAGGAGATTAAAGATAAAAGGAAATTCCTGAGACTGGGTGTGGAATATCCACTGGAAAAAATCGACCATAAAAGGATAAAGCAGAATGGCGAGGTAATTCATCATCATTACAAATGCCAATGCCAAAGTTGTCTTTTCCGGCAATGCAACATGGGTGGTCTTATCATAAAGCATGGGCTGGATGACACCATATCCCAAACCGACAAGAATACACCCCGGAACAATCAGCCACTCTATCGGAGCTATCCAAATCAACAATAACCCCAAAGCCATTGCCAACAAGCTATATGCTTTTGTCCGCTCTTTCAATACGCCTGCAATCTTATCCAGCCCAAATCCAGGCGCCATAATCGCCAGAAAGAAAAGCGAAATCATCAGCCCTGAGTTACCACTGGAAAAATGATGTTTCTCCATCAGAAATGGTAAATTGAAAATAACAGCCAGCACAATGTAAGTTGTCACTCCATAAAAAAGCATCAACTGTACCAAGTGTTTGAGATGGATGCCATACTTGCTCTTTCCGATATCTACGGCAGGCTGTCCCGACGTTGAACCGCCACTATCAACCGTATCCGTCCCCGGCTGGTTCGTCTTTAAATGCCCGACCAGCAGGATAGAAACTAAAGGAAGAAGATAAACCAAAAATGGTAAATGCCAACTGACTTCTGCAAGATAACCGGTCACGGCAGTGGCTATCACCAGTGTGAAATTGGTAATGGCAGAACTTAATCCGAATTGCTTCACACGATAAGTTCCCACAAAATAGCGGGAGACCAATCCGGTAGATAAAGGGATAATAAGTCCGGAACCGATACCAAGCAAAGCGCTTACCACAATCAATTGCCACATTTTATTGGAAATCAGATATAAAATGCCGCTTGCCGCAAAAAGCCAGAGTCCAATCTTCAGGATACGGACATAATCAACTTTTTCCGTCAGTTTACCACCCAATAATATAAAAGGAATAATAAGTAGTGACGGCAGCGAGGTCAACATCTGTATATCCAAATCCGTAGCTTTTGGAAATATCTTCGTCAGATCACCCAATATCGGCGAGACAGCCAGCCCCGGCAGTGAGGTCAATGCCGAAATAGACCAAATGGCAATTAAAGTAATAAGAGGAATTGTTCCTCGTCCAGTCTGTATTTTCATATGCTTATTCGTTAAAAAGTTCAGGTTTGAAGAAAACAATACTCACCATATAAAGTTCAAAGCGTATTATTTACGGTTTTATATTTTATCAACCGGCCTTATGCAGATGAGAAAAAACCTCCCCCTTAATAAACGCCAAATAATGTAAAAGCCGAAAACTTTCAAATCCATCTGCTGTTGTTGTGGGAAATTCGACGGGGAAAATCCCCATCGTCCTAAACCTTTAAAAAAACAAATTAAGTATGGAAGATTTAAATTTCAGAAAAGGTGATGCAAAAACCGATGTATTTGGTTCAGACAGAATGTTACAACCCTCTCCGGTAGAGAAAATCCCTGATGGACCAACGACTCCTGAAGTTGCCTACCAAATGGTTAAAGACGAAACATTCGCCCAGACTCAGCCACGTTTGAATCTGGCTACTTTCGTAACCACCTATATGGATGAATATGCCACCAAACTGATGAACGAAGCCATCAATATCAACTACATTGATGAGACAGAGTATCCGCGTATCGCAGTAATGAATGGCAAATGTATCAACATAGTTGCCAACTTGTGGAACTCTCCTGAAAAAGATACTTGGAAAACCGGAGCATTGGCCATCGGCTCTTCCGAAGCCTGTATGCTGGGTGGTGTAGCTGCCTGGTTGCGCTGGCGCAAGAAAAGACAAGCCCAGGGCAAACCATTCGATAAACCGAACTTTGTTATTTCGACAGGTTTCCAGGTTGTTTGGGAAAAGTTCGCACAGTTGTGGCAGATCGAAATGCGTGAAGTGCCTTTGACTCTCGATAAAACCACTCTCGACCCCGAAGAAGCTTTGAAGATGTGTGACGAAAACACAATCTGTATCGTACCTATCCAAGGTGTTACATGGACAGGACTGAACGATGATGTTGAAGCATTGGACAAAGCACTGGATGCTTACAATGCCAAGACCGGTTATGACATTCCTATCCACGTAGATGCCGCAAGTGGTGGTTTCATCCTTCCTTTCCTTTATCCGGAAAAGAAATGGGACTTCCGTTTGAAATGGGTACTTTCTATCAGCGTATCCGGTCATAAGTTCGGTCTGGTATATCCGGGACTCGGCTGGGTCGTTTGGAAAGGTAAAGAATATCTGCCCGAAGAGATGTCATTCAGCGTAAATTATCTGGGCGCCAACATCACTCAGGTAGGTTTGAACTTCTCCCGTCCTGCTGCCCAGATTCTCGGACAATATTACCAGTTTATCCGTTTAGGATTCCAGGGTTACAAGGAAGTACAATACAACTCATTGCAGATTGCCAAATACATCCATGACGAAATCGCCAAGATGGTTCCGTTCGTCAACTACTCCGAAGAGGTTGTGAACCCGTTGTTCATCTGGTACTTGAAACCGGAATATGCCAAAACAGCCAAATGGACTTTGTACGATTTGCAAGACAAACTGTCTCAGCACGGTTGGATGGTTCCTGCTTATACATTGCCTTCCAAACTGGAAAGTTATGTAGTAATGCGTGTCGTTGTCCGTCAAGGATTCAGCCGCGACATGGCAGATATGTTGTTGGGTGACATCAACAACGCTATCGCAGAACTCGAAAAGCTGGAATATCCGACTCCTACCCGTATGGCACAGGACAAGAATCTGCCGGTAGAAACCAAGATGTTCAACCATGGCGGCCGCCGTCACAAAACAGTAAAAAAATAAAAGAACTATGGATAAAAAAGTAACACTCGCTCAATTGAAAGAAGTGGTACAGGAGGCATACGACCAGGTAAAAACCAATACCGGCGGCAAGAACGCCGACTATATCCCTTACCTGGCAAATGTCAATAAAGATCTCTTTGGAATCAGTGTCTGCCTGCTCAACGGGCAAACCATCCATGTAGGAGACACCGACTACCGCTTCGGCATAGAATCCGTATCCAAAGTACATACGGCAATTCTGGCATTACGCCAATATGGCGCCAAGGAAATCCTGGACAAGATCGGGGCCGATGCAACGGGCCTGCCTTTCAACTCAATCATCGCCATCTTACTGGAGAATGACCATCCGTCCACTCCATTGGTAAATGCCGGTGCCATTTCTGCCTGCAGCATGGTAGAGCCTATCGGTGATGCTGCGAAGAAATGGGATGCCATCGTAGGAAACATAACCGACTTGTGCGGTAGCGCTCCCCAGTTGATTGATGAATTGTACAAGTCCGAATCGGATACGAACTTCAACAACCGCTCCATCGCCTGGCTGCTGAAAAACTACAACCGTATCTATGACGACCCGGATATGTCGTTAGACCTTTATACCCGCCAGTGCTCACTGGGAGTTACCGCACTGCAACTTTCTATCGCAGCCGGAACAATCGCCAACGGCGGTGTAAACCCTGTAACCAAGAAGGAGGTGTTCGATGCCAGTCTGGCTCCAAAAATCACTGCCATGATTGCCGCAGTAGGTTTCTACGAACATACCGGCGACTGGATGTACACTTCCGGTATCCCTGCAAAAACAGGTGTAGGTGGCGGCGTAATGGGGGTATTGCCCGGACAATTCGGTATCGCTGCATTCGCTCCTCCTTTGGATGGTTCGGGTAACTCTGTAAAAGCGCAGTTGGCTATCCAATACATCATGAACAAACTGGGTCTGAATGTATTCGGTCACAATCATATCACCATTGTCGACTAAAAGACTTTCCTGATAAAAAAGTAAAGGTTACTATCCCGCGATAGTAACCTTTTTCCATTCCCCTTATCCGGCCAAAAGCTCATACTTGAGGGCTTTGGCGAATATCATCATCCTTGCGTATTTTGTATCGCAGGTTTCTCTGTTGCAGCCGCTTTCTGCTCAGCAGCCTTTTTCTGCTCTTCTTGTGCTTCGTAATATTGCTTTTTCCGTTTGTTGGATTCCTGAATCAGATTCGTGATATAGACTGTAAAAATCGGGAACATCATCATACCCAGAGCTGCCAACAGTACGGAAAGCACTCTACCGGTAGTCGTCACCGCAATTATATTCGACCCGACGGTAGTCACATCCATAAATGCCCACCACAAGGCATCTCCATACCCATGAACCAGCGGATTCACTTTATGTTCGAGCACGAAAAACGCAAGACTGGAAAAATAGACCGTTGCCAACAACATAGTCAGATAAGAGATAAACAAGCTCGAAGCCCGGTTGTACGTCAGCCAGCCGACCACAATGGCAAGCGCATATCCGCCCCTCAGCAAAGGAATAAAACGGAGAAAATAAGTAATCTCCGGAGAAAACGTCCATCCGTAATAGGCAATAATGTTCTGATAAGGGATGGCTACCAGCAAGAAGATGAAATGTGTCCGTAAATAACGTCCTTTGTGCTTTGCCAGGAAAAACTCCAGTACAAAATCGAAAAGAAACCAAAGACAAATCCATAACTGAGTCTTCATGTACGACGACTGTGTATAAAAAGGAATTCCTTTAAAAGTATCCACAGAAATACTGATAACCAGAAAAAGGGACATCACTAATATAATAAGGTGAAGAATGCCATAAATCCCCTTTTTCCCTAAGATAAAATCCGAAAGTGCTGATTTCATAACTACTTAGTTTATAATAAAATGATTCTTGTATAATGTATAATGTGTAGAAACAATCAGAGAAAGCGATTGTTTCGTGACAAGCCATTTTGAGGGTACAATATATTCGATTTTACGATGTTAATTAACGAACTTTGAAAGATATTGCGGGAACATCTCACGCAAAATGTTGTTATATCACTGACTTTAAAATATTTTTCACTTAAAACCTTAACTTATGGCAAATATTAAAAATGCAGTGAAGCTGGGGGTGTTTACCCTCGCTATCATGAACGTTACGGCAGTAGTATCATTGCGTGGACTACCAGCCGAGGCCGTATACGGAATGAGTTCGGCCTTCTACTATCTTTTCGCAGCTATCGTCTTTCTGATTCCTACATCGCTCGTCGCAGCAGAGCTGGCGGCTATGTTTCAGGATAAGCAAGGTGGTGTGTTCCGGTGGGTAGGCGAAGCCTACGGTAAGAAACTGGGCTTCCTTGCCATCTGGGTACAATGGATTGAGAGTACAATCTGGTATCCTACAGTATTAACCTTCGGTGCCGTATCCATCGCCTTTATCGGAATGAATGACGCACATGACATGTCACTGGCTAACAATAAGTATTACACTCTTGTCGTGGTACTTATCATTTACTGGCTGGCAACTTTCATTTCTCTGAAAGGTATGAGCTGGGTTGGTAAAGTAGCCAAAGTCGGCGGTATGGTCGGTACGATTATCCCGGCTGCCTTGTTGATTATCCTGGGTATCATCTACCTGGCAACCGGCGGACAGTCCAACATGAACTTCGACAGCAGTTTCTTCCCTGACTTTACCAACTTTGACAATGTCGTTCTTGCCGCCAGTATCTTCCTGTTTTATGCCGGTATGGAAATGGGCGGTATCCACGTGAAAGACGTAGAAAACCCATCCAAGAACTATCCGAAGGCAGTATTTATCGGTGCACTTATCACTGTTCTTATTTTCGTTCTCGGTACTTTCGCACTCGGTGTTATCATCCCTGCAAAAGACATCAACCTTACTCAGAGCCTGCTCGTCGGTTTTGACAACTACTTCAAGTATATCCACGCTTCCTGGTTGTCACCCATCATCGCCATTGCCCTTGCATTCGGTGTATTGGCAGGTGTATTGACATGGGTTGCCGGTCCGTCAAAAGGTATCTTTGCCGTAGGTAAGGCAGGTTATATGCCCCCGTTCTTCCAGAAAACAAACAAGCTGGGTGTACAGAAGAATATCTTGTTCGTACAGGGTATCGCTGTTACCGTATTAAGCCTGTTGTTCGTAGTAATGCCTTCCGTACAGAGTTTCTATCAGATTCTGTCACAGTTGACAGTTATTCTTTACCTTATCATGTATCTGCTGATGTTCTCAGGAGCTATCGCACTGCGTTATAAGATGAAAAAGCTGAACCGTCCGTTCCGTATCGGTAAATCCGGTAACGGTTTGATGTGGTTCGTCGGCGGACTCGGATTCTGTGGTTCATTGCTTGCCTTTATCCTCAGCTTCATTCCGCCCAGCCAGATTTCTACAGGTAGCAATACTGTCTGGTTCTCCGTACTGATTATCGGTGCAATCATCGTTGTCGTTGCTCCGTTCATCATCTACGCTTCCAAGAAACCGTCCTGGGTAGATCCTAACTCTAACTTCGAACCGTTCCACTGGGAAGTACAGGCTCAACCTGCTACTGCTAATGTAGCTACCGGAAGCACCACTGCAAGTACAGCCGCCCCCAGTACCACAACTTCCCATACCAACGCTTCAAGCGCTACTCCATCAGGCAGTCCCACTGCTTCGAACGGAAGTTCCGCTTCAAGTAAAGCGTCTTCGGGAAGCGGAGACACGAATAAGGATGCACCTAAATCATAAAGACTAAGCGTACATCCTGTTTATGAAAAAAGTAATCCCGCTTCAGCTATTCGAAAAAGCCAAAGCGGGATTATTTTTTATCCAAAGACGGATTCATCCCTGTATCTTTTGCTGTATGCCCTGTGGCAGTATAAACCAGAAAGTGGAACCTTTATCCAATTCGGAATCCACTCCGAGACTCCCACCTAAATTCTTGATAATCGTTTGCGAAAGCGCCAGTCCAAGCCCTGTCCCCTGCACTTCACGATCTAACTTAATGAAGCGCGAGAATATCTTATCCTGTTCCTCTTCAGGTATGCCGATACCCGTATCGGACACATAAAAACGCACATCTTCCGTACCTTCCATATGACAACCAAAACGTATTTCGCCCGATTCTGTGAATTTCATCGCATTATGCAACAGGTTCGTCACCACCTGAATAATACGTTGCTGTTCCGAATACAGCATAATCGGTTGTACTTGCGCCTCGCAAACCAGTTTTACTGCAGACTGCCCGTTCATCTTCATTCTAAAGACTCCCTCCAGTTCCCGCAGTAAATCATTTGCGTCAAATTCCGAATATTGGAAATTCACCGCCCCCGCTTCTATTTGCGAAAGGTCGAAAATATCGTTGACAAGACGTAGCAAGCGTTCATTGTTCTCTGTGATAATGTCGGCATATACCTTCTTTTCTTCTTCACTGGCAGCCGACACGATTAAACCGGAAAATCCGACAATAGCATTCAGCGGTGTACGCACTTCGTGGCTCATATTGGATATAAAGGCAGATTGTAACTTCTCGACAGAGATGGAGTGTTCTTTTTCAATAGTCAACAGTCGCTGCATATTTCTCAACTCCGTCACATCATAAACAGTCAGTACCATATAATCCTCACCACCAATTTCCAGATACGTCCCCGAAACCGACACATCACAAGGAATCACTTTCTTTTCGTCTTCACTCAGCAATCTCATGGAAGCATCCAATTTTTTAAAGTCTGTTTTGTCACGGAATGCCTTACTGATATTTGTACGGACACAGCAAAATTTGCATTGTTCATGCTTGCCACACTCGCCTGCCGCAATCGCATTCCGACAATGCAGCAAGTCCCCAACTCTTTTGATTGTCCCGTCTACCGGAGCCGAAAGGCCGTTCAATGAATAATAATTGGTATCGCTAACCACAAAATCTCTATCAATCAACAGAAAGTAAGCATTGATATTCTGTAGAATCATGGACGGGATTCCGACTTTATCGAGCTCCGCCTCTTTGGCACGTATTTCTTTCCGGATTAATTGGAACTTCAGTAGCACACAAATGAGAAATATTGCTAAAACAGCTATGACAAAAACAGTTAATGCCGCCATGATAATAGAAGATTTTAATATTGCTTGAATTGTTTTTACTGTGTAAAAGTATGAAATATACACCATAAAATCAGCATTTATCTACATATTTCTTCACTAAAAACTGCTACTATTTTTTCCTATACCAGAAATTGACGAAAATTTCTTTCAAAGTTATTGTGGTATTAAAAAATATACTTATCTTTGCACCCGCAAACGAGAAAGGTGCCATAGCTCAGTTGGTAGAGCAAAGGACTGAAAATCCTTGTGTCCCCGGTTCGATTCCTGGTGGCACCACTATCGATTCGGTAATTTCTCGGAACCCATTGAAATTCAGTCATTTCAATGGGTTTTCTTTTATACTCCAATACGCAAATTCTAGCCGATTCGAGTATCTGGAAATGTCCCATTCGGTGGCTTTTTCAGAGTCCCTTTAGAAAACCACCGATTGCACTATATTTCACTCATTTACAATAATTTGCGCCAATCATTTTTAGGAGCAAAAACATACTTTTGCATACCTGCTTGAATGTAATGGAAACAGCGAAAAAAGAAAAGCAAAAAAGATTCTTCCTTTACTGACAAATATAAGATGAAGGAAAACAAAGAGAATCTTAAAACTAAAAAAAACGGTGGTTTTTCAGACCATGTCTACCAAAAAGCCACCGATTTTAACTTTTTTACCGACTTCCAACTCATCTTTCAAGTTGACAGAATAACTAATTGTATTTACCAACTTAAAGAAAAAAGGTTATGAAACAAGGAACAATGAAGATTCTGTTTTTCGTTCTCAAAACGAAATTATTAAAAAATGGTGAAGCACCTATTCTAATGAGAATCACAATTAACGGTCAATACGAAGAAACACGAATCCAAAGAAGCGTTCCTCTCAAACTGTGGAACGCAGCCAAAGGATGTAGTAAAGGAAAAGACCGGGCTTCCAATGAACTCAACAGTTATTTATCTGAATTAGCCACGCGAGCATTGGAAAAGTATAAGGAACTTATACTGGAGCAGGCAATATCCACTCCCTCCTTAATATTAAAACGTGTATTCGGTAAGGATACGGAAATGCGTACCCTGCTTGGAGCAATACGACAAGAAATCAAGGAGATGGAGAAAGTTGTGAATATTGACTATGCACCAGTGACCATCAACCGTTACAAAAATGTACTGAAAAAACTCGAAAATTCCATTCCTACATTTTATGACAAAGAAGATATTACTTTCCATGAACTCACTCCGGAATTCATAAAAGCCTTTGACCTTCATTTAAAAACAGAAGTCGGTTTATGCCGCAACACTATTGTACGATATATGAAATGTTTCAAGAAAATCACAAATATGGCACTGGCAAAAGGTTGGATGAAGAAAGATGCGTTTTATGGATACAAAATGGAACAGGATGAAACAGCTCCTGTATTCCTCACATATGACGAATTACAGACCGTTATGAATAAGGAATTCACTATACCCCGACTGGCACTGGTACGGGATATTTTCATTTTCGCCTGTTTCACCGGTCTGGCATTTGTCGATGTGTCCACGCTCAAAAAAGAAGATATGGTGCAAGATAATAATGGAGACTAGTGGATCAGAAAAGGAAGAATCAAACTGATGCATCGGCGTAAAGCATCTTCAATCTGTAACATACCTCTACTTCCCGTTCCGCTTGCCATACTAAAAAAGTATGAAAATAATCCTGTCTGTATCAAAAAAGGATATTGTCTCCCAGTTCCCTGCAATCAGAAAATGAACAGCTATCTCAAAGAAATAGCAGATTTCTGCGGGATTAAAAAAAATATCACCACTCATACTGCCCGGCATACATTCGGGACTACCATTACGCTCGCTAACAATGTACCCCCACAAGATGTATCGGTTATGCTTGGGCATGCTTCCACACGAATGACGCAACATTACGCACGAGTAATGAATGCAAGCCTAAAGAAATCCATGATTCATGTTAAGGAGCAATTGACACAATAAATTAACGTGAGTTCGACAAATTCAAAATAAGGCAAGCTGTATATCAATTGTTCTCGTAACATTGATACACGGCTTCTTTGGAAAACAGCAGTATGCTGCGATTGCACCCAAGAGGTTGACAATGAAATTATCAAAGGTTCTATGTCTTGAATGTTCCACTTGTGATATATTCCTGAGTTCGTCATTAACGGTTTCTATAATGGTTCGTTTCCTAAGAAGGAGTTTGTCTGAAAGTGACATCAACGTTCCTTTCATATTGCTTTTTAACTTGGTTATAAGCTGTATGCCATTGACAAACAATCTTTGAAAGAGGTTCTTGCATACCCGTAAAGGAGTACTGTCAACGAAACTGATGCCTGTACATTTGCCTAAAAGTATCTTTTTGATAAACAAAGCCAACGGGATGGCCACCTCTTTTCCAATTCCACAAAGCGGTTATAAGAGACAGCCTTTGAAAAAAGGTGGCGCATATACATGCAGACCTTTTCTTGATAGAAATGAGGCTGTCTCAAAATAGAAAAATGAGGCAGCCTTACTTATAATCTGTAAGTTGAAGTATAAGAATCCCCTTATTTTAGCCTTATTTCCTTAATAAGAAAGGGCAAAATAAGGGGATTTTTCTAAAGAGATTTCAATCTATAAGTTTTTCGTTCTTGAAATTCTATTTTGAGACAGCCTCTTTCTATTTACACAATCAGATGGATAGTCCCATCCCGATATTAGGACATCATCTTCATATGCCATCGTATTTTTTTAAGACATTTATTGAATATCCCTATATTGATATAATAATCAACAACTTATAAAGTCATTTCTGTGATAATCTACGATAATTCGCGTTAATCTTGTGTTTTATTATTCATTATAAACCCATACACATTACCGGCAAAATCTGTTACATACAAAGCGTTTCCCGCAATAGATACTGTAGAAAATATGGGTACACCGGTTTGGTATTTCCACAGCAGTTTGCCATTTATACGGTTCAATGCATACAGTATTCCGTCAGAAGCCCCAAAGAAAATAGTATCTCCAACCAACACTGGACTAGTCTCTACAGTTGAAGATGATGGTTTAGAATAAGGAGATGTATAAATCAAAGCGGGGTTTGTTTTAAAATTCCATTTCTCTTCTAAGGTCTGCTTGTCTAAAGCTATGACTCCATTAGTAGCTGTTCCAAATATTATCTCGGATTCAGTAATTAAAGGAGTTGAATTCACATCGACCGAACAATTCATTTTTTTACGTACTATAATCTCACCGTTCTTTGAATTCAATATAAAAAAGGAATGGGAAGAAAGAAGATAGAGATTCTCTCCTTCCCAAGCAACAGAGGCCGAACGATATTTTAATTCCGCATCTTTATTCTCCCACAACAACTCACCATTAACTGCATTATTGGCATACAACCCCTTCCAGTTTGCATGCCCAATCAGAATATTATGTCCAAGAGAAAGTGTTGCCACGCATCCCTCCCCCCTGCTCCAAGCTCCATTTTTCCAAATAAGTTCCCCCGTAGCTGCTTTCAAGGCACATAAGGATTTTCCTGTACCGGCATATACTACATCCGAAGCAGCAACCAGCCCGTCATTCAAAGGAGGAAGTACACCGATATTTAAATCTTTTTCCCAAACCAATGTCCCAGTTTCTGCTTGAATCGCATATAGGTAACCATGTACATCTTGGGCAAAGACCAGTCCATCAGCAATCGCAATGCTACTGCGTACAGAGCCACGAAGTGAATACCGCCAACAGACTGTTCCATTTTGCGCATCCATACACACTACAGCCGCTTTCCCTGATTCATTATCATCGACCGATGCCGTAAAGAGACATTTCCGATATACCAAAGGAGCAGACATAAAAATAGAAGCGCCTACATTTTTAATCCATGACAACCGCAAAGGCAATTGTTTCCTTTCAGGCTTTTCATAAAAAAACGAACGCCTGCATCGCCTTACCTCTCCATTATTGAAAAATGCCTCCACTATTACAGTAAGCTGCCGATGTTCCCATTGAGAAAGCAAAGGAATTTCCGCATACCAATTGAAATCACTCTGACGTTTCAAAAGATTGGAGGAAAGAACTTTTTTACCTTCCGATTCACACCAATAACGCATGGTTCGTATTGGGGAAACCGTAGAGTAGGCATTGACGGACAAAGGAATCTTTCCGGAAGGAAGTGTTGGCAGCTGTCCATTCTCCAACGAAACAATATGTAATGAAGGAGACAGATAACTGTATCGGAACTCGGACGCCACGTTTCCCTCTGTATCAACAGTCAGTACACGAAAAGCAGAAGGTGCATGGTCAATACCACCACAAGCAGGCGTAGAGGTACAGATAGTATACACCCCTGTCACTTTATGCTTATGCACATGATTTACGTGCCAGTGACCGTACAACCAAGCTTTCAATCCCATAGCCGGTAAATCTATATACTCCGTATCACTCATACCATATTTAAAAGCTACCGTATCTTCCGGCAGGCTATGATTGAAAACAATGATCGACTTCTCCTTGCCTACATAAGCAAGATCATTTTTCATCCAGCGATATACATCTTCCTTAGTATACTCCGGTAAATAATCTCCATGAAGCATAGGTGTCATTATGTAATGTGTATTCCCCACATCAAATGAATAGAATACCGGTCCGTAGAGTTTCTCGAAAAGTTCTTCCCCATAAGCACCTTTCACCAAGTCATGATTGCCTATTCCATAAAAGATTTGCGTGTCTTCCATCAAAGCGGTATTCAGCAAGCCTATATGACTGTTCAGTCCCGATTCATAACAAATATCCCCTGTATGCACGATAAAAGCTATTTTCTCATTGGCCGAATAGTCACGGAGATTATCCACCCACGCTTGATTCCCTTCTTTTCCACGTATTTCTGTATCAGAGATATGTATAAACCGGTGACTACCGTCAGCTTGAATTCCTCCATAACAAGGATATACCGGAAAATCGTATTCCGTACGACCGTTCTCTATCCGGTAATAGTAGGCATTATCAGTCTTATATCCGGAAGGAGTAGTAATAAACAGAAAATGCATACGGGAATGTCCGGGCAATTGATATGCGCCATTTGAATCTGTCTGTACCACATTTAACCCATCGGAAACAGAGACCCGATGCAATCGTTTTTCACCTTCATCGAGGAGACCATTTCTGTTCTCATCAACGAAAACCTTTCCTGTATATTGAGCCATAGCTTGTAAAGTCATACTACCCAGCAAACCAATAGCCATACAGTATTTCATGTATCTACTCACCTTTAGCCATTTGAATACTGACATCAGTCTGCCCCTCTACTTCTATTGTTTTATCGGCAAATCCTTTTTTCGAGAAAATAAGTCTGCCATTATCTTTCACCTTGATAGTATATGTGCCCCGATAGTCAGTCAACGCACTTTCACCGGATTCTTCGGACTGGACTTTCACTCTGGCAAGCGGAGTTGCCTGTATATCACGGACAGTTCCTTTTACTTGAATCACTTTTCCATCTGTCCGTGATTTGAAAGAAGTACCGGACACCGTCTGTCCTCCCTTTCCGGAAGAACCGATATACACCGGAAGGTTGAAATAAATCCGGTCGGAAGAAGTACCTACCTGTAATTCAAATTTGCCCGATTCGAGATAACGATTGCCCAAATCATCTGTCAGATAAAATTCATGAACAGGAATCATTATAGTCGTTTCCCGTGTCTGTCCGGGAAGTAAATCTACTTTTCTGAAACCTTTCAACTGCTTCACCGGTGTCATCACCGAGCTGACCACATCTCGCATATATACCTGTATCACCTCTTTCCCGGTTCTTTTCCCCGTATTTTTCAATTGAACAGTCACACAAACGGTATCATTAGCCTGATAGAGTTCCTTATCTGTAACAGCTTTCAGATATTCAAATTGAGTATAGCTCAATCCATATCCAAATGCCCATAGCGGGGAACTATTTGAGAAAACATAATCTCTTCCCGGCTTTTCATAAGTTCCCGGCTCTTTATAATATCCTTTATCCGTAGGCAAATAGTTATAATAGACAGGGAGATGCCCCGTACTTTGCGGAAATGAAAAAGTCAGTTTTCCGGAAGGGTTCACATTGCCAAACAAAATATCCGCAATAGAGTTTCCTTCCTGTTCGCCAGCATACCATTGCGCCAATATCGCCGGAATATTCTCTTTCACCCAAGGTATGGCAAAAGGCTTTCCTGCCACCAATATAACAACCACCGGCTTTCCCACAGCAAAAACCTCACGTATTAATTGTTCTTGTGCACCGGTCAAAGAGATATCACTCAAATCGATTCCTTCTCCGCTAGTAGACGGCTCTTGAGTATGACGTACGAACGCTGTACTCGAACTCCCCACAAATATCAAAGCAACATCACTATGACGGGCAGCATCCACAGCCTCCGCTATCCCCGAAGTATCCAAAGAAGCCAAAGAACATCCTTTAGCATAGTTGATTTTCACCCTATCACCCAACAAGTTTTTGATTCCTTGAAGCGGTGTCACTCCATCTTCTTTCTTTTTACTCCAGGTATAATCTCCAAATTGTACATTATCCGCATTAGGACCAATCACCGCTACTGACTTCAAATTCCGAACATTCAGCGGCAACAACTGTCCATCGTTCTTCAGCAATACGGTCGATTCGTCTGCAATCCTACGTGAAAGTTTCACACTTTCTTTCGAACGGAGAGGAAGCCGATAGACTGCTTGTTCCTGATAGGGATCTTCAAATAACCCCAATTCAAATTTAGCACGAAGCACTCGTCTCACGGCCTGATCGATATAGCTGATATCAAACTCTCCATTCCGTATTTTATCAGCCAGCACTGCATAGCAAGAGCTGGAAGCCTCCACGTCCATTCCGGCGGTCAAAACCTGCCGGGCCGCTTCGAAATCATCCACCGCCGTCTTATGGAAAGTCTTCAGCATACTGACAACTCCCCAATCCGAATAAACATATCCCCGGAAACCAAATCTATTGCGCAAAATATCCGTCAGCATAAAACGAGAAGCAGAATTAGGAATTCTATTCCAAGAATTATAACTGGACATGACAGCCATAATTTCAGTTTCAGCAAGCACAGCCTCAAATGGTTTCAAATAAATATCAAATAAATCACGTACACCACACTCCACCGAAGCCAGATTCAATCCACCCAAAGGATTACCATGCGGACCGTAATGCTTCAACATCGGAGAAATTCCATGTTCCATATATCCTTTTACCTCAGCAACCGCCATCTTTGAACAAAGGAAAGGATCTTCACCAAAAGACTCTTCTACACGTCCCCAACGTAAATCACGTACAACATCAATACAAGGTGCCAACACTTGCTTCACTCCCATCGTATTCAGTTCGCCTGCAATATGTTTAGTCTTTTCGTAAGCCAGTTCTGGATTGAAAGTACTCCCCATCGCGATATTCTGAGGGTAGATAGTTGTTCCCTCATGCACCACTCCATGCAAAGATTCGGCAACCGGAAATCCGGGAATACCCAGACGTGTTTTTTCTACCATATAGGTTTGTATCTCACGGAAAGTCTTACGACAGCTTGCAGCCGTCAATGGAAAACCTTCAAAGAACCCATATCCTATTCCACCGCACATCTTATCCAACTTCTCTTGATTCAGGATCTGTCCATCGAACACATCCCACGAATGCAAATGACGAATCTGAGCTATCTTTTCTTCCAGTGTCATCCGGCCCAGCAAGTCATTCACTCTTAGTTCTGTAGGAAGAAGTGGATTCTTATAAGAAAATGATTGCTGTGCGTTAACTGTAAGTATACAGCCCAACATCGCCACTAGTACGAGGCCTATATATTTCTTCATATTCTCTTATTTTGGTTAATCTATTTATCTAAGTTTAAACTTTACACTACTACGAATATCGGCTGAGGAGGCTCCTATTAAAGCTCGAAATTCTCCCGGTTCCACCACCCATTCGTGTTTCTCATCGTCATAATATTCAGTGCATAATGTTTCACACATACAGCTACTCCGTTTTTCTGTACACCTTTTATGTAAGGTACTACCATACGGGATGCCCCAAATGGGTCTTCTCCCATATATTCGAAATTCCGGCCGTTCAGCGGGCTACGATAGATATTAACTCCCGGCCCCAATAGGACATTCTTATTGCGGTAGCGTGCTTCTTCTCCAATATTGCTTCCATATATATAAGATAATTCGGGATTCCACGTAGCCGCCAAACAGGTTAATGCCGGAAAGGCAATACAAGAATCATTCGTCCACTTAGCTATATTCCATTGATCCCAAAGCAGTTCTTCACGTACATCGTGTGGACCATCAGACATCCAGTTTTCAGGAATCCCTAAACGAAGAACACCGGGAGAACTGAACTTAGATTGGGCATGGGTCATTACCGCTTTTTCTTCCAAAATCATGCGTGCCAAAGCATTCTTCCACACGCTTCTCTATAGGTTGATTATTATCCAAATAAATGGGAACCTCTTGCTGCTGTGCAAAACTACATATCGTCCAAAGACCCACTGCTCCTAATATCCATACTTTCATTATATATTACTCAAACTTGGGTTTATGCTCCTTGGGGTAGCTGAAGGTATTATTCATTACCCAGCGACCCTTATAGATTTTAGCGCCGTAGATGTTAAATAGTTTCTTACCTTTCTCGTTTATCAGACCATCAGACCACCACTCGGTAGTAGGATACAACATCAGTACCCCGTCGGCACTGTTACACACACTCTTCACAGCGTAAAGCGGGTAAATCAATTCAGCTTTGTTATTCTTTATATCATATTGCCACACATTCTCATTAGTAGTGATCCATAGCACATCGATCTTGTTATACACGGGAAAAAGGTCATGCCCGCACGATTCGGTGTTGGGTAATTCGAAGATTACGCTTCGATCTTGCAATCTAGGTTCCTTGCGGTTGAAATTGTACTTATAAGTACACAATTTAATCCCTTCGGTGGTGTAAAGCAACTCTCTTTGGAGATCCCATACCACGTTGTGGGCACTAGGAAGCTCGTAAGAGGCAAACCACTTGCCCGTTCCTTTAATAGTATCAGTCATAAATGTACGTAACTTACCATCGGTAGACGATACAGCCACGAGATTTCCATCGGGCAAAATCTCTGCGGAGTGTGGATTTTCACCCACATACGCATAATACATCAATTTACTGTCGGCAATACGTATAAGAGCTACAGCACCACCTGATGCAGTCATCAAGATATACTGATTGTTGAACACTGGCTTAACCTCACTAGGATTGTGAAACCATGTTTGACAATTGGAGGGTACACCGGCCTTCTCCGGATTCCAACTCCATACAGTACGATAAGTGGAAGCATCGAGTATCACAACTGACTTAGAGGCTTGCTCGGCCAGTACAATTGCTTTGTCAGGAAGCGTAAAAGGGGATTGGGAATTTGCTTCGGATTCATCGCTGGAACTACAACAAAGGAACAATATCGCACACATAGCGGCATATAAAATCTTTTCCATTATTCTATTTTCTTTTAAATCTATTAAGTCGGCTTTATACAATTACTTCTTTTCTATAATCAACATACTGTTGGTAACCTTACGGGGTACCCGATCATCGGCCGGTGTATTCAAAATAGGAAAAGTCGGCTTCCCACCATCATTCACCTTTCGGATTATAAGCGTAGTTGATCCTCCTCCGTCAAGGTTGATAGCATTATAGCATCCCACAGCCTTCATCATAGAAGCCAGATGGGGCAAAGTAAGTCCCAATGCAAAGAAAGAGTCTTTTCGACGACCGTCCACCACAAATATATACATGGTCTTTCTATCTTGAGAAAGCCCTACACTAGTACGCGGATGGGTATTCTGCAAATCACCCATTTCTTCGTAAGAATTTTGAACCACCCCATCTTTAACTAATAGTCCATATCCTCCCAACGCATGCAACAGATTGGCTTCGTGAGCCAACGCCTCATCAGCTTGTCCCACATAGGTCTCACCATTTTTCAGTTGATACAACACCTCATCGTGCCCTTCAAAATACTGCGAATTAATACACACTCCGTCCTTATAGAAAACCCCCATAACACGACGTGTGTCAGCATAATAATCACCATTCACACCCAGCCAAACAGTTTTGCCGTTTGCCTCGGCCGCAAAAGCATGAATCGGGAGAGGCGCACTAGATTCAGGCCCTGTTGCCGGTACATTCTTATCGTCTTTTGTAGCCGGAGTAAAAGTAAGTTTGTTTAAGTCGATTGTAGCCACGAAAATATGCTGAGACTCTCCAAACGTTTTAAAAGCCAATTCATTCAGTTTTACCCCATCACGCACTACACTCTCGTTATCTAAAGTCACATCATTGGCCATACCAGATTCAACCAATTGCCGTCCTATGGCGGTTTGTGGCATAGCCTCTTCAGAATTACTATTAGAACAAGCACAACTAAAAGATAATATCAGTGCTCCCAATATAAACTTCATTGTTAAGAATTTACTTTTCATATTATTTTTAATTAGGTAAACAAATAAAGAAAGCAATTCTTTATTATGAACTATAGAGAATTGCTTTCTATATTACACTATATTTTATTTATTGGCTTGCCACTCAAATGCACCGATATCAATTCCAGCGTTTGATATACGAGCACCTCCTTGAATATCAAGTAGCAAGTTCCAATCTTTTACCACAGAGTTCAAACCAGCATCAACCAACGGAGAGTTCTCTGTGGGCTGATAGTTCTTACCTGCTACATCAGCAAATTGAGGACCATCGGTAGCGGCATTATCCGTATTCAGATTAATACAATTAGAAACTTGAGGAGTATTTCCACCATTATAAATCCATCCGCCTTGAATAGCACAATTCTTAAAAATAGCAGCCTTGTTCTGATCCAAATAGCCACTGTGTAAATCACCTTTAGTATGAACATTACCCCATACCACGCAATTCACCATCTGGCAGGTACCAGAACCTAAACGAACACCGGCACTACTACCAGCACTTCTATTGTTGACCACAGTCACATTATATAGACAAGTGCTTTGTTGAACATTCATTGTAGAAGATGTACTTAATGTTTCGTTATCACGTATCACACAGTTAATCAATGTACACAAAAAATATGCGCCACCAGCATCACGGGCACAAGTATTATTTCTCACCACACAGTTTCTAATCATCCAATACTCATAAGCTACCAAAGCGCCTTCACCTTGTTTTCCCTTAGAGTCTACAAATTCAAAACCATCAACAACACGTGTTGCACCTTCTGTCAATTTATACATGTAAACAGAAGGCCAAACATTAGACGATGCAGCATGAAGAATAGATTTACGCTTCATGGTACGTTCAGACACTGTAGTCTCTTTTCCTTCAAAACCACCGTAAAAATTCACCTTCTTAAATTCAATCCAATCTTTCAAATAATAATCACCTGCAGCTACCCACATTTGCATATCACCATAGTGAGCACAGGCTGACAGACCTTCTTCGATAGTGCCAAACGCTCTCTCCCAGCTAGAACCATCACCATTGGCTCCAGCTTTCACATAAACAATCTGAGTGTAGAGACGCTGAGTAACATAGAGAGTATCCGATACTTCTACCACATCGCCCTGATTCTTGACAACTATATATCCTGTTCTGTCTTCAAATCCGTCGTTAGCATCCAGTTCGATAGGAATGTTTACATCCTGCACAATATCACCGCTAAACTCAGGCAGTTCACCCACATGAATCCAAGAATGAGAAACCTTACAATCAAATTGTATATTTAAAGAGACTGGAATATTAAATTGCATTCCTTTTTTGTCGGTAATCATATTTTTCTCTGTTTCGGATAAAGAAATAGACAACATCTTTTCCACATTGGTCTGAACAATTGTCAATTTGGTTTCCGTAGTTTTACCCGTGTCGGATAAAATAACACTCTTTCTTATTTCGGCCCCAGTGGTGTTCTTAGCTACTTTAACTTTCAAATGAGTATCGTCTACTTTCTTAAAGGTAAATCCACCAATCTGTTCCTCTTCTACATTCCATTCAAGATCGGTTACTACATCCAAAACAGCTTCACCACCATTAATATTAAAGTAAAGTACCTCCTTAGATAACGTAATCAATGAACCACGACCGTTTTGTTTCACAACAATGCGTTTCGACATTTGATCCATCAAACGAATCTCAATCCAGCCTTCACGCAATGCCATCTCCGGGTTCTCTTCGATTTCAGCCACTATAGAGTCGGGCAACAAACTTTGCCCACGATAGCGTTTCAGTTTAATCCATGAAGCGGAAGCTTCGGCAAACCATGGATACGAAGAGTGTAAATCAATTACCTGACGAGAAGCGACAGGCCCCATCAACAATTCATCTTGAATTTCAAGAGTTGGTTCAACGCGACGTATCAAATCGGAGTCATCACACGAAGCTATGAAAGCTACCAAGAACAACCCCAACACCTCCCTAAACCAAGCATGGAATTTCATATTATATGTATTCATACTATTCCGTTTTTTAATTAGTTTTTTCAATAACTTGCAAGCCGTTTATCACCGATCTGGCAGGATTGTCTGAAGGTTGATTCATTACCTCAAATGATACAGAACTGCCCTTTTCTACCCGACGTACCATAGTGGTAGAACCACCGCCATCCATATTGAACGCCTGGTAGCAACCAGCACCTTGACAGAGTAACATCATGTCTTCAAGACGCATACCGTTAGAATATTCGGGCTGACGACCATCAACAACAAATAGATAAACCTTGCGATTATCGGCAGATACACCTACAAAGGTACGTGGATGGAATTGCATGGCGTTGTCATTTACAGTAAAGCTCTTCACTACCTCGCCGTCTTGCACCATTCTTTGCCAACCACCAATAGCATGCACTACCTCTTGTTCTACCAATTTAAACTCGGGAACAGAAGTAATATGTGCTGTACCGTCTTTGAGCATATAGAATACATGATCAGCCTCCCAACCTATTTCAGTCTTGATGGCTACACCATCTTTGTAGAATAACCCACCAGGAATCCAAAGATCATTTTTCTTAGAATAAAAGTCGCCATTAGTTCCCAGAATCACTTTGCGTCCGGCTGCTTCGGCTTTCTCAGCCTGCACAGTTACCTGTTGAAGAATTTTACCCACCTCCGGCTTATTATCAGGTGTAGAGGTAACTATGGTCACATTCTTGTTTAAATCTACTTCCGCAATAATCATACGGGTAGGTTTGGCGCAATAGGTAAAGATGACATCGGTAATGCGTACCCCATCATACAAGTCGTAAGTTAATTCTTTTTCTACCGACTGAATGTAAGGCACATTATCGGCTATTCCTTGCATAATAGGAAGTGTGGCTCCTTTGTGAAGCTCCAATTTATCTTCACTAGAACAGCTACACAATAACATCATGAGTGACAGCATCAATGCTACTCGAAAATTCTTTGCAATGTATGACATAGTGTATTTCATATTTTCCATTTTTCTTTTCATTTACAGTAATTGACTATTTATTTCCATTGCTGTCCCATTAAAATCTAAAAGAGTTCTTTGAAATATTTGAAATTTAGTT
>NZ_CABUHK010000024.1 GCF_902491285.1 uncultured Bacteroides sp. | reverse complement strand
GTTTTCCATTAATAAATAAATTGTTTAATACTTTAATTAAATAAGACATTATATTTTCTATAAATCGGGCGCAAAGGTAGGAATATTTTCTTGACTGACAAAAGAATGACTGAATAAAAGATGGTCATATCCGTATTTTTTGTAATATTGCAAGTCTTAATATATACAGTTTTTGCCATGGACGAGAGATTGGACAAAGTCAAGGTACAATTCGGCTATTTGCCGCTCATTAATTTTGCGATACAACAAAACAGCGCACCGGTCATTCATCAACTTTCCATTGAGAACATAACCTCTGCCCCATTAAAGGACATACAAGTGCAAATCACGGCTGAACCGGCTTTCGGGAATACTGTACCGACGGTTATCGAACAGATTCCGGCTAACAGTACAGTATCTCTGCAATCGCCCAGTCTCACGTTATCAGCCAACTATCTCACACAACTGACCGAACGTTTATCCGGCAATCTGAAGGTAGAAATCACTTCCGGGGAAACGCTGATATTTACCCGGACCTACCCTATCGACATTCTGGCTTATGACCAATGGGGCGGACTCAATATACTCCCCGAAATGCTGGCCGCCTTTATCACTCCCAACCATACCGCTATCTCACCTATTATAAAAAGGGCGGCTGCCATCTTAGGACAATGGACGGACAACCCGTCTCTCGACGAATATCAAAGCCGCAACCCGGACAGGGTAAGAAAGCAAATGGCAGCTATTTATACCGCCATCTCAGAACAGCAGATTATATACAGTACCGTTCCCGCAAGTTTTGAAGAGTACGGTCAACGTGTCCGGCTGGCTGATTCCGTGATGGCTCAGAAACTGGGAACTTGCCTGGATATGTCCTTGCTCTATGCTTCGTGCCTGGAAGCTATCGGGCTGAACGCACTTGTCATCATTACTCAAGGTCATGCATTCGCGGGAGCCTGGCTAGTGCCGGAAACCTTTCCCGACCCTACAATAGACGATGTTTCCTTATTAACCAAAAGGACGGCAGAAGGAATCTACGACATCACTTTAGTGGAAACGACCTGTATGAATATGGGGCATCAGTCCGACTTCGACGATGCCGTGAAGAAAGCGGACGGCAAACTGAAAGACGGCACTCCTTTCATACTTGCGGTAGATGTGAAAAGAGCGAGACATTCGGGAATCCGCCCCATCCCCCAACGCATATTGCACGGACAGATTTGGGAAATAGGAGAAAACCCACTGACTATCCAGAAGAACACGGTTCATGCTACGCCGCAAAGTATTAATCCTTATGATTTATCAGGCAGCGAAACTCAAACAGCCATCACCAAACAGTTGGTATGGGAAAGGCGGCTGCTCGATTTAAGCCTGCGCAATAACCTGCTGAATATCCGTATTACGAAAAATACGCTCCAACTTATTCCGGCAAATCTTGCCAGCCTGGAAGATGCTTTGGCGGACGGGGAAGAGTTCCGTATCCTTCACCGCCCTGCCGACTGGGAAAGTCCGGCTATGGAGTTCGGCATCTATTCATCCGTTCCCGAATCCAATCCGATTGTCGATTTTGTCAATTCGGAGCTTTCACAGAAAAGATTGCGTTTTTACTTATCCGAGAATGATTTAGGCAAGGCATTGACGCATCTCTACCGTTCTTCACGGACATCTATCGAAGAGAACGGAGCCAATACGCTTTATCTAGCATTGGGATTGCTGAAATGGTATGAGACTCCTTCCAGCGAACGTCCGCGTTACGCACCGATACTGCTGTTACCGGTCGAAATCATCCGCAAATCGGCAGCTAGAGGATATGTCATCCGTTCCCGTGAAGAGGAAACAATGATGAACATTACATTATTGGAGATGCTACGCCAAAATTTCGGCATCAGCGTACCCGGATTAGACCCGTTGCCAACCGACGGAAGCGGTGTGAACGTAAAGTTAATCTACTCCATCATCCGAAACTGCATCAAAAACCAACGCAAATGGGACGTTGAAGAGCAAGCCATTCTGGGCATATTCTCTTTCAATAAGTTTATCATGTGGAATGATATTCACAACAATGCCCACAAACTGATTCAGAACAAGATTGTATCCAGCCTCATCAACGGAAAGATAGAATGGGAAGCTGCTACGGAAGAGATGGACGCAAGTTACATGGACAAGCAACTGTCTCCTGCCGATATCGTATTACCTATCATCGCCGATTCTTCCCAACTGGAAGCCATATATGAAGCGGTGCACGACCAAACTTTTATCCTGCACGGCCCACCGGGAACAGGAAAATCGCAGACTATCACCAACATTATCGCCAACGCGCTCTATAAAGGTAAGCGGGTACTGTTTGTAGCAGAAAAGATGGCTGCCCTCTCCGTTGTCCAAAACAGATTGGCCGCTATCGGCCTTGCTCCGTTCTGCCTGGAAATCCACTCTAACAAGACGAAGAAATCTGCGGTTATCTCACAACTGAAAGAGACGACCGAAATCATCAGGCAGACACCACCCGAAGCATTCAAGAAAGAAGCCGAACGCTTACTTGGCTTACGGGCAGAGTTGAATAAATATATCGAAGCCCTGCATAAAGAGTATCCGTTCGGCATTTCATTATATGATGCGATTGTTCATTTTCAATCATCGGATGCCGAACCTTGTTTCGATATTCCCCTC
Source organism: uncultured Bacteroides sp. (assembly GCF_902491285.1). GTDB lineage: Bacteria > Bacteroidota > Bacteroidia > Bacteroidales > Bacteroidaceae > Bacteroides. The sequence goes on along the minus strand of NZ_CABUHK010000024.1, from coordinate 62,573 downwards.
TCCTACTTGGAGACATTGGATAAAGAAACATTTACCCGATGGGAAGACGCCATCGAATCTTTGGTACGAACAGCCAATGCGTGCGGACACCCTTACCAGCATCCGTTGACGGGTATCTCTATTTCAGAATATTCTTCTGCCGGAAAGGACGAAGCCGCACGTTCACTCACTGACTTTATTGACTTACTACAAGTTATCCGACAGAAACTAAACGCATTCTCCGTTCTTCTGACAGATACGGAAACGCACCCCACACGTACAGACTTTCAAACGATTGCGAACATTATCCGAGAAATACTTGATATTCCCGAACTTACTCCCGGATTATTGACTCTTCCATCGCTGAATGAGACTCTTGATGAATATCGTGAAGTAGTGAACCATGGTCGTAAACGTGACGAACTAAGAAAGACGATTGAAACCGGATTCACCAAAGAAATCCTGGAAACGAACGCCAAAGCAATGTTAGCCGAGTGGAACCGAGTATCCGCCCAGTGGTTTATTCCCAGGTATTTCGGGCAAAGAAAAATAAAGAAAGCGCTCCATGTATATGCACTGAAAGCCATCGAGCCGGATACCATCAAACCATTGCTCCACCAGATTGTCCAATACCAGGAAGAAGCAGAAGCCGTTCAGAAATACGCAAGCCAACTGCCTACCCTATTCGGACGATTCGGCAAGAATGAAGATTGGAATGTAATTGAACAGATTATCAATGACATGGTTACTCTCCATTCACATTTGTTGAGCTATTCGAAAGATGTCGCCAAAGTCTCACAAATCAAACGCAACCTGTCTGTACAACTGACTGAAGGAACACAAACATTCAGAGATATTCATGCCCATTCTCTCAATGAGTTACATCGGTATGCGAATGAACTCGTGAACATAGAACACAAACTTTCCGGAACTTTAGGCATATCAGCAGTAGAGCTTTATATAAATTCCACCGATTGGATAAACACAGGCATATCAAAAGCCCAAACATGGAAAGAGAATTTGGATAAGCTCAAAGACTGGTATCAATGGTTACAAGCTTACCGGACGCTCGACAGACTTAACATCGGATTTATAGCTACGGAATATAAAGAGAAGAATATCCCTACCGCCCAACTTGCCGGCAGTTTCTACAAGAGCTTTTATCAGGTTGCCATTCAGTATATCATTTCCAAAGAACCGACTTTGGAGTTATTCAATGGCAAGATATTCAATGATATTATAGCGAAGTACAAGCTAATATCCACTCAATTCGAAGAAACGACCAAAAAGGAGTTGTTTGCCAGATTGGCTTCCAATATTCCATCCTTCACTCATGAAGCTATCCAAAGCTCCGAAGTTGGCATACTCCAGAAGAACATCCGCAACAATGCACGCGGTATATCCATCCGTAAGTTGTTCGACCAAATTCCGACGTTGTTGTCGCGTATGTGCCCGTGCATGCTGATGAGTCCTCTTTCCGTTGCCCAATTCATTGATACGGATGCGGACAAGTTTGACCTGATAGTCTTTGACGAAGCATCGCAGATGCCGACTTATGAAGCCGTAGGCGCCATTGCCCGAGGCAAGAATGTGGTTATTGTAGGTGACCCGAAACAGATGCCGCCGACAAACTTCTTCTCGGTCAATACCATTGACGAAGATAATATTGAAATGGAAGATTTGGAGAGTATACTTGATGATTGCCTCGCCTTGTCTATTCCTTCCAAGTACTTGCTATGGCACTATCGAAGCAAACACGAAAGTCTTATCGCTTTCAGCAATTCCGAATATTATGACAATAAGTTGATGACATTCCCTTCTCCGGACAATATCGAATCCAAAGTCAGAATGGTGAATATCAACGGCTATTATGACAAAGGCAAGTCGCGTCAGAACCGGGCGGAAGCACAAGCAGTAGTCGATGAAATTGAAAGAAGATTGAGAAACGATGAATTAAGGAAGAAAAGCATCGGCGTAGTCACTTTCAGCATCGTCCAGCAGGCTTTAATAGAAGATTTATTGTCCGACCTCTTTATTGCCCACCCCGAACTGGAAACACTTGCTTTGGAATGTGAAGAGCCGCTATTTATCAAGAACTTGGAGAACGTGCAGGGAGACGAACGGGACGTGATTCTCTTTTCGGTAGGTTACGGGCCGGATGCCGCAGGACGTGTCAGCATGAACTTCGGCCCGCTAAACCGTGCGGGTGGAGAAAGGAGACTCAACGTAGCAGTCTCCCGTGCCCGGTACAAGATGATAATCTACTCTACCCTACGGTCGGACATGATAGACTTGAACCGGACTTCTTCCGTCGGAGTAGCCGGACTAAAACGTTTCCTGGAATACGCAGAGAAAGGAACAAGAAACGTCATCAATGGTTCTGCCGGTTCACTACCGGAAACATCTGCTTCTATCGAAAAAATCATTGCCGACAAGTTGCGTTCACTGGGATACACGGTGCATACCGACATCGGATGCTCAGGTTATAAAATAGATATAGGCATAGTAGATACCCAAAACGAGTCCAATTACCAACTAGGCATCATCTGCGACGGGAAAAATTACAAACGTACTAAAACCGCACGCGACCGGGAAATTGTTCAGAATAATGTCCTGAAAGCACTCGGCTGGAACATCTGCCGCATATGGACAATGGACTGGTGGGAAAAGCCGGATGAAGTAATTGCGTCCATACAGGAAGCAATCTCCCAAAAGAAAGAATCAAAAGCAGGTGCTGAATCGAAAACAAGTATTGAAACCAACCATGTTAAAACCAATACTATTCCAACAACCATAACAGAAGAAAAACAAAACAAAGAGCCTGTTTCAATCTCCGAAGGGAATGCAAATGAAACCTCATTTCCTCTCAAAGCATCTCCAGTTGCTGCCAAGAAGCAGCAGGATTCTGTTCCCATTAAACCAAACAGGCAGCAGAAGTATAAATCCGCCGAAGTCACTCCGGACAAATATCTGTCCGAAGATTTCTTCCTCACGGAAAGTTCCCCCATCCTTGTTTCCCAAATACGGAAAATTATAGAGAACGAAGCTCCTGTCAGTAAATCGTTACTTTGCAAGAAGATTCTGTCCGAATGGGGAATTAGCCGCCTGGGACCACGGATAGAAGCTCACATAGAAGCTATCCTCGATACACTGAATATCTACCGCACGGAACATGACGGATATGTTTATTGTTGGAAAGATAAAGAGCAATGCTGTTCGTATCCGGCTTACCGACCGGTTTCCGACCGGGATGTAACAGATATATCCCCTGAAGAAATAGCCAATGCCATCCGTCAGATACTAACCGACTCCATCAGCCTGCCTATAGCAGATTTGGTAAAAGCATGTGCGCAGACATTCGGCTTTCCCCGCATGGGTTCGACCATAGACGCTGCCATGCAGAGAGGAATCCGCGAAGCAGTGAAAAGAGATTATGCAAAAATAGAGAATGAACGGGTAACGATTGCCTATTAATACCGTTAAAGACTGATTAATACCGTTGCTCCAAACGTTTCAAGGCTATAATAGAATCGGATACATAAACGTTATCCGGTTCTATCGACCGCCAATAACAAAGTTCCCCGATAAGCCGTTTTAAATAGGCAGGGTCTTTGGAACCAATCCTATGCTGATGTTCCGCCAATCCTTTTGTCAGAATGAAATAAACATTCTTCCGAATCTCCCGCTTTCTTGTTTTAGGTATCGTCAGTTTCACACCGGAACTGACAGATACTCCTGTGATAATCTTCCTGTCATACTCATGCAGGAAACGAGTTTTTTTATGATTCGGCTCAAATTTCTCGTCCCGGATTATTTGTTTAATCCGAGAAATTATCCGGTCTTTAGGAAACACATCGCCCGAGAAAGTCAAGTCGTCGGCATAGCGGGTATATGTCAACCCATACTCTGCAGCCAACGCAGATAATTTCTTATCCATCTCGTAGCCGACAATATTACTCAATGACGGACTTGTAGGAGCTCCCTGAGGTAAGCAATTATGCAGACAACACAATATCCTAAAGACTTTTGCCACATTCGCCGGATATCCCATCCTCTCGAATGTATCCTTCACCCTCGGACTTCGTATAGAAAAGAAAAAATCATGAATATCCATTTTCAACACATACCGCTTTCCCAAATGAGGACCGGCATTGTCAATCACCGAATGTCCGCAACGGAAGCCGACTGCTGCCGGATGAACGGTAGTCACCGATGATAAGATCCGGGTGTTGATAATTGTCTGAATAGATTGAAGTTCCTTATGCGGAGCGGAAATCATCCGATACCCGCCCTTTCTTTTTCTTACCCAAAACTCGTGATAATGGGCAGGGATATTTTCGAGTATTTCTTTCAGTTTGTTGGCTTCTACCCCCAATAGGCTGGCGCACCAAACGACCGCTTCTTCATCAAACTTGGGAACATATGGAGCACGTGGAGCAGTTACCCCTAGAGCTCGTTGAAGCCAGATGCCATGCCCAGATTCGGACTCGGAAGGATTTTTCTCTTTCCCACCTGCTGTTGCTTTCCACCTTTTATAGCCCTCTTGCTTCCTACTCGAAGAAATCATTCTATAAATCAGGAAACCAGTGATTATAAGTATCGTTATTAAAATACCGTCCATTTTGTATCATGTATATAAAAAAGAGAGAAGAGGATGAGTTATTTACTAAAATAAATTTAGGTATTTATACCTAAGAATTTATTTTCTAGGAAAATACCTGTGCTTATGAGGCGACTACACCTCTTTTGTGCTAAATTTTGTCCTCATCCTCTTCTATACAAAGGTAGAAAAATCTTTCGATTTACGCAACAAGAGCGTAAAAAACTATCGGTTGAATAACTCAAATGTAAATTTGCAGCCTATTCCACCGAACTTCCAGTTCTCACTGCTCACAAAAACTCCGACATCAAAAATATGTGTACCGATGCCATATCCCACTTCCAGATAAGGCTGAAGATGAGGCATAGCAAGGGCGCTGACGTAAATCCGTTCATTCTGTACGTAGCGGGTATATTTCATCAGATGCTTCAGTATAAGGAATGGAGCTTCATAAGTGAAATGTCCGCGTACATAACGGCGGGAAGAGTTGTACCAACGTCCGTCGAGCACCTGAAACACACCGCCAATTTCATCGTTCCAACCTACAGGAAGATTGTGACGGGAGAAGTTGGCAAAATCCACAAAATACAATTCATCCTGATTGGTGAATGCGCCAAATCCGAAACGATAATAGATATTACGCATCAGTCCCAACCGGATTTGATGTTGAAGGTCGAACTCTATCCTTTCATATTCGCCTGTACTTTTGAATACACCTTTGATGCCCCGCTCGTAATCGACCGAGAAGGTAGGATATAAAGAACGGAGATTTATCTTTCGTTTTCCATTCATGTAATAGTAGAGTCCCGGCGTCCATTCCACCCGGATACGAGGAGCGAAACTGATATAGGTATTCTTGAATTTCTCCATAAATTCCGGAGGCGGCATCGGATAATCACCGGTTATCACAAAGCGGGAAGGCTCCACAGCCGTTCTCTTGTGAGCGGAGAACCCCAGACTAATATCCAAACCGTTGACTACCTCCAAAGTATGCCGGAAGTTAAAATACAAGTCCTTGAAATAATCAAGATGAATCAAATCGAAATTAAAGATACTGTCCGGCATTGCTTTCAACTCGTCCAGCACCTTACTACTATAAATACGGTTACCATTACCCACATTCAGGCGGAAGAATCCCCGTTTCTGCGGCCAATATTCAAAGTCGGCATTCAATGACCAGTAGAACTCCTTGCGGGTAAAATTATATCCGAGTTTAGGCACTATACGGAGCAATTTATCTCCCCTGAAAAGACGGTTGTAGCGAAAATCCTGCCGATAAGACAAACCGTTGCTTCCACTATAACTGAACAGGAGCGGGTTTATAAACGGAGAGAAGCGGACACTTCCGATATTAGACAGATTGAATTTGTAATCTTCCACCATCAGGTCGCCCATTGTCCCCCAGAAAGACTGGCTCTTGGACGGTTTCTGTATAATAGCCGTATCACGCCTCAACCTATAATCACTGTACAGTTTCTTCTCGTTTTCATCCAAAGGGATAGGTCGCATGATGGCAAAAGTCGAAGCATCTGTCTTATAGGCATTCGTGTCGCATTGCAAAGAGAATGATTCCGACAGATTATAATTCGTCTTCTCTTTCTTGCGCACTTTCTTTTCTTTCAGTTCGATGGATTTGTAATCTAAAGAAGCGGTGTAGTTGCCATCAACCTTATTGCCAAGAAATTTAAAAAGGGCTTCCACATCATAACGCACAGGCAGAAATTCATTTTTCTTGCCTACGTCTCCCATCTTAATCCAGCAGGTGAATGTTATCAGTTCCGACCGTCCCGAAAAACGGATTTCCCGGACACTCCAGACATTACTACTGACAATCATGTAACCGCCTACCAACTGGTCACTCTTTGTCCGGGGAATAAAACGTACCCGATAATCCAGATTATTCGGGTCTCCCATCACACTGTCTATCCGGTATTTATAATATTTTTGCCCGTTCTTGGCCAATGGCGACAGTAACCGTTCGTCATTCAGCAGAGAAGAAGAGTAGATGTTCACATTAAAATATTCGAGCAATCCCGGCAGTCCTCTGTTTCCCCTTACAGTTCCCTGTGAGGCTTTTACTTTCTGATCGTATATATTGGGAGCGGTATAATGAAGGTCACTGTAAGTTTCGAGCAGATACTCGCGCACCCCCTTTTGCAAACGGAACATAGAAGGTACATAGCGAAGGATAAAATTCTTTTTCTGAATATCCATCTTACCCTTTATATATAGGTTGGCACGATAATCACTGACTATCGTTTCATATAAAGGCGCAAAAGTCATGACACGCCCAATGATGGAATCGGCAGAAATTTCCTGACGGGTATAAGGATTCATTATATAGTTACCAGCTGCCCCCTTTAAAGTAAAAGAGAACATGCATAGTATGCATCCTATCAGTATTTTATCTCTCAATCGTCGTATCTCCTTCATTAACGTAGGCAAATATAAAAAAGAATATCGAAAAGCAAGGAGATTGGGGTACTAAAAAGAGTTATTGAAGAAAACTAGTAATAAAAGACAGAGGGACTATCCAGCATTACAGATAGCCCCTCTCCTACATACATAACCATTTTAGTATAGGAAATAAAAGATAGCAAATTAAATATCATTCAATGAATTTTCATCTTCTTCTTTCTCCTTTATCTTCACATTTACTTTATCTTCATATCTAACCTGAATTTGTCCATACTGATTAATATCTACTATAATCCCCCCTTTGTCAAGTGTCCAAAAACTTATATAATTACATTTTTCTTTACGTAATGCTTGTAATTCATATCCGTCTCCTTCATAATATGGTGAAGAGAAAAACTCAAAATGATCTTTAGGCTCTCCATATTTTTTTGTAAAAAGTTCCACCATTTCATTATAATCACTTTTCAAAGATGTCCATGATTCCTGTTTTGAATAGTAAACACTAACCTTCCATACAGTCTTCGTTTTAGGAGAAGAGAGAATTAAGACTTCTACCCATTTGCCTGTAAACAAACCTTTCATTAAAGCCACATGCTCTCTTGGGGATTTTTGTAAAGTAAAACCATTCTTCTCCATTTTCTCCACAAAAGAAGACAAACTCCCATCTAAAGATATTCCCTTAAATTCAATATGAGAATCCTGAGAATAAATATAATTCGCTATAAATAGAACAAGAAACAAACTATATATCTTTTTCATAACTATATATTGATATTATTGTTTATAGATACCTCAAATAACACTTTGCCAGTTCTCTAATTAGAAATCATCTTCTATTGAAATATACTTATTATATTGAGTTAATATTGCATTGAACTCAGCCCGCAATTCATCCATCATTTCAATCGCTTTTTTCTTAGAAATTCCACGTCCCATTTTTTTAGTATCAGGAACATTATCTCCTGTAAAATATGGAATTAAAGGCACACTATATACCTTACCGGCACCCGTTTGTTCTGCTGAGACACAATTTATATCGTATATTTCTATTTTATATTTGTTATCTTTAAACCTAAACTTCGTCAAATACTCATACTTATATACACATTTTAGCCCCATCCCCACGCTAATAGAAAATTCTTTTTCCGTTTTAACTTGTATTATTCCACTATCTTTATCCTCATTCTGTATTGAATGTGTAGGATTATTCCATTTATCCGAAATAAACATCTTAGCTTTTGAGAACAATTCATTTTTGCTCAACGAAACTTCTTTGACCTCCTCTATTTTAGAAGAATTCTGCGCACATAAACCAATAGGCAAAACAACTAAAAGAAAAATAAGAATTTTATTCATAATCACATCTTTAATATTTAGAAATTCATTAAATGACAAGTACTGAAATGATAGATTAACTTATATAGAAAATCATTCTATTCTCTTATAAGTTCCACTTTCCTGACCATTGCTTATTTTCAAGACATCTTTTGAGAACAAACATTCCCATACTCTTTCCTGTCCCTCGAGCTTATTTCCACCATCAGAATAAGTGATTACAATATTAATATTGTTACCTGAGATTTTATAGGTAAACAAATAATTGGTTGCAAAATCAGCCCCGTTGAGAAGTGCGTAATATCCAGTCCCATCATTCTCGAATTTCAGGTATTTATGAACACCTTCCGTACCAGTAGACCATGTCCCTATTATTTCTTCAGAGTTCAAATCAATCCAGTCATCATCAGAAGAAGAGCAACTACCCAAACCCAATAGTATTGGGAATAACAGAATTAACACAAAATATAAATTCTTTTTCATCTTATATAAATATTTAGTTTGTTATATCGTTTGTGTTTTATTAGCAAAACCTCAAAAAGAAATAAGATTATTGCACTTTTTTTGATATAATATGGTTAGTGGAGGGATTCAGAGATAGTTTACCGTTATCTTCATCAATACTATTGTATCCATATAAAAATGATAATACCAGTAAGAAAAATAGACCTGTCTTCATATTGCCTGCTTTTAATTTGTGAATGATGCTGCAAAGTAACGTACTTCTTCACATATAATCAAACTTTTTATTATCTTTTTTCGAAAAAACGCTCTTTCCTTTGCCGCACAATATCTTTTTTCTACCTTTGCAATATTATAAACGACAAGATGTTTTTACCAATTCATAAGGAAGAATTAATCACTTCTACCACACAGATTAATAATTTCCCCTTATCTTTTAGCAATTTCATCCGCTTGAATTAATCTGTTGCACTTGGGCAACTAGCCAGATACACTTGTGCAACAATCCAGTTACACTAATCCATTCCGGTGAATGCCCAACTGCAACAAACAGTGATAATCTAAAAGGAATTATTATGAGCATACTTTACAAGACAACCCGCTTTGCAGATACTTTCAGTGGTGACAAAGAAACTAATGTACGGGTACAACTATTATCATGGGATACACTGGACACCAAAGCGTTCGTTGAGTATCTGGCCGACAAGCATAACATTTCCAAAGGCGATGTATACAAAATCCTCAGCATGGTATTGGAAGGCATAGAAGCCATTCTGAGAAATGGCAATATTCTCAATCTGGACGATTTTGGCAGTTTCTCCCTCAATGGCAGTTTCTGTGAAGACAAAGAGCCCGGCAAAAACCATCGCGCGGAATCCATAGAAGTGAAGAATATCGTATTCAAAGCGGAAAAGCGCTTGAAGAGACGGATAACTGCGGCAGGATTTGAGAAATACAATCCTGAAAGACATAACAAACGAAAATACTAAAACAATATGGAATACGACAGAACTTACTCCATCCGAAAAGGTGAGTACTTCGCGGATGCACTGAAACGCGCCGGTAAAGACTTTATCCCGACCAATTGTATCATCAACAAGTTACTGCCCGGACTGGGAGCTACACATTGCGAACTGACAGCACAGCGGAAATCGATCATTATCGAACCTAACGTACCTGTTATCGAGTCGAAAGCGAAGAAGCACAAGAACGCGCTGGCTGTCTACAAAGGGGTGACTATCCGGAAGGTAGCTGATTTTCTGGAAGAAAACCGTGATAAAGATTACAAGTTGTTGACTACTCCCGAAGGTTTCACGAAAATCAAGGAAGCAATGCAAGCGGTGGGGATAGATATGTACACAGAATGTTTCATCCTGTTTGATGAATGCGAGAAGTTAGTGCAGGACGTACATTACCGTGATTCTATCCGCGAACCGATGAACGATTTCTTTCATTTCCAAAACAAGGCACTGATATCCGCCACCCCTATCATACCCGAAAAGGATAATCGTTTCGACGGCTTTACACGCGTACTGATTAAACCGGATTACGCATATCGCCAAAAGCTGAAACTTATCACTACGAATAATGTACTGGAAACATTGCAGGAAGTGATTGAAGCGAAGCGCGGAACGGTCTGCATCTTCTGCAACAGCATCGACTCGATAGACAGTTTTTACCGATTGATACCCGAACTGAGTAATGCATGTACTTTTTGCAGCGAAGACGGGCAATACAAACTATGGAAAGGTAACCGACGCAAGAAATCAATGATGATTACCGAACTGGAACGCTATAATTTCTTCACCTCACGTTTCTATTCGGCAGTAGACATCGTGTGCAAGAATCCCCCGCATGTGATTTTCATCAGCGATTTATACGGCGCCGCACAATCGGTTATCGACCCGGCTACCGAAGCTATCCAAATCATCGGGCGTTTCCGGGGCGGAGTAAACAGTGTGACACATATTGCTTCTATCCGTCCGGAACTGGAATGTATGTCTTCATCGGAAATTGACTGCTGGATTCAGGGAGCAACTACCGTTTTCAACGGATGGAAAGCACAACTGGCACGGACGTCGAATATAGGCGAACGTACCTTATTGCAGGAAGCTATTGGAGAAAATTCCTATCTTCCTTATCTGGACGAGAACGGAAAACCCGATCCGTTCCTGATAGCTAATTTCTATGAGAAGGAACAAGTGAAACGTCTATATACATCTACCGAGCTGTTGTGTAATGCCTATCAGCAGACCAATTATTTTGAGTTCTCACATGAAGAACGCCTTATGCCGATTTCGGACAATGAGCGTATGGCAATCCAGCACCGACTGGCAAAGAAAAAGCGGGCGGAGCTTATCGTCCGCAAACTGGAAGAGATGGAGAAGATAAATAGAGCCACTGACAAGAAACTGCAAAAGCGTTACCAACGTATGTTAGGAAATCTGATTACTTCGACCGCCGACAGGTATATATACGATTGTTTCTGCCGGTTCGGAGCTGAATTTATCCGGGAATCCGATTATAACGAGAACAAACTGCGTACGGCATTGAATGTCAGCAGCGAACATACGATTAAGAAATCGGGACAAATGCGGACGGCCATCCAACGTACTTTTCCCGCAGGTTCCGAATTTTCCGTTCAGGAAATAAAAAGCATGCTCAAACAGGTATACAAGAAGATGGGACTGAATACGGGAAGAGGCATCACGACAAAGGAACTGGAACAATATGTAGAAGTGGAAAAAGGATGGAAACATGACAACAGAACAGTCAAAATACTGAAATTCAAATAATTGAAAAGAAAATGCAGTTTATCTTCCCAAAAAAGCAAAAACTCTATATAAGTTTTCTGTAAACTTCTCTTATTTCAGGGCTATTTTTAGTACTAAATCATTGATTATAAGCTCTGCCACATTTTTGTTTTTCCCCGTATAATACTTAAAATAAAAACAAAAATGTGGCATGGAATTACCCTAGTCTGCTAAATCCGTCTATTATACCAGAGGGGTATTTCTCAAAAAATATACTATTTCCCCAAATTACCCCCTAAAAAATAGGGGTACTTTCAGAAAAAACATATAATTTTGCGCCATCAACCGATAAAAAACAGACCATTTATGTCTAAAATGAGATTTTTTGCATTACAAGAGCTTTCCAACCGGAAACCTTTGGAAGTTACTGCTCCTTCCAACAAACTCTCTGATTATTATGGTAGCCACGTGTTCGACCGCAAGAAGATGCAGGAGTATCTTCCTAAGGAAGCCTATAAGGCTGTGACCGATGCCATCGAAAAGGGTACGCCTATCAGCCGCGAAGTGGCAGACCTGGTTGCCAACGGTATGAAAAGCTGGGCCAAGTCACTCAACGTCACTCATTACACACACTGGTTCCAACCTCTGACAGACGGAACAGCCGAAAAGCATGACGGCTTTATCGAGTTTGGTGAAGACGGCGGAGTTATCGAACGCTTCTCCGGAAAATTACTTATCCAGCAAGAACCGGACGCTTCTTCTTTTCCCAACGGTGGTATCCGCAATACTTTCGAGGCACGCGGTTATACGGCATGGGATGTCTCTTCACCGGCATTCGTAGTAGATACGACTCTTTGTATCCCTACCATCTTTATTTCTTATACGGGCGAAGCACTGGACTACAAGACTCCGTTGTTGAAGGCACTTGCTGCCGTAGATAAAGCGGCTACGGAGGTATGCCAGTTGTTCGACAAGAACGTGACGCGCGTCTATACAAACTTGGGATGGGAACAGGAGTATTTTCTTGTCGACTCTTCCTTATATAATGCACGCCCCGACCTCTGTCTGACCGGACGGACATTGATGGGACATTCTTCTGCCAAAGACCAGCAGTTGGAAGACCACTATTTCGGTTCTATCCCGCCGCGCGTCACTGCATTTATGAAAGAACTCGAAATAGAATGTCATAAACTGGGGATTCCCGCCAAGACCCGTCATAACGAAGTAGCACCCAACCAGTTCGAGCTGGCTCCTATCTTCGAGAACTGTAATCTGGCAAACGACCATAATCAGCTCGTCATGGACTTGATGAAACGCATTGCCCGCAAGCATCACTTCAACGTACTTCTGCACGAGAAACCTTACAGCGGCGTGAACGGCTCCGGCAAACACAACAACTGGTCTCTTTGCACCGACACAGGCGTCAACCTGTTTGCACCGGGCAAGAATCCGAAAGGAAATATGCTATTCCTTACTTTCCTGGTGAATGTGCTGATGATGGTTTATAAGAACCAGAATCTATTGCGTGCTTCTATTATGAGTGCCAGCAACAGTCACCGCCTGGGAGCCAACGAAGCTCCTCCCGCTATTCTTTCCTGCTTTCTGGGTTCACAACTTTCGGCAACTCTTGACGAAATTGTACGCCAGGTGGGAAACGAGAAAATGACCCCAGAAGAAAAGACAACGCTGAAACTGGGTATCGGACGTATACCCGAAATTCTGCTCGACACAACCGACCGTAACCGTACCTCCCCTTTCGCCTTCACCGGAAACCGGTTTGAGTTCCGTGCCGCAGGTTCTTCTTCCAACTGTGCCGCCGCCATGATTGCTATCAACGCTGCCATGGCAAACCAGTTGAACGAATTCCGCGCATCGGTGGAAAAGCTTATGGAGGAAGGAGTAGGCAAAGACGAAGCTATCTTCCGTCTGCTGAAAGAGACAATCATCGCTTCCGAACCGATCCGTTTCGAAGGCGACGGCTATTCCGAAGAATGGAAACAGGAAGCTGCACGCCGCGGACTGACCAACATCTGCCACGTCCCGGAAGCTCTGATGCACTACGTTGACAATCAATCCAAATCCGTACTTATCGGCGAACGCATTTTCAACGAAACGGAGTTGAACAGCCGTTTGGAAGTGGAATTGGAGAAATACACCATGAAGGTTCAGATTGAAGGCCGTGTATTGGGCGACCTCGCTATCAACCACATCGTGCCGACTGCCGTGGCTTATCAGAATCGCCTGCTCGAAAATCTTCGCGGAATGAAGGAAATCTTCTCTGCCGAAGAATACGAAGTGTTGAGCGCCGACCGTAAAGAGTTGATTCGTGAGATCTCCCACCGGGTGACCTCCATTAAAATACTGGTCCGTGAAATGACCGAAGCGCGAAAAGTAGCCAACCACCTTGAAAACTACAAGGAAAGAGCATTTGCATACGAAGATAAAGTGCGTCCGTATCTCGACCAGATACGAGATCACATCGACCATTTAGAAATGGAAGTAGACGATGAAATATGGCCTCTACCGAAGTATAGGGAACTGTTATTTACTAAATAAAATGTTTTCAAGATTGCACGAAAGCTACCGCTTTTGTGCAATCTTTTTATAGATTCGTTCATTTTCTCATTTTTTATTTTTACTTTTGTGCTGTATAACACAGTTTTGTAGCACCCATGGTAAAAATGAACATGTCAGACATCGATATTTCGGAACCACTATCCGATATGATAGCTCCTTTGAATAATGAACAAAAGGAGTTTCTGATGAATAATTATACGATACAGACCTACAAAAAGAATGAAACCATCTATTGTGAAGGCGAAACACCATCTCATCTGATGTGCCTCATCAGTGGCAAAGTCAAAATCTTTAAAGATGGCGTAGGGGGTAGAAGTCAGATTATCCGCATGATTAAGCCACGCGAATACTTTGCCTATCGTGCCTATTTTGCCAAACAGGATTTTGTAACTGCCGCCGCTGCTTTCGAGCCTTCTGTTGTCTGTCTTATACCAATGAGTGCCATTACTACTTTAGTTGCCCAAAATAATGACTTGGCAATGTTCTTTATCCGCCAGCTTTCTATCGACCTTGGCATCTCCGATGAACGCACTGTCAATCTGACCCAAAAACATATCCGCGGACGTCTCGCAGAATCCTTGATTTTCCTGAAAGAAAGTTATGGACTGGAAGAAGACGGTTCAACCCTGAGTATTTACCTGTCACGCGAAGATTTGGCAAATCTTTCGAATATGACTACTTCGAACGCTATCCGCACGCTGTCCCAGTTTGCTACGGAGAGACTGATTACTATCGACGGAAGAAAGATAAAAATCATCGAAGAAGAGAAATTGAAGAAAATAAGCAAGATTGGATAACATACCGCTTATCGCAATCCGACTCTAAATAGTGAGCATATATATAGAAAATATCATTGCAGACATAAAACGGGGTAACAAAAACGCTTTCAAAAAGCTATTTGATGACTACTACCCTATTCTTTGTGTTTTCTCCTCCCACTATATTGATGACAAAGAAGTCTGCAAAGATATCGCACAAGATGCATTACTAGCATATTGGGAACGAAAAGAAGATTTCAATGACATCCCGAAAGTAAAAAGTTTCCTTTATACCGTCACCAGAAATAAATGTCTGAATCATCTCAAACATGAACAATTAGAAATTCCTGTTTTCTCTGGACAAGAAGAGTTTGATAACGGTTTCGAAGCAGCCATAATTGAGCAGGAAACATTCCGCATAGTTCGCAAAGCGGTAGAAGAATTGCCTACTCAAATGCGGAATATCATCTTATATTCTATGAAAGGCTTAAAAAACCATGAGATTGCTAACAAATTGCAAATCTCAGAAGGGACTGTCCATACGTTAAAAAAAATAGCCTATCGCAAGCTCCGCGAAACTCTCAAGGGCATAAATTATACCTTATTACTCTTTTTATGTAAATAAAGTGACTTTTTGATTACCCCGTTTTTTCGATTGGATTGTTTTATATACAAACAAATCCTAAAAACGATGAATTCATTCAAAGAAAACTTTAGAATTGCAAAAATCCTTGCTTCTCTATTCACTCATTCATCTATCCCGGAGGAAGAAAAAGCCTACCATGAATGGATTAATGAAAATCCGGAGCATCAAAAGCTAGCCAAACGAATATTGAATGAGGAAACGTATGAAAGAAACACACAGTTAATTAAAAGTTTCTCTTCGCAAAAAGCATGGGACAGAATCTACCCGCTACTAGGAGGAGAAAAATCATCCGGTTTCCTTTCATGGAGAAAAAGTCTGAAATATGCGGCTCTTATCCTGCTGCTGATAATACCGGTTTCCTACCTTTTATATAATTGGGTATCCGGAGAACCAATCGGCGAAATCACTCCGGGAACCCATGGTGGAGAATTGACTTTAAGTAATGGAACCACTTTCAATCTTTTTGATAATATTCTACCGGAAGGTGCAACTGAAGTATTCATCATTGACTCCAAAGGGATTAATTATCAGACTCCTGCCAACAATCCCAAAGTGAAGGATATCAAAAATACGCTTCGTACATTGCATGGAATGGAATGTCACATTGTCCTTTCGGATGGAACAAAAGTACATTTGAATGCAGAATCCCAACTGACTTACCCGATTTGTTTCAACGATAATGAACGTATCGTACAGGTTGAGGGTGAAGCTTATTTCGATGTTGCTCCAGATAAAACACATCCGTTTATCGTGCAAACACCGCATACTTCTATTCAGGTGACAGGAACTTCTTTCAACGTAAGGGCTTATGCGGATGAAGAAGTAGAAAGTACAACACTAGTCAGTGGAGCTGTAAAAATTAACAGTGAAAATGACGTATTTGAATTAATCCCCAACCAGCACTACACTTATAATAAAAGTACTAACACAAATATTGTCACTAATATAAACACAGACCTGTATACATCCTGGAAGTCCGGTTCATTCATCTTTTTAAATATTCCTCTTGAGAATGTAATGTCATATCTTTCTAAATGGTATGGATTCCAATATTCATTCGAAGATGAAACTGCCAAACAAGTACGAATCGGGGCTTACCTTAATCGTTACGAAAACATGAACCCGATTATCGACATGATAAAAGGATTAAACTTGGTAAATATCAAGCAACGAGAAGGCATCTTACATATTTCCTATAAACAATAATAATATACATATATAACTAACGCATTATGAAAAGACGAACGCAATTCCTATCACGGGAGATATCTCATGTAAGCAGAAACATTGTGAAACTCTGCTTTTTATGGATACTCTCCCTTTCTTCACTTATGATTCAAGCGCAAGACAACCAAAGAATCTCTATCGACTTAAAAGGAGAAACTTTGGAATCAGCACTTTGGTATCTACAAAATCGTACAAAATTTATCTTTATGTATGCCACGGAAGATATTGCTAATGTAACTGATATCACTGTTAAGGCTAAAGATAAAACTATTACTGAAATTCTAGATGAATGTCTGGAAGGTACAAATTTGACTTATGAAATTTCCGGTAGTGCAATCGTAATAAAGAAAAGGCAAAATCAAAAAGTAACCATCAGCGGTTGGATTCGCGACACCAGTGGTGAGGCATTACCTGGGGCCACTGTTACAATCCGGGGATCTAAACATGGGGCTATCGCCGGACTAGACGGACATTATACTTTCAATATTCCGGCACAGGAGGGATTGATCCTTACTTTTTCTTTTATCGGAATGGAAAAGAAAACGGTAAAATATACGGGTAAGAAAACAATCAATGTCACCTTAAGTGGTTCCAGTACAGAAATTGATGAAGTTGTAGTGACCGGATATCAAAATATTCAACGTCGCGACCTCGTAGGTTCTATAACTACGATCAAAGCGAAAGATATTATAATGCCTTCTTATACTACTATTGACCAGATGTTGCAAGGACGTGTAGCAGGTATGGTTGTCACTAATTCAAGTAGCCGTGTAGGTACTGCTCCTAAAATTCAGATTCGAGGAACCAGTACGCTGCAAGGAAATCGTGATCCATTGTGGGTAGTAGACGGCATTATCCAAGAAGATTTCCAAGTAACACTAGATAACGGTGAACTGATGACCAAAAACTTAAAGGATATCATCGGTAATCAAATTTCATGGCTAAATCCTGCCGACATCGAAAACATCACAATTTTGAAAGATGCTTCCGCCACTGCTATCTATGGTTCGAAAGCATCTAATGGGGTAATCGAAATCACAACTAAAAAAAATACTACTGACAGACTGACAGTGAACTACTCTACCAATTTCAACATCGGACAACGTCCCAATTATGGAATGTTCAATTTTATGAACTCTCAAGAACGTATCCGTTTTTCACAAGAGGCATTCGATGCCGGCATCTCTTACATAACAATGCCCTACAAAGATCCTAACACTTATGAAGGTCTGTTACGTATGTTACAGGAACACGATATTTCAGACATCGAATACAGAGCACTTTATAACGCCATGGAAACCCGCAATACAGACTGGTTCAAACGTCTGACACGCCGCTCGTTCAGCCATACTCACAATATTAGCGTTTCTGGTGGAACAAATAAGTTCAGCTATTCGGCATCTATGGGGTATAACAACAGCGAAGGTCAAGAAATAGGGAATGATAACGAACGTATGACCGGACGTATCGCCCTCATGTTACGTCCAATAGAAAAACTAACTATCAGCCTGACATTAAACGGTAGTGTTTCTACCACCAACGGTTTCTTCGATAATGTCAATCCTATGAGTTACGCCACTAGCACGAACCGTGCCATTGATCCAGACGCTTACTATATGCAAGAGAACGGATACCACTATAAAACAGGTAATAAAGAAACTCTTTCATATAATTTCATCAATGAACGAGATAACAGTGGCTCGAAAGCGCGTTCAAATTTTATGTCCGCCTCTTTAGATGTAAACTGGCATATCCTCGACTGGTTAACCTATCAATTTACCGGAGGTTATTCAAACAATAATAGTACCAATGAAAGCTGGGCTACTGAACGTACATACTACATAGCCAACGAGTATCGTGGATACGATTTTAATTCCGTAACTCCAACCAGCCCTGAATTTAAGGCCGCACAACTTCCATTCGGAGGTAAATTGTATACAAATGATAATAATCAGTACTCTTACAATATTCAGAACAAATTACAATTCAGCAAGGCATTCAACGCTGACAACCGATTAAATGCATTATTAGGTATGGAGCTCCGTTCCTCTACAGCCAAAGGGACCGCCAATACCGTCTGGGGATATGTCCCGGACAGAGGCGAACGCATCGTAGCACCTACCATACCAAGCGAAGTAGTATCACCGGAAGGAAGTCCTACAGGCTGGGGAATATTAAAAGAAATCTATAACAGAGGTTGGCAAAGAACAAACAACACCAACAACTTCCTTTCGTTTTTTGCCACTTTCGCATATTCATTCAAAAACCGCTATGTAGTGAATGCCAATGTGCGAAATGATGCTTCCAATGTATTCGGACAGGATATCAATCACCGTATCGACCCGACTTATTCATTCGGTTTCTCCTGGAGGGCATCAGAAGAAGCTTTCTTCCAAAAGTATCTGTCATGGATCACTACACTTAATTTCAGAGGAACATTCGGTATTCAAGGGAATGCTTTGACACGCGAAAGTCCCGAACTAATCTTAAATCAACAGGGAGTACAACCCGGATACAACCGCTACTACTCTACTATCAGCCAGATCCCCAACCCATACCTTTCATGGGAACGTACCAAGAACTGGAATTTTGGTGTGGATCTAGAACTATTCCGCATGTTTTACATGAACCTAGAATATTACACCCGACGTTCCAATGCAGTAATCGGTGTTGATTTGCCATTCGAATACGGAATTGACCAGATGAAACGTAACGGTGGAATTATTTACAATAGAGGTATTGAATATACATTATCATTCACACCTATTCAGAAACGTGATTTCGCCTTGAATGTTAACCTGAATGCCTCTAAAAACTGGAATAAAGGCGGAGAAACCAAGATTGACAGAAACACAACAATGTACCTGAATGGAAACGGCACCCAAATCTTAAAAGAGGGGTATCCGTTAAGTGCATTCTGGTCATACTCTTTTGCAGGTCTTGACGGAAGTAATGGTAAACCGACATTCAACTACGTTGAAGTTCCGGAAGAAGAAAAAAGTAAAGACATCGATCCGACCACTTACCTTGTATATTCCGGAGAAAAAGAGCCGTTCTTCACCGGAGGTCTCGGTTTAAGTTTCCGCTACAAGTCTTTGTCATTGAACACTAGCTTCTCCCTTTTATTAGGTAGCCATAAACGTTTGCCGTCACCTTACAATGATTTCCGAGGGGATCATAATATGATGCCCGATCCGACTAAGAATATAAACCGGGATTTACTGAATCGTTGGCAAAAACCAGGGGACGAAGCTCACACAAATATCCCCGGACTACCGACATGGCCGTTAGGAATAGCCTGGACTTTGCCTAACACAGATAACGGAGAATCTGCCATTCCAATGTGGGAAAAATCAGATGCTATGGTAGTTAATGCTTCATTCCTGCGTTGCCGCAACATCGGACTATCCTGGCAAATGAAAAAAGAATGGTGCGACAAGATACATGCCAAAAACCTGTCTGTCAATTTCAATATGGACAACATATTTGTAATAGCCAGCAAACGCTTTAACGGCTTCGACCCGGAATTAGAGAACAGCATCATGCCACGCTCTTTTTCATTGGGACTTAATATCGGATTTTAAACAATAAACAAAGAGAGATATGAAACTTAAATATTTAATTTATACAATAACACTTACCAGTCTCACCGCTTGTGGAGATTTTTTAGAGCCCAAGTCACAGAGTCAATACATCCCCAAAGACGCTAACGCATTACAAGAGATGCTTATTGGAGAAGCTTATCCCCGACAGCAGGACACTAGATTTCTCAACTATCTGGAAATACTCGCAGATGATATCGAGCAGAATCAGGTGGAAGGCTACGGATTCACTGAAAATGACCAGGCAAAGATGGAAGTTTTTGAAATTCTGTATAGTTGGCAACCCAATATGTTCGAAATACGGGAGAAATTAGGATACCAAACGGTCAATACATGGGAAAACCTCTATGAATATATTTTAGGAGCTAATGCCGCACTTGACTATATTGATGAAGTGTCTGGTACAGAATCCGAAAAAAATTATATTAAAGCACAAGCCTACGCTTTAAGGGCTTTCTATTATTACATGCTGGTCAATCAGTATGGACTTCCTTATAATTATAACAAAGAATCGCTGGGAGTTCCTCTCAAACTGGATAGTAAAATGAGGGATGAAGGCAATATATTGATAAAACGGAACACGGTAGAAGAAGTATACCTGCAGATTGTTGCCGATATCAACGAAGCAGAACGCTTATTTCTAACTCTCTCTACCACACAGCAATATGAACCGAACTACCTCGTCAGCCTACCTATGGTGCAATTATTAAAGTCACGTGTAGCACTATATATGGAAAATTGGGCAGAAGCGAAAACGTATGCAGAGAAAGTTATCAAAGACTGGAATTTTTCATTACGTGACCTGAATACAATTCCTGCACCGGAAGCAGGTATGAAAGAACCTTATTATACATTCAATACCTATGATTCACCGGAAGTTATTTGGAGTTATGGAACCATAAGAGATCTAACAGGCGAATACGAAGGTTATATCGAAAAAAAAGACAATAATTCCGATGGAGAAGAGAACAGAAGAATGTTTAAAGCTGCAGACGAGTTGCTCAAGAGCTTCCAAGAGGGGGATTTACGCAAAGATCGTTACATCACCAGAGAGGTACAGTACAACGAAATGGTACCGGAAAACAGTACTTTTTATGATACTTATCTTCCTTATGGCAAATACAAAACACTCCGTTCTGTTCCCACTTCAGGAAGTAGTGATTATTTTGCCCTCTCTTTCCGAATAGCAGAAGCTTATCTGAACTATGCAGAAGCTGCTGCCATGAACAAGTCTGAAGGAGACGCCATAACTGCAATGAACACATTACTGGAAAAACGATACGTTGAAGGAAACGCACCTTCCTTTTCGGGATTAAGTGGAGAAGTTCTCATCACTAAAATACGTGAAGAACGCAGAAAAGAACTTTGTTATGAAGGCCAACGTTGGTTCGACTTACGTCGCTACGGTATGCTTCCCATACAACATAAATGGGAAGGAAAAGTGTATACACTGACAAAGAATGATCTTTCGTATGTATTACCTATACCTCAAGAAGTTATACAAAAGAACTTATTACTAGAACAAAACTCATTCGGACCGCAACGAACCGGAGTTCCCGTCATAGACTAAAATATAAATAACAAGAAACAATGATTACCAATTTTAAACAACAGAGAATTATGAAGCCAATATATAATGTATGGATATTACTATTCTGTCTCACATTCTCTTCCTGTTATGATGAAGATATAATCGAGCCGACACCAGACCCGCTAGCACTTGCCGGAGGGTTCGAATTTCCTCAAGGAGACAACCCGTGGGACAATGATGCTATGGAAATCTATAAGAATTTCGGAGTCAAACTGATATATAAAAATATAACAGAAAAAGATCTCAATAAAAACTGGACCAATGGCGGTCTCGGTGGTAGTTCATCAAAAACATTCGAAAATTGTCTTAATGATGAAATGGGGGCATTTTATATCACCTTTATGAAAAGCCATGTATTTCCTTATCTTAATCGGGAGGTAACTGATAGAGTATTTCCTATGTATTGGTATTTTGTATACAATTATTCTGTATTTACATCCATAATACCCGGAATATTGGAATACTACGTCGCATTATCCGAACATGATGAAAGCCAAACCGACTGTTGGATAACTTGCTTTTGGGGAGATGCTGCTCACAGTACATATGAAGCCCCAATTCCAGCATGGAGAAGCCCCATTGCCAACGATCAAGATAGCTATGCAATACGCCGTTTTAAAATTATTGATGAAGTCATACGTACAGCTATCACAAGAGGGAATATTATCATACCAGAAGACGAATTTGACGCAGGATTCGACCATTCAACTCCACTTGTAAGAGATGAAGCTATTGAAAGCAAAGCTGATCCTAACTACTATCTTAAAAGAGGATATCCAGGTTATATAAATTCATTATCTGGAAAATATTCTGAACCAAATTCAAATAATCCTCCAACAGCCAAAGAAACATTTATCGGTTATCTGCAAATAGCCATGCGATTTACAAAAGAAAAACGCGAAACGATGTGGCCTTCGGCAACTTATCCATTCTTAAGTACTAAGTTTGATTTTGTAACAAACTATCTAAAAAAATATAATATTGATTTGGAAGCTATTGCCCAAGGACCGGAAGATTGGGATATCAAACCTTATCCAGAACTACCGGAAACTGATGAAGGAGATGACGACGATGATGACCCTTGGCCAGGCTGGGATTGGTGAAATGACTGATAAAAAACTCTCTAACTATATTAAGATAATCATCTTATTAAAGAATAGACTAAATAATAACAAGATATTTTACTGTATCTTATAAACCCAAAATCATGAAATTAATAAAAAGACTTTCATTTATATTATTATTCTTATGGAGCACTACTCCTCTATGGAGCGACGACGGGTTACTATTCAAAGGAAAGTTGAGACTACTCAAACCAACCACTTTACAAGTTAAGGATTTGAATGGAAACCTCATTTTAAGTTGTTCCATTAACCAGAATGGAGTATTCGAAACTGAAAAGAAAAATATTTTACCTGATATATATACACTATATATTGGGAATACAGAGCAAAACATATACCTCGAAAACGTTCCTGTAAGTATTAATGGTTTTTTTGATGAAAAGAACCCCGAACAAAGTTCGCTTTCATTCACCGGTATCGATCCGTTTCTGACCTTGCAAACCTATATGCCCACAGAAAGAGATCCGGATATAGCAACGATTTCTACTTCTGTCAAAGGAAAACTCACTCCCAGCATGGCAGCTGCATTAGCCTATCTGGCAGATATAAATGATTACCAATCCAACAAAATGCTATTGGACATGATACCAGAGCAAGACAGAAAGTCCTTATCTGCCAAATGGTTGGTAAACAGAGTAGAGGTCCTATCCCACCAAATTATCGGTGCAGAATGTCCCGACTTTACTTTCATAGATGCCAACGGAAAAAATGTAAGTTTGAAAGACTTCCGTGGAAAAATTGTCGTACTGGATTTCTGTGCTTCCTGGTGTGGTCCCTGTCGCAAAGAAATGCGTAGTATGCTAACCATATACAACGAACTGAAAGCTGATGACCTGGAATTCATCAGTGTCTCGCTGGATGACAGCGAAGCAAAATGGAGAAAAATGCTGGATGAAGAAAAGCTTCCGTGGGTGATGCTGTGGGATAAGACAGGATTCCCTAAAAACAGTAAAACTCCAAGTGCTATCCAGAATGCTTATGGCTTCTACTCTATCCCTTTCCTTGTAGTCATTGACAAAGAAGGCAAACTTGCAGCACGAAATGTTCGAGGTGAACAAGTGCGCGAAGCCATATTAAAAATTAGAAAATAAATAAACTGTATAAATTATAACTCATCCAACAATGAAGAAACTTATATTTCCTATTGTATGCTGTTTTGTCAGCATTGCAGCATCGGCCCAATTAGTCAAACAAAAGGTAGAAACACAAAAGAAACAATCCGAACTGGACTGGTTTAACTGCTCTTTCGACCAGGACAGTGTGTACGGAGCCGAAGTAAACAAAGCATATGATTACCTGAAAGCCAACAAAAAGAAAGCTAAAAAAAGACCGGTTGTTGCATTGATTGGAACTGGAATGGACGTAGAACACGAGGACTTGAAACATGCTATCTGGATCAACCCGAAAGAAAAACAGAACCAGAAAGACGATGATAAGAACGGATTTGTTGACGACATCAATGGATGGAACTTCATCGGCGGCAAAGACGGACAGGTTATGGAAGCTCTGACACGCGAAGGAGAACGTGAATTCTTCCGCCTCAAGGATAAATACGCTGATTATGTCTTTGATGGAAAGAAATATTATAAAATCGTTAACGGAAGACGTCAGGAGGTTCCCGCACCGGAAAATATGGAAGAATACAATTACTATCGTTTTAAGGTTATGCCGGAATCCAGAATTGGAGGTACATATGGCGGCTTGCAACTTTCTTATGTTATAGAAGAATATGTTGAAAAGTTCGACAAGGACATGAAAAAACGTTTTCCGGGAAAAGAATTAACCGTTGAGGATTTCCAAAGTTGTTATGATCCCAAAGCAGAAAGAGACAGTCTTTCTGAAGTCGCCTTTGTGTTTACAGCCTACTACTTCAGTCTCTATAATACAGACAAATGGGAACCCGTATATCAGAATATGGGGAAGAAAAGCGTAGAGACAGCTAAAGCAGCCTATGCAGATGCCTTAAAGAAATATGGTACAGACAACCGTAAAGAAATTGTAGGTGACAATCCTATGGATATTAATGACACGCATTACGGTAATAACGTACTGTTAACATCAGATGCAGCAACCGGTGTAATGAAAGCAGGTGTCATTGCAGCTAAACGTGACAACGGTGTTGGAAGTAACGGTATAGCTGACAATGCGGAAATCATGACCTTGCGCATCCATCCGGGAGAAGGAGAACCTTACTTGAAAGATATGGCACTGGCCATCCGCTATGCAGTAAACCATGGAGCAGATGTTATCTTACTGCCGGAACAGAACTCCTTATATCCAGAAGAACAGAAACAATGGGTAACAGATGCACTGAAAGAAGCAGAAAAAAAAGGAGCATTAGTTATTGTTCCTGTATGGGATCTATCAGTAGACATGGATAAAAGCGAATTTTTCCCAAACCGGAAGATGAGCAAAGATGGTGAGCTTACCAATTTCATGGTGGTTGCTTCATCTGACAAGAAAGGTAATCCTGTATTGAATACGAATTACGGCGCAACGGCTCTTGATATTTATGCTCCGGGAACGGATATCTATTCTTCCTATATGGGCGATACTTACCAGAAAGGAACTGGCGAAGGAATGGCTTCAGCTACCGTAGCCGGCGTAGCTGCCCTTGTGAAATCTTATTTCCCAAAACTGACCGGTTCTCAAATCCGTGATATATTATTGAAAAGCGTCACCTCACGCAAGGGAGTAGAAGTAGAAAAAGGAATACGCGTGAACAATAGTCCTTCACAAGATTTGTTCCTTTTTGATGATCTATGTATTTCCGGAGGTATCGTAAATGCTTATCAGGCAATTTTGGAAGCAGAAAAAGTCAGTAAATAAAGATTAGCCTATGAAGTATACTCGTTTAACTGGAACCGTCATCGCCTTTTGCATGGCGGTCCCTTTATTCGCCCAACAATATAAAGCAACCATACCCTATCGGATGGTAGGCGAAAAAATGATTGTCGAAATGAAAGTAAACGGCACTGGACGCACTTTCATCTTTGATACCGGAGGACGCACTGCTCTCACGACTAAAGCTTGCCAAACATTACAAATAGTGGCAACAGACTCGATGAAGGTGACAGATGTGAACAACGTGGAAAGTTATTACAAAACTGCACGAATAGAAAACCTGACAACTCCCGATAATGTTATCAACTTTAAACATGCCCCATCACTGATCATCGACGAGGTAAAAGGTTGGGAATGTTTTGGAGTAGACGGTATCATCGGCAGCGATTTATTTGCAAATACCATTGTCAATATTGATTCGCAGACAAAAAATATCATAGTCACCTCTGCAGAAAAACCTTCTACGGTATCTTTACGGAAAATGTTGAATTTCACGAAAGAAGGTGGTATGCCAATTGTCAATGTGCAGATAGCTCCGGTCAGCAACATTACTGTATTATTTGATACAGGTAGTCCCAGCCTACTATCCCTCATTGAAAGTGATTTTGAGAAAATAAAACAGGAGGCATCCTTAGAAGTCGTTTCCGAAGGATATGGAGAAGGAAGCATCGGAGTAGCCGGACAAGCGGATAAAGCTTCTTCTCATAGAGTATATATCCCCCTGTTGTCAGTAGGAGCCACCAAATTTCGTAACTTGACGACCAATACGAACAAACATCCTTATACGTTACTAGGTGTCAAATTGCTGGAATACGGTAAAGTTACCATCGACTATCCACGAGGAAGATTCTATTTTGAAGCTTTCCAACCGGATAATAAGATCAACAATCAATGTAATAACTTCGATTTGACGGTCAAAGACGGAGACTTATATGTATCTACCGTCTGGAGCAGCACGAAGGGGGAGATAGAAGTAGGGGACAAAATTATTAAGATTAATGGCAAACCTACTAAAAAATATGACTTCTGCGAAAGTATTCTGAACGGAATACCGGAATTGAAAGAGAAAAAACAGACGAAGCTAACAATACAGACAGCTTCCGGAGTAAAAGATATTATCTATAAAAAAGAATGATATGAAAAGAATAGGAATACTGACCGGCTTATGGCTGCTATTATTTCTAAACTGCGGACTAGAAATGGTAGCGCAAATCCAAAATAAGGTTTGCGATACCATTCCTTATGAATTCATCCATGAGAAAATCATCATACCCGTCACCGTTAATGGCATAAAAGTAAAATACATCGTCGATACCGGAGGAAGAACAGGGACCATGTATGATGCAGCAACGGAAATGAAAGCTACTGCCGCAGGATATATGCGTATTTCTGATGTGAATGCACAAGGCTCCAACTATCAGGAAGCCCACGTACAGAATATCTCTATCGGAAAAAGCTATAAAATCAAACAGTTGAAAACGATGGTGCTACCTAAAAGCCCATTCTTCACAGAACTGGGAGTTGTCGGAATTCTTGGAGGAGATGCCTTCGCACAGTCGGTTGTGACATTCGATTCCCGTTCGAAAATAATGGTTATTAACTATCCGTATCGTCCCGAAAGGTTAAAAGTAACAGACGGACTTCCATTATTGGATGAAACAGAACATCATTCCATAGTCAATGTCCGATTAGGAGATAATGATTTAAAAGTGTTGTTTGACACAGGCGCCGGAGGCTTCCTGCTTTATTCTACGGACGACTGCAACAGACTGGCTGATGTTTCGCAAGTTACCAATCATGGATATGGTATCGTAGCTGCCGGGATTACAGGTCTGGGTAAACCGGTGGATATAAAGAAAGTAGCTGTTCCCTCAATCAACATTATGGGAAAAGAGTTCACGAACGTAGGTAGTACAACGACTGTCATGAACGGGACTATCATCGGAGTGGATCTACTGAAATATGGCAAAGTAATCATTGATTATATGCGCAGACGTTTTTACTTTTTACCGTTCGAAGAAGGAAAAATCGATATGGGTGGTGCTCCCGCTCTTTGGAATGTGAGTATATTGCCGCGCAATGAGAGATTCGAAATCACAACAATATGGGACAGCATGAAAGATAAAGTTGCTTTCGGCGATGAAGTGATTAACATCAACGGAACTTCTTTGAAAGATTGTCCCATGAGCCAGATGGCGGTGGAAGAAATTATGAATGCCATACCTGGCGATAACGGCTATATTATCATCAAAAAAGACAATCAAGAGAAAAGGATTGAAATCAGGAAAGAGAAATGAACTTTAAACAAAAAAATATGAAACAAATAATAACAAAAATGTATCTCTGTCTACTTGCATTCTGTATTGCCGGAGGCATCAGCGCACAAACACAGAATAGTATGACAGAGGTCATTCCATTCAAGACCATCGATGGAAAGATTATCGTAGAAGCTACCATTAATGGCGAAACGGCAAACTTTGTTCTTGACTTATCGGGACATAATGCCCTACTTCCTGAAGCTCTCAGGAAATTACGTATTAACACAGAAAAAAAAGGTACTTTCAGTTCTTATCAAGATTTTGTATTCAAACAAGTACCTGTTGGAGAAGTATATGAAATAGCAACAGTGGCTATTGGCAACAATACATTTGCCAACGATCTTCCGGCCTTCGCCCTGGAAGACGAACCCTATCTACGCAAACTGGGGGTTATGGGTGTGTTAAGCGGAGCTGTCTTCCGCACTTCTGTTCTGACCATTGATATGAAGAGGAAAAAAATTACGGTCACCCAACCCTACCGTCCTTCCTACATGAAACTAAACTATCGGGAAAACTTTAATCTGATAACTGGATTGGGAATAGTATGTCCGATAAACATTCAGGGAAAGCCTGTTTTTCTTGTATTGGATACATGGAGTGACGGACTAGTGAATCTTACCGAAGAGGATTTCAAAACATGGAGTACACAATATACAAAAGGAACCAACCAAAAAGTTTCCAATGGATATAAAGAAGCAACTCAAGAAGAGGAAGGTCTCATCTTACCTGAAACGATGTTTGTAAAAACAAAGATTGAAGATGCCATGGCAGTGAAAAACCCATTCTTGAAACGTTCCGTATTAGGTAAGAAGATCCTGGACTACGGAATTATATCCATCGACTATATTCATCAGAAAGTTTATTTCCAACCATTCGATATGGTTCCCATACCGGAAGCAGAAGCTAAAGTTACGGAAACCCGAATTGAAGACGGCAAGCTGAA
The DNA here is from genome assembly GCF_902491285.1 of uncultured Bacteroides sp. Lineage (GTDB taxonomy): Bacteria > Bacteroidota > Bacteroidia > Bacteroidales > Bacteroidaceae > Bacteroides. The sequence goes on along the minus strand of NZ_CABUHK010000024.1, from coordinate 33,396 downwards.
TCCGATTACCCGCCAATTCTTCCTTGAACACATCTTTGACTACAGAAAAGGAAATGATTTCATTTATAACGGAGACAAACCGGTAGTCATTGATTTCTGGGCTACATGGTGCGGACCTTGTATGCGCCTACTTCCGGAAATGGAGAAACTTGCTGATAAGTATAAAGGAAAAGTGATATTCTACAAAGTTAATGCTGACAAAGAAAAAGATTTATGCAGCCACTTTGGTGTACAAGCATTACCTACGTTATTCTTTATTCCTGTCGGTGGAAAACCGATTATTGAAGTTGGTGCCACTCCGGAGAAGTATGTACAAATCATTGAAGAACAACTCCTGAAATAAAAATTCTCTCTTTTATTATACAACTATAGTAATCTACAACTTTAACTAAGAGCCGGAATTAATTCCGGCTCTTTTATTTTCATATTATTGGAACTTATCATTTAAACGAGTACATTTGTCCTGTCAATTCTATTTATAACTTAACACATATTTTGACCATGAAGAAAAGTATTTCTCTTCTTCTTTTGTCTTTACTAATGATTACCCCCAGTTGCCAAAAGACAAAAGAAGCGGTGAACGAGTACAACATCGTTCCCAAACCCAACCAAATTATCCCGAGGGAAGGGCGTTTTAAATTAAGTAATAAGGTCAGACTGGTAGTTCCCCCCGATGCACCCGAAGTAAAAGAAATCGCTAATGGATTAGCCGAACGGCTGAAACTGACAGCCGGAATTTCGCTGAAAGAAACGGAAAACGCAAACGGAAAACCGGCCATCTGCTTCGTAGTAGAAGAAGGTATGTCGAAAGAAGGTTACAAGCTATCCGTCACCTCCAATCTCATTACGCTTAGCGCTTCCCAGCCCAACGGATTTTTCTATGGAGTGCAAACCATTTTCCAACTACTTCCCCCGGCAGTTTATGGAAAACAAATGGATAAAAAAGCCAACTGGTCGATTCCTGCCGTAGAAATTGAAGACGCTCCGCGTTTTGCTTACCGCGGACTGATGCTGGATGTATGTCGTCATTACGTACCGATAGAGTATATTTATAAGTTCATCGACCAGTTGGCTATGAACAAGATGAATACTTTCCACTGGCATCTGACGGACGACCAAGGATGGAGAATCGAAATCAAGAAATATCCCAAGTTGACAGAAGTTGGATCTAAACGCGAAAAGACACTGATTGACTACTATTATGTAAATTATCCGCAAGTGTTTGACGGAGAAGAACATGGAGGATATTACACGCAGGAACAAATCAAAGACGTAGTTGCGTATGCCGCAAGCAAATATATTAATGTTATTCCCGAAATCGAAATGCCGGGACATGCATTGGCTGCCCTGGCTTCTTATCCGGAATTATCCTGTGATTCTACACAGACATATAAAGTATCTCCTACCTGGGGGGTATTCGAACAAGTCTTCTGCCCAAGCGAAACGACTTTCAAGTTCTTCGAAGGGGTAATGGATGAAGTGGTGGAGCTATTCCCCAGCGAATACATTCATATCGGTGGGGACGAATGTCCCAAGACGGCATGGAAGAACAGTACTTTCTGCCAGCAGCTAATCCGTCAGTTAGGCCTGAGAGACGATGTAACTCCGAGTAAGGTGGACGGTGTGAAACATAGTAAAGAAGATAAACTACAGAGTTACTTTGTCACCCGTATGGAGAAATATCTGAATGGCAAAGGACGCAACATCATCGGTTGGGATGAAATTCTGGAAGGCGGTCTGGCTCCGAATGCAACCGTCATGTCATGGCGTGGTGTAGAAGGTGGACTGAACGCTGCCAAAGCCGGCCATAACGCCATTATGACTCCTATGCCGTATGCTTACCTGGACTTCTATCAGGAAGACCCAGCCATCGCCCCGACTACTATTGGCGGATATACTACTTTGAAAAAGACATACAGTTATAATCCTGTGCCGGACGACGCAGACGAGTTAGTGAAGAAGCATGTCATTGGTATGCAAGGTAATATTTGGAGAGAATATATGAAAAACTCCGACCGCACGGATTATCAGGCTTTCCCACGTGCAATGGCTATCGCGGAAACCGGATGGACACTGGATGCCAACAAGAACTGGAGGAATTTCTGCGAACGTATGGTTACTGTGTTTGAGCGTCTGAAAGTAATGGATACGAAACCGTGCCTCAACTTCTTTGAAGTAAACGTAAACACTCATGCAGACGAAAACGGACCTTTAATGGTATTACTGGAAAGTTACTATCCGAATGCAGAAATCCGATATACGACGGACGGCAGTGAACCTATTCCAACTTCGACTCTGTATGAATTACCTTTCGTACTCGAAGGAAATATCGACCTGAAAACCGCTGCTTTCAAAGACGGTAAAATGCTAGGCAAAGTCACTCACAAGCCGCTATATGGCAATTTATTAGCAGGAAAACCGTTTACCGCCAATTATAAGATGGGATGGACAGGCGATATATTCGATGAGAATGATGTAATGGGAGCAGACAAGACTACTTTTGGCCTGACTAACGGTAAACGAGGAAACGGTGCTTCTTATAATCCATGGAGCAGCTTCGCCGTCACTGAAGGGAAAGACTTGGAATTCACTGTAAATTTGAATCAGCCGACTTTGGTCAGCAAAGTTACTTTCGGTTCTTTGTTCAATCCTGCCATGAGAATACTTCCTGCCGGTGGAGTTGCCGTAGAGGTATCTACTGACGGAAAAGAATATACCCGGATAGCAGAAAAAGCCCTGCAACACGATTATCCGGAAACAGGAAGAATCGCTTTCACCGATTCTATCGAATTTGAACCGACACAGGCTACTTTCTTGAAAGTTAAGATTAAGAGTGGCGGACCATTGCGCAATGGCGTTAATTTCGAGAAGAACAACGGTCCGGAAGTTATTCCTGCTGAATTGTGGATTGATGAAATCGAGGCTTATTAAGCAAGTTAATCAATAAATAAAACGAGACTTTCATTTTAGACAGTCTCGTTTTTGTTTATTCTTGAAAAAGTAAATGTTCCATGATAGACTTCAAAGCCTTTGGCTGCTAAATGAGCAAGAAAACTTCTCTTAATTTTAACTGCGTTAAATATATTTGTCGTTCAACTGTATGGACGGATATATTCATTTTGCAAGCTATCTCTTTATGGCTTACGCCCCTAAAACGGCTGAGTTTAAATATACTCCTTCTCCGTTCCGGAACAGTTTCCAGTAATATATAGATGTTTTGCAGCATTTCCCGACGGTATATGTCCGCCCAAAAATTATCATTATTAGCTAGTTCATAGAATGGGAACTCCTGCACAAAACGCTCTTGATATTCCTGTTTTATCCGTTGGTGTTTGAGGATGTTTAAAGCAATATTTTTAGTCATAACCAAAAGATAGGAGTCTAGTTTTCTCTCATTGTTCACCCATATTTCCTGTTGTTCCCAAAGTTTGACAAACACGTCCTGTGCCACATCTTCTGCATCATACTCTGATTTCAGCAATCTATAAGCGTACTTTCTTATCTTAGAATAGTTTTCTAAAAAAAGAGCTGAAAATTTGTTTTCTACCTGGTTATTGTTATCTATCATGGTAATAAAAAATTTGGAGATGTAGGTAAAGCCCATCACTTTGAAGAACACAAAAAAATAGCCCCAGCATTACCTCGTATTCTCACGGATACTCGAATAAACCGGGGCTTCCCTTGTGTATTACCAATACCTATTTCACATTATTATGTAAAAAAGTCGTTTATTTTTTATCGAAGCGGACATCATGTTCCCAACGTCTGACAAGACCATCACCTGCAGTCATATCACGTCCTTGTCCGGTAGCATCCTTGAATGTATTGCCTTCGCCCTCATCCAATGGCCAAAGACCAATCAGGTTCGGATTCTTCGGATTCACTTCGAAGAACATATTATTCTGAATTTCAGCCTCCGAACGAGCATAACTCCAGAAACGTACCTGACTCATAGCACATTCAGCCGGGAAATACGTAGCACTGCTGGAAATCATCTGCAAGCCGTTAATCACCATTCCACCCTTCGGTGCGGGCACTTGCTTTCCTGCCACACGCAATCCGTCACGATAAATAATGAGTTCACTTCCATTATAAACGATAGCTAAATGATACCATTGATTGGTATTCCAGTCTCTTGCCGTCTCTGTTCCACCGTCACCATGCGCCTTAACCTGCAAGTAATTGTAAGGAGAGTTGGCATCACCAAAGCGAACATAGACTTCATTGTTGGCACGAACATTAAAAATAGCCTGATTATTCTTATTCAATTTACTCATACGTACCCATGTTTCTAGCGTATAAGTTTCAACAGAAACGCCCCAGTCAGTATCCGGATCTGTCTCCGCTTTTTCAGAACTCTGGGGTTTCATCACCGGAACAGATACATTCAACGGTTTAGACAATACATAGATAAACCGACCTTGTGCAGCAGATTTTGCAACATTTCCTTTCAATACATTGCCCAATGTCAAGGGAACGGCATAAGTAATACCATTTGTGGCGAAGTCGTCAATATGTAACTGGAAAGTGGCACTAATTTCACCGGCAGGAATAGTAACCGTAGCCCCCTGCGGCAATTGTTCCGCTGGCAACGCTTCATACTCCGTACCATTATTAGCATTATAACCTGCAATTATTTCCGGAGTAAACCCGATTTCCACTTCTACGTCTTCCGCAAGCTTTTGAGCCAGACGCACTGTGACGCTAATATCTGCACCACCGTCCATCGTGATTGTTGCAGCTTTGGCTGTACCGGCAGCATCTGCAATATACAGGCTATTTCCCTGAGCTTTGTAATCTGCATTATCGCATCCTGCAAACAGAAATGCCGACAGTACAACTATAAGACTTGATAAATAGATATATTTCATAACTTTTATGCTTATAAGATTCATTTAACCGTTATTTATTCTTCCTCACCGCCATTGGCTGTGCCATTCAGACGATCATAATAGATGCTATAAAGAGTAGTGATACCTTTACGCAAGAAATAGTATTCCGGAGAACCGTCATAATCTCCCTTGCCCTGATTATAATCGAAACCACAACGATAGAGTCCACAACCACCAATTTGCTGGTCAATATTAACCGTTTCGCCTTTTATATTATACGTCCCTTTATAAATATAATTAGCCATTGTAGTTAGGAATCCTCCACCAGTGCTGGCATAAGACTCAAAATTCTCGGTTACGATAGTTCTGCGAACAATCTCGTCAGGAGTAATGATACCTTGCTGAATCCAGTCATCCATATCTCCAAACACACCCGTCATTCTCCAATCAGCCATTCCACCATAAGCTTGTAGTACAAAGTAGTCTACATAATAAGAAAGCCATTCTTTATCCATACCGGTGCGAACACCAACTTCGCCATCAATCAAGAAAAGAAGACGTTTTTCCGGCATAGCACGGTCGCCACGGTCGCGATTGGGATCCATTGCTCCATGTCCGAACCAATAAGAAAGTTCCTCTACAAAAATGGTTCTTTGCACTGGATTAGCCCAAAGTTGCCCACGTCCCATTCCTCCTCCTGGTTCATAGTCCCAGTCATAGCCATCATAACCACACTCCAGACATGCTCTATACAAGTCTTCTGCATATGCTTTGATAGCAGGTCTAACCACTTCCGGATCCCTACTTGTACCTGCCGTATGATAAATCTCCTTATCCGGCAGGTCATCACCGACATTCTGTGAGAACAACGTTACAACAACTTTTGTCCCTTTCACTTTTTGCACATATTCCATATCAGCTCTTCTTTCCGGAGTCAGTTCGAATTTCGGATGACCGCCCCAGTTGGAAGCAATCGTTACCGAATCAGGCAAACCGCGCAAACTAGTTTCCCCTGTAGGCGTAATGCCAGTCCAACTGTCAAACCATACGAACACCTGCGGCAGTCCCGGTGTCTGTTTCCACTCGCGTAAAGCGGCATAGTATTCATCCGTCTTGACGGTTCCGTTCAAGTCAACATTATTAATAGACTCCACATCCGTACAGCTTGCTGCAAACAGCGCAACCGCAAATGAGAATCCTATAGTCTTGATATTTTTCATTTTCATATTCTTGAAATAATTTAAAGATTAATTCTTTTTAGCCCACCACAGATCCGTACTACCATTATCCGGACCACCCAACATAGAAATTGCAGCTTCCACATTTGCAGAGTTGCTGTCCTTTTCCGTAGAAGGATAAGGCAGACGGCGCACCATGCGACTGTCGGTAATAGTTCCTATATAACCGGCTGAACTTAAATTATTCTTCGGAGGAACCATTTCCGGATAACCCGTACGACGGAAGTCATTCCAAGCCTCGAAGCCGATCGGGAAGTTGGCAATCCACTTTTGGGTAATGATTTTCTGAAGTTTGTTGTCCCCATCTTCCCAAGATACAGAAGCGGCAGTTGTTGTAAATGTGTAACTATCACTACTATTTATCGCATCTGTGAATCCAGTCGGTTTCGTTGTACTCGACAGATAGTTGCCTATGCTCACACTATATTGCTCCATAGAAGTCTTGATACCTTGTTCATAATACCCCTTAGCAGCGGCTTCTCCACCGGGAATCCAGCCTTGCAAAGCAGCTTCCGCCTTCAAGAAATAGGTTTCAGCAGCATAAAAGACAGGCATCGGTGAATTACTTTCAAATGCGGGTTTTGAATAATTGGCACTTGCTCCAACAACACCCGGCTGCCCATAATTATTTTTGAAATTATCACTGTTATTACCCATACGTGCCCCACAAAAATTCTGTTTGGAAGTTGTCATGTATTTACCGATTCGAGGATCGCTATATCCGTTCATGTACGCAGAAATTGTGGCATTGACAGTCAAATCTCCCCAGTCTTGCGAAGCCAGACGGAACGGGTTATTGATAGTCTTCAAATAAGCATTATCACTGTTGGATTCAATCACCCCACTTTGAATAGCTTCCGCCATCACTTGTTTGGCATATTCCGTATCCACATCGGCAATACGCACTGCCATACGTAGTTTCAGGGAATTGGCATATTTCACCCATTTGCTGAAATCTCCCTGATACATTACATCATAATCCGCATATGCAGTGGAAGTTCCGCTAACGCCAGAAAGTACTTCAATACTCTTTGTCAAGTCAGCAATCATATTGTGATAGAGTTCCTTAGTATCATCATAAGCCACAGCAAATTCTCCCTGCCCCATCTGAGAATAAGGGATAGGACCATATGTGTCGGCTACACGGAGCATTACGCCTACCCGTATAATAGAAGCCCAAGCATAAATCGTTCCGGTACCTCCGGTCTGCTCTTTCACCTTCAGGAAGTTAGGATAGAAATCTGTAAACATATCCTTGAAAGGAGTGTCCACCCAGTTGAGTTGAGGATTGAACGAGCTGAAGTTGGTGCCATTCCATTTATTAGTACACGTAAAATAACCGCCATACTGTGAGCCTACCATCTGTTCTGTCATCTGGCTGTTGTTTTCCTGCTGCGGATTCAGCAGATAGGTCATCACGGGAAATACCGAACCGACCTTTTCAATTTCGGTCATCTGGTCATCATAAACATCCGTGGGATGCGTATTTAAATCTTCAAAGTTTCCTGTACATGAAGCCAGCAACAACGATGACGCGAAAGTTACTGCGCTTGCAGTCTTAATCATATTGATTTTTCTCATAATTCGTTCCATTTTTTTAGAATTGTACTTTTACACTGAAACCCATGTTTCTCAAACTAGGCTGCATGAAATAATCTACCCCCGTGTAGAACGTACTGGTAGACGATGCCACCTGTTCAGGGTCGAACGGAGCCTTGCAATAAATCATGGCAAGATTGTTTCCAATTAAGCCCAACGTTACATCGGCAATATTACGCAGTTTCTTTTTGGAAATAGTATATTCTAAACTTACTTCCTGCAAACGAATGTTGGTAGCGTCGTACACATAGAAGTCACTTTCACCAGAACCGGCTGCCACAATACCCAGATAATCTTTAGCGGAGATAGTTCGTCCGTTAATCACTACCCCACCGGCATCACGTAATTTCGCACTATATTCCGACACTCCGAAACGGTCCATAAACGCCTGTATACCGGAAACCACGTTACCACCGAAACGTCCGCTCAATAATACATTCAGGCGGAAACCTTTATAAGTGAACGAGTTTCTCCAACCCATATTGACTTTAGGCAGTACGGAACCAATCTTTCTGTGTTCTGTCTCAATCATAGTAGGCAATCCAGTTTTGGGATCCTGGCTGATATAACCGTTGTTGTCACGCTTGAAGTCACGGTTAGTATAAATATCACCCATAGAGCCGCCTTCTACCAAACGCAACGTCGGAGCGTTTCCGCTACCCAAACGTGCCTTTTCAACAAAGTCCATTTGAATCAGTTCACCGGTATAAGGATTCTGCACGCCATTTGCCAGCGATTTGATTTTATTCTTATTGTAAGTAAATGTCAGGTTAGAGCTCCAACCGAAATCTTTCCATTCATTGTTATAGCCCAACGCCATCTCAATACCCTGGTTCTGTACACTACCAGCCTGAATAGCTACGTCTTTGAAACCGGAACTTGCAGGAAGTGGTGCGTAGAACGTCTGGTTCTTAGTGTCAGAGGTATAGTAGGTAATATCAAAGTTCAGCGAATTGTCGAAGAAACGCATATTCAAACCAGCTTCGAAAGAGTTGGTTTTTTCCGGTTTCAGGTCAGAATTCGGATAGTGGGACATCACCTTGTAGGCATGATTCTGCGGATCGTATTCATAACGCACTTTAGTCATATACGGATCATAAGAGTTACCCACAGAGGTGTAAGATACACGCGCCTTCAGGAAGGTGAACCAATCGGGCAGTTTAATAACTTCACTCAGAATGCCGGAAAGACCTATGGAAGGATAGAAGAAAGCCTTGGTTCCTCTGTCGGAGAACGCAAATGCAGAATCCCAATCCGAACGTCCTGTAAGACTCAAATAAAGGAAACTTCTCCAACCGATTTCCGCATTGGCAAAAACTGACTGTGTCTGCCGTTTCAAACCGTCAGCTTCTACTTTATAATTATTGGTACGAGACAGATTCTCAATTGTAAAATGATTGGTCACCAATTCCAAGTTTCCGGTTATTACACTGGATTTCATACGAGTATCCTTGATAGAGGCACCAAGGTTGGCAACTATATTGAAGTCACCGAATGTCTTATTGAAATTAGCCATCACATCAGCATAAGTTTGACGGTCGAGACGGATATCCTCTTTATAGTGTCCCTTTGGGCCGGAGAATGTAGCCAATGTCCCAGCATAAAACTTTTCCGTAAAGATATTTTCGGTATTGTCAATGCTGACACGTCCCTGTACATTCAGTCCTTCCATAATGTTATATTGCAGACTGGCAGCCAGTTTATAACGCCTTCTTTCCGTCTCACGGTTCATACGGTTCATCGTCCAGTAAGGATTCTGCTGGTCAAGCCCCATTTGACCGTAAGGCCAAAATTGCGTTGTGGCACCTGTCAACGGATCGAAGTGCTCGTAAGTGGCAACATCGTCGAAACTTTCGCCACGCGGAAACAGATAAAGAGCCGGAAACGGAGACATATAAGATCCTTGGGAAATCATGTTCTTATCATTCTGAATGATATAATTCGCACTGGTATCCAGAGTAAACTTATCATTCAAAAAATTAACTGTGTTGCGAAACGTAAAGTTATAACGGTCGTAATCGTTATTAGGCAGAATACCTGTGGCATTAGTGGCAGCTACAGAAAAATAGCTCTGACTCTTGTCGGTACCGGTAGAAAGAGCTACAGAATTAGTAATGTTCGCTCCTGTGTTGAAGAATCCGGAAGGATCATAGCGATAATCCGTAGGATTCCCCCAACTATCCGATTCACCTGTCATATTACCATATCTGTTCTGAAATTCAGGCATCATCAGCGGATTGCTGAATGTAGCACTCAAACTATAACTTAAACTCGTTTTGCCGCTACGACCTTTTTTAGTAGTAATGAGCACTACTCCGTTAGCACCTTCATAACCATAAAGGGCAGCTGCAGAAGGACCAGTCAACAGTGACATACTCTCGATATCATCCGGATTAATGTCGGCAATAGATTCCGTACTACCACGAGAATTCATTGAATCCCCACTACTTGACGTATTGACGTTGTACATCGGAATACCGTCAATCACATACAACGCATTATTGTTCTGACTGATAGATTTGGCACCACGCATCACTACCTTTACACCACTACCGGGACCTGATGAACTATTATTAATCTGTACACCGGCAGCCTTACCTGCCAACGAGCTCATGAAGTTAGAACTCTTTACAGCGGTCAATTCATCACCTTTCACCTGCTGTACGTTGTACGTCAACGCCTTTTCAGAACGCTTGATACCCAAAGCTGTGACCACCACTTCATCCAATACTTCCGTATCTTCTTCCAATACAATATTTAAAGGATTAGCATTGGCTACCGTCACAGATTGGGCAGCATAGCCAATATACGAGAATTCAAGGACATCACCGGTGGAAACTTTCAAGGAGAATTTTCCATCCAGATCGGTTACCGTACCATTAGTCGTACCTTTCACCAGGACACTTACACCAATCAGAGGCTCTCCTTTGGTATCTTTCACAATACCGGAAACACTGATTACATTGTCTTGCACTTGACTGACAGCATGCGAGTCGGATGCATACACACTCCCACCACCTGCAAGCAACAAAAAGCTAAAGAGCAGATAAAAGCCTTTGCGATTCAGAGTTGTTTTCATTCAATAATAAATTTAAAATTAAAAAAGTTATTTACATGCAATAAATATATTTATTTACATAAATATTAATACAAACTATATTTTAAGCAAATAAGCACATACCCCTGAAATATCAGAAGCATATTCACCATGAGGTAATATTTCCACTTTTACCCCATCTTAAAGGTTTAACGCCACAAATATACTCATTACGAGCAAAGACACAATAAAATATATGTTAAATATCCGACAAAAACCAGCCCATTACACACAAATAAATTTTCAATACAAATCATAATATTATTAGCATACATTTTTTATTGAAGAAATTATAAATAAGCCAAACAAACTCATAAATAGTTATGGCAACGTCACCCTGCAAAAAATAACCCTTATGTACGTTATCGATTAAAAGAAGCATATACAAAACAGCACCAGGGAGATACTTATAATAAAAATCGCTCAAACCTTACCCAAGATACGAGTTTCAACGTACCTTAGGTAAAATTTAAGCGATTCTTTCTGAAGAGGACTTAAAACTTAACCTCTTACTGTTCAATTATAGTCGGAGAAAGTTATCGGATAACTTCCTCTATATTAGATAATTCCTTTTGCGGAAAGATAACGTTCAGCTTCAATAGCTGCCTTACAACCACTTCCTGCCGCTGTAATAGCCTGGCGGTAATGGGGATCGGCTACATCCCCTGCAGCAAATACTCCGGGTACCTTCGTACGTGGACTATCACCATCGGTAATAATATACCCCACTTCATCCGTGTCGATATAATCCTTGAATATATCAGAATTCGGTTTATGACCGATAGCCAAGAAGAAACCGTCAATAGGCAAATTGTAACGTTCTTCATCCGGTTCACCCCAGCGTCTTACAAGGTTTACGCCTTCTACGCCATTATCCCCATACAGACCGACAGCATTGTGTTCAAAAAGAACTTCAATCTTCTCATGATTCATCACACGCTCCTGCATAATCTTCGATGCACGCAAAAAAGGCTTACGCACAATCAAGTATACTTTGGATGCAAGTCCGGCAAGATAGATCGCTTCTTCACAAGCAGTATCGCCACCACCGACTACGGCAACCACTTTCTTGCGATAGAAAAATCCGTCGCAAGTAGCACAAGCACTGACACCCATTCCGGCATATTTCTTTTCGTCTTCCAATCCCAGATATTTAGCAGTCGCCCCGGTAGAGATAATCAACGCTTCCGTTTCGATTTCCTTTTCTCCGTCAATCGTTATTTTATAAGGAGTTTTACTCAAATCCGCCGCAGTAGCAATACCGAAACGAACATCTGTTCCGAAACGGCTGGCCTGCGCACGCAAGTCTTCCATCAACTGCGGGCCGCTGATGCCTTCCGGATAACCGGGGAAGTTCTCAACATCCGTAGTAGTAGTCAACTGACCACCAGGCTGTAATCCTTCATAAAGCACCGGACATAAATTTGCACGTCCTGCATAAATCGCTGCCGTGTATCCGGCAGGTCCTGAACCAATAATCAAGCACTTAACTTTTTCTATTTCTGCCATTTTATTATACCTTTATTGTTCTGTTATTCAAAAATATTTTATCTCAAATCAATAATCTCCACACCCGGATATTGTTTCCGGTCGAAGGTAAAAATACCATCCGCATAATTCTGCCGGGTTTGATAACTCGTAACGGTTATTTCACTACGTGTCTGTTGCCCACGTTGTTGAAGCAGAATATACAGAGGATCGTAAGTATCCTGCGTCACATAAAGAATGATACGTTCCAAATCCTGTTTCTTATCCTTAGCCGTAAGAACCACTTCCCAAACAGCCTTCCCCCGATATGTTTTCACTGCTCCCAGCTTATAAGAGAATCCTTTCTGATAGATATAAAGGAATGTATACGGATTAATCTGCTGCAATTCTTCCTGAGTCGGGGTACTGACATTCACTTCATCATTCTTTATCACATAGCTCCACTGCGTCTTCCCGTCAAACCAAGTAACTACATCAGAGGTTTTCAGCACAAACTTTTCTCCCTTCAATTGAATAGTTCCACTCTCCGATCCTTCCGCCAAACCGTTCGTCACAGCCTTTATAGTAAAATCCGCTTTCACCCCACCTGCTTTCCGAAACGCTTCGGCTGTTTTATCAAGAACAGCTTTAGCCTGCGACTGCTGTTGTTGAGCAATCACAGGCAATGACAGTAAAGCTATTAAAACACTAAAAATGTATTTTCTCATTTGTTTAATAAACGATTGATTACTGCAAATTGTTCAAACGCATTTCAAGATCATTATCATCGATGCAAAGCACATCACGCGCCTTGCTTCCTTGTGTCGGACCGACGATTCCCGCTTTTTCGAGCTGATCCATAATACGACCGGCACGATTATAGCCGATAGAAAATTTACGCTGAATCAACGAAGTGGAACCTTGCTGATGAATCACCACCAGTCGGGCAGCATCTTCAAACAACGGGTCAAGACGTCCCATATCAATCTCTCCTACTTCACCGCCTCCATCTTCACTTACATATTCGGGCAGGAAGAACGGAGTAGGATAACTTTGCTGACGGGCAATAAACTTCGTGATTTCTTCTACTTCCGGCGTATCGATAAAGGCACATTGCACACGCACCGGGTCGGCCCCCTGCAAGAAGAGCATATCTCCCTTACCAATCAGACGGTTTGCCCCCGGACGGTCAAGAATAGTACGGGAGTCCATCATAGCAGATACACGGAAAGCAATACGGGCCGGGAAGTTGGCTTTAATCGTACCCGTGATAATATTGGTAGTCGGACGTTGCGTAGCGATAATCATATGAATACCGACAGCACGTGCCAACTGGGCGATACGGGCAATCGGAAGTTCCACTTCCTTACCCGCGGTCATAATCAAATCACCAAACTCATCAATGACAACTACGATATATGGCATAAACTTATGCCCCTTCTCCGGATTCAGACGACGGTTGATAAACTTCTCATTGTATTCTTTAACATTACGTACATGAGCCATTTTCAACAAGTCATAGCGGGTATCCATTTCCACGCAAACCGAATTCAGCGTTTGCACCACCTTCGTTACGTCCGTAATAATCGGCTCACCCCCATCGGGAAGCTTGGCCAGGAAATGATTCTCAATAACAGAGTAAATACTGAACTCCACTTTCTTCGGGTCCACCAGGACGAATTTCAGTTCAGCCGGATGTTTCTTATATAATAAGGAAGTAATAATCGCATTCAATCCGACAGATTTACCCTGACCGGTTGCACCTGCCACCAATACGTGCGGCATCTTGCAAAGATCAAACATAAAGACCTCATTTGTGATAGTCTTACCCAACACAATCGGCAGGTCAAACTTGGATTCCTGAAATTTCTTGCTGCCGATAACGCTTTGTCCGGAAACAATCTTCGGATTCTTGTTCGGCACTTCAATACCAATAGTACCTTTACCCGGTATCGGAGCGATGATACGAATCCCATCGGCGGACAGACTCAACGCAATATCGTCTTCCAATCCGCGGATCTTGGAGATACGCACACCTTGTTCGGGAGTGATTTCATACAAAGTTACCGTAGGACCCACCGTTGCTTTAATTGTACTAATTTCAATACCGAAACTACGCAACGTATTGATGATACGGTCTTTATTCGCATTCTGCTCATCCATATCAATCGTCGGGTCATCATTTTCAAAATGCTTCATCAGGTCGATAGTAGGGAAACGATAGTTTTCCAAATCCTTAGTCGGATTGTAAGGCTCCATTTCCGGTCCCTGATATTCTTCTTCCGAAGCGGCTGGCTCCACTTCAAACCCAGGTTCTTCATCCTCAACAGTTTCCTTTGGTGTTGGTGAAACCGGATTAGAAACAGTCGGTTCAAACACCATAGTTACCCCTTCACTTTCGTCAGATAAAGGAGAAAGTTCTTCCGTCTCCGACCTGCTCACCAGGAAGTTTTCCTCTTCTTCCGGTTCTTCAACCTGTACATCCATCACAGGTGCCGGCGGCGTCTGCCTGTAAGTCCGCTTCAGGTTAAATTCCACCTCCTGCGGTTGAGAGTTCGTAAACTCTGGATTATTGGCATCTGCCGGAGTCGCCTCCACCTCTTCTTTCTTCTTACGTTTCAGAAAACTTAATGCGAAAAGTTTGCGCAACCAGATAACCGTGCGTGCACTAATATATATAAAGAAGCAGATAGCCGTTATCAACAGAATCATCCATACACCGGGCACACCCACCTGAGAAATCAACCAACGGCTGACATTATACCCGTGCATACCACCCAGATAGATGAAAGAATCCTGATAATGGTCCATAAAAGCAAATCCGAAAAACACCGAGAACCAGACCAGCAGCAACGTACACCCTATAAACCACTTCCATAGCCGGACAACACGTACGCGCATCAATTTCAACCCCGCCACTGCCAGAAAAACAAGGATAAAGAAAGAAGAGATACCAAAACAGTCGTTAATCAAATAACTGGCCAATTGCGCCCCACGTGAACCTGCGTAGTTCTTCACATGATTGTCGACCACCGACAGGTCAGCCGGATTTCCACTGTCAATAATACTTTGGTCGGCCGCTCCCGTAAAAAAGAACGAAGAAAAAGCCAACAATAAGTAAACGGAAAAGATGACCAGCATCAGTCCGATGACAAAATGTACAGTTTCACTTTTAACTATTGCTACGATTTTACTTGGGGAAGAGGGAGTGCGTTCCGCCTCCTTATCTAATTTCTTCTTTGCCATGAGTCTTTTATTCTATTTATAAAATTGGAATCAGATTCTGAGCTGCAAAAATAATAAAAAAATAACGAGCGCTACGCTCATTCAATCCTTTTTCTTACCTTTGCGTTTCAAATCAACGCTGATTATGGAAAAAGAAAGCCAAACGATATTTGATAAGAATGTAATTGAGTTCGTAACGGTAGCCGCCGAATTTTGCGCATTCCTCGAACGTGCCGAACGCACGAGGCGAAGCGACTTTGTCGATACATCCCTGAAAATACTCCCCCTACTCTATCTAAAAGCCTCCATGCTCCCAAAATGTGAGACTATCGGGGACGAGTTACTCGAAACGTATGTTACAGAGGAAATCTACGAGATTCTGCGCATCAACCTTTCGGAGTTACTGGGCGACAAAGACGATTATCTGGACGTATTCGTACAAGATATGGTTTATAGCGACCAACCTATCAAGAAGTCCATTTCGGAAGATTTGGCAGATATCTATCAGGATATCAAAGACTTCATATTCGTCTTCCAATTGGGACTGAACGAAACGATGAACGATTCACTGGCTCTCTGCCAGGAGAACTTCGGAATGTTGTGGGGACAGAAGCTAGTAAACACGTTGCGTGCACTCCACGATGTGAAGTACAACCAGCAGGACGAAAATGAAGTAGCGGAAGAGGATACTGAAGAAGGATTTTACGAACCAAGCGATGACGACAATTGTTGTGAAGCAGACGGTTGCCATTGCCACGAGGACGATTGCCACTGCCACGAGGACGGTTGTCATTGCCATCACGATGAATAAATAACAATGATTGTAAGAAGAACCATAGATAAAGATGAATTAAAGGAACTCCCGAAAACTATTTTTCCGGGACGGATTCATGTTATCCAGTCGGAAGCGGAAACGGAAAAAGCAGTAGCTTATCTGCAATCCAGGTCTGCAATAGGTATTGATAGTGAAACACGTCCTTCCTTCACTAAAGGACAATCACACAAAGTAGCACTCCTTCAGATTTCTTCCGAGGAATGCTGTTTCTTGTTTCGTCTCAATATGACCGGATTAACCCAACCATTAGTCGACTTATTGGAAAATCCGGGGGTGATTAAAGTCGGCCTTTCACTAAAGGATGACTTCATGATGTTGCATAAACGCGCGCCCTTCAACCAACAGAGTTGTATCGAGTTGCAAGATTATGTACGCCAGTTCGGCATTCAGGACAAAAGCCTGCAAAAGATTTACGCAATCCTGTTTAAAGAAAAGATTTCCAAATCACAGCGCCTCTCCAATTGGGAAGCCGATGTACTGAGCGACGGGCAAAAACAATATGCCGCTACCGACGCCTGGGCTTGTCTCAATATCTATAACCTGTTGCAAGAGTTGAAACAGACGGGCAATTATGAAATAGCCCCCGAAGAAAAGAAAGAAGAACATTTAATTGAATCAGATAAATAAAACATCATGCATAAAGTATACCTCAAACCCGGCAAAGAAGAGTCTCTCAAAAGATTTCACCCCTGGATTTTCTCCGGCGCAATCTCCCGTTTCGACGGAGAACCTGAAGAAGGTGAAGTCGTAGAAGTATACACCTCTAAAAAGGAATTTATCGCCGAAGGACATTTCCAAATCGGAAGTATTGCCGTACGCGTACTTTCTTTCCATCAGGAACCGATTGACCATAATTTCTGGAAACATAAGTTGGAAATAGCATACGATATGCGCCGCAGCATCGGCATCGCCACCAATCCGACGAACAACACCTATCGTCTCGTACATGGCGAAGGAGACAATCTTCCGGGATTGGTTATCGACATTTACGCCAAAACCGCTGTCATGCAGGCCCACTCGGCAGGAATGCACGTAGACCGCATGGCAATCGCCGAAGCCCTATCCGAAGTGATGGGGGATAAAATCGAAAACATCTATTATAAATCAGAAACAACGCTTCCTTTCAAAGCCGACCTTTTCCCTGAAAACGGTTTTCTAAAAGGAGGAAGCAGTGACAATATCGCGCAAGAATATGGTCTGAAGTTCCATGTAGACTGGCTGAAAGGCCAAAAAACAGGATTCTTTGTAGACCAGCGTGAAAACCGTTCTTTATTGGAACGTTACGCCAAAGACCGTTCAGTACTGAATATGTTCTGCTACACCGGCGGGTTCTCATTCTACGCCATGCGCGGCGGTGCGACACTCGTCCACTCTGTCGACAGTTCCGCCAAAGCCATTGATTTAACGAATAAGAATGTAGAATTGAACTTCCCCGGCGACCCCCGCCACGAGGCTTTTGCCGAAGATGCCTTCAAGTACCTTGACCGTATGGGTGACCAATACGACTTAATCATCCTCGACCCACCCGCTTTCGCCAAACATAAAGATGCTTTGCGAAACGCCCTGCAAGGCTACCGGAAACTGAATGCCAAGGCATTCGAGAAAATCAAACCGGGCGGCATATTGTTTACTTTTTCCTGCTCACAAGTAGTAACCAAGGATAATTTCCGCACTGCCGTATTTACCGCTGCAGCCATGTCAGGACGCAGTGTGCGTATCCTGCACCAGCTTACCCAGCCTGCCGACCATCCGGTAAATATCTACCATCCCGAAGGAGAGTACCTGAAAGGATTAGTACTCTATGTAGAGTAACCGACAAAGCGTCGGAGTCAGGTTTCCATTCAGACATCAGTCATTTCTCCGTCAGAAACCACTCCGTTGGTATAGCCAAACAGATGCTTGTAACAGAAAAAAGGAAACACTAAAGTTAATTAGAGTTAACAAACAGAAGATTTACAAGAAAACATTATGTTGTATAACATAAAACCCTTTATCTTTGCACTGTGTTTTTCATGGTATTAGATTTAAGGTTAACAAAGATTGGCTGTCTGGGATAGATAGCCTTCTTTTTTTTACACCCCCTGCTTCTTAGATTTCAACTCCAAATCTCTTCGTTTCTTAGCATTTATGCCTTTTTTATCCCCTTTTTCTCAAATTACTAGTCCACCTATTCAATGAAAATATTATATTTGCATCTATTAT
Organism: uncultured Bacteroides sp.; assembly: GCF_902491285.1. Taxonomy (GTDB): domain Bacteria; phylum Bacteroidota; class Bacteroidia; order Bacteroidales; family Bacteroidaceae; genus Bacteroides. Next base: position 14,901 of record NZ_CABUHK010000024.1, on the reverse strand, counting down.
CAACAAAAGAGAAACACAAATTAAAAAAGTCATGAGTATAAAAGTTCGTTTGATTATTATGAACTTCCTGCAATTCTTTGTTTGGGGGTCATGGTTAATATCACTAGGTGGTTATATGGGTAGAGAACTCCACTTCGAAGGTGGACAGATCGGAGCCATTTTCGCTACTATGGGTATCGCTTCTTTGGTGATGCCGGGAATCATCGGTATTATTGCCGATAAATGGTTTAATGCAGAACGTTTATATGGACTTTGCCATATTGCAGGAGCAGCCTGTCTCTTCTATGCTTCCACGGCAACAAGTTATGACCAGATGTATTGGACAATGCTGCTTAACTTATTGGTATATATGCCGACTTTATCACTAGCGAACACTGTATCATACAATTCCCTGGAACAATATAAGTGCGACCTCATCAAAGACTTCCCTCCTATCCGCGTATGGGGAACTATCGGCTTTATCTGTGCCATGTGGGCAGTAGACCTTACGGGATTCAAAAATTCGAGCGCACAGCTTTATGTGGGTGCCGCTTCTGCATTGTTACTCGGATTCTATTCTTTCACCTTGCCGGCCTGCCGACCCACTAAATCGGAAAACAAATCACTGCTTTCAGCCTTCGGGTTGGATGCACTGGTATTATTCAAGAGAAAGAAAATGGCCATTTTCTTCCTTTTCTCCATGCTTTTGGGGGCAGCTTTACAGATTACCAATACGTACGGCGACCTGTTTTTGGGTAGCTTCGCCAGTATTCCTGAATTTGCAGAATCCTTTGGAGTGAAACATTCGGTTATCCTGTTATCTATATCCCAAATGTCCGAGACATTATTCATTCTTGCCATACCTTTCTTCCTGAGGCATTTCGGTATCAAACAAGTAATGCTTATCAGTATGTTCGCATGGGTATTCCGTTTTGGACTGTTCGGCTTCGGAGATCCGGGCAACGGACTGTGGATGCTTATCCTTTCCATGATCGTTTACGGCATGGCCTTTGATTTCTTCAACATTTCCGGTTCGTTGTTTGTTGAACAAGAAACCAGTTCTTCCATCCGTGCCAGTGCACAGGGATTATTCTTTATGATGACCAACGGATTGGGAGCAATCATCGGCGGATATGCCAGCGGTGCTGTGGTAGACGCATTCTCTGTATATGCCGACGGTAAACTGGTAAGTCGTGAATGGACGGATATCTGGCTGATATTTGCAGCTTATGCGTTCGTTATCGGCATTCTGTTTGCTTTAGTATTCAAATACAAGCACCAGCGGGAGAGTCACACCAATTAAGTAAGAAAGACAATGGATAAAAAGGTAGAATTACAAGTCATAAATATCACAAACAGCCAGGCTCAGGTAGGCGCATTTGCCATGCTATTAGGCGAAGTGAGCGGTGAACGGCAACTGCCCATCATCATCGGTCCGGCAGAAGCTCAAGCCACCGCTTTATATTTGAAGGGGGTTAAAACGCCCCGCCCGTTGACACACGATTTATTCATTACTACTCTCACTGTGTTAGGAGCCCATCTGATACGTGTGTTAATCTACAAAGCGAAAGATGGTATTTTCTACTCTTATATTTACCTCAAAAAAGATGAGGAAATTATACGTATCGACGCGCGTACCTCGGATGCAATAGCCTTGGCTGTGCGTTCCGACTGTCCAATCCTGATTTACGAATCTATCCTTGAACAGGAATGTCTGCGTATATCCGACGAAGAAAAAGTCCGTTCCGTAGAAAAAGAGAATGGCGAAGAATCTGAAGAAAGACGCAATTCATCCGGTTCCTCTTCCATATCTCTGGAAGAGGCTTTACAACAGGCTGTTAAAGACGAGAATTACGAATTGGCCGCACAGATACGGGATCAGATTAATTCAAGAAACAAAAATCAGTAACTTATATTATGCACGTATTTTATACTCCCGATATACAAAAAAGCAAAGAACTACCTGAAGAGGAGGCACAGCATTGTACCCGTGTTCTACGGCTGAGTATCGGAGATAAAATAACCCTCACCGATGGTAAGGGTTATTTCTATAAAGCAGAAATCACGGCTGCAACCAACAAACGTTGCCAGGTAACCATCAAAGAAACGATCTTTCAAGAACCGCTTTGGCCGTGCCACTTACATATTGCCATGGCCCCAACCAAAAATATGGACCGTAACGAATGGTTTGCAGAGAAAGCTACCGAGATAGGCTTTGATGAATTGACTTTCCTCAACTGCCGTTTCTCCGAACGTAAAGTCATCAAGACCGAACGAATCGAGAAAATTCTCGTTTCAGCAATCAAGCAATCACTCAAAGCCCGTCTGCCGAAACTGAATGAAATGACCGATTTCAATAAGTTCATTGCTCAGGAATTCAAAGGACAGAAGTTTATAGCCCATTGTTACGAAGGAGAGAAACCGATGTTGAAGGATATCCTGAAACCCGGAGAAGACGCCCTTGTACTGATAGGCCCCGAAGGAGATTTCAGTGAAGAAGAAGTGAAGAAAGCCATTGAGCGGGGATTCACCCCTATCAGCCTGGGTAAATCACGGCTTCGTACAGAAACAGCAGCACTGGTAGCTTGCCACACGCTGAATCTGTCAAATCAATAACCGTCCGAATCAATGATTATACAACTTTAAATAATATAAGTATGGCAAAGAAAATGATTTCACGACTCTCGGTACTGGTAGTACTGATTGTTTTTCTGGCAGCATGTTCCAAGACATCAGAGTACACCAACGTGATACCGGCTGATGCCTCGGTAGTCGCTTCTATCAACCTCAAATCCCTCGCCAGCAAAGCGGGACTGGATAATAAAGAGAATGAAGCCGCCAAACAAAAAGTACTGGAAGCACTGAAAAGCGGAATGAATGCCGCTACTTTCCAGCAATTGGAAAAAGTCATGAAGAATCCCAGCGAATCGGGTATTGATGTAGAATCCCCATTCTATGCGTTTTCCTCCTCCTCTTTTCCATATTCGACTGTTGTAGGTAAGGTAAACAATGAGGATAATTTGCACACTTCATTGGACGTGATGGCTAAAGAACAAATCTGCCAACCGGTCAGCGAAGCTGACGGATACAGCTTCACAACAATGAAAGGTAGTTTGCTTGCTTTCAACAACTTTACCGTAATGATTGTTACTGTCAACGGTACTTCCCAAATAGAAAAAGCCAAAGAAGGCATCACTGCCCTGATGAAACAGTCTGCAGACAACAGTGTTGTGAAATCCGGTGCTTTCCAAAAAATGGAAAAACAGAAAAGTGACGTTAACTTCTTCGCTTCTATGACAGCTATTCCCGCAACTTACCGCAATCAGGCAAGTATGGGCTTACCCACTGAAGTGAAGCCGGAAGACATCACTATTGTAGGCGGACTGAATTTTGAAAAAGGAAAGATTGCCCTCAAAACCGAGAACTATACAGAAAACGAAGCAGTAAAAGCACTGCTGAAAAAACAGAAGGAGTCATTTGAAAAGGTCAACGGTACTTTTGTTAAATATTTCCCTGCATCTACATTAATGTTCATTAATGCAGGTGTAAAAGGAGAAGGACTTTACAACTTATTAAGCGAAAACAAGGATTTCCGTAATACGATATCTATCGCTAAAGCGGACGAAATGAAGGAATTATTCAGTTCGTTCAATGGTGATATTTCTGCCGGACTGATTAACGTAACCATGAACAGCGCTCCGACCTTCATGCTATACGCAGATGTAAAAAACGGAAACGCACTCGAAGCTCTTTATAAGAACAAACAATCGTTGGGCTTGAAAAGAGGAGAAGATATTCTGGAACTGGGAAAAGACGAATATGTCTACAAGACCAAAGGTATGAATATATTCTTTGGAATCAAAGACAAGCAAATGTATGCCACCAACGATGAATTACTCTACAAAAATGTGGGCAAGGCAGCGGACAAGTCCATCAAGGAAGCCCCTTATGCATCGGAGATGAAGGGAAAAACAGTTTTCTTTGCCATTAATACCGATGCTATACTCGAACTTCCTATTGTTAAAATGGCAGCAGGTTTCGGCGGTCAGGAAGTGAAGACTTATCTTGAACTGGCCAATAAAATATCTTTCTTGTCTATAAGCACTGAAGGAGAAATCTGCGAAATGGACCTCTGCCTGAAAGATAAAGATGTCAATGCCCTTAAACAAATTGTGGACTTTGCCAAGCAATTTGCCGGCATGTAATAATCTGTAAACAAACGGTATGAATAGTATTCACCTACAGCAAACACTTCCCCAAGTGTTTGCTGACCGTAATTCGGTGACCTCAGACGTATGGCATCAGGATCTTATCTTCCGGAAAGGAGAAATGTACCTGATTGAAGCTGCTTCCGGCACCGGAAAATCGTCATTGTGCAGCTATATCTACGGCTACCGCAACGACTATCAGGGGATTATCAATTTCGATGAAACCAATATCAAAGCATACTCCGTGAAGCAATGGGTCGACCTGAGAAAACATTCACTGAGTATGCTTTTTCAAGATTTACGCATCTTCACCGAACTTACCGCTTTTGAGAATGTGCAACTGAAAAACAACCTTACCGGATACAAAAAGAAAAAGGAAATCCTTCGATTTTTCGAGCAACTGGGTATCGCAGATAAAACAAACGCCAAAGCCGGTAAACTTTCTTTCGGGCAGCAACAGCGTGTCGCCTTTATCCGCGCGCTCTGCCAGCCGTTCGATTTCCTGTTTTTGGATGAGCCTATCAGTCATTTGGACGATGACAATAGCCGTATCATAGGAGAACTCATTATTGCCGAAGCCGAAAAGCAAGGAGCCGGAGTAATAGCGACTTCCATCGGCAAGCATATAGAATTGCCTTATCAACATATTCTCAGCTTATAAAAGAAATGGCTATGCATTATCATAAAGTAATTAGGCACGTATTAAAATTATTAAGTATAAAACAATGAATACCCTTGTCTGGAAACTTCTCCGCCAACATATCAGTATCGGTCAACTAGCCGGTTTCTTTTTAGCCAATCTATTCGGTATGATGATTGTATTGCTCAGTGTGCAGTTTTATAAAGATGTAATCCCGGTATTCACCGAAGGCGACAGTTTTATGAAGCAAGACTTCATCATAGCAACAAAGAAAATCAGCACACTCGGCTCCTTTGCCGGAAAGAACAACACCTTTACTGCCGAAGACATCGCCGACCTGAAAAAACAGCCGTTCACCAAGGCCATAGGAACATTCACTCCTTCCCAATTCAAAGTATCGGCAGAACTGGGAGTGCGGGAAGCAGGTATTCATCTCTCCACAGATATGTTTTTCGAATCGGTTCCAGATGAATTTGTTGACATCAAGCTCGACAAATGGCACTTTGACGAAGAGACTCATACAATCCCTATCATCATCCCCCGCAACTATCTGAATCTTTATAACTTCGGTTTCGCCCAAAGCCGAAGCCTACCTAAACTATCGGAAGGATTAATGGGTCTTATCCAAATGGACATTATGATGCGCGGCAACGGACGGGTAGAACAGTACAAAGGAAATATTGTCGGTTTCTCCAACCGCCTGAATACCATCCTTGTTCCCCAAGCCTTTATGAAATGGGCCAACGAAAATTTCGCCCCGAACGCGGAAGCACAGCCTGCCCGATTGATTATCGAAGTCAACAATCCGGCAGATTCTTCCATTGCCAGCTATTTCCAAAAGAAAGGATATGAAACGGAAGACGGAAAACTGGATGCCGGAAAAACGACATATTTTCTCCGCCTTATCGTAGGCATCGTATTGGGAGTCGGTTTATTTATCAGCATCCTTTCATTCTATATCCTGATGCTAAGTATTTTCCTATTGCTGCAAAAGAATACGGCCAAGCTGGAAAGCCTGCTGCTGATTGGATACAGTCCCGGCAGAGTAGCATTACCCTATCAGTTACTCACAGTAGGACTGAACACTATCGTACTCGTTCTATCCATCGGACTGGTCTGCTGGCTACGCAGCTACTACCTTGACAGTATCAGGCTACTTTTTCCGCAACTGGAAACAGGCACCTTATGGGCAGCCATCAGCATGGGCATCCTTCTATTCATCATAGTATCGGTAATCAACATACTTGCAGTCAAAAGAAAGATACTTTCCATCTGGATGCACAAGGCATAGATGCAATAATATTGCAAAAGTTTATAATATCATACACATTCAGTATTGTTTCGATAAATCCTTTTTGCGTTCTCGAAATAAGTGGTACTTTTACGCAGTTTTCACAAAGACATATATGATATGAAAAGCAAGACTACGTTCCTTACAGATAAAGGTTTGAAGGTTTTCTTTGCCGGAATATTTTCAAGCCTGTTTACGTTATCTGCATCCGCACAAAATATGCAGGATACGATTATTGCGTATTTCAATCTCCTGAAAAATGTACCTCAGGAAAAGTTGTACCTGCATCTTGACAAACCATTCTATGGAGCTGGAGAGAAAATATGGTTCAAAGGATATTTGGTAAACGCAGTCACACACCAAGATAACACACAGAGTAATTTCATCATTACAGAACTCATCAATCGTTCCGACTCCATCATAGGACGGAAAAAGATTCGCAGGGATTCCTTAGGCTTTCACAATGCCTTTGCTCTCCCGCCTACCCTTCCCGCCGGCGATTATTACCTGCGGGCATACAGCAATTGGATGCTCAACCAAGAACCGGAATTCTTTTATTCACATAACTTGAAGATTGGTAATTCTATTGATAACACCATCGTTTCGAATATTGAATATCAGAAAGAAGACGAAACGCATTATACCGCTAAAGTCAAATTCGCAAGTAATATCCAGGAAGCTTTTAAAAACACCACCGTTCACTACCGTTACATTGAGAATGGCAAAGTAAAAGACAAAGGCAAAAGAAAGACAGATGAGAGCGGATTGATTTCCATCTCCTTACCGGATTTAAAGTCCACAGCAACGCGACATATCGAAGTCGAGTTTGACGACCCGCAGTATATATATAAGAAGACCTTTTATCTGCCTTTATTCAACAAGGACTTCAACGTTCAATTCTTCCCGGAAGGTGGCGCTTTATTGGCTGTCGCTCATCAAAACATTGCTTTCAAAGCTCAGGGAACCGATGGCTTCTCGAAAGAAATAGAAGGATTCCTGTTCGATGCCAAAGGGGATACATTGACCGCTTTCCGTTCAGAACATGATGGCATGGGAGTGTTCACATTAAATCCAACCAACGGAAACTCCTATTATGTGATAGCCAAAACCAACGACGGCATCAGCAAACGATTCGACCTGCCCGCAGTAGAGCAAAAAGGAATCGGACTGTCCATATCACATTACAAAAAGGAAATACGCTATGAAATTCAGAAAACGGAGACTACCGAATGGCCGCAAAAGTTATTTTTAATAGCACATACCCGTGGGAAACTAGCTATTCTTCAACCAATCAATACCGACAGGACTTTCGGAAGAATGAATGATAGCCTCTTCACCGCAGGCATTACCCATTTTATGCTCATCGACCAACAAGGAAACGCACTCAGTGAACGGTTAGTCTTTGTGCCCGACCGGAATCCCCACCAATGGCAAATCCAGTCCGATAAACCTACATACGGGAAAAGAGAAAAAGTATCCCTACAAATTTCAGCAAAAGATAATAACGGTAACCCCATAGAAGGCAATTTCTCTATCAGCATCACTGACCGGAGAAGCATCCAACCGGATTCTCTCGCAGATAATATCCTATCAAATCTGCTACTGACTTCTGATTTGAAAGGATATATAGAAGACCCCGGATATTATTTTCTTCATCAAGACCCCAGGACACTAAGAACACTTGACTTCTTAATGATGACTCACGGATGGCGCAGACATCACATAAAAAACGTACTGACTGCCCCCTCACTGAATCTCACTAATTATATGGAAAAAGGGCAAACCATCAGCGGACGAATCAAAGGCTTCTTCGGAAGTAATGTGAAGAAAGGGCCTATTTGTATCCTGGCTCCCAAACAGAATATCATTGCCACTACCACCACAGATGAAAAAGGAGAATTTATCGTGAATACATCCTTCAGGGATAGCACGACTTTCCTCGTCCAAGCGCGTACCAAAAGAGGATTTGCCGGAGTAGACATAGAAATCGACACTCCCAAATACCCACTTGCTTCGCACAAATCTCCATTCCGCGACGCCACGGCAACTTTCATGGAAGACTATCTGCTCAACACACGCGACCAGTATTATATGGAAGGCGGTATGAGAGTATATAACCTGAAAGAAGTACTTATCACAGGCAACCGTTCCAAGCCCCGTTCAGAAAGTATCTACACGGGCGGAATCAATACTTACACCATCGAGGGAGACAAACTCGAAAGTGGTGGAGCCCAAACCGCCTTCGATGCGGTAAGCAGACTTCCGGGAGTCAGTGTAACCAACGGCAACGAAATACATATCCGCAATAATCCCGAACAACCGGTCATTGTCATTGACGACGTCGTCTATGAAGACGACAACGACATACTGACCATGATACAAACCAGCGATATGTCTAGTCTGAGTCTTCTTCGTGGAGCCGATGCCGCCATATTAGGTTCCCGTGGTTCGGCAGGTGCCATTGTCATTACATTAAAAGATGGAAAAGACCTTCCCGCAAAACCTGCACAGGGTATTATCACGTGCACACCGCTAGGATATAGTGATTCAGTTGAATTCTACGCGCCTGCTTATGATACTCCCGAAAAGAAGAATACACAGCGTTCAGACCTACGGAGCACTATTTACTGGAATCCGTTACTGCAACTGGATGAGGAAGGAAAAGCAACCATCGAATATTATACTCCGGACAGTACTGCACCGGAAGACATAATTATAGAGGGCGTGGATAAAAACGGGAAGGTATGCCGGATAATACAAACTATAAACAAAGAATGACATACCCCGATTTATTTATCAAGCAATCCTGTTATAAAAAAGGCTTCGATAAAAAAGCGACTGAATCCCAAACAAGTAAAATTTATTTCGTAATTTTGCGGATATAAAAGAATGAAGCTATGCCGGACTATGATTTAATCGCCATACTCGGACCTACAGCCTCGGGTAAAACACCTTTTGCCGCTGCTTTGGCCAATGAACTCAACACGGAAATTATCAGTGCCGACTCCCGACAGATATACAGGGGGATGGATCTCGGCACAGGAAAAGACCTTGCCGATTATACGGTAAACGGACATGCTATCCCCTATCACTTGATTGATATTGCCGACCCCGGATATAAATACAATGTATTTGAATATCAGCGTGATTTCCTGATTTCTTACGAATCAATCAAACAAAAAGGCTGTCTCCCCGTTTTATGTGGAGGGACAGGTATGTATCTTGAATCCGTACTGAAAGGATACAAGCTCATGCCCGTGCCGGAAAATCCGGAATTGCGCGCCCGCCTGGCAAATCATTCTCTGGAAGAGTTGACGGAAATATTAAGCCGATATAAAACGTTACACAACTCTACTGACGTAGATACCGTGAAACGTGCCATCCGCGCCATAGAGATTGAAGAGTATTATGCAACCAACCCTGTTCCCGAACGGGAATTTCCCGATTTGAACAGTCTTATTATCGGTGTGGATATCGACCGGGAACTGCGTCGCGAGAAGATTACCCGACGACTGAAACAACGGTTGGACGAAGGCATGGTGGACGAGGTACGACGATTGATCGGACAAGGCATCGCGCCGGATGACTTGATATACTACGGGCTGGAATACAAGTATCTGACCTTGTACGTCATAGGCAAACTGACTTATGAAGAAATGTTCAACGGGCTGGAAATAGCGATTCATCAGTTTGCCAAACGGCAGATGACTTGGTTCCGTGGCATGGAAAGAAGAGGATTTACCATCCACTGGATGAGCGCGGAGCTGCCGATGGAAGAAAAGATAGCCTTTGTAAAAGAAAAACTGGAAGGGATTTAGTATCTTTGGCAGTTATTTATAGTGAGATTTTAAATACAGTAGGATAGAAATACGGATATGAGTGTAGAACCGAAGAAATGGGGGGTGATTTATAACCCGAAAGCCGGTACCCGAAAGGTAAAGAAGCGCTGGAAAGAAATCAAGGAATACATGGACAGCAAAGGCGTTGACTATGATTATGTGCAATCCGAAGGTTTCGGTTCGGTAGAACGTCTCGCTAAGATTCTAGCAAACAACGGCTATCGCACGATTGTCATTGTGGGCGGTGACGGTGCATTGAACGATGCCATCAACGGTATCATGTTGTCCGATGCCGAAGATAAAGAGAATATCGCCCTCGGCCTTATACCGAACGGTATCGGGAACGATTTTGCCAAATACTGGGGACTCAGCACTGAGTATAAGCCGGCTGTTGACTGTATCATCAACCACCGGCTGAAGAAAATAGACGTAGGATACTGTAATTTCTATGATGGAAAAGAACACTGCCGCCGTTATTTCCTTAATGCCGTCAATATCGGTTTGGGTGCACGGATTGTGAAAATCACCGACCAGACCAAACGTTTTTGGGGAGTAAAATTCCTTTCATATGTTGCCGCCCTATTCTCACTGATATTCGAGCGGAAACTATACAGAATGCATTTACGTATTAACGACGAACATATCCGCGGACGTATCATGACGGTATGTGTAGGCAGTGCATGGGGATGGGGACAGACTCCGAGCGCTGTTCCCTATAACGGATGGCTGGACGTATCCGTAATCTACCGTCCTGAATTCCTGCAAATCATTTCCGGCTTATGGATGCTTATTCAGGGAAGAATCCTGAACCATAAAGTAGTGAAAAGCTACCGGACGAAGAAAGTGAAAGTACTCCGGGCGCAAAACGCGTCTGTGGATTTGGACGGACGTTTATTGCCCAAGCATTTTCCTTTAGAGGTGGGCATACTTCCTGAAAAGACGACACTTATTATTCCGAATTAATAAATTCAGGCACGGATTACGCAGATTACACGGTTTCCAGTAAATCAGAATCTGCAAAAGCCGCGTAATCCGTACCTAAGAAATAAACTAATAATAGCATAAAAATGATAGAACTTAAAAACAATCCTGCCGGTAACTTCTTCCTACTTGCCGGACCATGTGTGATAGAAGGTGAAGAGATGGCAATGCGTATTGCCGAACGAGTGGTCAAAATCACCGAGACATTGCAGATTCCTTATGTATTCAAAGGCTCCTACCGCAAAGCAAACCGTTCACGACTGGATTCGTTTACAGGTATCGGCGACGAGAAAGCGCTGAAAATACTGCAAAAGGTACGTGATACGTTCGGAGTTCCTACCGTGACAGATATCCATAGCGCAGAAGAAGCGGAAATGGCAGCCGAATATGTGGATATCCTTCAAATTCCTGCTTTCCTCTGCCGACAGACAGACTTGCTGGTCGCAGCCGCCAAGACCGGGAAGACGATTAACATCAAGAAAGGGCAGTTCCTCTCCCCTTTGGCAATGCAGTTTGCTGCGGACAAAGTGGTGGAAGCCGGAAACAAAAATGTGATGCTGACCGAACGCGGAACAACTTTCGGTTATCAGGATTTGGTAGTTGACTATCGTGGTATCCCCGAAATGCAGACATTCGGTTATCCTGTTATCCTGGATGTCACCCATTCATTGCAACAGCCCAACCAGACCAGCGGAGTGACCGGCGGAATGCCGCAACTGATAGAAACCATAGCCAAAGCAGGCATTGCCGTAGGCGTTGACGGCATTTTTATCGAAACGCACGAAAATCCTGCCGTAGCCAAAAGTGACGGTGCCAACATGCTCAAATTAGACCTGCTGGAAGGGTTGCTGACTAAGTTAGTCCGTATACGGGAAGCTGTAAAATAACGTTTTTTCCCTGTCTATTTGTGATTTGCGGCCAAATACAACGACAAATTACTCAGAAACATTTATTTAAATTAAATAGAACATGAAACATTTATTACGTGGATTATTCATTGCAGTACTTATCATATGCTGCAATTTTCAGCCCGTACTTGCACAACCCATGCAGCAACTGCCTGTGGACAAAAATGTCCGTATCGGCAAGTTGGACAACGGACTTACTTATTACATTCGGCACAACGCACTTCCGGAGAAGCGCGTAGAATTCTACATTGCCCAGAAAGTAGGTTCCATTCTCGAAGAACCGCAACAACGCGGTCTGGCTCATTTCCTGGAACACATGGCTTTCAACGGAACAAAGAATTTCCCGGGCGATGAAACCGGACTAGGCATCGTACCCTGGTGCGAAACGAAAGGTATCAAATTCGGAACCAACCTGAATGCATATACCGGTGTCGAGCAAACAGTCTATAATATCAGCAACGTACCGACAGAGAATGTCAATGTCGTAGACTCCTGCCTGCTCATCCTTCACGACTGGTCAAATGCCATCAACCTTGCCGACAAGGAAATCGACAAAGAACGTGGGGTCATCCGTGAAGAATGGAGAAGCCGCAACAGCGGTATGCTCCGCATCATGACAGACGCACAGTCCACCCTGTATCCGAACTCCAAATACTCCGACTGTATGCCTATCGGAAGCATCGACGTTATCAACAACTTCCCTTACCAGGACATCCGCGACTACTACGCAAAATGGTATCGTACAGACTTGCAAGGAATTATCATTGTCGGCGACATCAACGTGGACGAGATAGAAGCGAAACTGAAAAAGGTTTTTGCCGACGTAAAAGCTCCGGTCAATCCCGCCGAACGTATCTACTATCCGGTAGAAGACAATCAGGAACCGCTTATCTACATCGGTACTGACAAAGAAGTGAAGAATCCTTCTGTAAACATCTTCTTCAAGCAAGACGCTACGCCGGATTCCATGAAGAATACCATTGCCTATTATGCTACCCAATATATGCTCAGCATGGCTATGAATATGCTGAATAACCGTTTGAACGAACTTAGTCAGACAGCCAACCCACCTTTCACCAGTGCAGGCGCAGGATACGGTGAATTTTTCCTTGCCAAGACCAAAGAAGCATTCAGCCTGAGTGCAGGCAGCAAAATAGACGGCATCGACTTAGCGATGAAAACCGTATTGGAAGAAGCTGAACGCGCACGCCGCTTCGGATTCACCGCTACTGAATATGAACGTGCACGCGCCAACTATATGCAAGCTGTAGAGTCTGCCTATAACGAACGTGAAAAGACAAAGAGCAGCGCATACGTTGACGAATATGTGAACAACTTCCTTGACAAAGAACCGATTCCGGGCATCGAATTCGAATATATGCTTGTCAACCAGATGGCACCGAACATTCCGGTAGATGCAATCAACAAGTTTATGCAGCAGCTAATCACAGACAACAATCAAGTGGTTCTGCTTGCCGGCCCCGAGAAAGAAGGCGTGAAATATCCCAGCAAGGAAGAAATCGCAGCCCTGCTGAAAGAGATGAAGTCATTCGACCTGAAACCATATGAAGACAAGGTTTCTAACGAACCGCTTATCTCCGAAGACATCAAAGGTGGAAAGATCGTATCCGAAAAAGCCGGAGACATTTATGGCAGTACGAAACTGGTACTTTCCAACGGTGTGACAGTGTACGTGAAACCGACAGATTACAAAGCTGACCAGATTATGATGAAGGGGGTAAGTTTCGGTGGAACAAGTGTATTCCCGAACGAAGAAATCATCAATATTTCTCAATTGAACGGTGTAGCCCTGGTAGGCGGAATCGGTAATTTCAGCAAAGTCGATTTAGGCAAAGCCCTTGCCGGCAAACGTGCTTCCGTAGGTTCGGGTATCGGCAATACGACCGAAACAATTTCCGGTAGCTGTTCTCCGAAAGATTTCGAGACAATGATGCAGCTTACTTACCTGACATTCACGTCTCCGCGCAAAGACAACGAAGCATTCGAATCTTACAAGAACCGTCTGAAAGCGCAACTTCAGAATGCAGACGCCAACCCGATGACGGCATTCAGCGACACAGTGACACGTGCTTTGTACAGCAATCACCCGCGTGCTATCAAGATGAGAGAAAACATGGTAGACCAAATCAACTACGACCGTATTCTTGAAATGTACAAAGACCGTTTCAAAGATGCAAGCGACTTCACTTTCTACCTGGTAGGAAACGTGAACCTGGAAGAAATGAAACCTATGATTGCCAAATATCTGGGCGCCCTGCCGTCTATCAACCGCAAGGAAACTTTCAAAGACAACAAGATGGATATCCGCAAAGGACAATACAAAAACGAGTTTGCCAAGAAACAGGAAACTCCGATGGCTACCATCATGTTCCTTTACAGCGGTACCTGCAAATATGATTTGCGCAACAATGTCCTCCTCAGCTTCCTCGACCAAGCCTTGGATATGGTTTACACAGCAGAAATCCGTGAAAAGGAAGGCGGTACATACGGCGTAAACTGTAGCGGAAACCTCGGCAAGTATCCGAAGGAAGAACTGGTTCTTCAGATTGTATTCCAGACCGACCCAGCCAAGAAAGATAAATTGTCTGCTATCGTTGTAGAACAGTTGAACAAGATGGCAAAAGAAGGCCCGTCTGCCGAACATATGCAGAAAATTAAAGAATATATGTTGAAGAAGTACAAAGACGCCCAGAAAGAAAACGGCTACTGGCTCAATAATCTGGACGAATACTTCTACACCGGCATCGACAATACAAAAGACTATGAAAAGTTGGTCAGCAGCATCACAGCAAAAGAAGTTCAGGATTTCCTTGCCAAACTGCTGAAACAGGACAACGAAATTCAAGTCATTATGACCATGCCGGAAGAAAGCAAATAATATTCCTTTAGCATATCAACAGAATGATGATACTCAACGAACTACGCAAACATGGAAGGCTTGCCGCCAAACGGCATCCGATGTATGAGAAGAACAAATTCGCTAAAATACTCGGTTATGTCATGGGCGCATTCTGGGCCGGTTACCTGATATTCT
>NZ_CABUHK010000023.1 GCF_902491285.1 uncultured Bacteroides sp. | reverse complement strand
CTTATTCTATCGGTATGGCTCAGACTCAAGGTCTGAAAGGCTATCTGACAGGTCGCCTGGACGTTGATACTGCATATATGGCAGATTTCATCAAGGGTTTGAACGAAGGTGCAACCAAGACTAGCAAGAAAGATATCGCATATATGGCAGGTCTGCAAATCGGCCAGCAAATCAGCAACCAGATGATGAAAGGTATCAACCAGGAATTGTTCGCAGGTGACTCTACCAAGACTATCAGCAAAGACAACTTCATGGCTGGTTTCATCGCAGGTACTTTGGAAAAAGGCGGTATGATGACTATGGAAGAGGCTCAGACTTATACCCGTACAGCTATGGAAACTATCAAAGCAAAAGCTCTGGAAGAAAAATATGCTGACTATAAGGCTGAAAACGAAAAATTCCTTGCTGAAAACAAAACTAAAGAAGGTGTAAAAACAACTCCAAGCGGATTACAGTACAAAGTAATCACCGAAGGTAAAGGTGAAATTCCTGCTGATACTTGCAAAGTGAAAGTAAACTACAAAGGTACTTTGATTGACGGAACTGAGTTTGACAGCTCTTACAAACGTAACGAACCGGCTACTTTCCGTGCTAACCAAGTAATCAAAGGTTGGACAGAAGCCCTGACTATGATGCCTGTAGGTTCTAAATGGGAACTTTACATCCCGCAAGACCTTGCTTATGGTGCAAGAGAATCAGGCAACCAAATCAAACCGTTCTCTACTTTGATTTTCGAGGTTGAATTGGTAAGCATCGAAAAAGATAAAAAATAAGAAAATTTCTGTCTAAATAGAAAAAGGAAAGAGGTGCAAAACGTTTGCACCTCTTTTTTGTGCTTTTTCCTATTTTTTTTCTCGGAAAAGAAGAATAATTAAAATAAATCTCTATATTTGCTTACTATTTGATAACAACTGGAAATTATAATTTATTATTATGGAAAGAATAGACAACCTCGACAGGCAGATCCTAGAGATTATCTCCCAGAATGCCCGCATCCCTTTTAAAGACGTAGCAGCCGAATGTGGAGTATCACGTGCAGCTATTCACCAGCGTGTGCAAAGACTGATTGACCTAGGTGTCATTGTAGGCTCAGGTTACCATGTTAATCCGAAATCTTTGGGCTACAGAACTTGTACATATGTCGGTATCAAACTTGAAAAAGGCTCCATGTACAAATCTGTTGTAGCGGAACTTCAAAAAATTCCGGAAATCGTAGAATGCCATTTCACTACGGGACCGTACACCATGCTGACCAAGCTGTACGCATGTGACAACGAACATCTGATGGATCTGCTGAACAACAAAATGCAAGAGATACCGGGTGTAGTAGCTACCGAGACATTGATTTCTCTGGAACAGAGCATCAAGAAAGAAATTCCCATCCGCGTAGAAAAGTAAAATACGATGGAGTTTCTAAATGAATATCACCTCGCAGGGTTATTCATCGGAATTTGCACCTTTTTGATTATCGGCCTTTTTCACCCTGTCGTGGTAAAGGCCGAATATTACTGGGGCACAAAATGCTGGTGGATATTTCTGATACTTGGCATAGCCGGCGTAATAGCTTCATTAAGCATTGACAATGTAATACTGTCTTCTTTGTTGGGCGTCTTTGCTTTCTCTTCCTTCTGGACGATCAAAGAAGTTTTCGAACAGGAAGAACGGGTACAAAAAGGCTGGTTTCCCAAGAATCCGAAACGGAAATATAAGTTCTAAGAAGAAAGAATAGCAGTTTTTTATCGAAAGGATTTGCATAATTCGACAGAAAACACTACTTTTGTCACCGCATCCAGTAAATGGATACATCGGACTTGTAGCTCAGTTGGTTAGAGCAACAGACTCATAATCTGGAGGTCCCTGGTTCAAGCCCAGGCTGGTCCACAAAAAACTCCTGTAAGTATCAACTCACAGGAGTTTTTCTTTTATACAATCCTATCCAATCCTCTTTTTACCCTAATACCTATTGATTTTGACTGAAAAGCTCTATAGTTAAAGTTTAGCGGAAATCTTTCAACTCTTCCTGCAATTTTTGGCGGGTAAAGAATATACGGCTCTTTACAGTTCCTAATGGAAGATTCAGTTTATCTGCAATCTCACGATATTTGAATCCGGATACGTGCATGGCGAACGGCACTCTGTATTCTTTGGGCAGAGCGTTGACTACGCGGCGCATTTCCTTTAAGTCATAGGCTCTTTCTGTACTTTCATATGCGGAATCCTGTGGAAGATTAATATGATAAAGATTATCTGTCTGATCAACGAATGTCTGGTCGCGTACCACCTTACGATAATTATTAATAAAGATGTTGCGCATTATCGTGTACATCCATCCTTTAAAATTTGTGTCAGGGGTATATTTATCTTCGTTATCCAATGCTTTCAATGACGTTTCCTGTAACAAATCGTTTGCTTCTTCACGATCGGTCGTCAGTTTGTAAGCGAAGCGGAGTAATTCATCCTGTACTCCTACCAGGTCCTTTTTGAAGCTTAAACTTTTCATATACGTTACTTTTAAATTGTGAATACTCGTCGTAATAATTTTGATGCTGCAAGTTTACAGGATTTCAACAGAACTGATAGGTTAAGAACAAACATAGTTTAGGGGAAAATCTATCAGCAGATAGTTTTTAGGTCATTTTAGATAGAATTCGGGTGGTATTTGGCCGGTTGTATAATAAAAAATCCCATTTTGAAATCACACCTGACTCAAAATGGGATAACACAAACAAAACAAACAATATTAGCGATTTTCACAAACAGCTGTTTCTTTTATATTCTTAAAAAATATAAGACTTATTTAGATTATGTCGCTAAAACATTTACAGGGAACAAAAGTATTACTTTATTGCAATATGGTAGATAGTATTTAAGAATAGTTATAAAGAATAGTTATTTCATATATAAAAAATAGTTCCGATTTATAAAGAATTGTATCTACCCCCCTGTAAAAACAGGAGATAAGCCGTTTATTATCCGGACATATTATAGATTTTATCAATAAAAAAAACAGTGCAAATCCCCACAACTTCTTTTCTCACAAAGAATTAATTTCTATATTTGGGCAATATACAATCAAACACTTATTTTTTTATCTATGGCCGATACAATCTCTTACCAATATGCCGCTCCTTCCGCATTACAACGCTCTGCCGAGCAGGACGAACTATTCCTCGCCAAATACAGCGAAATCGAAAAAAAAGACGCACCGTGTTTCTTTTGGGGGAAGTTGACACAACCTTATATGACAGCACGCTGCCTCATTGCTTTATCCAATGTCGTGCAGTCCAGTTTCAACCTGACCCCGGCACAGCTCTCGATGCTGAAAGACCCGATTGTGACGGCGGGCAACAACCGTCTGCGCTTTGAAGGTTTTTCCAACTGTGCAGGCGTATATGCCAGGATCGACGTGCTTCCCGATGGGCACGACGGGGAATTTCTGGAAAACGGAACAACGAATGTAGACTTCAATGCAGGAATGATTTCTGCCTTAGGCAGTATCGGCAGGCAAGAGAAAGTCGTGATGTCGGTAGGCCCGAAAGAAGTGGGACTATATAATAAAGGTGAGAAAGTAATAGAACGCAAAGTCCCTCTCCCCGTGAAATGGATAAAGGGACTGACTACGGTACAAATCTATCAATCCGCAGCCGAACGGCTCTATTCCTTCAATCGTATACAGACCCTGCAACTCTTTCAGACTCTCCCGAAAAGTAGCGTAAAATGCGACTATTATTTAGTGATGCGCGGTCAAAAACCCGCCTTTTCACCGGTGAAAAGTCTGAATTCCGTATGTATCGGCGGACTTCATCGTTTGCGGTTACTCGAGCCTTTACTCCCGTTCGCTGACGAGTTGAGAGTCTTTGTCCACCCCACCATGCAATCGACCACTTGGCAACTCTATTTCGGCCCGGTTCGTTTCAGTCTTTCTCTCTCACGGGAATGCTGGCGCGGTTTCTCAGGAGAGGGGGCAGCATTGGATGCCCTGCTCGAAGATATTCCGGAAAGATGGATAGAAGCTATGGACAAGTACAGCTATGCCAACCAACAGTTCAACCCCACCCTTTTTGCTATCGAAGAACACATTGACCTGGATAAAGTAGATTCCCTCTCAGCACGACTAGCGGCTATGGGACTACTGGGATTCGATTTGGATGAAAACAGCTTCTTTTATCGTCGTCTGCCTTTCAAGACCGAACGGATTATGAGTCTCAATCCTCGAATGGTGGCTGCGGAGAAACTCCTGGAAGAAGAGAAAGTCGAAATTATATCGAATGACGGAAACCGGGTGGAAGCCCGTGTCGCAGGAAGCGGCGGAGTGAGGCACACTGTCATTTTAGACAGGGAGAACGAGAAAGAACGTTGCACCTGCACCTGGTTCAGCAGTAATCAGGGAGAACGGGGAGCTTGCAAACACATTTTAGCAGTAAAGAAATTAATACAATGGAAGAATTAAAACACGAATTGGAGAAGCTGTCCAAGGCTTACAAAGACACTCCGGAGAAAGAAGAAAAGGTATTGATTCCTTTTATCAAGAAATTATTGGAACTCCCGATGAAGGAGCGGCGCAAGTTACTACCCGTCATACGGGACTTGCAATGGATAAAAGGCAAGTTCTCAGGCTTTAGCAGTCAAACGTTTTGCAGCCGTGACAGGGCACGTTTCCTGGCGGTCGTGCAATTCGTATGTGCCAACAAGAAAGAAATGGATATGGCGTACAATATAAACTTCGACCTGATATGCAAACTGCTCCCGCTCTATTGTCCCACCTGGCTCACAGACTTTATCAATGATGATAAAAGTTGGAACAACTTCAATCTCAGCTACGAAGAACTCATGTCACTCATGGATATGGGGTACCTCAAGGAACTTGCTCCAAGCCGCATTGCACACCTACTCCCCGGATGTATCCGTATAGCAACCAGCGACCCGAAAAAGAAAGATTCTTTCAACAGCAACTTATTGCTCAAACGGGACATCATGCTGAAAGAGCATATATGGACTATTTTTGAATACGACTCATCTGTCAGTTATCAAGATGAGAGTGCCAAAAGTGCCTACAAAGAGGGAATCACAGCACAAGACGAAAGTATCAGCGCTGCCCTCTACCGCTTTTCCCTCGACGGACATATAGACAGAAACCGGCTACTGAAAGCCACGCTCGCCACATTCCACCGAGGTTTCAAGAAAGACATGGCAGGATGGTTTGCCGGATTCTTCGAGACATTGCAGCCTACTACCGAAGAACTACTGTCTCTACAAGAAGAAATGATGCAAGTATTCACTTCTTCCTACACGAAACCCATAAATATAATGCTGCAACAATTCAAGAAGATTGCAGCTGAAGACGGATTCTGTTATCAGGAATTCGTAGAACGTGTAACCACTCTTTTCTTTTCGAGTCCCAAAAACTCGTTGCTCACTATCCATGCCATCTTCGAAAAAATAGCCGCGCAGCATCCTGAAATGGGAGAAACATGCTGCATCACCCTCTGCCAGTTATTCCTGAAGAAAGACGAAAGCTTGCAAAAGAAAGCCGCCGGATTTATCGCAAAATATGGTGACGCTTCCTCATCTCTCCTTCAAGAAACGCTGCAAGCTTATCAACCGGAAATGTTTCAAAGTGCGCAAACAACTATCGCCACTTTCAATGCACAATCCACAGAAAACGCACAATCCATAAACAAAACAAACAACACAGAAACAGCCTACATAGAAGCTGTAAATACAGAAACAACCACAACAGCCGCAGATTTCCTTTCCGAGGAACCATCTACGGAAACCATCCGTATTTGCCGGGAAGACAACCGCATCCCGTATCCTGCCAACAAAGAAGATTTCCTGTTCCAGCTCAGCCGCTTGTTCGACATGGAAGAGAGCTGGGAGACAGACACCACGATTGCGGCCATCATCGCTTTCCATCCCCAACTGGACGAAGAAGATTTCAGCCGGATGGAGCCCATATTCCAACGGGCAGCGAACATCGTAGCCAGCAGTTGGATGCCCTACGAAGACCTTCTTGCTACTTTCCTACTGGAATACCAACGTTTATGGGCACAGGCAGACACTACTCCCCAGGGATTCCTGCGCAATATGTTCACCCGCCTGGAAGAAAAGCTGAAAGGAATAGATTCAAACAGGGGCGCTTATGACGAACGCGCCTTCAAACGGCTTGCCGACTGGAAACCGGGTTACAGTAACGCAACCTGCTTTATCCCTTTCAAAAAGCTATGGATAGACGTTATCTGCCGAATCAAAGGCGGCAATACGCTTCCCCTGCTTTCTGCTCCGACCCACACTCCGGCATACATACAGTCCACAGAACTTATACAGCGGCTTGCCGCCTATCAGAAAGCAGGCACAAAGCCCAATGCATGGGATTTCCAACTGGCTATCGCCCGCTGTGCCATGGAAGACAAGGAAGAAGCCATCGCCACTGCCCGGCAATTATTGAAAGACGAGTACCTGCATCTTTTCCTCTTCCTGCTGGATGAAGACACTCAACCTGAGCCGCCCTACAACCACCAACCTGCTTGGATAACGGCCGGACTGGTAAAAAAACCGGAAACAGAATTCAAAGCATTCAAATCCTTCTCCTGTAACACATTGTCCCACAACTCTCTGTCAGGGGATTACGGATGGAAAGAACTGAAACCGAAAGAAAATTCATACGAGATAGACAAACGCTTGCAACTGGAGTTCTACAAATGGCACGAATATGCCGAGCGAAACAGCCATCAATTATGGCAGGAACATCTGATTATCAACAGTAAATACAACATGGATGATTCCCGCTACATGGAACCGCTGCTATGCTGTTTCCCCAACCGCCCGGAGCCGTTAATCGCACAAATCATCACCTGCTATATGTCTTTCGGCACTCCACAGGAAGACAGCAAACGCAGCATTGCCCACGCTCTGCGCATGCTTCTCTCCTTCCATTGCCCGCTCAGAGAAATGAGTTTGCTGTTACTAGGCGGCTCACTGCTCTTTGCCGACAAAACAGTCCGTTCCTATGCAGCAGAATTATGGGTGGAAGGGCTCACTGCCGGAAGAATAAACAACCGCCGTGTAGGAGAAATCCTCGCCTGTCTTGTCTGCATGGAACTTGCACCGCTGAAACGCTTCACCACACAAGTGTACGAAAGCATGTACAAGCGAAGCAACTTCCATAACCGCCAACTGGAAGAACTGCTCACCGTATTTATCTGTGGATTGCCCGACAAACCCGTCACCGGACTCAAACAGCTACTCGAACTTCACCTCGAACTGCTATCCAACAACCATAGCAGGATTACGGACGAACAACTCCGCCAACGCCTGCAGGAATGGACTACAAGCAGCAACCTAAAGAAAGTAATCACTTCACTGAACAACCTCTAAACATCCCTACAATTATGACCATAGAAGAACGTTTCAACGAAATAGTAGAAAAACAACAAGGTGATGCCATCATCCCCTTTCTACAAGGACTGACTCTGGAAGAACGTAAAAGCCTCGTCCCCTGCCTCAACAAACAGGAAGAACATTATAATAAGATCGTCCAGCTAGAGCCAAACATATACGGTACACGCGCCACTCCCGAACAACAGCGTATCCTCAACCTCACCGCCCTCGTCATCTACCCTCAGAAAGAATATAGTAAATACTATTGGAGTATACATGTCGAACGACTGAAAGAATTGATTTCGTGGCACATCCCCACCTGGCTGAATAGCTTTTTCAAAGAAAGTGAAGGAAAAGATTCCCGCGGCATCTATAATATGGATTATGAGATACTAATGGACTGGCTGGAACAGGGAATTCTCACTGTCACCCCAACACCACAAACCATAGCAGGCTATCTGGTGAACTATATCAACAACACCAGCATATTGCAAAAACGGGAAATTACACTGAAAGAGCACATTTGGTACCTCTTTGAATACGACTGCGGACAAAACTGGATGGACAGCCGAAATGGCGGTTCCCCTTACTACCCCTACAGATACCTCATCGAAAATGGACTGCAGGACCGTATGCGCGTACTGAAAGAATCCCTGCTTGCCGTCAACCGGAACATGAATAAAAACCTGTGCAGTTGGTTTGCCGGCATGTTCGAAGCACTCGCCCCCAGCGTAGAGGAACAATTGGAGTTACAACCGGAACTATTTGCCGTCCTTTCGTGCCCCCACAGCCGTCCGACAAATATCATACTCAAATTGCTGAAGAACCTGTGCAGTCACCCCCAATTCCCGACAGAAGAATTTCTGAACCAGACTTCCATCCTGTTTGCTTCGGACGTAAAGGCAGTCCATCAAAATACGCTGGCCATCCTCAACAAGCTGGCGAAAGAAAGAAAAGAATACCGCGGCGCCATCTGCAGTGCCGCCGCACAAGGGCTAATGAGCCGTGAAGAATCTATCCAAAGTAAAATAGTAAAACTGATTCAGACCTACGGAGACACAGAATCGGCAACATTGAAAGAAGCCCTTTCCGTTTATGCAGATACCATGTTGACCGGCATCAAACAAGAATTGAAACCTTATTTAGAAGGCAGCTACTCTGACATCCCCCCGGCAAACCCGACAACCAACAACGCTTCCTTTATCAGTGAATCCTATGAGCCTATCCCGCCCATCATCAGCGAAGAAAACCGGATACCGGAAATCACCTCTACCGAAGACCTGATATTTTTAGCCAGCCAAGTGTTGGAAGTAAACGAAGTGTATCACTTCGAACAATTTATCAGTTCGCTGATACAATGGGACGCCCAACTGGAAGCCGGGCAAATCCCCCAATGGACGCCCATTCTTCAACGTGCCTATAAACTAATTCTAAGCGGTGGAAATTCCCGCACCGGCGTATTGGACAATATGATGGCAACCTTCCTCGTCGATTATTCAAAGCTACTAATCAGACGTTTCCCCGAAGAAGGAAAAGAACTGAACGCCCTGCACGAGAAAATGGTGCAGAAAGATGAAGTACAACGAGGACAGTGGGGATTCTGTGATTTAGAATCGCTTACCATCCGCAAAAAAAGAAATAAACAAATAGAGCACCGCGTGCACAGGCAATTACTATGTCATACCTTAGATATGCTTGAAAGCAACAAACCCCGCCTGCCGTTGCTTTCCACGCCTACGCATATACCCATGTTTATCGACCCGGCAATCCTCATACAAAGATTGAAGCAATATCAACAGGCAGATGTTGAGCCTAATAGTCAGGATATGCAAATAGCACTGTCGCGTACGGTATTGGATGAAACCACCGCTCAACTACTCTCCACCATCACTCAGGAACTGGAAGGAGAATACCGGAATCTGCTTCTCTTCCTGTTCGGAGAGAAAGAGTCTACGCCCCAATCCCCCTTCACGCATCCGGCATGGTGGATGACAGCAGGACTTATCAAATCACCGGAAACGGTCTATCCCGAATTTAAGGACTTCCCCTACAACGAAAGTCCGCGTGAATTTCTGACCGGAAACTTCGCATGGAAAACGTATCTGGAATCTCATTCATATATAGATTACACTAAGAAAGTGGTAGAATGGACTTCCTCTACAATCAGCATTCATCTTCCGGAAGGGCAGAACGTCCGAATCATCAATAAAGGGAAATATAACGAGAGAGCAGAGTATCACCCGCGCACTCCACATCCGCTGCTGGTAGAAATATATTATCCTCAAGGAGAATATTTCGACGAAATATCAAAAGATTTGCCGCGTCTGTTATGGCTGGCACCCAATACGCCGGAACCATTATTGGCATGGTGCATCTGCCAAGCGATATACGACCCGATGTTAAATGAAGTAAGGGAGGTCAACGTGACCCGAACTACGATAGAAACATTCCATCAGTTCAGACACACATGGCATGAGATTTCTTATCTTCTGGAAGCCAGTTGCATGTTAGTGGCCGACAAGACCAGCCGTGCCTACGCTGCCGAAATATGGATAGAACGTATAAACAAAGGATGCATAGACAGTTCACGCATAGGCAGGATTCTAGGCTCGCACCAAGACACAGGATGGGGACCTCTGAAAAGACTGACCGACCTGATACAGCAACAGATGATGAACGTCAGTCCGCTGCACAACCGGGAACTGGAAAAACTACTGACCGCAATGCTCGCCGAACTTCCCGAAAAACCAATTAAGGACTTAAAGAAGCTATTGGAAATCTATGCGGAACTGCTATCAGCCAATAATAGCAAAGCGGAAGATGCGCGTGTCCTGCACCTGTTGGATGTATGGAAAGGAGTAGCCAATCTGAAGAAAGCAGTAGCCAATATCCAGAGATAAGAAGATTGGAGTTAAAGCCAAAAAGAAGTATCTTTGGCGCACTAAATACAAAAGTCCGAATGAGATTTCTAAAATATAGTTTGCCTATCCTCTGCCTGCTGCTGGCAGAATGTACTTCCGTTTCCGGTCACAAGGAAAAGGGAAACTCCGCCATAGCGGAATACGAGCATCCATCGGATGATATACAACTCCGGAAAGAATGTCCCCCCACTCCGCAACCGATGAAAAGCGCAATGGCTCTCTATATGGACTCTTTGGGTTTGGTGAACGTTGCCGAACTGGACAGTAGCCTGGTAGTGAAACTGATGTACACACAAGCTGATAATTTCACCGGAGAGGTGCTTTATGACAATTTGTCGGAAGCCTATCTACATCCGGACGCTGCATATGCCCTTGTGAAAGCACAAAGAGCATTGAAAGAACTGCACCCGTCTTACAGTCTCCTCATTTATGACGCCGCCCGTCCGATGTCCGTACAAAAAAAGATGTGGAATATAGTGAAAGGAACATCTAAATATAAATACGTCTCCAACCCGAACCGTGGCGGCGGACTCCACAATTACGGACTGGCAGTAGACATCAGCATCCAGGATTCTTTGGGACAACCATTACCAATGGGAACAAAAGTCGACCATTTAGGTATAGAAGCACATATCACCCACGAAAGCGAACTGGTACGTAACGGAAAAATGAGCGAGGCAGAACGGCAAAACCGGATACTGTTACGAAAAGTAATGAAAGAAGCCGGATTCCGCGCATTGCCCAGTGAGTGGTGGCACTTCAACTTTTGCAGCCGCGACGTAGCCAGGCTGAAATACAAGGTAATACCATAACCCGGCATCCAACAATTAACCGTACTATCACTATCATACGACATAATAATCCCCTATATAACGCAACAATACCCATATGCAAATCTTCCCCGAAACCCAACAATTCATCCGTGAACACTCGTCAGACGATATACGTGCCTTAGCCCTACAAGCTAAAAAGTATCCGAATGTAGACATGCCGACTGCCATCACCCAGATAGCCGGACGGCAGGTTGCCGCTGAAAAAATCCCATCGTGGAAGGAGATAGAAGATATATGGTATCCGAAACACTTGTCACTGGAACAATGCTCTTCGGAAATCACCGCCCGCTACAAGGCAAGTCTCCTGCAAGGTGAATCATTGACCGACCTTACCGCAGGCTTCGGGATAGACTGCTCTTTCCTTGCTGCCAAATTCAAATCAGCCACCTACGTAGAACGGCAGGAAGAACTTTGCGAAATAGCGGCACACAACTTTCCCATACTCAACCTGAACCACATTACCGTCAAGAATGAAGATGGCGTAGCCTACCTGAAAGCAATGTCTCCCGTAGACTGCATCTTTCTCGACCCTGCCCGCCGCAACGAGCACGGCGGCAAAACCGTAGCCATCTCCGACTGCGAACCGGACGTAGCCGAACTGGAGGAACTTTTACTAAGCAAAGCCAACCGGGTAATGGTCAAACTCTCCCCCATGCTCGACCTTTCATTAGCATTGAAAGAGTTGCGGCATACACAAGAAGTCCATATCCTGTCCGTCAATAACGAATGCAAAGAACTGCTGTTACTACTCGGACAAGAACCGCCAGCAGGACAAACCTCACCGGAAGAAGTCCCTATTCATTGTATAAACCTCTCCACAAAAGGAACACACGAAGAGCAACGCTTCGTTTTCACCCGCGAACAGGAACAACGCAACGAATGTATGTATACCGACACATTGGGAAGTTACCTGTATGAACCGAACACATCCCTCCTGAAAGCCGGCGCTTTCCGCAGTATTGCCGCAGCCTATCCTGTAAAGAAGCTGCACCCCAACAGTCATCTTTACACTTCCGATGCCTTGATTACAGATTTTCCCGGAAGAGCGTTCCGTATCATCAGCCAGTGCAGTTTCAACAAGAAAGAAATAAAGGAAAACCTGGCCGACCTTAAAAAAGCCAATATCACTGTACGCAACTTTCCTGCCACAGTAGCTGAACTTCGTAAACGAATCAGCCTGACAGAAGGAGGAAATACCTACCTATTTGCCAGCACATTAAATAATGGACAAAAAATTCTGATCCGTTGTGAGAAAACTTGAGATATTTACTACTTTTGTAATAAACTAACTATCTAAACTAATTTCACATGAATCAAGCACAACTAAAAACGGTTTTAATAATAATCGTACTAGTCGCCTGCCATGGTACACTTTTCTCGCAGAAGGACTTCGAAAGACATGATTTTTCCTTCCATGCCGGCTACGGTAATATGCTCAAGGGAACTCCCACGCTTACCATCGACACCCACAGCTATCAGCGCGAACTTGCGCAGGGGGTAAGTTGGGACGGGCAATATCACTTCCGCCCTATCAAACGTTTCATCTTCGGAGCAATCTACACCGGATTCTCTTCCAAAGGCAGCCATCCCGAAGGGAAAGACCACTTATTGATTCACTTCTTCAGCCCCCAAATCGGAATGTGCAATGCCCATACCAAGCATTGGCAGATTCGTGGAGGAGTAGGGCCCGGCGTACTCTTTTTACGCAACAACAGCGAGGTATTCGGCAAGAAGCGGAAAGTGAAAGCCAGCAGTATAGGTTTTCTTATCAACAGCAACGCTACCTACAAACTGACTTCCAGCCTGGGACTCGGGATAGGTGTACAATACCTGTTCAGCGGACTTGTCAGAATGAAAACCCACTATCATGGAGAAACGACCATCGTCAGATTCGATGAGAACCATGACGCTAATCTTTCCCGTCTGAATCTCACTACGGGATTATCTTATTATTTTTAACCTTAGCTTCGATGAAGATGAAAAAATACATACTCATCCTTTTCTCTATTCTCAGCCTTTGTAGCTGTACGGAAGATAACACAGTGGATATCACAGTAATGCCGCCCGCCACAACCACAGGTGCCGATACATTCGGATGCCTTGTAGACGGCTGGATTTATGTAGGCGGACGATATTGGGGCTGGCACCCTTCACCGTTATGGACACACGATTCATTCTTCTACTACAAAAACGAAGAAGAGGATAAACTATCCGTTTCAGTCAGAACAAAAGAAACCGGCTTCTATATAGAATTCACTCTCTTGGCTCCCAAAGAAGGAGAAGAGTCCGTCATCACCAATGTAAAAGCCGATGGAGAAGAACTGGAAGCCGGGACAGCCTTTGTAAGCCGCTTTGACACAAACGCGAAAATAATCAGCGCGACATTCGGCAACGGCAACCGTCTGACTAACGGACGTTTTGATATTCATTACGCCATGTCCGGCAATAATTAACTTCAGTGAAAAACAGACAACAGCTAGTGTCTCTCTCGTAATGAAAGGGACACTTTTATGACTTCCCAGTAGTCTCGCCCTGTGCCGCTTTATCCACAGGATTGCCATTCCTCCAATCATCCTTAGGCATTGTCGTCGCATTTCCGTCCCGGACAGCCATATAATGCGGAGACATGATTTCAATTCCTGCTTCATTGAATTTATCCTGAATATTCTGGTGCAGGTCAGAATAAATCTGTGCCATCTTATCCGCTTCTTTGATATAAGCATTAATCTGATAGACCGGATACCAGTCGCTCAAAGACGTTTCCAATACGAACGGACGCGGGTCATCCACTACTCCGGGAGTGTTCAACGCAGCATCAATCAATATCTGATTGACTTGTCGCCAGGGAACATCATACCCGATAGATACTTCCGAATGGATAATCAGCCCATACTCGCGCGCCGAGGTACTGTAATTCACGGTATGCGAAGACATGATAAACGAGTTGGGGACAGTGACCACCTCATTTTTCGGTGTACGGATACGGGTGACAAGCGGCGTTTTCTCTATAATATCCCCGGTAGTATCGTTCAGTTTAATCCGGTCGCCCATCTTGAAGGGACGCATATACGTAATCACCAGTCCGGCAATGATATTACCGATTACCGTACTCGACCCCAGCGAAACAATCAATCCGACAAATACCGAAATCCCTTGAAATACTCCCGAATCGGAACCCGGCAGATAAGGGTAAATCATCGCAATCATAAATGCGTAGAGCAGGAAGCGGACGATATGGAAAGTCGGCATTGCCCAATCCGGATAGAAACCGTTGAATTTCAAGCGTCCCGCCTCTATCTCACGTGCCAGATAATGCACCAGACGCACCAAGTACCGCACTGCATACCAAATGACAATGATTGTGAACAGTTTGGGAATATAGTCGATGATACCCACAAAAATACCGCGGATAGGATTCCAGATATAACCTAATATACGATAAGCCAATCCTTCCGTCTGCGGGAAAATGATAAAAATCAGCGGGATAGTAATCAATAGCTGCAAACCCATAAGGATATACCGCCCTATACCCGCAAGGAAGACTAACAAGTTAGCCTGTTTCTGCGCATCCAGCAGTTCATATCCCTGAATGGACACAGGCCTTATCTTCGTATCTTTCAGACGCAGGATACGTGTTTTCAGCTTACGGAACAACCAGTTGGTCAGACGGAACAGGAAATATTGGCCGACAATCACCAGGATAAAATAAAGCACACGCTTCACCATTCGCCAAAGTCCGTGCTCCGCTTTCATCTCGTGTAACTTGGTTACAACATTCTGCTGCCTTTCCTTAGCGAGAGAGTCACGGGAAATGCCTTCCCACAAAGCGTCCTGATCCGTGAGAGAGAGCAGTACCTTATTGCCGTACATCAAATCGGAAACAATATCCGAATGGTCGATTGACACGGAGTCGGGACGGAGATTGAAGCGTCTTCCCAGTTCTTCAATCGCAGCACCGGTCATCTGCGCACGTTGCTGAGGAGTGTATCCGCCACGTTTGGTGAAAAGATAGAATAAAGTATCATCGTCCGCCACTACGGGTATTCCTTTGGTGAACTGGCGCAGAGAGTCGATACGTTGGCGTTGTTGAGCATATTTCACTGAATCGGCGGCAGCCATCTGAAGCTTCATCTGCTCCATCTCCATACGCATATTCGCTTCATTGAGCCGGGCTTCTTCCAATGTCTTTTGCAGGTTTGCCACATAGGCCGAATCCGAGTCCCGCTTCAAAGCGGTATGTTTACTGGCTATGGTATCTCCGGCAAATATCTTCTTGACAGCCTGTTCCAACTGCGCCTGTGCACCCATTGCCCCAAAAGACATCAGCAACACCAGCATTATTCTTTTCATCCTATTTATTTCCATATCCTATTGTTCGCAGATATTAAATGAATGTTAA
Source organism: uncultured Bacteroides sp. (assembly GCF_902491285.1). Classification (GTDB taxonomy): domain Bacteria; phylum Bacteroidota; class Bacteroidia; order Bacteroidales; family Bacteroidaceae; genus Bacteroides. Next base: position 52,319 of record NZ_CABUHK010000023.1, on the reverse strand, counting down.
TCACCTTTTTAATTAAAACAGAGCAAACATACGGATTGTTTTTGACATATCAACTTCCAAAATGATTATCTTTGTTTCGGATAAGAACTTTTTTTATATCTGTCTGGATAACAACATTGAGCAGAGAAGCAGATAGTTGTCAGTAACGATTCGGCGACATTATAGTTACACCAATCTGCTGCGCTTCGCATCTCATCAAAACAACTCTAGTACAACAACAGCCAAACCCTTTGCTTAATCAAGGAATTTAGCTACTGTTCTTACTATTCTCCAGTAATAATCCATTTTCCAATCTTACCACCTTCTCGTTTTAACTTACCAGCATTCCGTAACTGGTCAATTATTTTTCTTATTTGCCGTTCACTTAACTCAAGTCGCTTGGCAAGTTCTGCCCTTGACACTGAGGGATTCTCCGTTATCATCTCCAAGAGTCTAGTTTCATTGTCTGGAACGCTTTGGATCGCCTTTGGATCGTTATTTGGAACGCTTTGGATCACCTTTGGAACGTCTTGTCCTTCGATTACTCTCCAGATGACTACTCTAAAATCTTCTTCTTGATAAAATTCAGGAGACTTTAAACCATATTCCCGACACTTATTGATAATGTCCTCTGTACCTGTTCCCACTTTCTCGATATATCCATTCCAATACATTGGGTCAGCAAGCAACGGATTTGCAGGTAACGATTTATGCGGTCCATGAAGTTTATGAACGGTAAGACCATATGGTAATGTTCCCGGATTCCAGACTTCCAGTCTGTTGCGAAATAACATTATCTGCACACTCGCATTACTTGTGTAGTCTCTATGACACACAGCATTTACAATGGCTTCCTTTACGGCATCAATAGGCAATTCAGGACGTGTTGGAATATCAGCTTTTTCTCCCTCTGCCCTTGTTCCTACCCAATTATCAATACGGCTCATGACAAAACTTGTAGCTTGATCTACCAATTCAAAAACATCGCCTCTGTATATCTGATATGCCGGCATTGGTTTCTCTACTACATCTCCATAAAATTGCACGCACTTTACCTCTGAAGTAATGAAATACTTCTGAGGTTTCTTCCCGAACAATAATATGGCCGCATTAGCCAAACGCCCATTTTCATCAATTAAATCTAAATGAGTAAGCAAAACCTCAGGAGAAGTTTCCACCGACAGCGGGAAGTTACGTTTTGAACGAGCCATGTGTATAAAATTCCTCATTTTGTCCTCATCCAAATCCTTCAATGTTGCTCCATTATCGCAGGAAGCATCAAACGGTCGCCACCGGATATATTCCTTTTCTTCCAAATATCTGATTAAAGAAGCATATACCGAAGTTCGTAATCCGTCAATATCTACAAAAGTCTTACGTACTATATCTTGCTCTACTTTTCTTATCAATGCTTTTTCTTTGGGATGTCTTTTTTCCTCACCAATGCTTTTTATATAGATAAGCCGACTTTTATGCAGTGATGCCGCCAAATCATACTCTCGCTCTGTTGGAGAAATACCTTCCCCATCCTCGTATCCATACAGATTACCATACAGCCCCAAGTATATGTCGCATAACTCAACTTCTTTCAGATAAACATGATTTGCAGAATACTCATTAGCCGGTACTTCCTCAAAAATAAACGGCTCAAAGAATTTTCCCAACAGCACGTCTGTTCGGATATAATGACAAAGCATTGCACGTTCTTCGGCAAACTCACTCTGTACGCTGCTTATGAATATTCTTATTCGTCTCATGATTGAAAGAATTACACTATTTCAACTTTAATCTTTATATCAAACGCATTGGCTATACGTTCTATATCCCGTTTCTTAGTAAGCGTACTACTACATGTCATCAGATACCAACCATTACCAACAGGCTTTTGTGAACTTCTATATTTCTTGTCAAGCGTATTGGAAATCAGAGGTACTTTATTTTGCTTCATTCCTAAAGAACGTACGCGGTCGGCACCTACTTCCATTACAAACTTACGGAAAGTCTCAGCAGCTTGTGGCTCTTGAATCACTCGGTCATCAGCAAATGTAATCCTCAATCGGGTAGCTGGCGCAATTTCGCCTTTCGGTCCAGTCTTTCCTATTTCTTTATGCTCTACCTGTGGGTCAGGAAGAATCTCTTTGGCATCTGCTATATCTGCTGTAAAATTTCGTTTACGAGACAAGTGTACACTAATAGGCGAGCCTGGTACATAATCCACGACAAGCACTAATTCGCGCTGCACTTGCTTTAAAGCCGGTGCAATCGTCTCGGTTACAATCGGAAGAATTTCTTTTTTGATGATGTTCTCTTCCAAATCACTCACTTGTTTTTCAAGGTCTTCATTCAAAGAAAGACCTTCTTTGCGCAATGTTTCCATTGCTTTATATAGATCACTTAGTCGGGACATAAAACTTTTATTGTGTAATTAATTCAATAAATTCTTCTTTTGCCTCATTAACACCTCTAACGACAGTTGCATACTATTATTTGAACGCCATTTAGAAACGGTCGAAATATCTTTCCCAAATTGTTCAGCCAACCATTTTCCTGTTTTCTTTTGCTCGGCCAAGACTACTATCAATTTAGTTAAATCTTTCACTATCTCCCCTTTCATCGGCATATAATGCAAATTTATTGTTTTATTTGAACTAATCAAAGAATAAATACCCCAAATGATAGAATAGTAAAACTTTTATCATGTAGTTGCATGAAAAGCCCATAGCTATTTGTCCTCTGATAATAACGTCCGGTTTCAACCGACTTTTAGCGGTCATACCTTTTTCAACATATTACCTAAATCATCCTCCTACAACCTTCTTTCTGAGTTTTGTCATTAATTTCATTTAGATTTTTTATCTTTGCTGCCAAACTGAAAAATTATGAATATATTGTTTCTTATAGGGGGATTAATCCTCATTCTTTTAGGAGCCAACGGACTGACGGACGGTTCGGCTTCAGTAGCCAAACGTTTCCGTATCCCGCCTATCGTCATCGGACTTACCATTGTCGCATTCGGTACTTCCGCCCCGGAACTGACAGTCAGTGTGTCTTCCGCCCTCAAAGGCAGCGCGGATATTGCCATCGGCAATGTGGTGGGAAGCAATATCTTCAATACATTGATGATTGTAGGCTGCACTGCCCTGTTCGCCCCTATTGTCATCACCCGGAACACACTCAGAAAGGAGATACCGCTCTGCATACTTTCTTCTGTCGTCCTGCTGGTCTGTGCTAATGATGTATTTCTGGATAAGGCATCAGAAAACATCCTGAACAGAATAGACGGCTTATTATTACTCTGTTTCTTCGCCATCTTCATGGGGTATACCTTTGCGATTGCCCGTACTCCGTCCACGACTGCGACGAGTGACGCCCACCAACCCGCACACCCTGCCGAAGAAGACGAAATCAAATTGCTTCCCTGGTGGAAATCCACATTTTATATTCTTGGCGGGCTGGGCGCACTTATTTATGGCGGACAATTATTCGTTAATGGAGCTACGGGTATTGCCCGCAACCTGGGTGTAAGCGAATCCATTATCGGCCTGACACTGGTAGCTGCAGGAACGTCCCTGCCGGAGCTTGCCACTTCCATCGTAGCCGCACTCAAGAAGAATCCCGAAATTGCCATCGGAAATGTAATCGGCAGCAATCTTTTCAATATCTTCTTTGTACTGGGATGCAGTGCCAGCATTACTCCGCTCCGCCTCAACGGAATCACCAACTTTGATTTATTCACGCTGGCAGGTTCGTGTATCCTGCTCTGGTTCTTCGGACTGTTCTTCGCCAAACGGACGATTACTCGAATAGAAGGAAGCATTATGGTACTTTGCTATGTGGCGTACACGGTGGTGCTGATTTATAACACATAAACCAACATTTATTCCACCTCAACAGTCGTCAATATATTGACTCCGTATTTTCCATCTTTAGACACCGCCCAAACCGTATTCCCATTCGCACAACGGATAGCATAACGGGAATTATACTTCAACCTTTCTGAGCCATCCGGTATCCACAGACCCAGTTTGTATTTTCCGGGAACAACCGCCCCCGGCAGTTGAAGGGATAAATCAACAGAATGTGTCAACGGCGTATAAGTCGTATCTCCCGGCTGGAACGGCTGCCAGTCCAACGGGTTGGCTTCGGTCGGGAATTCCGTAACTTCCCCTTTATCGTCAGTCAGCACAAAATAAACCGGGTGCTCTCCAAACACAGTGGCAAAACCTCTGTTTACCAAGTTCAGTTTCAACAGGTTTTCTTTTCCGGTTTGCAACTTATCAGGCAATTGCAGAGATTGCAGTTCGATACGGTAGCCCAAATGGTCACGTATATAATCGAACATAGTACGCTTCACTTTCGTTCCGTCCTGTTTTTGGAAATAACTGTCGGATACAGGCATATGGTGTTGACGAAGAGAATCTTCCGTTATCATTGTTTTCTTCCATACCACCATGGAATATTCGGGCGGGTTATTCTCGTCAAATCTGTTGTTAGGATGTTGTTCCTTATAATTATGGATAACACTCAATGAAGTATAGTGCTGAAGGAATAAACGTCTTGCCGCTTGCAGCCCGTCAATAATCCATCCGGCAGAAGGGCTGTCCGGATCGGCACCTACGCTCCAAAATCCCCAGGGAAGTTCCCCGTCTACTACGAGATAAGGCGATTCTTTCACTATCTGGTCGAACTTGGCAGTTCCTTCGTGCATATCAGCATCCCATCTGTCGGGACGTATCACGATGAAATCATCATGGAACGAAAGTCTTTTATATAGTTCCGGTTTGTCCTTCAGCAGATTCTTAAACTCAGGCAGCCTTACTTGCACGTTTCTCTCTTCGGGAACGACTGAAAGCAATTTCTCCAATACCGCAGCTTTTATCTCTTCAGAGTTCTCCAAACCTTGGATAGAGCTGTGCCACTCGCCCCATGCACCAATCATTCCGGCTTGCATTACCAGAATCAAGTCTTTATTCTTCTCCAGAAAAGGTTTCAACTGGTCCAGATGTTCCAATATCTGTTCTCCGGTAGGACCTGTGGCGGCTCTTCCCATAAAATCCCTTTCGTAGGCAAAACGCAATACGGCTTTCTTTCCCTGCTTCTGCAACTCATCAAAGTACATCTGCATAGTTTGGAAATTCTCTTCAGACAGATTCTCACCTATCAGATAAGTAAGATAAAAATAACTTTGGGAAAGCGAGACACTGTCCGCCATGTACTTCTCCGACAGTTCCACCAGCTCTTTCGTAGGAGTGTTTTTCTCATGCAGCACATCTACCGCTGTTTCCAGGCGGAATCCTCTCCCGGGGTTATAGAGCCCGTTTTCACCGTGCAAGTCATCTACACAGATTCCGCGAAACTCAACAGTCCGCAGGGAGTCAGCACAACCGCTTACCACCAAAGCAAACAAGGCAGCCACTACACCACCATACATCCAATTCTTCTTCATAGTAATATCTTGTTTGCCGGCAAATATATAACAAATCAAGATACGGCAACCCGCCGGAAATCATTTCGCACAGTAAAGTATCAGTTTGGGATAAAAAACGCAAAAGTATTGGTTAATGCTAAGATTGTATTTGTCTCACATTCAAAATAGTCCTATCTTTGTCTGTCGTTAGCTATGACTTCTCATTAAACAACGAATAAAACATTAACCATATAAATAAAAATATCATGAATAGACAAACTCTCTTAACACTACTTACTACATTTGCTTTACTCTTCAGTCTCAGCTTCTCTTGCAATGCCAAAGGAAAAGACAAAGCCAAGCACGTTGTTTTTATCGGATTAGATGGCTGGGGTGCATATAGCCTGCCCAAAGCAGACATGCCTAACGTCAAGAAGCTAATGGAAGACGGCTCTTATACATTAAAAAAACGCTCGGCCCTTCCTTCTTCCAGCGCCATCAACTGGGCATCCATGTTTATGGGAGCCGGGCCGGAACTCCACGGATACACCGAATGGGGCTCTAAAACTCCGGAACTTCCATCACGCGTATTGAACAAGAACGGAATTTTCCCTACTATCTTCCAATTGCTGCGCGATGCCCGCCCGGAAGCAGAAATCGGCTGCCTTTATGAATGGGACGGAATCAAATACCTTGTGGATACCCTTTCTATGAGTTATCATTACCATGTGGCCGATTACAACAAGACTCCCAAAGAATTAGGCAATATGGCATCTACCTATATAAAGGAAAAACACCCGACTCTCGTTGCCATCTGTTACGATAGCCCTGACCATACCGGACACACTGAAGGACATGATACTCCCGCCTATTATGAAAAACTCAAAGAGTTGGATACCTATGTCGGACAAATTGTCCAAGCTGTAAAAGACGCAGGAATCCTTGATGATACTATTTTCATATTAACTTCCGACCACGGCGGTATTAATAAAGGTCATGGCGGCAAAACAATGCAGGAAATGGAAACAGCTTTCATCATCTCCGGCAAGAATATTAAAAAAGGACTTCGTTTTGATGACGTAAGCATGATGCAATATGACGTAGCTTCTACCATAGCATCTATTTTTAATCTTGAGCAACCACAAGTCTGGATAGGCAGACCGATGAAGATGGTTTTCAAATAATCACTTTTTTCTCCACACTCATCTTATTTACTGAAATAAATATAGCAATAATCTTTCAATATATTGAAAGATTATTGCTATTTAGGCTATTACATTATAAAAAATAAATCTTCCAATGTCTTTTTTACTAATAATGAAGACTAAATACTTAATATTCATTAGCGATTAGAGTTTCAATAATCGCTCTAAAATCATCTAAGAATGAGAAAGAGGTACGGCCATTTGGGTATGTCAGCCGTTCATGGGGGCATTGACCTGTCATGGGGAATGTACGCAAACAAATCGTAGGAAGACGGAACTATCACCCCAAAAGAATACTGGGCACTGGCAGACACATGGAATCCCAATCGGTTTAAACCGCGCCAATGGGTGAAAGCCGCAAAGAAAGCGGGATTCAGAGATATTGTACTAAAGAAAATTGATATAAAAGACCGCTTCGTAATAGCTATATTACTTATAAGTTCTCTATCTCCTTTTCTGATAATCCAGTACTTTGCATGATAATTTCGATGGGAACTCCCAGCTTTTTCATGTTACGAGCAACTTCCATGCGACCTTCCAATTTCGCCCCATCCAACACATCATTCTGTATCATGATCGCACTCAAATGTTCATCATAAGCCTGTCGCTCCGCTTTGGACATATTATAATACACCAATTTCTCACGGGCTTCTTTCAACCCCGGTGCTTCTGTATCAGGACGGATACAACCTGTTTTCAGATACTCCACCCATTCTTCCAAAGGAGTGACCGCCACCTTATTAAATTCATTTACCCGAACCAGGAAATACTCGGGAAAGATTTCGGCGGGAAGCTTATGCACCAATGCGTCTTTCTCTTTGGTAGTCACTTCAAGACGGTCATTCGTATGCACTCCGACGAAGTTGTTCTGACCGTGGTATAAGTAGTCATCCCCTTTACCGATATCGAAGTATAAGATACTGATTGAATAAATCTTCTTCACCTCATAATAACGTTCTCCAAGAGAGATATGCTCCGTAATGGCTTTCGCCACTCCATAGAGGATACGCTCCAGGTAGTACAGTTCACGAGTGTTCTGAATCTCAATGATGATAATCTCACCCTTATCGTTTTTGGCTTTGATATCTACACGATTAAACTTATCATCGGCTGTCTGCTGATTACTTTCACTTTCCAGTATTTCGATGATTTTCACCTCTTCACCAAGAAATACCGTGAGAAAACCCTCTAATACACCGAAATTAGCTTTTTGACGAAGCAGTCTCTTGATTGCCCAGTCGAAACGAATATATCTGTCCGCTTGTTCCATACTACTTCCTTTTTCTTTTATTGCTATTTGGTTTTAGCACAAAATTAAGAAAATAAATCGTTCAATGTTTGTTTTAGGATAAATAATTAGGATAAATAACTATGTAGAGGTGAAGTTGTTTAAATCCGTACGGAAATGAGCTAAACGGTACGGAAATGAACTAATCTTAGTTTTTCTAAAATCAGATTGGCAGTATGCAATGATTTAATCCCCGTTATATATAAATTTATTCGTCTGACAGTTGTTGAACTTTCGTCTGACAACTGTTATTCTTCCGTCTGACAACTGTCAGACGAAAAAGCAACAATTGTCAGACGAATAAAATCATGCATCATCAATCATAAATTCATTCAGTATTAACGACAAATTTGCACAAGTTCGAAATTAGTTCATAACCGTACGGAAATGAGCTAAACGGTACGGAAATGAACTAATCTTAGTTTTTCTAAAATCAGATTGGCAGTATGCAATGATTTAATCCCTGTTATATATAAATTTATTCGTCTGACAGTTGTTGAACTTTCGTCTGACAACTGTTATTCTTCCGTCTGACAACTGTCAGACGAAAAAGCAACAATTGTCAGACGAATAAAATCATGCATCATCAATCATAAATTCATTCAGTATTAACGACAAATTTGCACAAGTTCGAAATTAGTTCATAACCGTACGGAAATAAATGAAATGATAATGATGAAAAAGAAGATAGAAATGTAAAAAGCAATATTTATGATAAACAAAGAGTTATTCAAGAAAATGGAAGTAAAAACAGCCTGCTTGAAGTTTGTTTTTTGGGGAAAAATTGCACTTTGGCAATATAATAAATAGCCTATGACATATAACTCTTTTTTACACTACGTTCTATATAAGTTAAACTCATATTTAATACAGAAGACACAGACGTTTTTCTAGTGAGCAGAAAGTATATTATAGGTATTATAAATATTCGATACATAACGGCACACTTTTGATAGTCACACCTACAAACACAGCTATTTAAAGAGATTTAGTATTATATTAAGGAGATTAAAACAACATTTTTATCTATTTTTATGCCTTTTGTTAATTTTGTATTAGTATTTGATAAAATTATATTTGTCCTCCAAAGTAAACCACCCTACCTTTGCTCCCAGAGTTTAACAATATAAAATCATATATGTTATGAAAAACAGATTATTTTACCTTATTGGAGTAGCACACCTATTAAGTTACATAGGTACATTTACTTCTTGTAAAAACAGTGCCGACAACAAACACTTCAAGCAACAACTTACAGATAACGGAACAAGTTATATGCTTAATAGAATAGAGTTTATAAATCTAATGCAATAAATCATGAGTAAAAAAATTCATTTCTTACTTTTCTTCTTTCTCTGCCTGACCAGTATTCCATTGGCAGCCCAGAATATCGAAGTTAAAGGAGTCGTAACAGAAGCTACGACAAACGAACCCTTACCAGGAGTCACAGTAAAAATAAAAAGCAGAGACACTGGTACAGTTACAGATATAGACGGTAAATATACAGTTAAAGCCAATAAGGGTGATGTGCTTGTATTCTCTACAATAGGTATGAAAAGTATAGAGCAGGCAGTATCTTCAAACGCTACAATCAATGTTAGTATGGAAGAAGATAACGTAACTCTTGAACAAGTTGTTGTCATCGGTTATGGTACAGTAAAGAAAAGCCACCTCTCCGGAGCTGTAAGTTCAGTAAGCGCAAAAGAATTGAATGGTGCTGTTGCTACAAATACGGGTACAGCCCTCCAAGGTAAAATTGCCGGTGTATCTGTAGCAAGCACAAGTGGTGATCCGAACGAAGGAATGACTATTAACATCCGCGGTATCAGTTCTCTTTCAAACAATGACCCGCTTTATGTAATTGATGGAGCTTTTGGAGATCTTAGTATGGTAGACCCATCAGATATTGCTTCTATTGAGGTACTGAAAGATGCTGCCGCTGCCGCTATCTATGGTTCTCGTGCTGCCGGTGGTGTAGTATTAGTAACTACAAAAAGCGGCCGCAAGGATATGCCTACCAAACTAGATGTAAGTTTCTTCACAGGTTTTAGCCAGACTCCAAAAACGCTGAATGTATTTAATGGTGAAGAATATAGCCGCTTCGCACGCTACTATAATCTAGCTGCCGATGGTTACAGTTCAGAAACTGGTGCAGTTCCATTTGTTGGTGTCGGTACCGACTGGCAAGATGTAATGTTGCGCACTGCAATGACCTATAAAGCGAACGCTAATATTAGCGGTGGTTCCAAAACAGCTACCTACAGCGCATCTGCAAGCTATTTAAACAAAGAAGGTATTCTTCGCAACACAAGTCACGAATCCTATAATATTCGTTTGAAGAGCGACTTCTCTTTTCTGGACAATCGCCTGATTATCGGTGAATCGCTAATCGTTCGCCTATCCCAAGGTGAAGGAAACATCAACCAGGACACAATGGGCGAAATCCTCCGCTTCCCTGCAGTAGTACCGGTATTCGATCCTACCAATAGTACCGGATGGGGAACCTCTGCAGATATCAATCTCCCTAATCCTTATGCTTATTACAGTACCGTACTCAATACTAACGAAAAGACCCAGATCTTCCTGAATGCATATCTGCAAGCAGAAATTCTGAAAGGTCTGAAATACAAACTGAACCTAGGACTTAGAAAAGACCACAACAAAAGTCGCACATACACAGGTAGCTATGACCTAGGCACTTATGGTAAGAATGAAACTCCTGACCTAAGCGAAGGCTCTTCGGACTACGAATCATGGGTATTGGAGAACACTCTAAATTATGATAAAGTATTCGGCAAACACAATCTCGCGTTAATGGCCGGTTATTCCGCACAGAAAGACAAGAGCTACGGTCTGAACGGAAGCAATACAGACATTCCTGAATTCATTGAAACAATGACGGGCAATGTAAGTACAATGAAAGCCTTTAGCTCAATCAACGAGCTCGCACTGGTTTCTCTCTTCGGACGTGTGATGTATTCTTACGACGATCGCTATCTAGTTTCTGCCTCTATCCGTCGTGACGGTTCCTCACGCTTTAAGAAAGGAAACCGCTTTGGTAGCTTCCCTTCAGCATCTATTGGCTGGAACATCAATCGTGAGAAATTCTTCAAACCGTTGGAGAATATGTTCGACCAGTTTAAACTCCGCTTTAGCTACGGTAAACTGGGTAATCAGCAGATGGACAAATTCTATCCTACCATCAGCGTAGTATCCGACGGAATGAACTACCTACAAGGTAATGGTATCTGGTTTGGTCGCCTACCCAACGTTAATGCAGTATCTCCTGCCGATCTGACTTGGGAAAGCACCGAAACATTCAATGCCGGCCTAGACCTAACTATGCTCAATGGCAAACTGACTCTGACAGCTGATGCTTACATAAAGAACACCAACGATGTGTTGCTCCCAATTCCTTATGCAGCTTCTACCGGTATCAACGGTCTTTCTATCCAGAATGCCGGACAAGTACGCAATAAAGGTTTCGAGTTGGCAGTGAACTGGCGTAGCACAATCGGTAAAGACTTCAACTACTACATCGGTGCAAACTTTACTACCGAAAAAAATGAAGTAACTCAAATTACTGCCGGTGGTGACAATCTAGCTATCTCAGGCTATTCTGCTCACGGTGCAGGCGGACGTGGAATCAACCGATTTGCAGAAGGACACTCCATGTCATTCTTTAATCTGATCGAGTCTGACGGAATCTTCCATAGCCAACAGGAGATTGAAGACTATAAAGATAAAAACGGTAATATGATTCAACCGGGTGCACAAGTAGGTGATGTACGTTACAAAGATTGGAACGGTGACGGTGTGATCAATGAAAACGACCAGCACGACGTAGGCAACCCATTCCCTGATTTCGCTTTTGGCTTACGCCTGGGTGGTGAATGGAAAGGTTTCGACTTCGGTCTGTTCTTCGATGGAGTAGTAGGTAATGACATATATAACTATCAGCGTTACTGTCTCGAATCGGGTAAGTTCAACGGCAATTACAGCACAAGACTGGCTAACTCATGGAGACCGGACAACCCAAATACAGACATCCCTCGTTTCTCCAAAGTAGACGGAGCCGACAACGGACTGGCATATACCGACAGATGGTTGGAAGACGGGTCTTACTTCCGCCTGAAAACACTCGATATTGGTTATACTCTTCCTAAATCAATGTTGAAGAAGATTAAGTTGGAAAATGTGAGAATCTACACATCCATGGAGAACCTTTTCACGCTGACAAAGTATTCCGGTTATTCTCCTGACCTCGGCGAAAGCGGCAGTGTAGACATCGGAGCAGGCTACAGCGTATTCTCAAGAGGTATCGACCAAGGACGTTATCCGTTACCACGTACTATCTCATTCGGTATTCAGGTAAGTTTATAATACTAAGATTATACACACTAATTGAATTTTACAACATGAAAAAAAATTGGTTATCATATATAGGTATGGCAGTTCTTCTTTCCGGAGCTCTGACATCATGTAGCGAATCATTTTTAGATTTATCAGACCGCAATCACTTTACAGAAGAAAACTTCTGGAAAAATAAAACTGATGCAGAGAGTGGTTTGGCAGCCGCTTATTCACCCATAAAATACCAGATGTACGGTTATTACGGTGCATTCGACGGCTGGCTAAACTTGAACAGCCGTGGTGACGATATCTTCACTATTTTGAATGAAGAGGCATCCATGTGGGCTATTGCCACTTTCCAAAACTCTACCACCACTGGCAATGATCCTTATGGAGCACTCTATACTGGCATTCAACGTGCAAACATCGTATTGAAAAACATTGATTTGGTTCCGGCAAGCGGTATTAGCGAAGAAGACCGTTCTATGATCAAAGGAGAAGCACTTTTCCTCAGAGGTCTTCAGTACTTCTTACTGGTACATAACTACAGAGAAGTTCCCCTGCGCCTGATTCCTTCTAACGAAGATGAAACTAATAAACCGGCAGCCACAGAAGCACAACTGTGGAAACAAGCAGAAGATGATTTGATTGCTGCCATTAGCTGCAATTTACCTATCACACGAAATGGAGAACAGAAAGGACGCATCGAGAAAGGTGCAGCTATTGCCATGCTTTCCAAGGTATATCTATATCAAAAAAAATATACCGAAGCCAAAACACAATTGCAACTTCTAATGAATGCTCCTTACTATCCGGGACGCTATCAATTGATGGAAAACTTTGCCGAGAATTTTACTCCAGCGAAAGAAAACAACGAAGAGTCTGTATTCGAGCTACAATATAGCAGTGATGGTGAACTGACTTGGGGTAACGAAAGCGGAATCAACCTCGGTAGTTCCCTTCCTCAGTTCCTCGGTCCGGTGGGCGGTGGCGGTTGGGCAAAGCTAATGCCTTCCAGCTTTGCCGTTGGACAGTTTGTAAAAGAAGAACGTCCTGCTAAATCAGACACAAAGTATGACAAACGCATGTATGCCAGCTTATTCTTCAATCCTGAAGCTTTGGGCGATGTGGTGAAGAATGAAAAATGGTATGGTGGCAACCGTTCAATGGAACAACTCTGGGAAAGCAACAGTGGAAAAATGGCGGGTGGTGCCCCAACCTTCAGCTTGGGAGACGGTAAATTCCTTCTGAAAAAATACACTGCTTACTTCGCCAATGACGGCAATGCAGACAACATGGGACACAAAGAAGGTAAGTCAAATAACGTTCGCGCCATGCGTTTTGCAGAAGTACTGTTAATGTATGCCGAAGTCTGTGCCCAAACTAATGATCTGAATGGAGCAAATACAGCATTAAAAGCCATTCGTCAGAGAGCCGGACTGGCAGATAAGACTTTCACCGCAGCTAACGTGATGGATGAGATTGAACATCAGTGTCTGCTTGAGTTCTTCGGAGAAGGGCATCGCTTTGATGATATGAAACGTTGGTATACCACCAGCGAAATCAAAACAATCTTCAAAGCAAATGACAAGCAGGGAGCTGACAATTTTCAGGAGAAATATAAATATTATCCAATTCCTTCAGGCGAGTTGAATAACAACAACGCAATGAAGCAAACCGAATTGTGGAAATAATGCATTAAAACCAATTATAGAATAACAATTATGAAAAAGATATATTCATTATTATTTGTAACTCTTTTCCTCTTTCTAGGATATTCCTGTGATGACGGAAGTTTAGACCACAGTGATGTTTTTATTCCAGACCCTGTACCGGAAAACTTAGAGGACGATGGATTTGTATCCGAACCATCAACAACCGCTGTGATAAAGATGAAAATTGGAGAAGAAAACAAGCATCAACTTATCGAAGGCTTCGGCTGCGCTTTCTGCGGATGGTCACACCGCATCTGGAATACTGTGGAACGTGAAAAAGTGGTAGAAGACCTCTTCAGCAAATCCGGTTTAGGACTGAATATCTTCCGTGGTGAGATATTCCCTTCTTACTGCAATCCAGCAACAAAGGAAATAGAGTTCAAGATGGACCGTAACTTTATGTTACCTCCCGATGAACCCTCTATGATTAATAACTATTGGCGCGTCTACAATGGTGAAGAATGTGGAGAACAGACTCAGTTGGGACAGATGTGGCTGGTAGATCTTATAAGTAGGAAATACAAACATGTTAATTACTTTTTCTCTGTTTGGTGTCCTCCCATTATATGGAAAAATAAGGTCCAATTGAATGGTGGAGCGATGAAACCAGAATACTACCCGGAATATGCAAAATATCTAATCGATTTCGTAGAGGCATACGAGAAAAAATTCGGCATTGATATTTTCGCACTATCCGGATGGAATGAACCGGATTTTCTAGCAAGTATGGGAGGATGGGCTAGCTGTTCTTGGACAGTAGACCAGATGGCCGATTTAGTACTCAACCATCTTCGCCCGGAAATGATCAAAAGAGGATATGGTGACATGAGACTTATGTATGCAGAAAATGCACAGTGGAAATGGGCGGTTACACATGTTAATGAGAGTCTTAAGAAATATCCACAATTAGCAGATCAAAATATAATGATGGCTGGTCATGGATATTCTACAAGTGATGAAAATTTAGTTCCTTTTGAAGAAGCTGTGAAGCGCAATATTCAAATCTGGCAGACAGAAGTTAGTGATGATAAGGATCGTAAAGAAACATGGCCCGACGCAATGAAATGGGCAAAAACATTCCACTATTACTTAACAAAAGCCAATGTTAGCGGTTTTGTATGGTGGGCAGGTGCACGTCCATGTAGCACAACAGGAGAAAACCTAATCCAATTGAAAGAATCATTGCCTAGCACAGAATTCTACAGAGTACCTCGTTACTACTCTTACGGACAATATACTAAATTTATAGATCAAGGTGCTGTACGCGTAGATGTAGAAAAGATTCCATCTGAAACAGATAAGTTCCCGGAAGAGTTATATGCTTCTGCCTATATTAAAGACAATACTTACACCCTTGTACTCGTTAATTCTTCTCAAACTGAATCATTCAGTACTTTGTTGGAAATCGATGGAGTAGAATTCCAGAACATGAGAACGTACACATCCAGTGAAAATGTGAAGTGGCTACATAAAAAGATCAATCCATCATTGAATGGTCTGCGTTCTATTACCGTGCCTAAATACAGTGTAGTAACTGTGACCGGTAAAATGAAAAGTAAAAGTAACGGAACCGAATAACGAACCATAATTTAAAGAATATCATGAAAAGAAATTTATTATATTTAGCAGGAATCGCGCTTTTTGCAACCGGGTTATTCTCCGGTTGCAATGAAGACGCACCAAGTTATGCAAATCTAGCTGTAGATGCAGAAGCCCTAGCAATCAATCTGGATGAAGCAGCCGAAGGAAGTTTCCGAATTGTTGATGGCAACGGTGGCTATAAAGTGACTAGTTCGGATACAAAAGTAGCGACAGCCGCTATATCAGGCGATGAAGTAATCGTAACCGGCCTACAATATGGTACTGCAATAGTAACGGTTACCGACTGGGCCAAAAAGTCAGCAAATATAAAAGTAGTTGTAGATCAGGAGTTAGACCTTGTAATGAAAACAGTTGCTACTACCATGTTCCCTAGAGAATCTAAAACTCTTGAAGTGTATACTGGCAATCGTGGTTATAGCATTACTTCCTCCAGCGAAGCTGTAGCAACTGCAAAAATTAGTGAGGATGGCAAAGTAGATATTACCAGTATTGCTCCAGGTACTGCCACATTGACCGTAAAGGATAAACGCAACAAAACAGCTGAAATTACAGTGAAAGTAATTAAGAAACTAGTAGTAGATAATAGTGAAGATATTACTTATCTAATAACTGATAAACCTGTCACGATCAAAATTCTGGATGGAAACGGTGATTATACTTGTAGTCTCCCCAACTACTCCTCATCTTATATCAAATGCACGGTAGGAGAAAATGGAACAGAAGTTATTATTGAAGGACTGAAAAGAAACTATTTCAATAAAGCAATCACCATCAAGGACAAAGAAGGGCAGTCTATTGATATTCATATCAAGACTATTGACGAACCTTATTTAGAAAATCCAAGCTATCGTTACTTAATAGCCGGTTCTTTTGCTTACCAGAGTCTTTCTACATCAAAAGTTGGTGAAGCTATTTATTCTAAAGAACTTAATATTTCACTATTAACAATAAAAGGTACAGGAAGTTATGCTGCCGGATTTGCAGTTCAATTTACCGGTAACCTTGAAGAAGGAGCAAAAACCAACGCTGTACTTTATAAAGTTGCTAAAAATGCAATAGATAAAAATGTTGCCTACCCAATAGAAGACTGTAAAATAGATAAAATAAAAGACGGCTGGTATTGGGTTAGCTTCTTGGAACCTGGTTACACCGTTCGTTCTTATTTTATCACTAAGCAATAATTTATAAACTTGACATATCCGTTTAAAAGTACCCCCATACTTTTAAAATGATAAAACATAAAAAGAAACTGTCTGTACAACACAGTATACATTTCATGTCTATCTGCATTGTGAACAGTTTCTTTTTAGTCTTGTCAAGAAGATACAAGAGAAATAGACAGCAAATCTTTATCTCTTAATATGTTGAATAGATATGAATAGATACAATAATAGACTTCATATTCTAAAAAAAGAACATGAGTCACTTATCTCACGTAAAAACAAGATAATATTTTCCCCAAATGGAATATTCGAGCGTTATAAATATCCTATCTTGACAGTTGATCACACTCCTTTGGAGTGGCGTTACGACCTGAATCCGGAAACGAATCCATGGCTTATGGAACGGATTGGCGTCAATGCCGCCATGAACTCGGGAGCTATCAAATGGAACGGAAAGTACCTGATGGTAGTCCGCGTGGAAGGAAATGATCGTAAATCATTCTTTGCCATCGCTGAAAGTCCGAATGGCGTAGACAATTTCCGTTTTTGGGAATACCCGATACATCTGCCGGATACAGACCCGTCGGAAACAAATGTCTACGACATGCGCCTGACGGCTCACGAAGACGGTTGGATTTACGGTATCTTCTGTAGCGAAAGCCTTGACCCGAACGCTGCGCCGGGCGACTTATCTTCCGCCATAGCGAAAGCAGGTATCGTCCGCACCAGAGACTTGAAGAATTGGGAACGCCTGCCGAACCTGATTTCCAAAAGCCAGCAACGCAATGTCGTTCTGCATCCGGAATTTGTTAACGGTAAATACGCTTTGTACACCCGCCCGCAAGACAGTTTTATTGATGCCGGAAACGGCGGAGGTATCGGCTGGGCACTAATAGATGATATGACTCACGCTGAAGTAAAAGAAGAGATTATCATCAACCACCGTTACTATCACACTATAAAAGAGGTGAAGAATGGTGAGGGTCCCCATCCTATCAAAACCCCCAAAGGATGGTTGCATCTCGCCCACGGTGTACGGGCTTGCGCTGCCGGGCTGCGTTATGTACTCTATCTGTATATGACGTCTCTGGAAGATCCGACAAAGATAATCGCCGAGCCGGGTGGATACTTGCTAGCTCCGGTAGATGAAGAAAGAATAGGTGATGTATCCAATGTACTCTTCTCCAACGGATGGATTGCGGATGAGGACGGAACGGTATATATCTATTATGCGTCTTCGGATACCCGCATGCACGTAGCAACTTCCACCGTAGACAGACTGATAGATTATTGTCTTCACACACCGGCAGACGGTTTACGCTCTGCTGCTTCTGTAGAAAACATTTGCAAACTCATAGAAGCTAACAAATATGCAATGGCAGAACAGGTTTGTTTTTAAGGTAACGCGAGTTAGATATAGGTCTTAGAATAATAGTAACTGCCCGTCATTGACAAATTCCACGTCAATGGCGGGCTTTTTTATTGAGCTGACACAAACCTTAAAAGGCAAACTAGCAAGATAAGGAAGTCCGCCATACCGATAGAAACGACTAAATGCTTCAACTGAGTCTTCTAGTTTATGGAACTCTAAAAATTCTGCGTACGTCAAACCATATACTTTAAACTCAATATACCTACCACTCAGAAAAGTAGCCAATTCTCCCGAAAGCATAGTGGCATTGCTCCCAGTACAATAAATATCATAGGTATTCTCTGCAAAGAAATGTCTCAAAGCCTTTTCGAAATCTTCAATATCCTGTATCTCATCAATAAACAGATAACATTTATCATCCATATTTTTTCTTGTGGCAGACACATAATTGATCAAATCAACATATGTTTTAATCTGATCAAATTCGAATAATTCTTTATTGATATAAATGATATCCGCCTTTGGAAATTCACTCTGAATCTCATCCATCAACTGAAACAGCAAATAGCTCTTTCCTACACGCCTTTGTCCAACAATAACTTTTATCATCTGCGTGTTGACAAAAGGTCTTATACGTTGAATATACAATTCTCTTTTATAATACTCCAGCTTTCTCATTTTATTTCTTATAAGTAATAGAATGAACAAATATAGCTATTTTATTTCTTATACGAAACAGAAAACAATATTAAATAAACATCGACTAAGAATAGCTTAGATCTTCAATCTTAATCAGCAAAAAGACTAGCTACATCTGGCTCACGGAGTCCGTTCTGCTGCTTCTGTGGAAAGTATTTGCAAGCTCGTAGAGACAAACAAAGTCGTTATGACATCAAGGGAAAAGAAACCTTTTCCAGAACAAGTAAGTTCTACATTAATGATCTTGCTTATAAAAATTATCTCTATCCTGGTTATGGTTACGGCTTTGGCTACCAGATAGAAAACGCAGTTTACTTGGATTTACTCCGTATGGGATATAAAGTTTATACAAGCAATACCAAAGGCAAAGAAATTGACTTCGCTACTCAAAAAACAGGAGAAACCGTTTATATACAGTGCTCTTATATAATGGCAGATCAAAGTACCATAGAACGGGAGTTCTCGCCATTAGAGAGCATAAATGATAACCTTCCAAAGCTGGTGGTCTCAATTGACGATATGGTTTTACCTTCGCACAATGGCATAAAACATATACAGGCAGGGAATCTAAGGAATGAATTAATATCATAAGGAATAAGAAGCATTTATTGTTTAGTATCAGAATGTGCTAAAATAATACTTGTTTGCCCAACTCTTTCTCCCTACCTTTGCAGCAAAGAACATACAATATATAAATCGACTTAAAACAATAGTATGAAATTACACACTGCCGACCTTCTTATCATATGCGCCTATCTTATCGCAATGATTGTCATCGGACTTATCCTTAAAAAACGTGCTGCCCAAAATATGGATTCCTATTTCTTAGGAGGAAAATCATTACCGTTCTATATGCTGGGATTGTCCAACGCCTCCGGAATGTTCGATATTACGGGCACAATGCTAATGGTATATTGGGCATTCGCCTATGGCTTCAAAAGTCTTTGGATTCCCTGGCTATGGCCGGTATTCAACCAGATATTCCTCATGGTTTACTTATCCGTGTGGCTGCGCCGTTCCAACGTGCTCACCGGTGCCGAATGGATTAAAACCCGTTTCGGAAAAGGAAAAGGTTCAACGCTTTCACATACGATTGTGATCGTATTCGCGTTACTCAGCGTACTCGGTTTTTTAAGTTATGGATTCATAGGTATTGGTAAATTTATGGAGATATTCATCCCTTGGGAAGTGGTATCTCCATTTATTCCTTTCAATGTTCCTGCTGAATATGTCCCTCATGTATACGGTATTTTCTTTACCACAATCGCGACTTTCTATGTGATGCTCGGCGGAATGTTGAGTATCGTATGGACGGATGTCGTTCAGTTCCTGATTATGACGGTAGCAGGTATCGTTATTGTTGTCATCGGCATGCAGATGGTAGCACCGGATATGATTCACTCATTTGTTCCCGTCGGCTGGGATTCACCTTTCTTCGGGTGGACGCTCGATATTGACTGGAGCAGCCGGATGAATCTTCTTACCGAGCGAATGGCTAACGAACCTTACAGCCTGATTAGCATTTTCGTCATGATGGCGTTACTGAAAGGAATCTTTATGAGTATGGCAGGCCCCGCTCCCAACTATGATATGCAGAAGATTCTGTCCTGCAAATCTCCGAAAGAAGCGGCTATGATGAGCGGTTCCGTATCCGTGGTATTATTAATCCCCCGCTACCTGATGATTATGGGATTCGCATTGCTGGCTATCTACTTCTTCAAAGAGGATGGCGGAATGGCACAAATGGAAGTTACACGGACGGATTTTGAGACGATTCTTCCCCATTTGATTACCCGTTATGTGCCTGCCGGACTGGCAGGGCTATTGCTGGCAGGGCTATTGGCTGCATTTATGTCTACTTTCGCTTCTACGGTGAATGCAGCTCCCGCATATATCGTGAATGACATTTATCTGAAATATATCAACCCGAAAGCAAGCGTAAAAACGCAAATCCGCAGCAGTTATGTTATTTCTGTTGCAGTGGTAGTAGTCAGCACCGTCATCGGATTCTTCCTGAAAGATATCAATGAAATCTTCCAATGGATTGTAGGCGCACTCTTCGGTGGATATATCGCAGCCAACGTACTGAAATGGCACTGGTGGCGCTTCAATGGTGAAGGCTATTTCTGGGGAATGACAGCCGGAGTATTGGCGGCAATCGTTATGAAATTTACTGTCCCTGATGCATGGGTACTGTATTTCTTCCCCGTTCTGTTTGGCGTTTCCCTGATAGGATGTATCGCCGGAACTTACAGCGCTCCCCCGACTGATGAAGAGACACTTATCAACTTCTATACCCGTGTACGCCCCTGGGGATGGTGGAAGCCGGTTGAAAAAAAAGCGTTGGCCCGTTATCCCCACATCCGGCCAAACAGAAACTTCAAAAGAGACGCTTTCAACGTGGCAATCGGTATCGTTTGGCAATGTACGCTTACCATCATTCCGATGTACCTCGTTGTCCGCGAACAACTGGGACTGTGGAGTTCCATCGCTCTGCTTCTGGTCACCACACTCATATTAAGAAAGACGTGGTACAAACCTTTATGCAAAGAAGAAGCACGCTACAATGAAGAAATGAAACAACTGAAATAAAAAAGGAATAATTAGCTTAACACACTAAAAACCGGAGAACTGACCATGAAAAGATTATCTGTCATACTAATCTCATTTTTACTATATCTGCCACTAAGCGCTCAATTCAAAGGAACAGTCTATGTCGACACCGACCAATCGGGCATATTTAACAAAGGCGACAAGCCGCTGGCGGGCGTTATGGTAACCGACGGATTGAACGTAGTAAAGACAGATAAGAAGGGTCGGTTCTCTTTACCCGGATTCGAAAAGACACGGTTCATCACTATTACAACTCCTGCGGGATATAAAACACAGCAATTCTATCTTTCTACCAAAGAAAATAGAAAAAGCTACGATTTCCTGCTATCGGAGAGCGAACAGACTAAATCGAAAGAGCACTCTTTCGTCCAAATCACCGACACCGAAGTGACCGGTGGGATGGGACGTTGGGTGACAGACCTGAAACATTACATCAACAACGAGAAACCGGCCTTCCTGATTCATACCGGTGACATCTGTTACGAACCGGGGCTCACAATGCACAACCAAGTGGTCAATTCACAAACGATGGATTGCCCCGTTTATTAT
The DNA here is from genome assembly GCF_902491285.1 of uncultured Bacteroides sp. Lineage (GTDB taxonomy): Bacteria > Bacteroidota > Bacteroidia > Bacteroidales > Bacteroidaceae > Bacteroides. The sequence goes on along the minus strand of NZ_CABUHK010000023.1, from coordinate 30,374 downwards.
TGTATCGGCAATCACGACCTGGTGAAAGGCAAATATGGCGAAGAACTCTACGAATCTCTCTACGGACCGACATGGTATTCATTCGACATCGGCAATATCCATTATGTAGTCACCCCCATCAGCCACGGAGACAATCCGACTGATTATACACTGAAAGACGTATATAACTGGCTGAAAAATGACCTCGCACTGATGAAGAAAGGGCAAGCACTGATTCTTTTCAATCATGACCTATTCACCGCAAGTGACACTTTCGTATTCAAAGCCGACAATGAACATATACTCGACCTGCGTGCTTTCAATACAAAAGCGCAAATATACGGGCATATGCACTACAACTACGTCCGCAATCAGAATGGAATTTACACAATCTGCACCGGAACGTTAGACAAAGGCGGCATTGACCACTCACCCTCTTCTTTCCGTGATATTAAGGTAGATGCCAATAATAACATCAGTACAGAATTGAGATACGCTTTCATCGAACCGCAAATAGCCATCGTCTCTCCAATGAACAACCAGACTACTGCTACTGCTTCTGCAGACGAAAACCTGCTTCTTGTTTCCGTCAACACATATCACTCGCAAGCGAAAACATCACGTGTTTCTTATATCCTGAGCGATGCGGAGAATAATCAGGAAATAGCCAAAGGTAATCTTACCTCTCTCACTGACTGGAATTGGAGTGAAAACATCCAAATGCCAGTGAATGAAAATGGAAAGAAACTGAATCTTACAGTAACCTCATTCTTCAACGACGGAAAGAAAGCGACTGCTACCAGCCAATTCACTTATCAAAAAGATTTCAACCCGCCTACTATTCCGGGCAAAGACTGGAACACCCTACTTCAAAACGCAGCGCACTCCGGAGGCATCAACGGTTCTCAAATCAAGCTCCCTCTGCAACTGCAATGGACAGCCAACACTGGCAGCAACATCTTTATGACTTCTCCCATTATCGCCGGACAAAGGATATTCATCGCTACCACCGATGATAATGTGTCACTGAACACTTCTATCTGCGCATTTGATTTCAGCTCCGGCAAACCGTTATGGAAGTTCCGCACGGTAAACTCCATAAAAAATACAATTGCCTATGAGAATGGAGTTGTAATAGCCCAGGACGCTTCTTGCAATCTATATGCTTTAGACGCAGAATCAGGAAAGTTACTTTGGAAACAATATATCAATCTTGACAGTTACCCCTATCTGACTGAAGGAGTGACCATAGATAAAGGTGTAGTCTATGCCGGAATCGGTACCGGACTATCTGCCTATGACTTAAAAACAGGACAAACAATATGGACTAACAAAGACTGGAAACAGCGGGAAGGCTCTACTACAACACTGACCGTTGCCGGAGATGTATTAGTCAGCGGAACCCAATGGGGAGGATTATACGGCAACGACATCTGCACTGGGAAACTACTTTGGAAACTCTCCGGCAACGGACTCGGCAACCGGGGAGCATCTCCGGTCTATAAAGACGGAACATTGTGGATTATCTCTTCCAAAAGCTTCTTCACCATAGAACCGAAAACCGGAAAAGTACTCCAACAAAAAGAGCTATCGGCCAACCTGGACGTTACATCCACCCCGCTCGTCACCGAACAGGAAATTATCTTCGGCACAGCCGACCGTGGAGTTTTCGCACTGGACAAATCTACACTTTTCAATAAATGGAAAGTAGAGACATCACCTTCACTTGTGTATACCGCCCCTTATTCCAGCACCCCCCAAGCCGGAGTGGAAACAAGCCCCGTAGCGTCACAGGGAATCGTCTATCTCGGAGCTTCCGACGGTTATCTATATGCCATCGACCAGGCAACGGGAATCATAAAAGATAAATATAATCTCGGAGCCCCCGTATTCTCGACCATAGCCGTATCCGGCAACCGGATGGTTGTTTGCGACTTTGCAGGGAATGTCTATTGTTTCTCTTCAAAGTAAACCCACTCTTCAATTCATCATATACAGTTTTTGCCACCCTCTGCGTTGTAATTTGAAGATTATCACGTATCTTTGTTCCCTCAATCATAAATACGAGATATGGCTATTACAATCAAGAAAGTCACCACAAAGAGTGAGCTGAAGAAATTTATCCGTTTCAATTACAGGATGTATAAGGACAACCCTTATTCCGTGCCCGACCTCTATGACGATATGCTCAATACGTTCAATAAAAAGAAGAATGCGGCATTCGAGTTCTGTGAAGCAGATTATTTCCTGGCATACCGGGACGATAAAATCGTAGGGCGCGTAGCCGCTATCATCAACAACCGTGCAAATGAGAAATGGGGCTGCAAGAATGTCCGTTTCGGATGGATAGATTTCATTGACGACCCCGAAGTCTCTTCCGCACTCATCAAGACCGTAGAAGACTGGGGAAAGGAACGGGGCATGACGCACATTGCCGGGCCTCTCGGATTTACCGATTTCGATGCGGAAGGAATGCTTATCGAAGGATTCGACCAACTCAGCACCATGGCTACCATCTACAACTACCCCTACTATCCGGTACACATGGAGAAACTCGGCTTTGAAAAAGACGCCGACTGGGTAGAATACCAAATCTACATTCCCGATGCCATCCCCGACAAACACAAGCGCATTTCCGAACTGATTCAACGGAAATATAATCTCAAGATAAAAAAATACACTTCCGGAAGGAAAATAGCCAAAGACTACGGACAGAAGATTTTCGAGCTGATGAACGAAGCATACAGCCCGCTCTACGGCTATTCTCCACTGACACAGCGACAGATTAACCAGTACGTGAAAATGTACCTGCCCATCCTCGACTTGCGTATGGTGACCCTTATCACCGATGCCAACGACGAGTTGGTCTGCGTAGGCATCTCCATGCCCTCACTGGCCGAAGCCCTGCAAAAGTCGCACGGACGCCTGCTGCCCCTCGGATGGTTCTACCTGTTGAAAGCATTATTCATGAAACGCCGTGCCAAAATGCTTGATTTACTACTTGTTGCAGTGAAACCGGAATATCAGAACAAAGGTGTTAACGCTTTGTTATTTTCCGATTTAATTCCAGTTTATCAAAAATTAGGTTTTATCTTTGCGGAAAGCAACCCCGAACTGGAACTGAACGGAAAGGTTCAGGCACAATGGGATTACTTTGAGACTCAACAACATAAGCGCCGCCGTGCGTTCATCAAAGAGATAAAATAAAAAAACAGCTATGGAAGAGAACGAATTGATACCTGTAGACAACAACAATGCAGTAGAGTACACTGACGACAACATCCGCCACCTGAGCGACATGGAACATGTGCGCACACGCCCCGGTATGTATATCGGTAGGCTGGGCGACGGTGCACATGCCGAAGACGGAATCTATGTCCTCCTGAAAGAAGTAATTGACAACAGTATTGACGAGTTCAAAATGCAAGCCGGTAAGAAAATCGAGATTACCGTGGAAGAAAACCTTCGTGTCAGTGTCCGCGACTACGGGCGAGGCATTCCGCAAGGAAAACTGATTGAAGCCGTCAGCATGCTGAATACAGGTGGCAAGTACGACAGCAAAGCATTCAAGAAAAGTGTCGGACTGAACGGTGTCGGTGTGAAAGCCGTCAACGCACTGAGCTCCCGTTTCGAGGTACGCAGTTATCGCGACGGCAAAGTACGTATGGCCACCTTCTCCAAAGGAACCCTGCTGACTGACGACACCCAAGACACTGAAGAAGAAAACGGAACATATATCTTCTTCGAACCGGACAACACATTATTCCTGAATTACAGTTTCAAGCCCGAATTTATCGAGACGATGCTACGTAACTATACGTATCTCAACACAGGGCTTGCCATTATCTATAACGGACACCGCATCCTGTCGCGCAACGGTCTCGTCGACCTTCTGAACGACAACATGACGGCCACCGGACTTTATCCGATTATCCACCTGAAAGGGGAAGACATCGAAATAGCCTTCACCCATACCGGACAATACGGAGAAGAGTATTACTCCTTCGTCAACGGCCAGCACACCACGCAAGGCGGTACACACCAAAGTGCTTTCAAGGAGCATATCGCCCGTACCATCAAGGAGTTCTTCAACAAGAACATGGACTACACCGATATCCGTAACGGACTGGTTGCCGCCATTGCCGTCAACGTGGAAGAGCCTATTTTCGAAAGCCAGACCAAGACCAAACTAGGTTCCACCAATATGGTTCCCGGTGGTGTGACGGTCAACAAATACGTAGGCGACTTCATCAAACAGGAAGTAGACAACTTCCTCCACAAGCACGCAGACGTAGCCGAAGCAATCCAACAAAAGATACAGGAATCGGAAAAGGAACGCAAGGCCATCGCAGGCGTGACGAAACTTGCCCGCGAGCGTGCCAAGAAGGCGAACCTGCACAACCGTAAACTGCGCGACTGCCGCATCCACCTCAACGACCCGAAGGGAAAAGGGCTGGAAGAAGACTCCTGCATCTTTATCACCGAGGGAGACTCCGCCAGTGGTTCCATCACCAAAAGCCGTGATGTCAACACCCAGGCAGTATTCAGCCTTCGTGGTAAGCCGCTGAACTCTTTCGGCCTGACAAAGAAAGTGGTTTACGAAAATGAAGAGTTCAACCTGCTCCAGGCGGCTCTCAACATAGAGGACGGAATAGAGGGGTTGCGCTACAACAAAGTCATCGTAGCCACCGATGCCGATGTGGACGGCATGCACATCCGCCTGCTGCTGATTACTTTCTTCCTGCAATTCTTCCCCGACCTTATCAAGAAGGGGCATGTATATATCCTGCAAACTCCCTTGTTCCGCGTGCGCAACAAGAAAAAAACAAGCTATTGTTACAGCGAAGAAGAGCGCATCAACGCCATCAACGAATTAGGCCCGAATCCCGAAATCACCCGATTCAAAGGATTGGGAGAAATTTCGCCGGACGAGTTCAAGCACTTTATCGGCAAGGATATGCGCCTGGAACAAGTGACACTGCGCAAGACAGACGCAGTAAAAGAGCTTCTTGAGTTCTACATGGGCAAGAATACTATGGAACGGCAGAACTTTATTATAGACAACTTGGTTATAGAAGAAGACTTGGCATCATGAGAAGAGCAATATTCCCGGGTACTTTCGACCCCTTCACCATCGGACATTATTCGGTAGTGGAACGTGCACTTACCTTTATGGACGAGATTGTGATAGGAATCGGTATCAACGAGAACAAAAATACGTATTTCCCCATCGAGAAAAGGGAAGAAATGATTCGGGAACTTTATAAAGACGAACCTCGCATCACAGTGATGTCCTATGACTGTCTGACAATTGACTTTGCACAGGAAGTAGGAGCACAGTTCATCGTCCGCGGCATCCGTACCGTGAAAGATTTCGAGTACGAAGAGACGATTGCGGATATCAACCGCAAGCTGGCAGGCATTGAAACGATCCTGCTCTTCACGGAACCCGAACTGACCTGCGTCAGCTCCACCATCGTACGCGAGTTATTGACCTATAATAAAGATATCAGCCAGTTTATTCCCAAAGGAATGAGGATAAGCTGAGAATGGAGTAAAGTAAAATTATGAATAAGATTAAAATATACGTCCTTTGGGCTTGTCTGTGGACAGTATCAGCCGTACAGGCTCAGAATTTCGGTTCGGCTGCCATGCGCAAGCTGCAAATGGCAGAATTTGCCATCTCCAACTTCTATGTAGACAAAGTAGATGAAAACAAACTGGTAGAAGAAGCCATTATCAAAATGCTGGCACAACTCGACCCGCACTCCACCTACTCAGATGCAGAAGAAGTGAAGAAGATGAACGAACCATTACAAGGCAACTTCGAGGGTATCGGTGTACAGTTCCAGATGATTGAAGACACCTTGCTAGTGGTGCAACCTGTCAGCAACGGGCCTTCAGAAAAGGTGGGCATCCTTGCCGGTGACCGCATTATCGCTGTCAACGACAGTGCCATTGCTGGAGTAAAGATGAATACGGAAGATATTATGAAACGCCTTCGCGGCCCGAAAGGCTCCAAAGTCAATCTGAAAATTATCCGCCGTGGTGTACAAGACCCTTTGGTATTCACCGTAAAAAGAGATAAGATACCTATCCTCAGCCTTGACGCCTCTTACATGATTCAGCCCAAGACAGGCTATATCCGTATCAACCGTTTCGGAGCGACAACTGCCGAAGAGTTCAAGAAAGCAATGAAGGAACTTCAAAAGCAGGGAATGAAAGATATGATTCTCGACCTGCAAGGTAACGGTGGAGGGTATCTCAATGCTGCCATCGACCTCGCCAACGAGTTTCTGGAACAAAAGGAATTAATCGTCTACACCGAAGGACGGACTGCCAAGCGCAGCGATTTCTACGCCAAAGGAAACGGGGACTTCCGTAATGGTCGCCTTATCGTATTGGTTGACGAATATACAGCTTCCGCCAGTGAAATCGTCAGTGGAGCAGTGCAGGATTGGGACAGAGGTATTATCGTAGGCCGGCGTTCTTTCGGCAAAGGATTGGTGCAACGTCCTATCGACCTTCCCGACGGCTCAATGATTCGCCTGACTATCGCCCGTTATTATACACCCGCCGGCCGCTGCATCCAAAAGCCTTACGACAGTTCGACAGATTACAACAAGGACTTGATAGAACGCTTCAACCACGGTGAGCTGATGAATGCCGACAGTATCCACTTCCCCGACTCATTAAAAGTACAGACCAAGAAGCTCGGACGTACCGTTTACGGTGGTGGTGGCATCATGCCGGATTATTTCGTGCCTATTGATACGACTCTCTACACGGATTATCACCGCAACCTGGTAGCCAAAGGCGTTGTTATCAAGTTCACCATGAAGTTTATCGAAGGACACCGGAAGGAATTAGCCAACAAGTACAAGAAATTCGAATCATTTAATGATAAGTTTATCATAGATGATGAAATGATGGCTACTTTGCGTGAAATGGGTGATAAAGAGGGCGTGAAGTTTAACGAAGAGCAGTACCAGAAATCGCTCCCGCTAATCAAGACGCAACTCAAAGCCTTGATTGCCCGTGACCTCTGGGATATGAACGAATATTTCCGGGTAATGAATACGACGAATGAGAGTGTGCAAAAAGCTTTGAAGATATTGAATTCGGATGAGTATCAGAAGAAATTGAAAGCAAATTAGCCCTGATATTGGCACTATAAAATATTTTGTGTAAATGAGAAACACCTTGTGGCGAGGTATCTCTCGTTATCTATATCACTCATTAATAAGACCTGAATTCAATTATTCTTATTAATCAAATTGATTACTACCTTCACCATCACGTCCTTTTCTTCCGTCCGACTTTCGGCAATCATTAACGTAAGTGCTACAAGGGTATTGTTGCCGATTAACTTCGAACCGTCGGATTTATACAGTATACCGTTCTTCTCCAGAAACCAAAGAAGCAGGAAAGCGGCAATACGCTTGTTACCGTCACTGAACGAATGATTCTTCACGACAAGGTAGAAAAGCATCGCTGCTTTCTCTTCAACGCTCGGATAAAGTTCTTCTCCACCGAATGTCTGATAAATGGTATTAATAGAACTTTTGAATGACTGGTCCTTTTCATTTCCAAACAAATCACTGCTTCCGAACTTTTCCTGCAAAAGGTGAATGGCTTCCATAGCTTCTTCATAGGTGGCACGGAATTCCCAGGTAGGAGTAGTGGAGTCCACTTCCAATTGTTGATAGTCATATTTATCGAGCGTATCCAGACCGTAAGTGTAATCGGTAATCACACGCAATAGTCCATTGGCTTCATCCAACGTCAATTGCTTGTGTTCGATGACGTTAGAAAGAAGGCGCACGGTGTTCTTCAAATCTTCCAGTTGAGCAGCTTTGGCTTGCTGATTAATGGCATAACCTTTAATCAGATAATCCTTTAACACTTTGTTTGCCCAGATACGAAATTGGGTGCCGCGTTGCGACTTTACACGATAGCCGACGGAGATGATTACATCCAGATTGAAATACTCTACTTGATATATCTTTCCATCAGAAGCAGTTGTTGCATTTTTTGCAACAACTGAACTTCTGTCTAGCTCACCTTCTCTAAACACATTACTTATATGTCTTGATATCACCGATTTGTCACGATCAAAAAGTTCTGTTATCTGACTCAATGTCAGCCACACCGTCTCATTCTCCAACTTCACATCAATGGACATTTTTCCATCCTTGGTCTGATAAATGACAATATTTCCTCTATTGTCCATAAAATGCCTCCTTTTTTATGCATTGTGTCCCTCCATTACCTTCGTAGTAATGGACGGACACACAAATGTACAGCTTTCAAAAAGAAATAAAAAGATAAAGCCGTTTTTAGTTATTTGTTCTGAAGAGTTACAATAGAGCGCGCCGGAATCTGAACAATCTTTCCACTTTTCACTATCCCCACCGGAAGCAAGTCTTCCCCTTCTTTATCTGAAGTACGATAAATCTGCCATTGTGCATTTCCTACTTTTTCTTTATAAATAGAAAACTCTTTTTCTTCATTGGCATAATTAATAACTACCATCACATACGTTCCGTCTACATTCTTATAAGCAGAACACATCAATCCTTGTTGGTCGGTATCACCATCGGGAATCAAAGCACCTGTCTTATCGAAAGCCGAGACGGATAACCGTACAGCTCCCGGACGGATAAAGCGACTGTAATTTCCCAAAGCCCACATGAGTTTGGAGTCTTCTACCCTGCCATCCAAGAAGTTGTCGCCCGTTGTGTATTCACGAATCAATCCGTCTTTGTAGTCACCACCGATGGCACGCCACCATTGCCAGCTCTTAGCTTTGGCATATACGATGTCATGATGGATGATACGGGCTACATAGAGCGCAGTTTTCATCGTACGGTCGAAGCCGTTTCCGCCGCCGATTTCTTCATCATTACCCATGATGCAAGTCTCTGTCTGCCAGAAGTCGACATTATGCTTGTCCAATGTATCGCGCAACTGACAACGGATATTGCGCAGTTCGCTCAATGGCGTAGTAGTCCAGTAACTATGTCCAAGCATCAGTCGGGGAACATTCGGTGTATCTCCCAAGTACGTATCCACACTATCCCGACAAAAGAAAGCCTGAATCTGATATCCCCGCTGCCAGTCCGTTTCGTGAGTGCGGAACATACAACGGTAGTCGGAAGACTCATTGACAAGAATCTGTGTATCCATATTCCGGTTTACGAACTCTTTGCTCAACAAGCGGACGGTATGAGCTACCTCCCTGTTTGTTGCCGGACAGCCTTCCTGTTTTGGCCCCACCCAGTTCCAGTGCCCGTCCGGTTCGTTGAAAGGACAAATGTAATCAAATTTGATACCGTCATGCTCTTCTACCCCTTGCACTACGTCTGCCAGAAAACGGGCGTACTTTTCGTAACAGTCCGGCTTCAAGTTAGCCGTGCCGCCACGACCGGTATTGGTAGCCAACCCGTTCTGCGTATAATACACAGGGGGAGAGTTCAAGAAAGCAAGGAATTTGTTCACTCCCCGTTCCTTTGCCAGTTTCAGGAAGTTGCGCTGTCCCCGTTGCTTGTTCCAGTCGTATGTTCCGTCGGCGTTGAGGAAACATTCGGCACGCATCCAGGGGGAAGCAATCTGACTGGCTTCGCCCTGTTCAGTGCTGCCCGCCCCGACGTTGAAACGCCAGAGAGACAGGCCAATACCCTTCGGCTGTCCGTTCGCATCATTCTCGGTGCTGAATAGCCAGTCGGCAATCTGATTCTGCTTTTCCTGCGGCCAAAGTCCGATGAATTGCATACTCCAGGCATCGGAAGCGCCGAAATATGCCATCGTTTGACAGGGTTTGTCCGTTTCTATCTGAAAATTGATATCGGGGGCAGGACGGGAAGAACATCCACCCGCCATACCTGCGATTGAGAAGAAGCCTAAAGCGGCTAAGAGCGTTTTACCTTTCATAGTCTAATCTAATACCTGTTGAAAACCATTTTATTGAAGAGTATAAATAAAGGTAGATATACCTTTAGCAGGTACCACACCTTTATTATAGCCGGGTTCACGTTTCAAGTCCTTTGCTTCAGAAGTAGTGTATTGTTCAAAACCACCCACTTCTTTACCTAATCCTTCAAACGTATTATTTATTTCCGCACGTTTATCGGTCATATTTGTATATACCACTACCAGTTTATCTTTCTCCGGTGAAATATAAGCTGTAGCAAAGAAATCCTTCGTTTCTTCTTCCATCTTTAAATCAATACGCTGATAACCTGGACGCACAAATGCACTGTAATTACCCAATACCCAAAGATTTTTGCTGGCCTTATAAGTGCCGTTAGTAGCCAGATCCTCGTAGCTTTCGCCGTCTTTTCCATCGGGAGAAAGGCGAATCAGATAAAAACGGCTCTTCTGACTCCAGCGTTCACGGCTACAAGTGGTCCAGTACGACCAGGAACTGACATTGGCTGTAGCCAAATCCTGATGAATCACTTTCGCCATACTCAAAGCCAGATCCATATAAGAAGCATCTCCATAACTAGCATAGTCTTCATAGTTTTCGCTCAACATACTCCATTCTGTCTGATAGACTTTCAAACCGTATTGTTCTGCTTTTGACTTGACGGAAGAACGGACAGAATACATATTACTCCAGTTTGTATCCAACCAATAGCTATGTCCGCAAATCAACTTTGGCAAATGAGCCAGATCACCGATATAAGTATCCGTGTTACCAGGATTAAAGAACGCTTCGATTACATCGCCGCGGGCACTTCCGGCATCACCATTACCATAAAGGTAATCCCATTTTCCGGCTTCAGCCAATAGCATCTGAGTATCAGTCAACCCCTTCGCCGTCAGACTTGCATCCAGCGCCTTAGCTAGTGTTGCCACTTCTGTGTTCTGCCAGGCAGAACCTTCTTGCTCATTTCCATTCCAGTTATACTGAGGTTCATTAACCGGACTAATATGGCTTATATTGTAGCCTTCATCCACAAAATGCTTGGCACAAGTAGCTAAAAAGTCAGCAAAATCATCATAATGTTCCGGTTTTAAATTACTCCAGGCTCCTTTGTCTGAACGCGCCTGACCATTATAGGTATAATACACAGGAGGCGTGTTACTGAACAGCACAAACGACTCACAACCATACTCTTTTGCCTTTTCCATGAAATATCTTCGTCCGGCAGACTTAGACCAGTCATAACCACCGTTTGCACCTGTCAGGAAGCACTCGACACGACGCTCTTTCTTATCTGAGACAATACCACTCGCATCATCTTGTTCTTCAGAACCTCCTCCTAAATTAAACCGCCACATGGACAGGCCGATGCCTGATGAATTTCCTTTATCATCAACGTCGCAGGAGAAAAGCAATCTGGCAATAGCTTCCTTATTGGAAGTACTCCAATATTTACCCACATACTCCATATCCCATGCATCGGAAGAAGCAAAACCATCAATAGTCTGATATACTGTTGAAGCGTCAATAGTTACATTGATAGTAGTATCAGTCGGCAACTTAACTTCATATTCCGGCACGAATGTATATTCGTCATTACATGCGCAGAGCCCTGCCGCCATGCATGAAAGTCCTATAAATAAATTTCTGTGTTTCATAATGATTTAATTAATTATATCCGGGATTCTGTACTATGCTACCATTACTTTGGGTAATCTCTGTTGTAGGGATTGGGAACACTAAGTCACGCTCTTCCTTGAAGTTGCGCCCTTTAGAGCTACTTTCTTTTTGATTACCAACTTCATATGGATCGGCAGACTCTTCTGTATTATATTTTACAAATGAGCCATTCGGTCCCATAATATCACTCATTACAGACTTACCACTATCATTCTTCCAACGACGGATATCAAACAACCGCTGATTCTCCAAAGCCAGTTCAAGACGACGTTCCCGGCGTATGGCGTCACGAAGAGCAGTTCCATCCGATTCTACCGGGTCCAGTTCAACACGTTCTCTTACCTTATTCAATGCCCAGCGGGCCTGTCCGTCATCTCCCAGTGCATTTTCAACCTCAGCATACATCAACAACACGTCCGCATAACGCAAAATACGATAGTTCAACGGATTATGAGATGCATCATAAGGTTCCGGACGTTGGCTATGAGGAATGTACACCTTACGGGTCACACGACCTGATTTATGCGAAGTAGTAGAAACCGAATAAGGTACAGTAGCCGACCAGTGAGAATCGCCTGGTACGCTTGTCGCTTTATCCTTAATAATAGTCCATTTCAAACGAATATCATCACCTGCATCTTTGAAAGCTTCTTCGAGATTGCTAGTAGGCAGTCCCCATGCCCAGCCTCCATCATCACGAGAACCACAAACGACAGGCATTCTAAGTCCTAAATTATAAGCTATGTCACTATTAGTCTGTACTTCAAACAACGATTCGACGCTGTTGTTATGAGATATGCTCCATACATCTCCAAAATCATCCAATAAATCATACCCTTGTGACGCATGACCGTTCAATCCCATCACTTGCTCCAACATATCTTCTGCTTCTTCATATTTCTCTTGATAAAGATAAACTTTCGCCAACAAGCCTTGTGCCGCCCCTTTGGTTGCACGGCCCAAATCTGCACCGGAATATTCACTTTTAACCGGCAGGATGCCCGCAGCATCTTTCAGGTCATTCTCAATCTGAGTATATACCTCTGCTGTAGAAGCACGCTGAATACCTTCCACTTCAACAGGCATCTTCATTCCCAACACCATAGGTACACCACCAAAATATCTCACCAAATCAAAGTATTGATAAGCACGCAGGAACTTTGCCTCAGCCACATAACGGTCTCTTAACGATTCATCTTCAAACTCTACACCCGGTATTCTTTCAATTGCAATATTACATCGTAATATACCTTTGTAACGGTATTGCCAGAAGTTCTGGCTACATTCTCCCCCACCATAAGCATCTCCCGTAAAGAAGGCCAAATCTTCGTAAGCACCCTGATCCTCACCTGTATTACCTACCCACATATCATCCGTGCACATGTCACCACACAGGTAAAACTTCTGTACCTGCCACCAGTCATCCCAAAATATGGACTGATAACACCCTGTAATTTGTTGCTTACATTGATCTTCATTGATAAAATACTCACCTAAATCCTGCTGTCCGAGTACAGGTGTATCCAAAAAATCAGAACAGCCGGTCAAGGATAATGTAGAAGCGGCTATAACCAAGCCTAAAATATATATTTTCATATTCTTATCTCCGTTAATAACATTAGAAATTCATGTTGATTCCAAAAAGATATGTACGCGGGTTGGGATATCCCGCCCAGTCAATACCCGACTCTGTCACTTTTCCCTCAGTACCCAAAGCTGCCGCTTCAGGATCCATTCCTGAATATCCGGTAATAGTAAACGGATTCTGTGCCGAGAAAGAAAGGCGCAATGAAATCTTCTTTGTCCATTTCTTCGGCAATGTATATCCAATCTGCAATTGTTTGCAGCGTAAATAAGAACCGTCTTCCACATAGAAAGAAGAAACACGGGTCCAATTCTGGTTAGCGTCATTATAGGACAGGCGAGGCAAATCATAACTTGTCCCTTCACCATGCCAGGAAGCATTATAAGTTCCAGCATATACATTCTCACCAGATACACCCGAGTGACGTCCTTTGGTCGTATTGTACACATCGTTCCCTATCGTTCCGTAGAAGTTGGCTGCAAAGTCTATGTTTTTCCATGATAAACGGGCATTAATACCAATCATCAGATCAGGGAACGCATTTCCAATGAAAGTCTTGTCGTTGTCATCCAACTTTCCGTCATGATTCAAATCCTTGAAACGAATATCTCCCGGTTGTGCATTCGGCTGAATCCGCGTACCATATTCATCAGTATGTGCATTCACCTCCGTCCAGTTCTGGAAAATTCCGTCAGCTATATATCCGTAGAAACGACTAATCTCGCCCCCTTCTTCATTGCGGATGATGTAATCTCCATTGAAACTACCGGCATTAATCGGAGTAGAACCCAATAATTTAATAGCTTTGTTCTTGACAGAAGACAAGTTCACACCAATCCCGTAATCGAAATCACCTTTGCGATCTTCCCAATTGACAGAAAGTTCCCAACCGGTAGCTCTCATCTTACCTACATTTTCCCACATTTGACCGTTCCACATCGGGAAACCCAATATCAGCATATTGTCCTTTTTCAGTAACATATCATGAGATTCCTTACGGAACCATTCTGCAGTTACCGACAAACGTTTTTTCAAGAATGCCATATCAATACCGACATTGTAATCTTCTACAGTCTCCCATCTAATCAACGAGTTACCTATTGAGCCTACCGCCGTACCTATTTCACGATTGCCACCGAAAACATAGTCTGCAGCCCCGATAGTGGACTGATAAGCAGAATTGTCAATATTTTGATTTCCTACACGTCCCCATCCGCCGTGAATCTTCAAATTATCAAATATATGCTGCCGCTTCATAAATGGTTCCTCAGAAATACGCCACGCTGCAGACACTGCGGGAAAAGTTGCATACTGGTTGTCTTTCATAAATTTGGAAGAACCGTCCACACGAATAGAAGCAGTCAGATAATAACGATCGTTATAATTATACATCACACGACCTAAATAAGAAATCAATGAAGAATACGCATTTACACCTGCTGTTTGTGGATTCTGTGTACCAGCCGAAACATAGTGCAGGTTCTCTTCATTAGTAGGCGTACGTTCCTTGGAGCCTTCCAACCAATATTCCTGAAAACGTTCCATCGTATATCCGGCCATCACATTCAAATTGTGCTTCCGGTTGAAGCTCTTAATCCAGTTTACCGTATTTGTCCAGTTCCAGTCTACCCAATTATCCGTCTTACGATAGGCTTTACTGTAATCGGATTTCTCCAACGTATCTATATTGAAAGCAGGAGTGAATTCATCCGAAATACGGAAGCGGGCGTTCACACCGAACTGTGAACGGATTACCAACCCCTTAACCGGTTCAATGTTTACATAAGGATTGGCCAATAAACCATATTCATCGCTGTGTTTGTCCATACGTGCCAACTGCGCAACCGGATTCCATACCAAATTATTGCTGGAACGTGCGTAATTATCGTATACATTAGTAGTCCACTCGCTTTGAGAACGCATGATAGGAGTAGTCGGATCCATAGCCATTATGTTCCCCAACAGATTTGGAGTATCTGTCCAATTCTCATATTTCGGAGTGAAATCAATACCCGCTTTCACTATGCTATTAAAAGTATACTCCATACTGAAACGTGCAGTCAGCTTCTGCCAGTTACCAACAGTATATTGCGAGTCTTGTCCGAAGTAACCGATATTAGCCGAATAGAGCAATTTATCCGTACCACCCGAGAAGTTAAAGTTATAATTATGAATCAATGCTGTCTTCTTCATACTTTCATCCCACCAGTCCGTGCCTTCTGCGTCGGTAATATTCTCTTTACTATTGTAACGCGGTTCGGCATTATCATTGATATAACGCGCCTTAAACACATATTCGTACTCGGAAGCTTTTGCCATATCCGGCTTTTTCAGTGTCTGAAACCCGGCAGAAGCAGAGAAACCAAACTGAGTAGCTCCCTTTTTACCTTTCTTGGTAGTAATAAGGACAACACCATTAGACCCACGTGTACCGTAAATAGCTGCTGCAGAGGCATCTTTCAGAACTTGCATAGATTCAATATCATTCTGATCGAGAAAATTAATATTAGTTCCCACCGGCATTCCATCCACTACATATAATGGGTCAGAACCATTGACAGTAGATACACCACGGATAATGACACGAGGTGAAGTTCCCGGACCGCCGCCACCAGTAATCTGTACACCATTAATCTTTCCCTGCAAAGCATTCATCGCGTTACCACCAGCCAACTTCCTCAGTTCATCGCCCTTGATGGCAGATATAGAACTTGTCAGATCGCTCTTTTTCACAGCACCATAACCGATAACAACAACTTCCTCCAAAGCTTGTGTATCGTCCTCCATCACGACATTGATTATGCTTTTCCCATTGACTCTGATTTCCTGCGTCTTATACCCGATCATGGAGAACACAATAGTCGCATCCCCGGAAACATTAGCCAATGTGTAATTTCCATCCAAATCAGTAACAGTTCCATTGGTCGTACCTTTCACCAAAACAGTCAAACCAATCATTGGTTCCTTATCACTCGCTGCAATAGCAGTACCAGTCAGACTTCCCTGCTGAGCATAAAGGCTCAGCGTAAAGAACGATAATAACAAAAATAGATATCGCTTCATGTTTTTATAGCATTATTTTAATTATTTCTTCAACAACTTAGACTGAACAAGATGTGTATCAAAGATAAAAGTGTATGTACCTACCGGCACCTTTTTCGATGAGTCATTGACACCTGTTGCAAATGATTCATTTTTACCATCAAACCGCCAGCCGGGTTCCAACCAGTCACCCGCTGCACTATAAGGAGTTATTGTTACATCAAAAGAGTCTTGTTTACTCCAAGTCAGTTCAGCGGTAAGACAATGTGGATTATCAGAATCCTGAGTCAATTCATACACATTTTTAGGTCCGTCCCAGCCTTTGGCATTATCAAACCATCCACCGACAAAGCCCATTTTGAGTCCGTCAATCACCGGTACTCCCGGATCATAAGCTTCTACTTCATAAACTCCCTCTTCAGTATTGAAGTTTATTTCATAATAACCCTTTTCCGGCAAAATAATCGGTTGTATATCTCCAGAGATACCTGTTAATTTTCCCGGATTATTTATATCGTCACCAAAGCAGATACTAAAACTATATTTACTTGTAATAAAACGAATCGGAGTATTTGCCGCAGGTGAATAGCAACGAGCCTTATAAGTAAAGTTTGCAACACGTTCTATGGGCATTGGAACTCCCCATACGTCATTCCCTGTAAGCAACTTAGTATCTGTTCCCTCAAAATCAACCAAATACATGTTCTCATAATCTTTCACTCTGGAAACAAGTACTGAATAATTCTTCTCCGCAACATTGCCCAAAGCATCAACAGCACGTATTACTAAAGTGTAAGTCCCTGTTTTGTCAGAAGGAAAGACTATGGTAGTTTTCAATGTTCCTTTTTTCAAATCTTCTCCTTCAACATCTACATGTTCCAAAATATCCAAATTGGGGACAGCCAACTCCAGATAATCCAATTCTTTATTATCCTCCGCTGTAAACCAGAAAGTTTTAGAAGTTCCTTCAGATAATACAATATTTATATTATCACTCAGAAGACCGATAGAAGGTTTTAAAACCGGCTCTGTATAATCACCATCCATTGTTATCAATACATCATCCTCTACAGTGCGTCCGCCCAGGTCGGTTACAGTTATCTTTACACTGAAACTCTCCCCTTTAGTCTTCTCAGGAATAGTGAAACCATAATTCAGGTTATATTCATACAATGGTTCAGAATAAAGAGCCAGCAATTCAATCGTTTTATCCAGATAAAGTTCATCAGATTGTAATCTAATTGAACGGATACCGTCCTTATCCGCTATCTTACCGGTAATTTTAAATTCATATCCTGTCAAAGTACGGATATGTCCGGAAGTTAATTCAAGAGTTGGAGACTGTCCATCTACATCTTTGTAGTCTTTATCATCACTGCATCCAACCAATAAGGCCGTAGCCGAAAGGAAAGTCCACAAAACCGTGCCATGCAACAATTTAGCTTTCATAATAATTAGTATTTAATGATTAATATTGTCTTAGTACGATTTATCTATATATGAATATTTTAAATCGACATCACAAATTTAGACCATTCCTATTATAAAAACAGATAAAAATCATGCAGAGAAGCATCACAAATCATGCAATGCACGATTTACATACGCTAAATAAAATATTTATTCCTATTTTTGAACCTGTAAATGAAACGAATAGGCACGAGTTATGAGAAAACACATTGCGTTTGGCACTTTATTTCTTTTCCTGTCTTTATTATCAGTCTCCCAACTGACAGCGCAACCTTATTCTGTAAAACGGTTGGGTATTGAGCAAGGACTTTCTAATAATTATGTAGTCAGTATCGCGCAGGACAAGCAAGGGTTCCTGTGGTTTGCCACGGAAGAAGGGCTCAATAAGTTTGACGGCACCCGTTTCATCACCTTTTATAAGAACGACCCGTCCAAGAATTCCCAAAGTATCACCGGGAATGAACTTAACCGGATATATGCCGACCCGGAACGTCCCATTGTATGGATTGCTACGCAACGTGACGGGTTAAATGCCTACAATTATCATTCGCTGACATTTACCGCTTATCAGCATGACCCGCAGAATCCGCATAGCCTGATAACAAACGATGTCACGGATATAGCCGCTTCCACAGAAAGTATGGACGGATTATGGATAAGTACTTATTATAGAGGCATAGACTATCTCAATACTACCACCGGACAGTTCACGCATTACAACAAGACAACCGTTCCGGCATTAGGCTGCGAACAGACATGGACCGTATTAGATGGTGGAGACGACAATCTTTATATCGGACATGTGAACGGAGGTTTCAGCATACTTTCCTTGAAAGACAAGAGTGTAAGGAACTTCAAAAATGAACCGGACAATCCCAACAGCCTGCCTGGGAATGATGTACGGACTATACTAAAAGACAATAACGGAAATATATGGCTTGGGACAGACAACGGTCTGGCCCTCTATAATGCCACGACCCAAAACTTTATAACCTTCCGTCAGAATCCGAACGACAAACATGGTACACTCTCCAGCCGCATCTTCTCTATCAAGCAACTGAATGATAATAAATTATGGATTGCGTCCGAATTGAACGGTATCGCCATACTCGACCTGAAGCAGAGCCAGTTCTTTTCACCCAAACAGATTACTTTCGAATTTCTACGGGAAGGGGACGATAACCGCAGCCTTTCCAATGCCAGTGTGCGGTATATCTATCAGGACTCTTTCAATAACATTTGGATTGGGACATGGGGCGGCGGAATCAACTTTATCAGCAGTGAGCCCCCTTTATTCACGACTATTGATTATTCTCCTATCCACGACAATGAGAACAGTCTGAACAATAAGGTGGTAAGCAGTATCTGCGCCGATAGCCAAGGACGTCTGTGGATAGGTACGGACGGTAGCGGAATCAATGTGTTTAAGAATAACAAACGGATTGCCATATATAAAAAGGAAACAGGAGATTTACAGGCAAACTCTGTTCTGACCGCTTTCCGTGATTCCAGAGACAATCTATGGTTCGGTGCTTTTCAAGGAAGTATCAGCTATTATAACACCCGTGTAAAGGCATTCCGTTCAATCTCCCCAATGGGGAAATCCAATCTGGATGTCCGCACCTTTTACGAAGACAGCCAGCACCGTATCTGGATAGGATGCAGTGAAGGGATATTCGTCTACAATCCCGACAATATGAAAGTCATTCAACATTACCACACCGGCAACAGTGAGCTGCATGGCAATTTCATCCGGAGTATCGCACAGGACGAGAAAGGACGCTTCTGGATTGGCACATTCGGCGATGGAATGGGGGTTTATTCACCGGACTTCCACTTAATAAGGAAGTATATTCAAAGAGAAGGTTTCTGCTCCAACACTATCAATCAAATCTACCGGGACAAACAAAAAAGAATGTGGATAGCTACCGGAGACGGGCTGGTATGTTTCAATCCTATGAACGATTTGGATTACAAGACTTATCAACGCAAAGACGGTCTTGTCAATACGTGTATCCAAGCTATCACCGAAGACGAAACGGGAAATATCTGGTTCAGCAGTAACAAAGGTATCGGCTGCTATGTGACAGAAAAAGATTGTTTCTATTATTACGGTCACTCGGACGATGTGCCTGCCGGAAGTTTTATGAGTGCCAGTGTAGCAAGGAATATGGACGGGGCTATCTATTTCGGTTCTATCAACGGGGTGTGCTGCTTTACTCCCAACATCACAATGAGCGAACTTAAAACGCCGCCAATCATCATCACGGAAATGAAAATATTCGAGCGGCTGGATAATCAGGAAAGCAATGACACCTTTGTCTCACTGTTGGAAGGAAAAGAAGTGGAATTGACCCATGCCCAAAATACATTCAGCCTGACATTCAATGTACAGAACTACTCCCTTGTCAACCAAATGGAGTATGCCTATATGCTGAAAGGACTCGAAAACTCATGGTACACAGTCAACGAGAACAACAGCGTCACTTTCCGGAATATCCCGCCGGGGAAATATGAATTCCTTATCAAAGCGCGGGTGCATAATCAAGAATGGCCGGGCGAAGCTACTTCGCTCACCATCCGGATTAATCCACCCATCTGGCTGACGTGGTGGGCGAAGTTGGTCTACATACTGGTATCTGTCAGTATCATCTATCTTATTCTGCACGCTTACAAAAAGAAGCTGGATTTAGAAAGCCTCTATACACTGGAGAAGAAGAATCACGAACAAGAACAGGAGTTGAATGTGGAACGCCTGCGTTTCTACACGAATATCACCCATGAACTGCGCACACCGCTGACATTAATCCTCGGGCCTTTGGAAGATATGCAGAAAGACCAGTCTCTTCCGGTAAAACAGGCGCAGAAGCTGTCCGTCATTCATCAAAGTGCACTCCGGTTGCTCAATCTGATTAATCAGATATTGGAGTTCCGCAAGACGGAGACACAGAACAAGAAATTATGTGTCTGCAAAGGCAATATCGCCCCCCTAATCTACGAGACAGGGCTTAAATACAAGGAACTCAACCAGAAAACAAAGATTGACTTCCGGATTCAGATAGAGAAAGAGGAGATGCTTCTTTTCTTTGACAAGGAAATCGTTACCATTATTCTGGATAATCTGATTTCCAATGCTATCAAATATACAGAACAGGGATGCATCACACTGAGTCTTTATCAAACGGCACGCAATGAAGTGGCTTATACGGAGATTAAAGTCAGCGATACCGGATACGGAATTTCAGCCGAGGCTCTGCCGCATATTTTCGACCGTTATTATCAGGAAAGCGGTTCGCATCAGGCGTCCGGAACAGGTATCGGACTAGCTTTGGTCAGAAATCTCGTGGAACTGCATGAAGGGGAAATTCGCGTTGAGAGTACGCAAAACGAAGGGAGTACTTTCTATATCAGTCTGCTGACGGATAATATCTACCCAAATGCGTTACACACCGATTCAACAGAACTGGCTGAAAAGGAAGAAAGGCGGGATGCTGTCTCGAAAGATATACAGGATGCAGCAATGGATAGCGGCAAACCTATCCTGTTGATTGTAGAAGATAATGAGGAAATACAAAACTACATTGCCGAGTCTTTCTCAGATTCTTTTGAAGTCATCACAGCCAACAATGGCGAAGAAGGGAAACAACAGGCTCTCGACCATATTCCCGATATTATAGTCAGCGATATTATGATGCCTGTCATGGACGGTATCACGCTATGCCGGCAGTTGAAAGATGATGTACGTACAAGCCATATTCCTATCATACTGTTGACCGCGAAAGATTCCTTGCAGGACAAGGAAGAAGGATACGAGGTAGGGGCAGATTCTTATCTGACGAAGCCGTTCAGTGCTTCGTTGCTGCGCAGCCGCATCAATAATCTGCTTGAATCAAGGAAGAAACTGGTTGCACAATTCCAGTCGCAGCCTACTCCAAACAGTCATACAGCCTTAAATGAGAAACGTACGCTGATTACCGAAGCGCTGAGTAAACTTGACAATGAATTTATCGGAAGGATTACACTATTAATTGAAGAGAACCTTTCTTCGGAAAAGATTGATATCACTTACCTTTCAGATAAGATGTGTATGAGTAGTTCTACCCTTTACCGGAAAATGAAAGCGTTGACCGGACTGTCGACCAATGAATACATCCGAAAAGTAAAAATGGAGAATGCGGAACGCTTATTACTTGAAGGAAAATACAACATTTCCGAAATTGCTTACAAGGTAGGAATGAACAGTACAGGATATTTCCGCCAATGTTTTAAAGATGAGTTCGGTGTTTCTCCTTCGGATTATCTGAAACAAATCAAGAATCATATAAAACATTTCACTGAAACATAAATACAAGAAAACATTTCATTTTCCGCAAAAAAGCTTATCTTTGTTCCCCGAAGATAACAATTCATGAAATAAAACTCATGCCAGGAGATTCTTTTTGCATACAATATACAAACTGTGAAGGATGCCCCAGAGCCGCAGAGAACATCCTTGCACATAAAAACTTACCTAAGGGAGAGCATATCCCGAAGGATAAGTGTACGCAAAACTGTATGATTTTTATGATAAAAGGCGAGCTGCTTATCAATAGCGAAGAATATCCGGGAAACATATTGCGTGAAAAACAGTTCATCCTGCAAGCCATCGGCTCAAAGATAGAACTCCTGGCACTTACAGATGTCGAATACATTGTGTACTGGTTCAACGAACTGCCGTTGCTTTGCGAAGACCGTTACAAGGAAGTGATGGAACAAGCAGAAGCCCCTCTCACCTATACTCCGATGATTATGAGCGAAAGACTCTTTCATCTAATCACCAGTATGCCTGAATTCCTCAATGAGGAATCCCCTTGCAGCAAATACATTGAGCTGAAGTGCAAAGAGCTGGTTTTCCTGATTACCAACTTCTACCCCTTGCCGCAATTAAGTTCTTTCTTCTACCCTATCAGCACCTACACGGAAAGTTTCCATTACTTCGTGATGCAAAATTACAGCACTGTGAAGAACGTGGAAGAATTTGCACATCTGGGCGGTTATACCACCACTACTTTCCGCCGGCTTTTCAAGAACCTCTACGGTGTACCTGTGTACGAATGGATACTGGAGAAGAAGCGAGAAGGTATCCTGGAAGACCTTCAACACACTAAAATGCGCATAACGGAAATCTGCAACCGATACGGATTCGATTCCCTGTCCCACTTTGCGCACTTCTGCAAAGACTCTTTTGGCGACACTCCCCGCGCGCTGCGCAAGAAGGCAGCCAGCGGTGAAAAAATCGGAAAGATTGCCGATTAAGGAATTATTTCTTTAATTCCTTGCTCAATCAATCTATTTCCCCTATTTTTGCAGACTGTAAGAGGTGTAAAACGTCGAAATTTTAGTTCTAACAATTAAATAATTTAAATTCAATCATTTATGTGGTTAAGTAATTCATCTGTAGGAAGGAAAGTGGTGATGAGCGTTACCGGTATCGCCCTTGTCCTGTTTCTAACATTTCACATGGCGATGAACTTGGTTGCAATCATCTCGGCTGATGGTTACAACATGATCTGTGAATTCCTGGGAGCAAACTGGTATGCGTTAGTGGCTACCGCAGGATTGGCTGCTCTTTTCATCATTCACATCATCTACGCATTCTGGCTGACAATGCAGAATCGCAGAGCGCGTGGTAGCGAACGCTATGCAGTGACCGACAAGCCTAAAACTGTAGAATGGGCTTCCCAGAACATGCTGGTGTTGGGTATTATCGTAATCGTAGGTCTTGGCCTGCACCTCTTCAATTTCTGGGCAAAAATGCAGTTGCCGGAACTGATGCACAACATGGGCATGCACGCCGACACACTGACGCTGGCTTATGCCGCTAACGGCGCTTATCACATCCAGCAGACTTTCTCCTGCCCGGTTTACGTAGTTCTTTACCTCGTTTGGCTGTTTGCGCTGTGGTTCCACCTGACTCACGGTTTCTGGAGCTCCATGCAATCACTGGGATGGAACAACAAAGTATGGATTAGCCGTTGGAAATGCATCTCCAACATCTACTCTACAATTGTTGTACTCGGTTTCGCCCTCGTAGTAGTGGTATTCTTCGTGAAAACGCTGATTTGCGGCGGTGCTTGCTAAATAGGATATTGTAAATGATTAAATTGTAAATAATATTATGATCAAGATAGATTCAAAGATTCCGGAAGGCCCAGTGGCTGAGAAATGGACTAACTATAAAGCTCACCAGAAATTGGTGAACCCCGCTAACAAGCGTCGTTTGGATATCATCGTTGTGGGTACGGGTCTGGCAGGTGCTTCTGCCGCTGCTTCACTCGGTGAAATGGGTTTCAGAGTGTTCAACTTCTGTATCCAGGACTCTCCGCGCCGTGCACACTCTATCGCTGCACAGGGTGGTATCAATGCTGCTAAGAATTATCAAAATGATGGCGACTCCGTTTACCGTCTGTTCTACGATACAGTAAAAGGCGGTGACTACCGTGCCCGCGAAGCTAACGTATATCGTCTGGCTGAAGTATCCAACGCTATCATCGACCAATGTGTGGCTCAGGGTGTTCCCTTTGCCCGCGAATACGGCGGTACGCTGGACAACCGTTCTTTCGGTGGTGCCCAGGTATCACGTACTTTCTATGCTAAAGGTCAGACAGGTCAGCAGTTGTTGCTGGGCGCCTACTCCGCACTGAGCCGCCAGGTGAACGTAGGTACTGTAAAACTGTACACACGTTACGAAATGCAGGACGTTGTCATCGTTGACGGACGTGCCCGCGGTATCATCGCTAAAAACTTAATCACAGGTAAACTGGAACGTTTCGCCGCTCATGCCGTAGTTATCGCTACCGGTGGTTACGGTAACGCTTACTTCCTGTCTACCAACGCTATGGGTTGTAACTGTACGGCTGCCATCTCTTGTTACCGCAAAGGTGCTGTATTCGCTAACCCTGCATATGTTCAGATTCACCCGACTTGTATCCCGGTACACGGTGACAAACAGTCCAAACTGACTCTGATGTCCGAATCTCTCCGTAACGACGGTCGTATCTGGGTTCCGAAGAAGAAAGAAGACGCAGTGAAACTCCAAAAAGGCGAAATCAAAGGAAGCGATATTCCTGAAGAAGACCGCGACTATTACTTGGAACGCCGCTATCCGGCATTCGGTAACCTCGTTCCGCGTGACGTTGCCAGCCGTGCCGCCAAAGAACGTTGCGACGCAGGTTTCGGTGTAAACAATACCGGCTTGGCTGTATTCCTCGATTTCTCTGAAGCCATCAACCGTTTGGGCATTGACGTTGTTCTTCAACGTTACGGTAACCTCTTCGATATGTACGAAGAAATCACTGATGTCAACCCGGGCGAACTGGCAAAAGAAATCAATGGGGTGAAATATTATAATCCGATGATGATTTATCCGGCTATCCACTATACAATGGGTGGTATCTGGGTAGACTACGAACTGCAAACCACTATCAAGGGACTGTTCGCTATCGGTGAATGTAACTTCTCCGACCACGGTGCAAACCGCCTCGGTGCTTCTGCATTGATGCAAGGTCTCGCTGACGGTTACTTCGTATTGCCTTACACTATCCAAAACTACCTGGCAGACCAGATTACTGTTCCTCGTTTCTCTACTGACCTTCCCGAATTTGCTGAAGCAGAAAAGGCAGTTCAGGCTAAGATTGACAAGTTCATGAGCATCCAAGGTAAGGAATCAGTTGATTCTATCCACAAGAAACTGGGTCACATCATGTGGGAATACGTAGGTATGGGACGTACGGCAGAAGGCTTGAAGAAAGGTATCGCCGCACTGAAAGAAATCCGCAAGGAATTCGAAACTAATCTGTTTATCCCTGGTTCTAAAGAAGGAATGAACGTAGAGCTTGACAAAGCAATCCGTCTGTACGACTTCATCACTATGGGTGAGCTTGTTGCTTACGATGCATTGAACCGTAACGAAAGTTGTGGTGGTCACTTCCGCGAAGAATACCAGACCGAAGAAGGAGAAGCAAAACGTGATGACGAAAACTTCTTCTACGTAGCATGCTGGGAATATCAGGGCGACGATGAAAAGGCTCCGGTATTGTACAAAGAACCGTTGGTTTACGAAGCTATCAAGGTTCAGACCCGTAACTACAAGAGCTAATCGGCGAAGTTAAACATTAAAAAGAATTAGAAGAAAATGGATAAGAATATATCATTTACACTGAAGGTATGGCGCCAGGCCGGCCCGAAGGCTAAAGGTGCTTTTGAAACCTACCAAATGAAGGATATCCCCGGTGATACTTCATTCCTTGAAATGCTGGATATCCTGAACGAACAGTTAATCAGCGATGGAAAAGAACCTATCGTATTCGACCATGACTGTCGCGAAGGTATCTGCGGTATGTGTTCCCTGTATATCAACGGACATCCGCACGGTCCTGCAACAGGTGCTACTACTTGCCAGATTTATATGCGCCGTTTCAACGACGGTGACACAATCACTGTTGAACCTTGGCGTTCGGCAGGGTTCCCTGTTATCAAGGACTTGATGGTAGACCGTACTGCCTATGACAAGATTATGCAGGCCGGTGGCTATGTAAGCGTCCGCACAGGTGCTCCTCAGGATGCCAACGCTATCCTGATTGCAAAACCTATCGCTGACGAAGCTATGGATGCCGCTTCCTGTATCGGTTGCGGTGCTTGTGTAGCTGCATGTAAGAATGGTTCTGCCATGTTGTTCGTTTCTGCAAAGGTCAGCCAGTTGAACTTGCTCCCGCAAGGTAAACCGGAAGCTTTGCGTCGTGCAAAAGCCATGTTGTCCAAAATGGACGAACTGGGCTTCGGTAACTGTACCAACACTCGCGCTTGCGAGGCTGAATGTCCGAAGAACATTTCTATCAGCAACATCGCCCGCTTGAACCGTGACTTCATCATCGCGAAATTGAAAGACTAAAAAACTGCTAGTTTTCGAGTTGAGAGACAATTTGATTAATGACAGAATCCCCTGCCGGCGTGCCGACAGGGGATTTTTTTTCACCATTCTCACTTAAAAGGTTGCTCTTTTACATAAAAGCCAATTACCCACCCGCTGAATCAGTTTAACATAAGACCAAGCCTAAACAAGAGCGAAAAGTTCCTATCTACTTGCATTATGATATATAACATATCTTTTCACCTATATTATCAAGCATTTAATTGACTATATGTCAGAATATTCCTTTATATTTGTATATGTGAAGTTAACCGAAAAAAGAACGTTTAATGCTGACTACAATGAAAAAGGAAATTAAGTTTAGTCTTGTTTATCGGGACATGTGGCAGTCTTCCGGTAAATATCAGCCGCGAGTTGACCAACTAGTACGTATAGCTCCTTTAATTATTGAAATGGGGTGTTTCGCACGAGTTGAAACCAATGGGGGTGCTTTCGAGCAAGTAAACCTGTTATACGGTGAAAACCCCAACAAAGCCGTCCGTGCTTTCACTCAACCTTTCAGAGAAGCTGGCATCCAAACGCATATGCTTGACCGCGGTCTGAATGCGTTGCGAATGTATCCTGTTCCCGCAGACGTGCGCAGACTGATGTATAAAGTCAAACATGCACAAGGCGTAGACATTACACGTATCTTCTGCGGACTGAATGAGACGAGAAACATAATTCCTTCCATTAAGTATGCTTTGGATGCAGGCATGATACCACAAGCAACGCTCTGCATTACTTACTCTCCGGTGCATACCGTTGAATATTATGCCCGAATTGCCGATCAGTTAATTGCTGTCGGCGCACCGGAAATCTGCTTAAAAGATATGGCAGGCGTGGGACGTCCGGGTATGTTAGGACGACTGGTCAAGACTATTAAAGAAAAACACCCGGAGATATTGATACAGTACCACGGTCATAGCGGTCCCGGATTATCTATGGCATCTATCCTCGAAGTCTGTGAGAACGGTGCGGATATTATCGATGTAGCCATGGAGCCCATGTCCTGGGGCAAGGTTCATCCGGACATTATTTCCGTACAGGCAATGTTAAAGGACTTGGGATTCCAGGTTCCTGACATAAACATGAAAGCATATATGAAAGCCCGTGCCATGACGCAAGAATTCATTGACGATTTCTTAGGTTATTTCATGGATACCACCAACAAGTATATGTCCTCACTTCTATTAAAGTGTGGTTTACCGGGTGGAATGATGGGTTCTATGATGGCAGACCTGAAAGGTGTACATTCCGGCATCAATATGATATTAAGAAGCAAGAACGAACCGGAACTCAATATTGACGACCTGCTTGTCATGCTTTTCGATGAAGTGGAATATGTATGGCCCAAGTTAGGCTATCCCCCTTTAGTAACCCCTTTCAGCCAGTATGTAAAGAACGTTGCATTAATGAACCTCATGCAACTGGTGAAAGGTGAAGAACGCTGGACAATGATAGACAATCACACCTGGGACATGATTTTAGGCAAAAGCGGACGTCTTCCCGGCACTCTTGCACCGGAGATTGTGGAACTGGCAAAATCCAAAGGATATGAATTTGTCGATACAGACCCGCAGTTGAACTATCCGGATGCTTTGGATAACTACCGCAAGGAAATGGACGAGAACGGCTGGGAATATGGAGAAGATGATGAAGAACTCTTTGAATTGGCTATGCACGACCGTCAATATCGCGACTATAAATCGGGCGCTGCCAAGAAGCGTTTTGAGGAAGAACTGCAACGTGCCAAAGATGCATCCATGGTAAAGAATGGCTATTCGGAAGAAGAGATAAAGAAACTGAAACGTGCGAAAGCCGACCCCGTCATTGCCCCCGCCAACGGA
Organism: uncultured Bacteroides sp.; assembly: GCF_902491285.1. Classification (GTDB taxonomy): domain Bacteria; phylum Bacteroidota; class Bacteroidia; order Bacteroidales; family Bacteroidaceae; genus Bacteroides. Next base: position 1,890 of record NZ_CABUHK010000023.1, on the reverse strand, counting down.
CAAGTACTTTGGGAGGTGTCCGTAGAAGGACCGTCGACCGCGCCATTCATCGGGTGCAAATATCAACACGATTCTGTACTATGTTATCTTTCCACTCCGTGGGGAGAATACGAAAAAGTATTTACCGGATTTACCGGGCGTATTGTTGAAGTATGCGCACAGCAAGGTGATAATGTCCATAAAGGAGATGTGATAGCTTATATCCAAAGAAGTGACATTTTCGCATGATTAATAATTAAGTAATAAGAAATGCACAGATTATCGGTTATTAATCCGATTCTCTGTGCATCACTACTACTCTAAAGCCACTTCCAAGACAAAACCAGCCTAATTATGCAGCCGGATCCGGTGTCTCACCGTCATCCCCTTTCCCATCATCACCGGAACCCGGATTTCCGCCGGTATTACCACCGTTACTACTTCCATCCGTATAATCCGTTTCAATCTCCACACGACGGGTGATGCTCATATCTTCCAACGTATTCTTGAAAATTTTTCCCGGATAGAAGTTAATCTTCCTTTGAATGATTGATTTCGCCGACACATCTTTCGCATCATCTGCACTTTTCGTGTGAATAGTGGGATTAAAGATGCCAAACTCACCTAATTGTACGCTCTTTCCGTCGTCAATATCCTCTGCCATAATATCCACCAGGCCACTGACTACTAGATCTACCACCTTGCGGTGAACGCCACAAAGTTGACTTACTTTACGACACATTTTGGTGAAATTTACTCTACCGGAACGAACCGATTTCGCTACATACTTCTCGTTTTTGTCCTTGTCAAAACCGAACACACGTTTTGTTACTACATACTCTAAAGCCATAATTGTTAAAGTTTAAATGGTTAAAAAAATAAGGGTTATCTGTATGCCATTCTCTTTGTTTGAATGACTCTGCAAAGATATAACGGGGCACATACCGCCCAGTCCCCTTTTGTCCCCATTGTGTCTTCTTTCGTCATCTATGAGCTATCAGAATGAAACAGTAACGTACTAATTATTAATCAAATATACAAACTAATTAATTTTCGGAGAATGCGTTCATACTATACTTGTCACCCAATAAAAGTATAACAATACAAACTAACATATATACAACTAACAACTTTGTTACTAACAAACTTATTAGTTATTTCAGAGATCACATTTGCTCATTGCAACAAAGAGAATTATCATGGAAAAACCTTTTGTTTTTGGTGTAGCCACCTCCGGTAATAACTTTACGGACAGGGAGAAAGAGACTTAACGTTTACTCCTCAACTTTGCACATGGAGTAAATACAGTACTTATTTCTCCTAGAAGATGGGGAAAAACATCGCTCGTTAAGAAAGTAGCCCAGCTATCACAAGATAATAAGAGGAAAGTCGTTTATATAGATATCTTTTCTTGCCGCACCGAAAATGAGTTTTATCGTCTCTTTGCCACCTCTGTCTAGAAACAAACTTCTTCCAAATGGAATGAATGGATTGAGAATACGAAACAATTTCTTTCACACATAAATCCTAGAATCTCTATTGGAGCGGATCCAATGAACGATTTCTCTATTTCATTCGAGTACAATATGCAGAATAATGCGGAAAATGACATCTTGCAGTTACCCGAAAAAATAGCAATAGAGAAAGGAATACAGATAGTCATTTGCATTAAATTAAATACTATATTCCACAATACGCACTTTCCCGTATTAGATTTGTATCAGCCCGATAAAGTATACCAACTAAGAAAGTACATATTATTTGTATAACATTATTTTACCACTTCACATGCGTAACAAAACGAAATTCAAGTCAGAAACATCCCCTTACACAGAAAAAAGTTTATCTTTTATATTAAATCCCCGTCAACGTTTCTAATAAATTCTTGCACCGTTTATTATAAACGGTATC
>NZ_CABUHK010000022.1 GCF_902491285.1 uncultured Bacteroides sp. | reverse complement strand
AAATTGTTATATATTTGTATCGAAAATATTAAGATTATTATTGTGTGCGAGCACATATACCTATATTAATAAGGTTATCGTATGAATAAATTGCCCGAAAGGATTAGAATCAAAGACATCGCCCGCCTGGCGGATGTATCGGTGGGAACAGTAGACCGCGTCATTCACGGACGTAGCGGAGTGTCGGAAGCAAGCAAAAAGCGCGTAGAAGAAATATTGAAGCAGCTTGACTACCAGCCTAACATGTACGCCAGCGCTTTGGCATCCAACAAGAAATATACATTTATCTGTCTTTTGCCGGAACATTTGGAAGGTGAATACTGGACAGCCGTGGAGCTGGGCATCCATGAAGCTATCGCTACCTATTCGGACTTCAATACTTCAGTGAAAATCAACTATTACGACCCATACGATTATCATTCGTTTGTCGACGCAAGCGAAGCGATTCTGACTCTTCAGCCGGACGGAGTGATGGTAGCTCCCACCGCCCCCCAATATACAAAGGGATTCACCGACCGGTTGCAAGCATTGGATATACCTTATATATATATAGACTCCAATATCAAGGACGTTCCTCCCCTCGCCTTCTTCGGTCAGAACTCACGCCAAAGCGGATACTTTGCCGCACGGATGATGATGTTACTGGCACGGGACGAGAAAGAAATCGTTATTTTCCGTAAAATACATGAAGGAATTGTAGGTTCTAACCAGCAGGAGAACAGAGAAATCGGTTTCAGGCAGTACATGGAAGAACATCATCCGTCTTGTAATATACTGGAGCTCGACTTGCATGCCGAACGTAACGACGAAGACAACGAGATGCTGGATGAATTTTTCCGCGCCCACCCGACGGTGAAAAACGGAATTACCTTCAACTCCAAAGTCTACATCGTCGGCGAATACCTGCAAGGTCGCGGAAAGAAAGATTTCAATCTGATAGGCTATGACCTTCTGGAACGGAATGTCACCTGCCTGAAAGAAGGAAATGTATCCTTCCTCATCGCCCAGCAACCGGAACTACAAGGCGCCAACGGTATAAAAGCTCTTTGCGACCACCTCATCTTCAAAAAAGACGTGACTTGCATCAACTATATGCCTATCGACTTGTTAACAGTAGAAACAATTGACTATTACCATAGCAAATAACAACGAAATACAACTTTACAAGTACATTACATGGAAACAAAGTATTTAAGAATTAATCCTGCCGACAACGTTGCCGTTGCCATTGTTAACCTCCCGGCAGGAGAGCATCTTTCTGTAGATGGCATTGAAATTACATTGAACGAGGACATTCCCGCCGGGCACAAATTCGCATTGAAGAATTTTGCAGAGGGCGAAAATGTAATCAAGTACGGTTATCCTATCGGACATGCCCGAATGGCCAAACAGCAGGGTGACTGGATGAACGAGACGAATATCAAGACCAACCTCGCCGGATTGCTGGAATATACCTACAACCCTATTCAGGTTTCTTTGGATATTGCCCGCAAAGACCTTACCTTCAAAGGTTATCGCCGCAAAAACGGTGACGTAGGCATAAGAAACGAAATATGGATTATCCCGACCGTAGGCTGCGTGAACGGTATCATCGGCCAATTGGCTGAGGGGTTGCGTCGCGAGACTGAAGGCAAAGGCGTGGATGCCATCGTTGCTTTCCCGCACAACTACGGCTGTTCCCAACTTGGCGACGACCATGAAAATACGAAGAAGATTCTTCGCGATATGGTGCTTCATCCCAATGCAGGAGCAGTGTTGGTAGTAGGCTTGGGATGCGAAAATAATCAGCCGGACGTATTCCGCGAATTTCTAGGCGAGTTTGATGAAGACCGTGTGAAGTTTATGGTCACTCAGAAAGTGGGCGACGAATACGAGGAAGGCATGGAAATCCTGCGCGATTTGTATGCGAAAGCCTCTAAAGACGAACGTACCGATATTCCTTTGTCCGAGCTCCGTGTAGGTCTGAAATGTGGTGGTTCCGACGGTTTCTCCGGTATTACTGCAAATCCGTTGCTGGGTATGTTCTCCGATTTCCTGATTGCACAAGGCGGCACAAGCGTACTGACTGAAGTACCGGAAATGTTCGGTGCAGAGACTATCTTGATGAACCGTTGCGAAAACAAAGATTTGTTTGAGCAGACTGTACATCTGATTAATGACTTCAAAGAATACTTCCTGTCGCACGGAGAACCTGTCGGTGAAAACCCGTCTCCGGGAAACAAAGCGGGCGGTATCTCTACATTGGAAGAAAAAGCGTTGGGATGCACACAGAAATGTGGAAAGAGTTATGTATCCGGCGTGATGCCTTATGGCGAACGTTTGCAGAAGAAAGGGCTTAACCTGCTTTCTGCTCCGGGCAATGACCTGGTGGCAGCTACCACTCTTGCGGCAAGCGGATGCCATATGGTACTTTTCACAACCGGACGTGGAACGCCATTCGGTACGTTTGTCCCTACAATGAAGATTTCCACCAACTCGACTTTGGCTAAAAACAAACCGGGATGGATTGACTTCAACGCAGGTGTCATCATAGAAAACGAACCGATGGAGAAGACTTGCGAACGTTTCATCGACTACGTTATCAAAGTGGCAAGCGGCGAGTTCGTTAACAACGAAAAGAAAGGTTATCGCGAAATTGCTATCTTCAAGACAGGCGTAACTTTGTAAATCGCTTCTTATTCCGTATTCTGATAAAAAGAAAATATTGTTAGAATTATAATACGAGTTGCTATCCCTCACTCAATGACAAGTTGAACGGGATAGCAACTTTTTTTATATTAAACCATATCGTCACCCGTTCTTTTGAATGTGACACGGAGTGTCTTATGAAACGGAATAAAACGGGAAACAACAGCAATGATGATTGATATAACCAACAAGTAACCCAGTATCTCTTTCAGTGCAAGCAATAAACTTTGTTGTTGCAAAGTAACATATAAAGAGTTAGTTGCCAGTTGTGCAGCCTCAGCATTCCCGTGCCCTTGTACCAGTGCACTGTTCAAAGACTGGCTATATCGTGATGCCGCCAACGGGTCGACACTTGTAATAGTCTCCGACAAAGAATACATATATTTTTGTTCCAGCCGATACAATACATTGCTATAAAACGAAGTAGCCATAATAGGCGTCAATATGGAACGGAAGATAATCAGAAAGAAAGCATTCGACAATAAGAATTTCGGATTCAAATCTTCTACGGCAAACAAGGCGAAAGCTATAATCAAAGTCAACATTCCCAAGCCACGAAAGAATAAGGGCAGGTATAACATTTCATAAGTGCTATTCGGAGAGATGCCGAAATACAGGATACCGAAGAAAATCACAAAGCAACTCATTCCCCCCGCTATCAGAAAGCGGAAACGCCAACGCTGCCAGCGAAACCACCAGAAGCAGATAAACGCACCGACTATATATCCGGGAAGCAGATAGATATAAAGAGAATAGGTATGCGTAGTATCCACTTTCAGAATAATAGTCAGATAGTTGGTCAATAAAGTGGTCGATGTACTGAAAAACATGACAAGCATCATATAGAGATAACCGACAATCGCTTTGGCTTGAAATAAGGGCGCAAGACTTACATAAGGCTTCTCCGAACGGCTCTGATACCAGATAAACAAGGCAATCAATATAGGGGCAATGATGATATACGCGCATATCTTACCGGACGCCATCCAGTCGAGCACTTTTCCATAATTGATAACATACATCAACATCAGCAGTCCGGTCGATATAACAAACATTTCACGAATATGCAAGTCGGACAAGGCAACGGCTTTAATGGGGCGGTTATGACGGAAACAGATGATAACAAACAAGATAGCTATCAAAATCAGTATCATCATAAAGTAATACATATATTTCCAGTTATAATGATATGCCAACAGAGCGGTTACTAACATTGAAGCCTGTCCCCCACCGTAAACCAACGGATAGAAATAAGAATAGAACTCGCTGCGTACATTCTTCCGGCTGAAAATCTTTTGGGCGTAACGGATAAACCACAGCATAAGAAACCCTTTCAGGAAGCCGACGGTAAAACTACACACAATCAGAATATCGGCATTCTGTGTACGGGCGCAAACCCAACTCAAGAAAAATTGCAGTACCAGGTCAATCAACAATAGTGATTTCACGGAAAAGGCAGCCAGGACTTTAGGAATAATGGGATATGCGATAGCCATACCTGCCGAAGCGGCATAATATCCCATTGTTATGTCTTCCGAATTCGTACCGAGTGTATTCGAAACTTCGAGCATACTACCCGTATAGGAACCATTGAGCATAGTGACGGGAAGAATCACGATGAAGATACTGACAAGTCCGAGCCAATCGGGCACCCATTGACGGACAGGTGCTTCCAATTCCTTCATCGTTATCATTTGCGCAGAGCTTCTGTTTCCACCATCATGCCGGCTCTCAACTGTGCCATTTCTTCCGAAGAGACATCTTCCAGTTCAATCCGTACCGGTATCCGCTGTTGTACCTTTACAAAATTTCCGGCGGAGTTATCCGTAGGAACTAATGAATATTTGGAACCCGTCGCTTCGGAGATAGCGGTAACTTCTCCGTGGAAAATCTTTCCGGGCACTGCATCCACTTTTATACGCACTTGTTGGCCGATATAGATATTGGCAATCTGCATTTCTTTATAATTGGCGGTTATCCATTTGTCCTTGTTGCGTACCAGATAAGAAATGGTTTGTCCGGTCTGTACATACTGACCGGGTTCCAAAGTCCGCCTGCCCATGTATCCGTCATAGGGAGCCGTAAGAACCGTATAAGACAAATTCAGTTTAGCCAGGTCGAGGTCTGCTTCCTTACGCAAAATGGCGGCTTCCGCACTCGTTGTTTTCTTGCTTGTTTCCGTATATTGCGAGAGTACCGACTGTTTCTGAGCAACCAATGCCTGATAACGCGCCTTTGCCGCTTCATAGGCAGCTTTAGTTTGCTCAAACTGCTGCTCCGGGACGGACTCTTCTTTCAACAAACGTTCAAAACGATGATAATCCTGCTCCAGTTGCCAGAGTTTCGCCTCAGCTTCAGCAATATTGGCGTCCTGCACCGCAATATTCGTATGGGAAGTCTCAATACCCGAATGAAGCACTTCCTGCGAACCCTGTGCATCCAGCAAAGCAGCTTCCGCTTCCTTCACCTTGATTTGATATTCACGGTTATCAAGCACCAGTAAAGTATCTCCCTGACGCACATATTGATGCTCTTTAAAACGTACATCTTTTATATAGCCCGAAACCCGCACATTCAAAGGCGCCACATATTGGTCTACAAAAGCGTCATTCGTCACCTCATAATTTACATAACGCCAAAAGTAAGTGGCAGTCCACCAAAGGCCGGAACCTGCCAGACAGATACATACCAAATTTAAAATAATATTGCGGGTTCTGAGCTTTTTCAGCTTCTTCTGTTTTTCTTTCAATTGATTTGCCATATCTGTTTTGTATATTAAAGACGACCACAAGCCTTCTGAAGTTGATAATAAGTATAAATCACACGAGTACGTGCAGTAACCAACTGCAACTCGACATTCAGGCGGACAGAATTTGCATCGAGCAAATCAGTCAGGATAGCCAGTTGGTTCAGATAACGGTTCTGCATGATACGATAATTTTCCTCCGCCTGCCGGACGGACAGTTTCAAAGCCTCTACCCTCTGCAATGCTTCCCGATGCCGCAAAAATGAGGAACGTACCTCCATGCGGATTCCCTGCATCTTCTGCTCTTCCTCGTTCTTCCGCAAGGACATCATCATTTTGCTCTCTTTTATTTTATGATTGTTCTTATACAATGAGGATAAAGGATAAGAAACCGATACGCCCACATTCCAGTTATTATTATACATATCCGCCAAGGTACGCGAGACAGGACGTGCCAATGTATTCGATGCATATAACGATATGCCGGGTAATGAGAAAGACTTGGTTGAACGGATTTCATTCCTCGCCAGTTCCGTTTGCGCACGAAGCAATTTCATCGCCGGGTCATTCGCATAAGCCTGAACGATATAATCATCATAAGATTGCAAGGCAACTGCTTGATAAAGCAGGGCAGTATCCGGCTGCAATAATACATTCTCGTCCTGTCCCAACAGAATATCAAGTTGCTGTGATACAAGCACAATGCTGTTTTCCGTTTCCTGCAAAGACAGGCGGTCGTTAGTCAATTGCATCTCACTTCGCAATACGTCATTATTGGTAATCAGCCCTTCTTTTTTCATCCGACGTATATCGTGCAACCGAAGTTCCGATTCTTCAATATTTCGCATCAGTATCTCATGCTGCTTAAAGAGACTGAAGAGATTCATATACTGATTCAGCAGTTTCAGTTTAATCTCCGCCCAGTCGGTCAAAGTCTGCAATTCGGCGACTTGCTTTTCAATATCCGCCTTATGGATAGCACTTCGGATTTTACCGCCCTGATAGAGAGGTTGTGCCAAATCAATCGCATAATTTTGTGACCAGTCCGGCGCGTCCGGGTAGAGAGGTGCGGACAGTCCCCGTTCCCAAACGACGGGTTGACCGACGAATCCGCCTTTCAGTCCAATCTGTAGTTCCGGTAGTCGCGCAGTTCTTGCAGTCCGTGTCCGTTCCTGTGCCATAGATTCTTTCATTGCATCCGCCTGAAGTTGCAGGCTATATTGTACGCCCCGTTCAAAGAGCTGGTCGACAGTAAGAAATAAAGAGTCTGTTTGTGCGTGCATCAATTGGGGAAAAGAAAACAGGCTGAATAAAATGACCGGATATAGTTTATATTTTTTCAAGAACATCATAAACACTGTTTAATTCAGACAACATGGTTTCAATACTTTCAATACCGATAATGTGTTCTGCATATACATAAACCTGGTCTAAAACCGGACGAATCTGCTCTTTAAACTCTTCACCCGCCGGAGTCAGAAATACCAGTTTATTACGACGGTCGTTCGGGTCTTCTTTCCGGCAGACGTATCCTTTCTTTTCCAGGTTGTTCATCAAGTTAGTCAGGCATGCTTTATCTTTCGCTATACGCTCCGCCAATATCTGCTGGCTGATGCCTTGTTCGTGCCATAAACTGCTCAATACTTGAAGCATTTCGAATGTAATACCTGCATTATTCTTCTTTAATGTCCGTTGCATAGACCGGCGAAAAGCCATACGTGTGCGGACAACCTGCAACATGAGTTCTCTGAACTCCGCTCCTTCTCTCATTCTTATTATCGTTTTTACCTTTTCGGGCGCAAAGATACGTATCTTCGTCGAATTAGTCAAATATTTGACTAATTTCATCTATCCAACTTCTTTTTTGAACCTATTTATTGAAATAATCAAATAAAATCTTGTCCATCTTAAATGTTTTATTTTACTTTGCATCACAAAGTACTTTTTATATGAATAAAGATAAAGCATTAGAATCGGTAAATGAGATAAAAGAATTGATGGAAAAGTCCTCAAAGTTTATCTCTGTTAGTGGACTTGCCGCAATCTTGGCAGGCATTTACGCATTGGCTGGCGCGTACATCGCGACACTGGTTATCACACCGGAGACGCATTTAATCGTCACATTAGAATTAATGGCTATAATAGCCTTGTCGGTATTGGCAGCCGCAGCCGTTACTGCCAGCATCCTGTCCTACTGTAAATCCAAGAAGACAGGACAGAAGTTTTTCAGCCGGCTCACTTATCGGGCATTATGGAATTTTTCGCTTCCGATGCTGGCAGGCGGCATTGTGTGTATTTCTATCCTGATGCACGAGTATTATGATATTCTGGCATCTGTCATGCTTTTATTCTATGGACTGGCATTGGTCAATGCATCCAAGTTTACCTATTCCAGTGTGGCATGGCTGGGATATGCTTTCATTTGTCTGGGCGCTGTCGACTGTTTCTGGACGGGTCATTCACTTCTGTTCTGGACGATAGGTTTCGGCGGTTTCCATATCCTTTATGGTATATTGTTCTATTTACATTACGAAAGAAAGAAATCATAAATGATAGAATCATTCCAATATATTAATAAAGCATTCGAAAGCAAGGTACGACTGGGTATCATGGCTGTTCTGATGGTTAATGAGGAAGCTGATTTCAATTTTCTGAAAGAGCAGCTCGCATTGACCGACGGCAACCTTGCCAGCCATACCCGTGCCCTGGAAGAACTGGGATATATCGTATGCAACAAAAGTTTTGTCGGACGAAAGCCGCGAACTGCCTTTCAAGCGACTTCGCAAGGCAGGGAAGCTTTCAAATCTCATATTGAAGCTCTGGAGCAATTTCTAAAATCAGAATAATTCATTCATCTAAACACTATCAGCTTATGGACGGTTTCAATGAAAATTCAAACGAGCAACAGGCACAGCAACCTATGGGATGCCTTCACCGTTTCTCGAAAACAATCAAGGTGGTCATTATCGGGGGATTAATCCTTCTTCTGATGATTCCTATGTTCATGATTGAAAATCTTATTTCCGAACGGGGACGCACGCAGGAAGAAGCAATCAATGAGGTAAGCGAGAAATGGAGTCTCGCACAGACCGTCACCGGCCCTTATCTGAATATTCAATATCCGGTGGTTACAGAGAACAACGGAGAAAAGAAGGTGTCAATCAAAGACCTGATACTTTTCCCCGACGAGCTTTTGATTAACGGGCAACTTAAGACCGAAATCCTGAAAAGAAGTCTCTATGAAGTCAATGTGTATCAATCGGAACTGACTCTGAAAGGTTCTTTCAGCTCGGAAGAACTGATAAAGAGCAGAATAGATATGGGGCAACTGCAATTCGACAGAGCCGCTATTTGTCTGAATCTGACCGACATGCGTGGTATCAGCGAACAGATTAGTATCACCTTCGGAGATTCCGTCTATGTATTTGAGCCGGGAATGGATAACAGAGGGATTGATAATACGGGCGTACATGCCATTGCGGATTTATCGGAACTGAAGAACAATAAGAAATTGCCTTACGAAGTAAAAATCAAACTGAAAGGCTCGCAATCCATTAACTTCATCCCATTAGGTAAAACAACCCGCGTCGACTTGAAAGCCAATTGGAACACACCGAGCTTTACAGGAAGCTATTTACCCAATAACCGGGATATTACCGAAAAAGAATTTTCGGCACAATGGCAAGTCCTGAACTTGAACCGGAACTATTCACAAGTAATGATTGACTATACCAATTCCAATATCAAAGACATAGATAATTCCAGTTTCGGCGTCAACTTCAAGATTCCGGTAGAGCAGTATCAGCAATCCATGCGTTCAGCGAAGTATGCTATCCTAATTATCCTGTTGACATTCGGAGTTATCTTCTTCACTGAAATTATGAATAAAACCCGTATTCATGCTTTGCAGTATTTGTTAGTGGGATTGGCACTCTGTCTATTTTACAGTCTGCTCCTCTCCTTCTCCGAACACATAGGCTTCAACCCTGCCTATCTGTTATCTGCCGCACTGACTATTATACTGGTAGGCGGATATATGTTCGGCATCACCAAGAGAAAGAAACCGTCATTAATCATGTCCGGGTTATTGGGAGTCCTCTATCTTTATATATTTGTCCTTATCCAGTTAGAGACTTTTGCTCTGTTGGCAGGCAGCTTGGGATTATTTATTATCCTGGCAATGGTGATGTATTTCTCAAAGAAAATAGATTGGTTTAATGAATAATCAGCTTTTCTTCTGAAACACTTGACAAACGACTTTTTATTTTGTATCTTTGAAGAAAGAAAAGTGATAAACAGCATGAGTAATATAAGAAAAATAGATACATAAATAGCATTTAAACTGATATTTTTTAGTATCAGAAGAAATATGGTATAGGGCAATAGTCTAACGATTATTGCCCTATTTTGTTTATATTTTTACTTAAATCATTTAATCTATTTCCGAAAAACGCAAAAAATAGTTTTTAATAAACTTGGATACCGTTTATAATAAACTATCCAAAAGTTTATTATAAACAGAAATCAGGTTTATTAATAACGGAACATTCTGTTGTAAGAATAGAAGAACCTAATTCTGCTAAATAGGAGTGCATTGATAAGTACGCCCGCCTATATGGTAATATAAGCAAACACATTTTTCTTTTCCCCTAAATATACGGATAGTTCAAACCTGTTTTTTTATGATAGTATCAAAAAGTTCTTTTCAGATATACCATATCCGTCAATAGCTTGCCTTCTTCATAAATCGGGTGGTCATAATTGTCAGTAAAGAAATTCTCTATACGATGGGAAATTGTGAAACCGCAATGCTCGTAGAAAGATATGGTAGAAAGCGCATCTCCCGTTCCCACCAACATTTCAGTACATTTGTCCTGATAATACTCGAATAGAAATTCAATTAAACGTTTCCCGTATCCCTGACGTTGGAAAAAAGGAACAGTAGCAATATTCTTGATTTCATAAATACCTTCCCCTTCACGAGTTACTACACAAGCAGCTTTTAATCCATTGTCATACAGAACGAACATATCGCCACGTTCCAAATACCGGTCTATCATATCCTCTTGTTCATCAGCCAAGAGTAACAGTTCGAGGAATTCTTTCTTATCTGAAATTACTTTTTTTATTTCCATGTTTTTAAATATTGAATGGTTCAGAAGTCATTTGTCAGTCCGCTTTATTTTTGCGTCCAAACCCTTAAAATAGCTCCTTGCAAAGATATGAAAATTCATCTTGCAAACAATTTTTCTAAAATGAACTTTAAAAGCACATTCTTGTTAACTTGTCACCGCAAGGTATAATAACCAATAATAAACCTATAACTAAAAATTAAAATTATGTGCACTAGAGTCGTTTACGCAGGAACCAATGGTATGGTAGCCACCGGTCGTTCTATGGATTGGAAAACAGATATGCATAGTAATCTTTGGGTATTTCCCAGAGGAATGAAACGTAATGGAGAAACTGGAGAAAACTCATTGGAATGGACTTCCAAATACGGCAGCGTAGTGACTTCTGCTTTCGAGATAGCCAGTACGGACGGGATGAATGAGAAGGGACTAGTCGCCAATCTGCTTTGGCTACCCGAAACCGAGTATCCGGTAAGAGATAAAAATAAACCGGGACTTGCCATTACAGCATGGGTGCAATATATGCTGGATAATTTTGCAACCGTGGAAGAAGCTGTTGCTTATATTGACGAAGACACCTTTCAGGTCGTTTCGGATATGATGCCGGACGGTTCCCGTTTGGCAACTTTACATTTGTCTATTTCGGACGCTACAAGCGACTGTGCTATTTTTGAATATGTAGGCGGAAAACTGACTGTATATCATAGCAAAGAATATAAAGTTATGACCAACTCCCCCACCTACGACAAACAGTTAGCCCTTAGCGAATACTGGAAATCAATAGGTGGATTGAGCTTTCTCCCCGGAACGAATCGTGCCGCCGACCGTTTTGCCAGAGCCAGCTTCTACATTAACGCAGTCCCTAAGACCGATGACGAAAGAATAGCCGTTGCCAGTGTCTTCAGTGTCGTGCGCAATGCTTCCGTTCCTTATGGAATTTCAACTCCCGAAAGTCCTGAAATCTCCACCACACAATGGCGAACAGTTTCAGAAAGCAAGAACCTAAGATATTTTTTCGAATCAAGTCTGACTCCTAATACCTTTTGGGTAAATCTTCGGGATTTGGATTTATCGGAAGGAGCTCCGGTACTTAAATTATCTATCGCTAACGGAGAGACATATCATGGGAATACATCCAAGGAGTTTAAAACAGCAGTCCCTTTCAAATTTATGGGAGTAAAAGGATAACACTATTGATTGATTTTCCTATTATCTAAAATAGTATTCATATTCTCCAAAGCCCACCCAACTAAACCTTCAATATGAGGAATCAAAGTCCCTCCTACCTCCGTCAAGTTATATTCCACACGAGGAGGGACTTCCGCATATACTTTCCGTTCCACCAAGCCGTCAGCTTCAAGAGTACGGAGAGTAACCGTCAGCATTCTCTGAGAAACATCTTCTATTGTTTTATGAATATCGCTGAAACGCATAGTGCCGTTTGCGTTCAAGGTAATAAGCACCAGCATCGACCACTTGTCTCCCAAGCGGCTGAGCACATCTCTTACGGGACAATTTCCTGTCGGGTGAAAGTTTTTCATCTTTTAACGTTTTGTATTTAGTTGAGTTACAACAATAGTTACTCCCATGTAACTTCCTTATTTATAGGTGCGTTCTTGCTTTTCTTCACAAAGGAAGATACATTTGCATCACAAAAGTAATAAACTTACTAAAAATAACTATTGTTTCATTTAAATAATTATGATTATGGCAAAGAAAGTAGCAGTTTTAGCAGTGAATCCGGTAAATGGTTGTGGATTATTCCAATATTTGGAAGCGTTTTTCGAAAATGGCATTCCGTATAAAGTATTTGCCGTATCGGACACGAAGGATATTAAAACAAATTCAGGAATCAGCCTGACAGTAGACGATGTGATTGCTAATTTGAAAGGCCACGAAGATGAATTCGATGTACTCGTTTTCTCTTGTGGCGATGCCGTACCTGTATTTCAACAGAATGCGGACAAACCTTATAATATAGATTTAATGGAAGTAATCAAAGCCTTCGGAGATAAGGGGAAAATAATGGTCGGACACTGTGCCGGTGCAATGATGTTTGACTTCGCAGGCGTAACGAAAGGTAAAAAAGTGGCAGTTCATCCATTAGCGAAACCGGCTATCCAAAACGGAACAGTTACTGATGAACAATCAGAGATAGACGGTAATTTCTTTACCACACAGGATGAAAATACGATTTGGACAATACTGCCTCAAGTTATCGAAGTATTGAAATAATGCCGGACAAAGTAAAAGCAAGGCAGAAAAATAAATAAGTATTTCACAAACTCTTCCTATGAGGAAGTACGTTCCTCAGTGTGCTACAGGTCGTTCCTTTTAAATGAACGGCCTGTTGGTTTTAAAAGAAAGCCCATAGATATATTTCACTAATATTCAAGCACTTAAAATTCTACAATTCAGAGAAAAGAAGTGCATGGAAGCACTTTATACCGACAAGAAAGGGGACTGTAAATTCTGTCCTAAAAAATATCAAAAGGCTTAAAGTAACTACTAAAACAGGCATTCCGGCAAAATTAATCATAGAAATAGTTTTTCAATCCGTTTTTTCACTACATTTGTACTGCTATAATAAAAACTATAAAATAAAGCTCCCACAAACAAACATTTCTCATGGATATAAAAAAATGCCTATGGCTCTTTTTTCTATGCTTCTTGTCTACGCCATCCCTTTTAGCCCAAAGAAACTACATAGATATTCCGAATTACATCTTATGTATTAATTCTTATGCAGAATCTGCACCATGGAGTAGCCGCATGATTTCTACCATATCGGAATATGTCCAAAAGGACTCTCAACTGGCAATGTATGCGGAACATATGAACACACTGATGACGGACAACGATTCCATTTTGGAGGATTTCAGGAATATGATTTCTCAAAAATACTCACAGCCACGCCCCCGGTTATTGGTGTTATTGGGAAGTCCTGCATTCACACTGAGAGATGAATACAGAAAATTCTGGGGAGATATACCTATTGTTCTCTGTTCGGAAGAAGACTTTCAAGGACCACAGAAATCCTATTTTAAAAAACAGGCAATTGCACCGGCTGACCGTATTCCAATCGCTCAGTTCGCTGATCCGTATAATATGGTCTTCCTGTATTCCAATCTCTATCTTCGTGAAAATGTACAGCTAATCAATCACATAAATCCCAATCTCAAGAAATTTATATTTATCGGCGATGAACGGGAAATCAATTTAAGTAACAATCTGGATATAGAGGACGAATTAAAAACGTCCCATCCGCATATCGAGTATCAGTTTATAACACCCAAGAAAATGACGACCAATCAATTGCTCGACTCCCTATATCGTATCGACAGCAAAACGACTGGCGTATTATTCGCATCCTGGTTTTATAAAACTACATTTGCCGGCAATTCGTCATTAGTAGCTAATGACCACAAACTTATCGTGACAACCACCGCACCTCTCTTCACGCTGAACATGACAGATATTACCGAAGAAAACGGGGGAATGATAGGCGGCTATACCTACAACCAAAAGAAATACAATCAGAAATTAGTCCACGCCATTTCATCCATTCTTCAGGGAAAACAAGCGAGGGAGCTTCCTTTCTACATACCGTCAGACGGTCGTCCTATTATCAATCATACAATATTACTCCGCAAAGGGTTCTCCCCTTCCATGTGTCCTTCGAACACACGCTTTCTACATAAGCCACTTTCATTTTGGGAACAAAACCAATACTTCATCATAGGCTCTTTATCTTTTATCTTTATACTTGCCTTGTTTTTCTTCTATCGTATCCACAGCCTGAATATCATAAAGAAAATGCAACAAAAGGAGATAGATGCCATGGCTAATTACAAAAACCTGATAAACAATATGCCTATCCTGTATATGCAGGAAGAACTGGTTACGGATGAAAAAGGCATGCCTGTCGAACTGATTTATCGAAAAGTCAATGCCCATTTCGAGAAGAACTTCCTTCCCCAAGAAAAAGTAATCGGAAAGAAGGTAAGTGAGATTTTCCCGGAGTCGATGCCGGAATTTCTGCATTTCATCAAGAAAGCGCTCGACGATAACAAGGCGGTAACTTTCCCCTATTACTTCAAGAAAATAGATATTTTCTATGACGTAATACTCAAAGGGACACAACATAGCAATATCATCGACATATTCTGCTTGGACAGTACGGAATTGCACAAAGCACAACAAAAGCTAAGTACCATCAACAATAAACTTTCCATGTCCCTCGAAGTGGCCAATATCGTGCCGTGGAAATGGGACTTGCAAAGCCGCACGATTTTGTGCGACATCAACAAACCGATAGAACTTAGCACATTCGGGAGAGATATATCCGAGGAACAACTGGCAGTGCCCGACAATCAATATTTCTCCAAAATATTCAAAGAAGACCGCATGCGGGTAGAACAAGCCTACAAAGACTTGATAGAGGGGCGTTCGAATAAGGTGAAGGAAGAATACCGCATAGTCAACGTCCACAAGGGGCTTCACAGGATAGACTGGGTAGAAGCCCAGGCTGCTGTTGAAACCCGAGACGAAAAAGGAGATCCGTTGACTTTGGTAGGTTCTTCGCTGATTATAACCGAACGCAAGAAGATGGAACAGGAGTTGGTGAATGCCAAAAACCGTGCGGAAGAATCAAATCGTCTGAAATCTGCTTTCCTGGCAAACATGAGTCATGAAATACGCACTCCTCTCAACGCCATCGTCGGTTTCTCAGGCATATTGGCCTCTACCGAAGAGGAAGAGGAAAAACAAGAATACGTGAGTATCATTGAAAGCAATAACACTTTGTTGCTGCAACTTATCAGCGATATCCTGGATTTATCCAAGATAGAGGCAGGGACACTGGACTTTAATTATTCCAATGTCGAGATTAATGATTTAATGAGCGATTTGGAAAGCAGTTGCCAGCTAAAGCTCAAGTCGAATAAGGTAAAACTGGAATTTATAGCTCCAGAAAAGCCTTGTTGCGCACATATAGAGAAAAACAGATTATCCCAGTTAATCATCAATCTCATAACAAATGCGATAAAGTTCACCGACCGGGGCAGCATTCGTTTCGGCTATAAACGGCAAAATGATGAATTATACTTTTATGTCACGGATACCGGTTGTGGTATCCCACAGGACAAACAGGACAGTATCTTCGGGCGTTTTGTCAAGCTGAACTCGTTTGCGCAAGGCACAGGGCTGGGACTTTCAATCTGCCGGACTCTCGTCGATAATATGGGTGGTAAAATCGGCGTGGAATCAGAGGTGGGAAACGGTTCCACGTTTTGGTTCACATTGCCCTACAAGCCGGCGGAGGCGGCAGTAAAAGCTCCGCAAAAGGAAATGCAAACCATCAGCATCGAGAAAGACAAACTGGTGATTCTGATTGCCGAAGACAACGAAAGCAATTACAAACTGTTCGAGTCTATTCTAAAATATGAATATCACCTGATACATGCCTGGGACGGGCTGGAAGCTGTCAATCTGTTTAAGGAGTACAATCCGCAAATCGTATTGATGGACATCAATATGCCGGTCATGGATGGATATGAAGCTACCAAGGAGATACGAAAATATTCGGCCAAGGTGCCGATTATAGCCATCACAGCCTTTGCTTTTGCTTCGGACGAACAACGGGTGATGGAAAGCGGATTTGACGGTTATATGCCCAAGCCTATCAATGCCCGCTTGTTGAAAGCACAACTTGTCGACATCATGCAGAAACGTATTATCCTGCTGTAAGGCAAGCAGTCGTCTAATAATTCAGCCACATTCTGAAAGAAGCCATTTTGTCTTTGCTGACGATGATTTTATCCTTGAAAGGCGGCAATACATGGACGACTGATTTCCCCAGGAAGTAGGATTCGATACGTTGGATGGCATCGATACAGACCAGCGTCTGACGGTTCGTGCGAAAGAACCGGTCGGGATCCAGTTGCTCACACAATCTGTCCAAAGCCAAATCAATAAGATATTCCCGGTTCTTGTGCGTCACGGCAAATGTCAATTTATTCTCTGAATAAAAATAAGCAATGTCACTGACTTGCAGAGTAAGCAGTTTCTCGCCACTGGAAATCAAAAAACGTGTGCGGTACTTTTTATGCGCAGACGAAGAAGACTCCTGCGCAACAGCAAGCTGCTGCAAGACTTCCATCATCCTGCTTTCAGATTTGAAATCATGGATATAGTTTTTGCTCAGTCCCTCAAAACGCCGGATAGCCTGCAACAGCCGTTCCTCATGAATCGGCTTCAAAAGATAATCGATGCTGTTCACCGTAAAAGCACGTACCGCATATTCATCATAAGCAGTGGTAAACACAATCATGCTTTCAGGACGGGCTTGTTCTATAAAAAGAAACGAATTACCGTCTGTCAACTGAATATCCAGAAAAAGAATGTCAGGATGGGGATGCCGGGCGAACCACTCCACTGCCTCTTCGATATTCCCCGGCAATAACTGTACTTCCCAATCGGGACGCAAAGCCGACAAAGTGTCACGAAGCAAACGGGCAGCCGGAATCTCATCCTCTATTATAGCAGCTTTTATCTTACTCATGGAGCAAAGGTATTTTGACTGTAAACTCTTGCAAATTATTCTCTATCACAATATCACGATTACACAGCAATTTATAGCGGGCAGAAAGATTCTTTAATCCTGTACCGAAAGCGGTCGCACTCTTCTTAGCCTGTATCCGGTTTCTGACCACCAGTTCTTTCTCCTTTTCGAGATAAAAAAGTTCAATGGTCATCGGCTTTCCCATATGGATAACATTGTGTTTTATCACATTTTCCGCCAACAGTTGGATAGTGAGCGGTGGAATCTGAGAGTCCAGGCAGACTTCCGGCAGGCGGTTATCAATATGGATACAGTCTCCCAGCCGCACCCGGTGCAGGAAAATATAAGAATTCAGAAAATCCAGTTCTTCCCGCAAAGTTGTCAGCCGTTGATTCTGGCACTGAAGCGTATAGCGATACACGTCTGAAAGATGCTGGGTGAACAGTTCCGCATTGGCAGGGTTGTAACGGATTTCAGAAATCAATGTATTCAGGCTATTAAACAGGAAATGGGGATTCAACTGGTTTTGCAATGCAGTATAACGTGCCGTATTGTTTTCTTTTTGCAGGGCGGTCGCTTCCCGTTGCAGTTTCAATGCATTCCGCATGGAACGATTGGCTAACAGCAATCCCAAAATGACCAGTTCCACCAGCCACACGGTAATCAGAATCCGCCATCCGCCATTGGGAAACACAAACGGACGGGCCGCTCCCGCCAGCAGTTTGGCTGTTATCAGCAAACCGTAGTTCAATAAGAAAAACATTCCCATTACGACCATATAGACGGATATTAATTTCCAACGACGGTGCAGGTTCAGCGCGTACTGATTATCCATCCATGTACTCAATCGCATCGTCGCATATCCCAATACATTAAATGCCAGTATGAAGAAAGTCAGTGTGCCGGCAGAATGAAATACATCGGCAACCTTATCGGGAAGGGTAGCATAATTAATCAATAACAGAAAAGAGAATACTCCCAGTCCTGAAAATAACGCTACATATAATAAGGTATTCAACTTCATATTCATATCACAACCGGTTCTTCTCATACAAAATTACTATTTTTTAGCGATAATCATAGCCATGAAGGGCTTTTATTAATTCCGAGTAATGTCCTTGCGCCGCCGCTTTCGCTTGCACATAGTTTACCTGGGAAGTCTGCCGGTAGGTCTGCGCATCGATAACTTCCACCACAGACACCTTTCCTTCATTGTAACGCTCCACTGCTTTTGCCTCGTTTTCTTCCGCTTTTGCCAACGAACTTTCACTCAAACGGACACGTTCGATGGCTTGTGACAATGCCTTACGCGCTACACCCACTTCCAGTTCCACCTGATCTACGACTTTGTTCAGATTATCTTCCGCCATTCCGATGCGTAAGGAAGAAGCACGTTTCTCGCTTTTCCGTTTTCCCCATTCAAAAATAGGAACGGATACTTTGGCGTAAACGGCATAGTTAGGGTCTAAGTCTTTCTTGAAATTATAACCGGGAGACGAGTAACTGCCATCTACTCCTACATAGAATTGAGGTTTGAATTGCGAATCGTTCAACTTTTTAGAACTCTCAGCTATGCGGATACGGTCATAAGCCATCCGGATTTCAGGACGTGTCATTCCGGTGGAAAACCATAGAGAATCGTTCATTGCCACCAATGGTATCTGGGAATCCAGTTCTGTCGTATTCTCCAGTTGAACTCCAATCATAGAGTTCAATGCCATCCTGCCCGTTTCAAAATTACTTTGTGCCTGGAGCAGTTGATATTCCGCTTCATTCAGCTTCACTTCCGCCATCAATAAGTCCTGCGGGTCTACAAGCCCGACTTCCACCCTTTCCTTAATTGTCTTTACCAGAGAGGCTATCGAATTACGGAAGTCTTCGGCAACGGACACGATCTCCCGCCGGGCTACGGCACTCCAGTATTGCATATCCGTCTGATAACAGACTGCATCATTCAGCACGTTCGCCTGGTTGCTTGCAAACGACTGCTGATGTTGCGCCATACGGATAGACTCCAGTACACGCCCGCCTGTATATACCGGTTGCAGGATGGAAAGAGAAGCTCCATAGTTCAAGTTCTTTCCTTCCACCGTCTTCGACAATCCCAGGGAAGGGACATCCAAGGTCAGTTCCAACGGATTGCCTGTGTACTGGAAGTTGGCGGCTCCCGAAAGTTTCGGTTTCAAATCCGCGCGTGCGGACTTCTCTATTTCTACGCTGGCGGCAATGTTTTTTTCTGCCGCTTTCAGGTCGTGATTATAATCCAATGCCATCATCCGGTATTTCTCCAGCAGGGGACTTTGCTGCGCCATGGCGGGTAAAGCCAGAAAAGCGCAACAGTAAAACAATGGATAAAATATTCTTTTCTTCATTTTTACTTTCCTTTTACTTTATAGAACATAGAATACAGTGCAGGAGTGACAAACAGAGTCAGCCCCGTAGCAAACGTCAGTCCGAAGATAATGGTAGCGGCCATGCCGCCGAACGCTACATCAAACAACAGAGGAACCATACCGAAAATGGTTGTCGTAGCCGCCATCAATACCGGACGGGTTCGGGAAACCGTAGCCTCAACGATTGAAGTGTACAAGTCAATCCCGCTCCGGTGCTGCACGTTAATCTCATCAATCAGTACGATTACATTCTTGATAATCATTCCGAGCAATCCCAGCCAACCGGCTATCGGAAAGAAACCGAAATCAAAGCCTGTCAGCAACATGCCGACAGCGATACCTATCAGCGAGAGGGGCAGGATGCAAATGATAATAACCGGTTCGCGGAAGTTGCCGAACAAAGCGACCAAAATAACAATCAATGCCAGAAATGCTAATGGAAAATATTTTGCGATAGCCTGCATTGCTTCTCCCTGGTCTTTATACTGTGCGTCCCAGAAGAAAGTATAACCTTCGGGAAGTTGCATATTCTCGATTTCCTGCCGGATTTCCCCATGTACTTCTGCCATCGTATATCCCGGTTTCACACCGCACATGGCAGCCATTGAAAGTTGGCGGTTATAGGTTCGAACCTGTGGAAATTCCCAAGTTGTCTCTATCCGTTCCGTCACTTGTGAAAGCGGAGCCGACCTTTCTCCGTTCCAGATAGAGAAATCGCCTAAAGAGCCGGTGTCGGTTATATCTACATTGCCCGATTTCAAAAGTACGGGTACTTTCTTTTCATCATCCCGGTAGATGCCAACGGGCAATCCGTCATTAATAGACTTCACTGATTCCATCATAGAAGCCTTGGTGATACCTAGCGCTCCGGCTTTCACCGGGTCGTACACCGGGCGGATAACCATCGACATATTACCCCACTCATTACGGGCATCCGCAACTTTCGGATTACGCCGCATCACTTCTATCGCCTGTCCGACCAACGAATCGAGCACGGCAGGGTCCGGCCCCAGGAAGCGGGCTTCGATAACCGCTTCCGTCAACGGGCTCAGTTCGAACTTATTTACTTTAATCAGCGGTTCCGGGAACTTGATTGAAATCGAATCCTGCAAACGGGCATGTAACTGGCGGGAAAGTTTCGACGTCTTACATTTTACCAGTATCTGCGCATAATTGGACTGAGGACCGAAAGATACATTAGACAGATAATAACGCGGCGGTGTCCTTCCGGCATACGTAGATACCATCTCCGTCTCCTCTTGCCCGCGAATAAAATCCGCCATCTCCATTGCCATCTTATCCGTCTCTTCTATCCGTGTCCCTTCGGGCAGCCACATATCCAGCGTGAAATATTGCTTGTCCAATGCGGGCACAAACACTTTCGGGATAAATTTAAAGCTCCAGGCAGACAATACCAGCATCACGACCATGCATCCTACAGTGGCATACCGGTGATTAATCACCCACCCCAGAGCCGAACGGAACTTATCATAATATTTACCTGTAAAAAGAGCAGCCTTTAGTTCGTCGGGTCTTGGCCGACGGACAAACTCCTGAATAAAGAAAGGAGTCTGCGTCAGCGCAAAGACCCAACTGAACATCAGCGAAACGCCGATAACTACAACTAAGGATGACAACAACTCGCCGGTAATGTGCGGCGAATAATATATAGGTAAAAAAGTTAAAATAGCAATGATTGTTGCCGCTAATAACGGTAATGCCGTCGCGGAACAAGCCCTCATGATAGCCACCCGCTTACGCATTCCCCGCTGCATATTGACCAATGCCGAATCGGAAACCACGATGGCATTATCCACCAACATTCCCATAGCAATGATAATAGCGGCAAGTGACATACGCTGCAAGGCTATTCCCTGTGTCAGCATGACTATCAATGTGGCAAAAATAGAAAAGACCAATCCGCTACCAACCAGGATGCCGTTCTTGAATCCTATAAAGAAAAGCAGAATAGCAACCACCGTTACAACAGAAATAATCAGGTTTAAGATAAATCCCTGATTTGCCACGGCCGATTCATATCCTTGGTCGTAAATCGTCTGCAACTCAAACCCTTCGGGCATCGTCTCCGAGAATTGGTCTATCTTAACTTTAACCGCTTCAGCCATATCGACCACATTTCCAGTGGGAACGGTAGAGATGGCAACTCCGACCGCCGGTTTTCCGTCAATCCGCATTTTATTGGCGGGCGGTGTTTGATAGCTTTCTTTTATTTCGGCAATATC
The DNA here is from genome assembly GCF_902491285.1 of uncultured Bacteroides sp. Lineage (GTDB taxonomy): Bacteria > Bacteroidota > Bacteroidia > Bacteroidales > Bacteroidaceae > Bacteroides. The sequence continues at coordinate 46,608 of NZ_CABUHK010000022.1, read as the reverse complement.
AGCCAGACGGAAATGTTCTCCTGTACGAGATACGATAGTCAGATTCCGTATATCGTCCAACGAATAGAAGTTTCCGGTTGATTCGATACGTATCCTGTTCACTCCGGCATCAATACCACCGGCATCCACCACCCGGTTCTGCGCATCGAAAGCACGGGAAATATCCGCCGTAGTAATGCCGCTCCGCGCCATCACAGACGGGCTGAGGATAACATCAATCGTAGGAGACTGTACACCATAAATTTCTATCTTCGCTACGTCTTTCACTTTGAGCAACTCATTCTTGATAAGCTTTGCCTGGTCTTCAAGTTCCCGGTAAGAATGTCCTTCACCGGTCAATCCATAGAAAACACCCAATACGTCACCAAAATCATCGTTTACTACTGACGGGCCTGCCCCGGCAGGAAGTTTCGTTTGTACATCATTGACTTTCCGGCGAAGCTTGTCCCATAGCTGCTGCATCTCGTCCGCACGGATTTCTTTCTTTACGTAAACCGTTATCTTAGAAAGCCCTGCGCGGTTTTCCGTCTTGAGGTAGTATAATTCCCCCAATGACTGTATAGACTCTTCCAAAACATCTGTCACCTGCGACTGCACTTCGGAAGGAGAAGCTCCCGGATAAGGAGTCAGCACCAATGCCTGTTTGATTGTAAAGGGAGCATCTTCCAACTTTCCCATTTTCACATAGGAAAGCAGTCCGCCGCCCAATACGAGCAGTAACAGCAGAATAGTCACCGACTTTTTCTGCAAGAAATATTTAACGAATTTCATACTTTTCCACTTACTTTTGAGCAGTTACCGGTTTTTCCTGTTTCTTATTCATGACTTCTACCGACGTTCCTTCCGACAGAAAACGCAGTTTGCTGACAGCCACCGTTTCTCCTGCCTGCAATCCACCTTTCACTTCCACTTTTCCATCCGGAAGCAATTCACCCAACACCACTTTTTTCCTTGAAACTTTTCCTGTCGCATCATCTACCGTCCAGACATAATCTCCCTCACTAGGGCGATGGCTGAGAGCCGTTTGCGGCACAGTCACCATCGGAGCCGATGATGGAGACGGAAGTTCAAGCAGCATCTTCCCGGAAATGCCTGCGCGCCATTCTCCCTGTTTGTTAGGCAGCAACGCAGTCAACAGAAAAGAAAGATTGTTCCGCGTAGTGCTTTTGGAGACTTCCACTACTTTTGCCGGATATACGGTATCCGGGCGAACATCAAAACGGACGCCTACTTCTTTTATTTTTTCTGCTTGAAACGCTATATCTTGCGTGATATACGCCTCTATCTTCAGTTGAGTGATATCAATGAAAGAAACGACAGGTTGAGTTGCTTTTACATCCTGGAACTTCTCGATATACACCTCTCCGACGTATCCGTCGAAAGGAGCAACCAGCCGGGTATCACTCAGTTCATTCGTTGCCGTTTCAAAAGCAGTCTTGGCAGAAGTATAATCGGCACGTGCCTTTTCATAGGCGCTTGCCGATAAATTATCTTTCTCATACAGCACCTTAATCCTTTCAAACTCCGCTTTTGCCTGATTGTAGACAGCTTCCGCACGCTCTTTGCGAATACGGAAATCACGGGAGTCTATTTCAGCAATAATATCCCCGCGATGATAGAAATTTCCGGCATACACCTCGAAGCGGTCAATCGGGCCGCCTACCCTGAAAGAAAGTTCTGTTTCCTTGAATGGTTTTGATATAAACGAGAACTCACGTTCCGATGAGGGCATCAGGGTTTCCGCTTCCGCTACCTTCACCCGTACAGGTTCATCTGCCTTTTTCTCTCCCCCACAGGAAGCAAACAGGCAAAGGCAAAAAATACATACTGAGAATTTAGTCGTTGTCATTCTATTCTAAATAAGTTATGTTATCAACGGCGCGAAAATAGAGGAAAAGGGAAAGAGTATCCGTTTTTTAATTTCCGAGACGGAAAAAGAAGGAGATGAAACGGAAAAAGAGAAAATGAAATAAAACTAAAGAAAGTGTCCTGCCCACACAAAATATACCGTGAGGCAAGACACTTTCTTTTTTTAATATATTAATGTTTTTAAGAAAGAGGAGTCTCAGACAGATCCATTCTCTTTCAAGATATTCCTCAATTCTTTATCTGTCAAACTTTCGCGATCAGATTTGTCGTAAATGTAGTGTAAGCCTATTTCTTTTTCTTCATCAGAAAGAGTAACGATAAGAGTAATAATTCTTGCTCCTGCACTCTTTCCTTTCCCTTTGGAGGATATACTCATACGTACTTTATGCAGCCCATTTCCTAAATCTACACCTTTCTCCGGATTCTCTAACAATTCAGCAGAAAGAGCCAACAAATCCTGCTTCAACGACTTATATCGCTTAGACAGCTTCTTTACTTCTTTTTCAAAACAGCGATATACTTTAATCTTATAATTCATTGAGTAAATCTTCAAACGGACGGCCTTTTAATTTGCCTTCACGTGCCAACTTCATGTCTTTACAAACTTCTTTCAAATCAGCTATGATTTCGGCCTTTGTTTTATAAGGTTCGGCAGCTTCAGCAACCACATTCGGCATCGCTTCACTTCCCTTTATATCATATTTGAGCACTTTCTTCAATTTTTCCAGCACCTGCATATTATCAGTATTCAATATTTCACGAATCAACTCATTTTGCATTGATTCCAATGATATAGTATTCATTATTACTCCTTTCCTCATTAAATGCACATTTATTAGCAAAGATAGTGCAAATCATCGATTCCTCAAATAATTATCATTCATTTTTATGACCTGATGATACTCATTCATAATTTGCGACTTCCTTTGAAAAACATTACTTTTGCACAATCGTTTAAAATAACAGAAAAACGATTACTATATATTCTATTTATGACTGAAGAAAAAATACATAAAGACCGTACCGGAAGCTGGTGGGCACTAAGTCCGTTGCTCGTATTCTTATGCCTTTATCTCGTGACTTCTATCCTTGTCAACGACTTCTATAAAGTACCTATCACGGTTGCTTTCCTCGTTTCTTCCTGCTACGCCATCGCCATTACCAAAGGATTGAAACTGGACCAACGCATCTATCAGTTCTCCGTGGGAGCTGCCAATAAGAATATTCTCCTGATGATATGGATATTTATCCTTGCCGGAGCCTTCGCGCAGAGCGCCAAGCAGATGGGAGCCATCGACGCGACCGTCAACCTGACGCTGCATATTCTCCCCGATAACCTGTTGCTGGCAGGAATATTTATCGCCGCCTGCTTCATCTCCCTGTCCATCGGGACCAGCGTAGGCACCATTGTCGCCCTCACCCCCGTTGCTGTCGGACTGGCGGAAAAGACAGAGATAGCCCTTCCTTTTATGGTAGCTGTCGTGGTCGGCGGTTCTTTTTTCGGAGATAACCTGTCGTTTATTTCAGATACAACCATCGCCTCAACGAAAACACAGGAATGTGTGATGCGTGACAAATTCCGAGTAAACTCCATGATAGTAGTTCCGGCAGCCATCATCGTATTGGGCATTTATATCTTCCAGGGATTATCCATCACCGCACCCGTGCAGATACAGACTATCGAATGGATAAAGGTTATACCATATATAATAGTATTAGGAACAGCCGTTGCCGGCATGAATGTAATGCTCGTATTAATTATAGGTATATTGACGACCGGAATCATCGGCATCGCTACTGGAAGCTTCGGAGTCTTCGACTGGTTCGGAGCTATGGGAACCGGAATAACGGGAATGGGAGAACTCATCATCATCACCCTGTTGGCAGGCGGTATGCTGGAAACCATCCGCTATAACGGCGGCATTGACTTTATTATCCGGAAACTGACCCGCCACGTCAACGGCAAACGGGGCGCAGAATTGAGCATCGCCGCCTTGGTAAGTATCGCCAACCTGTGTACCGCCAACAACACCATCGCCATCATCACCACAGGACCGATAGCCAGGGATATTGCCCAAAAGTTCCATCTCGACCGGAGAAAGACCGCCAGTATTCTCGATACGTTCTCCTGCCTGATACAAGGGATTATCCCTTATGGAGCGCAAATGCTGATTGCGGCGGGACTCGCCAATATCTCCCCTATCAGTATCATCGGCAATCTCTACTATCCTTTCACGATGGGAACCTGCGCATTACTCGCTATCCTGTTCCGATATCCGAAACGATATTCGTAAAAAAGAGGCAAAATGTTTGTCAATCAAAAGAAAAGCCGTATCTTTGCGCCCGCTATTACGAGATAATAGCATAATTCAAATCAATCATTAAAAACAATTATTTAAAATGGCAACTAGAATCAGATTGCAGAGACACGGACGTAAAAGTTACGCGTTCTATTCAATTGTAATTGCAGACAGCAGAGCACCACGTGATGGTAAATTTATTGAGAAGATTGGTACTTACAACCCTAACACCAATCCTGCTACAGTAGATTTGAATTTCGACGCTGCATTGGCATGGGTACTGAAAGGTGCACAACCAAGCGACACTGTACGTAACATCCTTTCTCGTGAAGGAGTTTACATGAAGAAACATCTTCTGGGCGGTGTAGCAAAAGGCGCATTCGGAGAAGCAGAAGCAGAAGCTAAATTCGAAGCTTGGAAAAACAACAAACAGTCAGGTCTGGCTGCTTTGAAGGCTAAACAAGACGAAGCTAAGAAAGCTGAAGCAAAAGCACGTCTGGAAGCAGAAAAGAAAATCAACGAAGTGAAAGCAAAAGCACTCGCTGAAAAGAAAGCTGCTGAGGCTGCTGAAAAAGCTGCTGCTGAAGCACCTGCAGAAGAAGCCGCAGCTCCGGCTGAAGAGGCTCCTGCAACAGAAGCTGCTGCTGAATAATTTTCGGCAGATTCCGAATAAGAAATCAGGAAAAAGCTATAAATCCTCTCCGGTTCGCCGGAGGGGATTTTTTTATTTCATTTTATGCTATAAAACATAATAAATAATTAGTCCTTTTTAGAATAAAATGCCTTTCTTTGCATCAGCATAGTTCAGCACAGTTATCTTTTATAAAATTAATATGAAACGAACTGATAGAAAAGCAACATTCGGACAACAGTCGAGTAAGGTCACGCAATTAGCAGATACTCTTAGTCAGGCTATTTCCAGGAAAGAATTCCTTGAAGGAGATTCTTTGCCTTCTATCAATCAGTTGAGTGCACAATACGGAGTATCGCGTGATACGGTATTTAAAGCCTTCCTTGATTTACGCGAACGGGGATTGATTGACTCCACTCCCGGAAAAGGATACTATGTGACGAGTCAGGTAACAAACGTCTTACTGCTCCTCGACCAATACACTCCTTTTAAAGAAGCACTATACAACAGTTTCGTCAAGCATCTGCCTATTAATTATAAGGTAGACTTATTGTTTCATCAATACAACGAACGACTGTTCAATACCATCATCCGTGAATCCGTAGGAAAATACAATAAATATATAGTGATGAATTTCGATAACGAGAAATTCAGCACCGCCCTAAACAAAATTAATCCTGCCAGGTTACTGCTACTTGACTTCGGCAAATTCGAAAAAAAGAAGTATTTCTATATCTGTCAGGACTTTGACGAGTCATTCTATCAGGCATTATTGTCACTGAAAGAAAAAATGCACAAATACCGCCAAATCGTTTTCCTGTTCTCTAAAGGACTGAAACACCCGCAAAGCAGCAAAGAATATTTTATCCGTTTTTGCGAAGAGCAGGGATTCTCGTATGAAATACAGGAAGATATTGAAAACCTGGTGGTACGAAAAGAAACAGCCTATATTGCTATCAAGCAACAAGATGTAGTAAAGGTAGTGAAACAAGGAAGGCTGGAAGGACTGAAATGCGGAAAAGATTTCGGTCTGCTGGCATACAATGATATTCCTTCTTACGAAGTTATCGATGAAGGAATTACTTCATTGAGTATTGACTGGGAAATGATGGGGAACGAAGCGGCAAATTTCGTCCTCAACGATGCGCCTATACAGAAGTATCTTTCTACTGAAGTCAGGCTTCGAAAGTCACTCTAATTTTTTTTGCCACACTATCAGCACAGTTCAGCACAGGTATTAATTAACTATATAATAAAAAAAAAAGAAACCATGAAAAAGTATCCGAAAATCGGGATTCGTCCCACCATCGATGGTCGCCAGGGTGGCGTTCGTGAAAGCCTTGAAGAAAAGACAATGAATCTGGCTAAAGCAGTAGCCGAATTAATCAGCAGCAATCTGAGAAACGGTGACGGAAGTCCTGTGGAATGTGTTATTGCCGACAGCACTATCGGTCGTGTTGCCGAAAGCGCAGCTTGTGCAGACAAGTTCGAAAGAGAAGGGGTAGGTTCTACTATCACTGTAACTTCCTGCTGGTGCTATGGTGCTGAAACAATGGATATGAACCCTCATTATCCGAAAGCAGTCTGGGGATTCAACGGAACAGAACGTCCGGGTGCTGTATATTTGGCAGCCGTATTGGCAGGACACGCACAAAAAGGTCTTCCTGCATTCGGCATCTACGGACATGACGTTCAGGATTTGGATGATAATACAATTCCGGAAGATGTTGCGGAAAAGATTCTTCGCTTTGCCCGCGCCGCACAGGCAGTAGCTACAATGAGAGGTAAATCTTACCTGTCTATGGGTAGTGTATCTATGGGTATTGCCGGTTCAATCGTTAATCCTGATTTCTTCCAGGAATATTTGGGTATGCGTAATGAGTCCATCGACCTTACAGAAATCATCCGCCGTATGGACGAAGGTATCTACGACCATGAAGAATATGCGAAAGCAATGGCATGGACAGAAAAGAACTGCAAGGTAAATGAAGGGGATGACTTCAAAAACCGTCCCGAAAAACGCAAAACCCGTGAACAGAAAGACGCTGACTGGGAATTTATCGTGAAAATGACAATCATCATGCGCGACCTGATGACCGGCAACCCCAAACTGAAAGAGCTGGGATTCAAAGAAGAGGCTTTAGGACACAACGCTATCGCAGCCGGTTTCCAGGGACAACGCCAATGGACAGACTTCTATCCGAACGGTGACTATCCCGAAGCCCTGCTTAATACCTCTTTCGACTGGAACGGTATCCGCGAAGCATTTGTCGTTGCTACTGAAAACGATGCCTGCAACGGTGTAGCTATGCTGTTCGGACACTTGCTGACCAACCGTGCTCAAATATTCTCTGATGTACGTACTTACTGGAGCCCTGAAGCCGTGAAACGTGTAACCGGCAAAGAATTGACCGGTCTGGCAGCAAACGGTATCATCCATCTTATCAATTCCGGTGCAACGACTCTCGACGGTTCCGGCCAGTCATTGGATGCAGAAGGCAACCCGGTAATGAAAGAACCGTGGAACCTGACTGACGCAGACGTAGAAAACTGTCTGAAAGCGACCACTTGGTATCCGGCAGACCGTGACTACTTCCGTGGAGGAGGTTTCTCGTCCAACTTCCTGTCAAAAGGCGGTATGCCCGTTACTATGATGCGTCTGAACCTGATTAAAGGCCTTGGCCCTGTCCTGCAAATCGCAGAAGGATGGACAGTTGAGATTGACCCTGAAATCCACCAGAAACTGAATATGCGTACAGACCCGACATGGCCTACTACCTGGTTTGTTCCCCGTCTGTGTGACAAACCAGCTTTCAAAGATGTATATTCAGTAATGAATAACTGGGGAGCTAATCACGGAGCTATCAGCTACGGACACATCGGTCAGGACTTAATCACTCTTGCTTCTATGCTTCGCATCCCGGTATGCATGCACAATGTAGAAGATAACGAAATATTCCGTCCGGCAGCATGGAATGCATTCGGCATGGATAAAGAGGGAGCAGATTACAGAGCTTGTACCACTTACGGTCCTATCTACAAATAAATAAAAAGTAGTCGCCCCATATCAATTAATAAATTAACTTTGCCGTATGTATAGGGACGGATTACCTCTGTCCCTACAAACGGCTTTAATAAATTACACTATGATTACTAACGAACATATCGAACAATTTATAGAACAAGCGCATCGTTACGGAGACGCTAAACTAATGCTTTGCAGCAGCGGAAACCTCTCTTGGCGAATCGGTGAGGAAGCACTTATTTCCGGCACAGGCTCCTGGGTTCCTACCCTCAGAAAAGAGAAAGTTTCTATTTGCAATATCGCAAGCGGAACACCTACTAACGGTGTAAAACCTTCAATGGAAAGTACTTTCCACCTGGGTATTCTCCGCGAACGCCCGGATGTCAATGTAGTACTTCATTTCCAGTCGGAGTATGCCACAGCTATCTCCTGCATGAAAAACAAACCGACCAATTTTAATGTAACAGCAGAAATCCCCTGCCACGTAGGCTCAGAGATTCCCGTGATTCCTTACTATCGCCCCGGTTCACCGGAACTGGCCAAAGCAGTAGTGGAAGCCATGCTCGAACACAACTCTGTCTTACTGACCAACCACGGACAAGTGGTCTGCGGAAAAGACTTCGACCAAGTGTACGAACGCGCTACCTTCTTCGAAATGGCGTGCCGCATCATTGTTCAGTCCGGCGGTGATTATTCAGTATTGACACCGGCAGAAATTGAAGATTTGGAAATCTATGTATTAGGAAAGAAGACAAAATAATATCCGTACATACCATACCATGAAAGATACCAACAAAAACATATATTTAGCAGCAGACTTTGGAGGAGGAAGCGGTCGGGTTATCGCCGGCTTCCTTCTCCACGGTAAGCTGGAATTGGAAGAAATTCACCGCTTCTCCAACCGCCAGGTTAAACTGGGGAATCATGTTTACTGGGACTTCCCTGCCCTGTTTGAAGACATGAAAACCGGACTAAAATTAGCCGCACAAAAGGGATATACCGTCAAAGGAATTGGCATCGACACTTGGGGAGTGGATTTCGGATTGATTGACAAGAACGGAAATCTACTAGGTAACCCTATCTGTTATCGGGATGCAAGAACAGACGGAATGCCGGCAGAGGTTTTCAAAATCCTGGATGAACAGAAACATTATGCTGCCACCGGAATACAAGTCATGGCTATCAATACACTATTCCAACTGTATAGCATGAAACGGAACCGGGACCCGCAACTGGAAGTTGCCCGCCAACTTCTCTTCATGCCCGACCTTTTCAGTTATTACCTGACCGGAACAGCTAATAATGAATACTGCATCGCTTCCACTTCGGAACTGCTTGACGCAAAACGTCGGGACTGGTCGCAAGACACAATTCACGCACTGGAACTTCCCGAACATCTGTTTGGTGAAATCATCCAACCGGGCACTATCCGGGGAACGTTAAAAGAAGACATCGCACGGGAAACCGGACTAGGTGCAGTAGATGTGATTGCCGTAGGTTCACATGACACAGCCAGTGCTGTTGCAGCCGTTCCGGCAACAGAAGCTCCTATCGCCTTTTTAAGTTCCGGCACCTGGTCGCTCCTGGGCGTTGAAACGGATGAGCCTATACTGACAGAAGAAGCACGGAAAGCCGAATTCACTAATGAGGGGGGCGTAGGAGGTCGCATCCGGTTCCTGCAAAATATTACGGGACTGTGGATTCTACAACGCCTGATGAGTGAATGGAAAGCACGCGGTGAAGAACAAAGTTATGATGCAATCATCCCACAAGCCGCCGAAGTAGAGATTAATACAATCATCCCTGTCGATGATCCGGAATTTATGAACCCGGAGAACATGGAGACTGCCCTTTTGAATTATTGCAGAAACCACGCTCTCCCGATTCCCCAGAATAAAGCGGAAATTGTTAAATGCGTGCTCCAGTCATTAGCATCCAAATATCAGCAGGCGGTAGAAAAGCTCAACCGTTGTCTCCCCTCTCCGATTCGCCAGTTAAACATCATTGGAGGAGGTTCGCAGAATAAATTACTCAACCAACTTACAGCCGACGCACTCAATATCCCTGTTTATGCCGGTCCCGTAGAAGCCACAGCCATAGGCAATATCCTGACACAGGCAATGGCCAAGGGAGAAATCAGCAACCTGCAGGAGCTAAGGGAGATTGTAAGCCGAAGCGTTACACCACAAGTATATTACCCTAAAAAATAAAAGTATATGGAAACACCCAAAACCGGTTATCAAGTTCAATCTTACAACGTCCCCGTCAAAAGATATTGCCAGACTCTTGACTTACGCGATTCGCCGGAATTGATTGCCGAATATCGTAAAAGACATAGTGAAGCGGAAGCATGGCCTGAAATCCTTGCAGGTATCCGGGAAGTAGGCATCCTCGAAATGGAAATCTATATTCTTGGCACACGCTTGTTTATGATTGTCGAAACTCCCGTTGACTTCGACTGGGACACAGCAATGGCACGCCTGAATACTCTTCCCCGCCAACAGGAATGGGAGGAATACATGGCTATCTTCCAACAAGCCGCTCCCGGAATGAGTTCCGCGGAAAAATGGAAACCAATGGAAAGAATGTTCCATCTATATAATACCTAATAAAATAAGCAGAAAGAACCATGAAACACATCAAACAGTCCATCCTATCCAAAGATGGCGTCAGTTACCTTATCCCTTTTATTCTCATTACCTCTTGTTTTGCGTTATGGGGATTTGCAAATGATATTACCAATCCGATGGTGAAAGCATTTTCTAAAATCTTCCGGATGAGTGCTACTGATGGAGCACTGGTACAAGTAGCCTTCTATGGCGGTTACTTTGCCATGGCTTTTCCGGCAGCAATGTTCATCCGTAAATATTCTTATAAAGCAGGCGTTCTGCTAGGTCTCGGTTTATACGCTTTCGGTGCGTTCCTATTCTTCCCCGCTAAAATGACAGGAGAATATTACCCGTTCCTGATTGCCTATTTCATCCTGACTTGCGGACTCTCATTTCTGGAAACAAGCTGTAACCCATACATCCTTTCCATGGGAACGGAAGAAACATCCACAAGACGTTTGAATCTTGCCCAGTCTTTCAACCCTATGGGTTCGCTGCTTGGAATGTATGTAGCCATGCAATTCATTCAAGCCAAATTACACCCGATGGGTACTGAAGACCGCGCCCTGCTCAATGAAAATGAATTTCAGGCCATCAAAGAAAGCGACCTTGCTGTTCTAATCGCCCCTTATCTTATCATCGGGCTGGTTATCGTAGCGATGCTGCTTCTGATACGCTTCGTAAAAATGCCGAAGAACGGGGATCAGAACCACAAAATAGATTTCTTCCCGACATTAAAACGTATTTTTACCCAAACACGTTATCGCGAAGGTGTGATTGCCCAATTCTTCTACGTAGGTGCACAAATCATGTGCTGGACATTTGTCATCCAATATGGTACCCGTCTGTTTATGTCACCGGAATTCGGTATGGATGAAAAGAGTGCGGAAGTACTCTCGCAGCAATACAACATCATCGCAATGGTTATTTTCTGTATCAGCCGTTTCATCTGTACCTTTATTCTGCGTTATCTGAATGCGGGTAAATTATTGATGATTCTGGCTATTTTCGGTGGAATTTTCACTTTAGGCACTATCTTTCTTCAGAATATCTACGGATTATATTGCCTGATAGCCGTTTCAGCCTGTATGTCTCTGATGTTCCCCACTATTTACGGCATTGCCTTGAAAGGTCTTGGAGATGATGCCAAATTCGGAGCAGCCGGTCTTATAATGGCTATCCTCGGTGGCTCTATCCTTCCTCCATTGCAGGCAAGCATCATCGACATGAAAGAAATCGGCTGGTTACCGGCAGTCAATGTGTCATTCATTCTCCCGTTCATCTGCTTTCTTGTAATCACCTGTTATGGCTACCGCACAGTGAAAAGGAACTGGTAGAAAACATACTTAAAAATAGTGACGCTATCCCATCGTGATACCGTCACTATCCCACTCGTATAGTGACGCCATCCGCAAGGGATAGCGTCACTATTTTTATTTACCTTTTTTCATAAACAATTTGCTTTTTCTTCGTATCTCAATTTTATTTGTCTACATTTGCTTTTGATTCCCAATAATTTATAAATTCAATGCCCACAAAACAAGACAACATATTACTAGCAAAACAATTCGGAATAATATTCGCTGAGTATTATTCAGTAGTAAAATATTTCGCATTTATGTTGCTTAAATCCGAAGAAGATGCAGAAGACATTGCCCAAGATGTTTTCACAAAATTATGGACTCAACCCGAGATATGGACAAAAGTTCCCAATTTGAAACCTTATGTCTATACTCTTACCAAAAGTACGACTCTCAATTTTATCAAACATAAAAGAATAGAATCAGCCTATCAGGAAAAAGTAATAGAGAAAAGCTTAGTAGAAGAACTTTCCCAAACAGAAGATCCTCTTAACGACATATACTACAAAGAAATTCAACTAATCATCAAACTAACCCTCAGCCGTCTTCCCGAACAGCGCAGAAAAGTTTTTGAAATGAGTAGATTTGAAACTATGAGCAATAATGAAATTGCCGAAAAGCTGAACATTTCAGTCCGGACGGTAGAACATCACATCTATCTAACCCTGCTTGAAATGAAAAAAATATCTTTTTTACTTTTTTTCGCACTTTTTTTTAAGTAGTCCGCCTTAGTTAATTGAGATATTAATGTAACAGCTCTAATTAATATCTCAAAATGAAGAACTATTTTCAAAAAATACTAGCCTTATTTACCGGGAATGACTACCCGGAAGCCACCCGACAGGAGTTCTACCAATGGTTGGTAGACGAAGAATATGTGTCCGAGAAAGACGAAGCATTGCAATATCTGTGGGAAGAAGGATACAAGCAAGGGAAAGCTCCCAATATACATCAATCATACGAACAATTAAGAAAGAATGCGGGTATTCCTTCCGTACGGGAAGAACGGAGAATCCGTCCGATCCACATCTGGCAGGCAGCCGCAGCCGTATTCTTTATAGTAGCTGCTTCTTCCATCTACCTTTCTACCATAGGAAAAAAGACAGAGCCTAATTTATTACAGCAATATATCCCGACAGCAGAAGTACGGACTCTCACCTTGCCCGACGGGACCAAAGTACAACTGAACTCACAAAGCACCCTTTTATATCCGAAGGAATTCACAGGCAAAGACCGTAGCGTATTTCTGATCGGTGAAGCCAATTTCAAAGTGAAGCCGGATAAGAAGCACCCGTTTATCGTCAAGTCGAATGATTTTCAGGTAACAGCACTCGGAACTGAATTTAATGTAGCTGCATACCCTGAGAATCCGATAGTAGCGGCAACCTTGATTTCGGGAAGTGTACTCGTGGAATATGATGATTTAAAATCTCAAGTTATTTTAAATCCTAACGAACAGTTGGCCTATCATAAATACACCCGCCAGCACCATTTGGACACTCCCGATATGAATGATGTCACAGCCTGGCAACGTGGCGAGCTGGTATTCAGAGAGATGAGTATAAAAGAGATTATAACCATATTAGAACGTAAATATCCATATACTTTCGAGTATCGCCTGAAGAATCTGAAAGAAGATAAATACAGTTTCCGTTTTAAAGACCGGGCAACACTATCGGAAGTAATGGATGTGATAGTTAATGTAGTAGGTCAGATAGACTATAAAATAAAAGAGGACCGCTGTTACCTGATTCCTAAATAATCCAGAAATCAAAATCACAGTAAAAACGAACAACAATACCAATAACCTTTTTAACCCTTTACAAACATGCAAAAAAGTATCCGGAACAGAGCCCGAACTCTATCCCGGATATGAAATCAAAATTCTCAATATTAGAGTTTTACTCTTAATTACCGTGAAATAAATTAGTTAATAATCTAATACTAAGAAAATGCTACAAATTTACGAATTTATAGTAAACCAGTCTGCAAAGGGAAGAAGTTTTTTACTTTTTTTCTGTTTGTTATTGATGCAAGCACCCACCTTTGCGCAAAACAGTGCCAAGATTACTATTCAAAAGAAAAATATATCTGTAATAGAGGCACTTAAAGAAGTAGAAAGACAATCCGACTTCTCTGTCGGTTTCAACGATTCCCAATTAAAAAACAAGCCTGTTTTAAATCTTGACCTAAGAGCCGTAACATTAGAAAACGCCCTTGTACAAATACTCAAAGGTAGCGGGTTCGCCTATCAGTTCAAAGGGAAATACATCATGATTATTCCGGACAACAAGCCTAAAGAAACCCCTGTCAAAAAAGTGACGGGAAAGGTAGTTGACGAAAGCAATGAACCTTTAATTGGAGTAAATATCAAGGTAGAAGGAAGCTCTGAAGGAGCTATCACCGATATGGATGGCAATTTCACAATTACCGCTTCTCCGGGCAATGCATTAAGTTTTACGTATGTAGGATACACGCCCCAAACTATGAGAATAACAGACAGGAACACCTATGAAGTAAAATTGCAAAGTGACACTAAGCAATTGAATGAAGTAGTAGTGACAGCCCTCGGTATCAAACGCGAACAAAAGGCGTTAAGTTATAATGTACAGCAAGTAAAATCGGACGAACTGACTCAAATCAAGGACGCAAACTTCGTTAATAGCCTGAACGGTAAAGTAGCGGGTGTCACGATCAATTCAAGTTCATCCGGTGTAGGTGGCGCCAGTAAAGTAGTGATGCGCGGAACGAAGTCCATTGAGCAGAGCAGTAACGCGCTGTATGTTATCGACGGCATACCGATGTTCAATTTCGGTGGCGGTGGTGGCACAGAATTCGATTCAAAAGGTGCTACAGAAAGCATTGCCGACATCAATCCTGAAGACATCGAAAGCATTTCCGTACTGACAGGTGCGGCAGCTGCTGCCCTCTACGGTAGCAACGCAGCGAATGGAGCTATTGTTATCACCACCAAAAAGGGAAAAGTAGGAAAACTGCAAGCAAGCGTATCCACCGGCATCGACTGGATGAATCCATTCGTAATGCCCAAATTCCAGAATCGCTACGGAACAGGAAGCTATGGCAAAGCAAACGGTTCTACAACCCTCAGTTGGGGACCGAAGCTGAACAACGCGAGCCGTACGGGATACGAACCCACTGATTTTTTTGAAACGGGGGCAGTGTACTCCAATTCCGTCAGCTTGTCTGCCGGTTCGGAAAAGAACCAGACTTTCTTCTCCGCAGCAGCGACCAACTCCGACGGAATGATTCCCAACAATAGGTATAACAGATATAATTTCACTTTCCGCAACACAACCAGTCTCCTCAACGACAAGATGAAGCTCGATGTCGGAGCTAGCTATATCATTCAGAACGACCGTAATATGGTCAATCAGGGTGTATATTCTAACCCGCTGGTATCGACTTACCTGTTCCCTCGAAGCGACGACTTCTCATTGGTGAAAGTCTTTGAACGCTGGAGCGATGCGCGCAAGATCAACTTGCCATATTGGCCTCAGGGCGAAGGTAATCTCCGCATGCAGAACCCTTATTGGATTTCGTACCGTAATCTCCACGAGAATGACAAGAAGCGTTACATGATGTCCATCGGACTAACTTACGATGTACTGGACTGGTTGAACCTGTCGGGACGTATTCGCATCGACAACTCCAACAACACGTACGAGCAGAAACTCTATGCCGGAACCATCGCCACGCTCACCGACGGTAATCAAGGACACTACACGATTGCCAAGAATGAAACCAGCCAAACGTATGCCGACTTCCTGGTGAACATCAACAAACGCATCAAAGACTTCACCCTTGTAGCCAATATCGGTACCAGTTTGAGCAACAATATCAGCAGTACCTTTAGTTACGGTGGACCGATACAAGAAAACGGAATCCCCAACTTATTCAACGTGTTCGACCTCGACAATGTGAAGAAGCGTGCCGTCCAAGAAGCATGGCAAGACGTGACGTATTCCATCTTCGCCAACGTAGAAGTAGGCTGGAAGAGCATGCTCTACCTCACCTTGACGGGACGTAACGACTGGGCTTCACAAATTCACGGCACTACAGATCCTTCCTTCTTTTATCCGTCGGTAGGTCTGTCGGCAGTAATCACCGAAATGGTAAAATTGCCCCAATGGGTAGATTACCTGAAAGTGCGCGGTTCGTACAGTTCCGTAGGTTCTCCCTACCCCCGTTATCTGACTATACCGACTTTCCCATACGATGCTACCTCGCAACAATGGAAAGAGAAATCCATCTACCCTATCGGCACGCTCTATCCCGAACGTACCAACTCCTGGGAAGTGGGCGTAGACGCAACGCTGTTCCGCGACTTCAAAGTAAGCGCTTCCTTCTATTACGCCAATACACACAACCAGACATTCGACCCGCAGCTTTCGGTCTCTTCCGGTTACGAGAAGTTGTATGTGCAGACAGGCTCCGTGCGCAACGTGGGCGTGGAAGGTATGTTAGGCTACGGGCATACTTGGAGCGGTTTCAACTGGGACACCAGCTTCACCATTTCCAGCAACCAGAACACACTGACCGAATTGGTAAGAAACTATGTGCATCCCGAAACCGGAGAAATCATCAATAAAGACCGGCTTCCGCTGAAAACATCTGACGGACGCGGATTGGCACAAGCGGAATTCATTTTGAAAGAAGGTGGTTCGTTGGGCGATCTTTACACCCGTTCCGATGTGGTGCGCGATGACAAGGGAAAAGTCCAGATAGACGCCACCGGCAACGTCTCCAAAGTGGGCAATCTGAACGACATCAAACTAGGAAGCGTATTCCCGAAAGCCAATCTGGCATGGAACAACTCCTTCTCTTACAAAGGTATCAACGTAGGATTCCTGATTTCCGCCCGCATCGGAGGTATTGTATATTCAGCTACCCAGGCAGCCATGGACGAGTACGGGGTTTCCGAAAGAACTGCCGCCGCCCGCGATGCCGGTGGAGTACTCGTCAACGGACGCACCATAGTAGATGCACAAAAATGGTTTGAGGTCATTGCCGGTTCCAGCGGCTTGCCCCAATACTATACGTATAGCGCGACGAACGTCCGCCTTCAGGAAGCGCGCATCGGCTATACCATCCCCCGTCGCTGGATAGGCAATGTATGCGACATCAATGTATCGCTTGTAGGCCGCAATCTTTGGATGATATACAATAAAGCGCCGTTCGATCCCGAAAGCGTGGCCACTACCGGCAACTTCTACCAGGGTATCGACTACTTCATGATGCCTAGCAGCCGTAACATCGGGTTTAACATTAAGCTTAACTTCTAAAACGATGAATAGCATGAAATACATAAAACAGTTCAATCTGACAGTGATGTCACTCGTCACACTACTTATTGCAGGTAGTTGCATGGACAGTGATATCAACCGCAACCCTTTTGAAACCACTCAGGAAGAGATGGGGCGGGACAATTATAATGTAGGTTCCAAGCTCAAAACTCTTGAAGGACAGGTCATCCCTACACAGGAACATTTGTATCAATTCATGGAAGCCATGTGTGGTGGCGCTTATGGCGGATATTTCAGTGATACGCACACCGGATGGATTGAAAAATTCTCAACATACAATCCCAAGTCGGATTGGTTGGAAGGAGCCTTTTCCACCATCTTCACCAACACCTACCCCAACTATCGCAATCTGATGAAGTTGAGTGACGTGCCCGTTCCGCAAGCCATCGCCAAAGTACTGCGTGTGGCCATCATGCAACGCACTACTGACATGTTCGGTCCCATCCCCTACAGCAAGATAGTGGTGGAAGGAGAAGCCGCCGCGTTGAGTTCTCCCTACGACTCGCAGGATGTTATCTACAAGCAGATGTTCAAGGAACTGGATGAGGCCGACCAAGCATTTGAGGACAACCTCACACTCGCCCCCGATGCCCTGAAGAAGCTTGACGACGTTTATTACGGAGACGTGGAGAAATGGCGCAAATACCTTCATTCTCTGCAACTCCGCATGGCAATGCGCCTCTGCTACGTGCCTGAGATGAAAGAAGAAGTGCAACGGATAGCCGAAGCGGCAGTGACGGCGGGCGTAATTACGGACAATGCCGACAACGCCCTGTTTCACGTAGCCGAAAACCGTTCTGCCCTCTGTTTCAATACTTGGAACGACTATCGGATTGGCGCCGACATCCTATGCTATATGAACGGCTATCAGGATTCCCGCCGCGAAAAGTACTTCACCATGGGCAAAGGCAACGGCAAGACAGACGGCACCGCCGGCAGCAAGGAGGGCTACTACGGCATCCGCATCGGCACACTGCCGACAGGCGTGACCGACGACCAACTGAAGAGCGTCTACTCCAACCGCCTCATGACCGCCACCGACCCTTACACCTGGATGACTGCCGCCGAAGTGGCATTCCTCCGTGCCGAAGGTGCGTTGCGGGGATGGGCAATGGGTGGAAAAGCCAAAGACCTCTACGAGCAAGGCATCGCCCTCTCCTTTGCCCAACACGGAGCATCGGGAGCTGAAGCTTATGCTGCCGACAACAGCATGGTGCCCGCAGCCTATGCCGACCCACTGGGCAAATACGACACCAGTGCCCCGTCCAACATCAAAATCGCGTGGAACACAGACACCAAAGCAGATCATTTCGAAGAGAATCTCGAACGCATCATCACGCAGAAATGGATTGCCATCTACCCGCTGGGCATCGAAGCATGGAGCGAACGCCGCCGCACGGGTTATCCTAAAATGCTGCCCATCGTCGACAATAAGAGCTCATATTCCGAACTTACCGACATCGGTATACGTCGCCTGCAATACCCTGGCAGTGAATACAGCCTCAACGGGGGACACGTAGAAGAAGCCGTAGATATGTTGGGGGGAGACAGAATAAACATCCGTCTCTGGTGGGATTGCAAACCGAACAATTAATTGAAAGTAAAACCTTGAAAAACAAAAAGATATGAAACACAGATATTTGAAATCCAATTTGATGGCTTGTCTCCTGACAGTCGCAATAGCCGGAGGATTCCTGTTTACGTCTTGCGAAGACTGGACAGACCCGGAAGAAGTGGACTACACCATTCAGGACCCAAGTAAGCAAAATCCCGAACTTTGGGCACGCTATACGGAATCACTGCGCGTCTACAAACTCGAACGTCCGCACTACATCACCTACGCCAACTTCAACAACGGCGTTGAGCCTTCAAAGAACGAAGGCGAATATCTCCGTTCACTGCCCGATTCGCTGGACTTTGTCACGTTGGCAAACTCAGAGAACATCACTGCTTCCGACCGTGAGGACATTCCCGGACTACAAGAGAAAAGCACCCGCGTGCTTTACCACGTAGATTACGCCAAGAAGATGGCGGAACTCCCCGATGACGCTACTCTGGGCGCATGGCTGGACAAAGCGGTAGCCACTGTTGCAGAACTAAAAATGGATGGTTTCGCTTTCAGCGGATTACCTCTTTACGGCGGAACGGATGACGAACAGGCTGCCCGCAAGGCATCTGCACGGCTGATTGTCTCTAAACTATCCGCTACCGGAAAAGCGCTCGTATTTGAAGGAGATCCTAGCTTTGTGGATGCCGCCGACATGGAAAAGCTGGACTACGTGGTGCTCAACACTGCCTATATAGAGAGAGCCGTAGCATTGAAACTGCTAGTGGCAAATACGCTAGAGATGCACACAACGCTATCCAAGGCACAACTGGTACTCGCTACCAAGATGAACGGCAAATTAGCGGATGAAGACGGGAAATGGCATAATGCCGTGCTCGAAATGCCCAATCGCGTAGTCGGTTTAGGTCCTTTGGCGGGAATGGCAATATATTCCATAGGCGAAGATTATTATCAACCTGAAAAAAATTATCATACTTGCCGGACGGCTATACAGACGATGAACCCGTCAATGTAAAACGAAAGTAAGAGGATAGTAATTATGGAATATTAGTTTGCCGAGAACCAAGACTAATGATAAAAAAGCAATGTATAAATACTATAAAATCAATCTTATGAATAACTCATTCAAATACTTCGCGCTCTCCATGTTACTGTTAGCAATGATGGGATGCACCGCAGAAGATATCACACAAATCGGTGGTACGCTACCCGATGAAACGCCAATGAACAGTGTAGGAGGAATCTTACGCAGTGAAAGAACCTTGTCGAATCTAATAGACATCGACTTGTATGAAGAAGACGAGGAAAGCAACGAATACATCAGCTATACATTGACTAAGCCCGCTACAAGTACTGTCACCCTGAAAGCGATTGCCAACGAAGCGTTGGCAGACGCTTACAACGAAAAATACAATCTCGAAACAAAAACGTTCCCCACTGCCAACATGCGCTTCGAAAACGATGGCACACTCACCATAGCCGCCGGAAAGCAAACATCTGCCGCTATAAAAGCGACAATCTCTACCGATGGATTGGAGATCGGAACGCTTTATCTATTGGCACTCACCATAGAAAAAGCCGCAACAAATGTAGAAGCACAAGCAGAAAAACAAGCGCTATATTATAGAATATATATTGAAAAGAAAGCGACAACTATCGAACCTAATCCGGGAATACCGGAAGATATACCGGAGTTATTACCCAATCTGACTTCTGTATTTTATGTGAATACAGAAACCTACCAGCCATACATTGCCAACGCTTTTGGTATCACTGCTCAGCCCAAGGGCCAATCCAGAAAGATTTATAGTTTGGGGAATATTATAAACTTAAAAAGAGCAACGATAAACTACGATGCTCTCAGTCAGCGTGTTATGTTTACTTTAGGTACTGATTTAGGTTATGTATTGGAACATAGTAATAAATATCTCCGTCCGATTCAAGTACACAATCGTAAAATATGCATTTGTATTGAGAATGGCGGTCAAGGCATAGGCTTTTGCAACATGAATGCTACGCAAATAACCGACTTCGTCCGCCAAGTAAAAGCTGTGGTAGAACGTTACGACCTTGACGGCATAAACCTATGGGACGAAGACAGCAAATATGGCAAAACAGGAATACCGGAAATGAACACCACTTCATACCCCATGCTAATCAAGAAATTGAGTGAAGCCTTGCCCGGCAAATTACTGACACTAGTTGATAAAGGAGACGCAACAGAATATTTCTATGATGTCGACAAATGTGGAGGCATCAAAGTAGGCAGCTACATAGACTACGCATGGCACGGATACGTTTCGCCAACAGAAATCTTGCAAGTCATTAACCCAAATCTCGAAGGTAGCCCCCAGGATTATAGTAAATATACGCGCAAGTCCATTGCCGGATTGAACGCATCATGTTACGGAAGTGTAAATGTCCCTTGCTATAATGACAATGATAAAGAAATTAGAGATCCCGCATCAGAAATTATAACCAAATGGAAAACTATAGGAAATAAAAAGAGCAATATTCTGGTTTACGGAAATGACCTAATCGGTCAAGAGTATGCTGGTTATGAAACTGCGACTGAAAACATGATAAGCGGATATAGCATTTCCCGATTTATGGATGACGGTTATACATGGAACTTCGATAGTGACACTCAAAAAGCCGGAACCACACGTTATACAGCAGGTAGACTGTATGCGACAGCAAGCTCCGGTCCTGACGCGAACCCTTTTAGAAAAGATTGGTAAATACGAAAACACATTTAATATTATAGTAGTAAATACATAATCTTTATATCAATAGCAACATTTAAAAAAGGAGGTGTACAAAAACAGAAACTGCATTTTTTCATTTCAGTTATTAACTTAAAAAAAGAAAAAGATGAAAAATTATTTATTAGTTCTTTTCATGGCGTTGTTTATTGCAAGTTGCAGCAACAACGAAGATTTATTGACAGAATCTCAGAATACTGAAACAGCCAGCACTCGTGCCGTAAGCCTTAAAACCCCGAAGTTGACGACGTATATCGAGACAAACGATATTAATCCGTTGAATATGGGTGAATACTACTTCACCGGTACAGAAGCGGAGAAAGACTATGTAGTGGATCATGTGATATTGTTCGCATCAAACATTCGCGGTACAGTTTCAACTGTTGAGTTGTATCACAACCCGAACCAGACTTACATTTTGAATCATAAAAACACATTGGTGCAACCTTTGCAGGCTAAAGGTATCAAGGTATTACTAGGTTTGCTGGGCGACCATACAGGTGTTGGTTTCGCAAACTTAACTAGCAGTCAAATAACGTCATTTGCAAACCAGGTAGCTGATTGCGTCTATGATAACGGACTTGACGGTGTAGACTTTGATGACGAATATGCTGAATACGGCAAAATTTCAGGTACTCCGTCACCTAGTGGTACTAACTTCAGTGCATTGATCACAGCATTACGTGCAAATAGTAAAATGTCCGGCAAATTGATTACCGCTTTCCATTACGGCTACGCCACTGGCTTCAACCAGAATGCAAAGAATGCCCTTGACTACATGTGGCCTAACTTCGGTACCGATTGGAGCGCTCCTTCCGGATTTGCAGACAGCAAGTGGGCAAGTATGTCAATACAATACACCCAAGGCTATCCTGCTGACTGGCAAATTCAAGAAGCTGCAGATTACTATGACGGCTATGGCGCTATCATGATGTTCAATGTACGCAATAGTGATGCTTCCGGAAAAATGAATAATTTTGCTTCACGAGTATGGGGTGGAAAAACTGTAAGCTATACTGGTACTTCATATCCTAAAAACTACTAGCAGAGTTGCGTACACCTATCTGAGGTGATTTTTTTGCAAGAATTTAAAAGCAGTCCTTGCATCAAATGAAACAAATAAAAAAAGACGGGAGTGTCTGTCCAAAAGTGCATTGCCATAAAGCTATACTTTCACAGGTAGCACTCCCGTTTTTTCATTTCAAAACCAAAGCCCACAGCTATGCACAAAGCTAATTCTCATAACAATGCTTCACCGTAAGAGAAAGTATCAACAACATACCGTCCACCCATCGGCAACACCCGATGGACGGACATTAACGAAAACAGAAAACCCAACGAAGAAATTCGAAACGACATATATTTATCAATCCCGTAAAAAAACAAAAATTCAAATGCCATGAAAACAACAAGAACCCTCCGAGGCATCCTAACTAACGCCTCCTTCGCAAGCCTTGCAGCAGCTATGCTACTATCCGTAGCCGCCTGCGACAACAAAGACTATAGCAACGCCACTCCTTTCGACAACGTAGTCTAT
Source organism: uncultured Bacteroides sp. (assembly GCF_902491285.1). GTDB lineage: Bacteria > Bacteroidota > Bacteroidia > Bacteroidales > Bacteroidaceae > Bacteroides. The sequence continues at coordinate 23,620 of NZ_CABUHK010000022.1, read as the reverse complement.
CTCGACGTCGCCCAACAGAAGGACGTGGCAAACTTCACCTTCAACCGTCTCATTGAAACCGGACAACAAACAATCGCCGCCCAACTCTCGCAACCGACGGGTAGCGATGTCAACGTCAGCTTCAAAGTAGACCCCACCTTGGTAAGTTCCTACAACGCCCGCCTAGAAACAGACTACACCTTGCTCGACTCCAAATATTACACTTTCTCCACCGAGCAAGCCATCATCCCGCAAGGTAAAACCACCTCTGCCCCCGTCAACATCGACTTCGCCGCCCTCACTGAACTCACCATCGACAACGGCTACCTACTGCCCGTCACCATCAGTCAAGCGACAGGAGGAATTGGTATCCTCGATGGCTCGAAAACCATTTGTTACATCATCCGACGTTCCAGCGCCATCACCACCGCCGTCAACCTGAAGGATAACTATTTCGAAGTGCCCGGATTCGACAAAAACAGTCCCACTGCCGGCATCGTGAACGGTCTGAAACAACTCACCTTTGAAGCCATCATCCGTGTGAACGACTTCAAATACGGTTCCGAAACGAAAAACATCTGTACCATCATGGGCATCGAGCAATACTGCCTGTTGCGCCTCGGTGATGCCGGATTCCCCTTGCAGCAATTACAATTCGCCGCCCAGGAAAACAAAATTCCCAATGCCGACAACAGCAAATTGCTGCTCCCCAATGAATGGTATCACGTAGCCGTGGTTTACGACACCGAAGCGCGCACCGCCTCCATCTACGTTGACGGACGTGAACAAAGCCACGCCGAAGACTACGGAAGTGGCGAAGCCATCAACCTCGGCCTGCAGGAACGCGGCAAACAGTTCATGTTCAAAATAGGTCACTCCTACGGCGAACCCGATGACATGAGCCGACAGCTCGATGGTGAAATCTGTGAAGTACGCATATGGAACACAGCCCGCACACAACAGGAAATCTACAAGAATATGTACAACGTAGAAGATCCCGAGAACGCTCCCGGTCTCTGCGCCTACTGGAAGTTTAACGAAGGCGAAGGCGACATAGCCAAAGATTACTCCGGTCACGGAAATGATGCGAAAGCCTACAACAAAGCAGTACTATGGCCTGCAGGTATCGAAGTGACACAGAAAAATAAAGAATAATCATCCTTCGGAAGCTACTAACTCTTCCAACGCTCATATGATTAACTGGTGGGAAAGCTTCGAGCCCCAAATAAGAGTAGTAACAACCGAAGATTTTTCACCTTTAAACACTGCCACATTTTTGTTCTTATCTTAAGTATTATACGGGGAAGAACAAAAATGTGGCAGCGCTAATAATCAACATTTTAAGTCATTAGCCCCTTATTTTCTATAAGTTTACAAAAATCATCTATAGTCTTTTCACTTTTTATCAGAAGAAAACTGCATTTTTATAGCACAACTTACCAAGTAATAAAACAACAATAGAGTTGCACTTGTACATCCTAATGGAAAAATGGTACATCTCTTTTGCTATTTTGCAGGCTATCAAACGATATTCTACCAACAGAACCTAATTAAACCATACCTCTTATCGTATTTTTAATACCAAAACACGACTATTCAACATTCAAGACTAACAGTAGCATCTACTTATTAGAACTTATCATTATTTTTACTTCGTAGAAACAGACCAATCATACCTTTTTATAAAAACCTGACCTGCATTATCTGTTCAGTTTATATATATATGGGAAAATACAGAATGGTATTTATTGAGTTATTCCTCAATAATACCCAATACACAATACGCTCTCCAACGTATCAATTTTATACAGTAAACAAAGTGTTCAACAAATAGAACTGATTAATAATTGTTACTTAGAGGATATTCACCATTTCTCAAAAAATGATGTAAAATATTAGGATAGTGAATTTCCTCTTTTTTTCTCAACGAAAGAAATGGGGCTATTTCATCTGAGTGACGTCACTAAAAAACAAATTAACATGAAATACTTAATACAAACGTCATCCCTCGTTTCCGGCGGCATAGCGGTACTCATTCTTTATCAACTCAACTTCACCTCAATACTCCTGGCAGGAGGAATCACAATCTATTGGATTATAGCCCACATTATTACGATACAGAAAGAGAAAAATCTTCTGAAAGAAAGCAGCCAATATTTCATAGACTCTTTTGAGAATATCCGTACGCCACTTACATTAATCCATACGCCACTAAAAACAGCGTATGATGACATATGCACCGAAAATATCAGACAAGAGTTATCATTAGCCATCCAAAACATAGCTTACCTCAATGTACATTTAACCAGATTAATGGATTTGAAGCAATTGTTCATAAATTCTGAAAAGCTGGATTCCTCAGAATACGAATTGGGGATATTCATTAAAAACAGAATTGATTCTTTACAGACACATGCTGCCAACAATCTGGTAGAACTGAATATAAAAACAGACTTCAGTTATACCAGCGTCTGGTTCGACCAAAGTAAAATATCACCGGTCATCGACAAATTCATAAAAAATGCCATAGACCATACCGATCAAAAAAAAACGATTACCCTGTTAATCACCTCAAATTCCAAAAACTGGCAAATAAAAATAGCTGATTTCGAAAACAAGAAACTAGTCCAATGCTACAAATGCAAAAACTGGCAACTGCCTAAACGAAAAGAAGAACTCGAATACAATTTCGCGAAAAATATATTCTGCAAAAAGCTGATAAAATTATGCAATGGAAAGATTATGATTAATCACTCCAACCGCTCCATTACTCTGGTATTCCCTTCAAAAGATTCACCGGAAAGTGCCTCCAAACATGCTGCCATACAAATTGCGTCAAATCCGGTAGAAGAAAAAATAGATACCTTGTTCGGCAAGGACTCACAAAAGAGAAATTCCGCCAAACCGTTGGTCGTTCTTGCTGACAGCAACAAAGAATTCAGATTATACCTGGAAGAACGTCTATCAAAGGATTTTATTGTAAAAGGCTTCGGAAACGGCACGGATGCTTTAGAATGTATAAAAGAGGAATACCCGGATTTAGTGATTTGCGACATCATGCTTCATGGAATGTATGGCAACGAACTATCATCGAGGCTAAAAACATCGAGAGAAACCTCTGTTATTCCAATCATTCTTTATGGTTCACGCATAGACATAGGACAACGCAGCAAAAGAGAAAGTTCCCTCGCCGACATATTCTTATGTATACCTTTCCATATCGAAGATTTAAAAATTGAAATGAATGTCCTTATCAAAAACAACCGTTTCCTCAGAAAATCATTCCTGCAAAAAATATTCGGAAAGCAATTTCTGGAGGTTGAGGAAGAGGAAATCTTAGATGAGGGCAATTACGACCTCATCAATCAGGTTAAAGAATTTATTCTAAGAAATATAGATAAGGAAAATCTGACGATAGATGAAATCGCTTCTGAATTATATATGAGCAGAACCGCTTTCTTTAATAAATGGAAAGCACTGACAGGAGAAGCACCCAAATACCTGATTTACCGGATTCGCATGGAAAAAGCACGTGAGCTATTGGAAAGCGGGAAATACTCCGTCAGCGTTCTTCCGGAAATGATCGGGCTGAAGAGCCTCAAGAACTTCCGTCATAAATACAAAGAGTATTTTGGGATAACGCCGAGCGAGTCTATCACGAAAAAACAATAAAACAAATACTGAGTTATATAGCCGAAGATCCCATAAACAGGGATCTTCATAACAATACTCATCCAAAAAATTCTTTCTTTTTTTATTCTTTCATGCAGTATTCTATTAGCCGTAGCATTTACACTATGTACGTACACCTTAATTTTGAGAATTAATAATCTAATTTTTTAAACAGTATGAAAACTTTAACTAAAATGAAAAAAGTTTGTTGTTTTAATCGCTTTGTCTTGTTTGCAATGGCACTGAGCATAGTTTCTTCTTTTACAGCATGTAGCAGTGATGACAATGATTCAAACATTCCCGTATATTCCCTAAAAGATGTTGATGGTACTTATTCCGGCACAATGCTGACGGAATCCGAGCCTGTCAATTCACCGGAAAATGCAAAAGAGGAAGAGAAACCGGCAGGCGCCGAAGTTACCGCCGAAGTAAAAGACAATCAGATTATGATTAAGAAACTTCCGGTTGACGACCTGATTAAAAGCATTATTGATAACGATGAAGTGGCAGAAGGCATCATTGCTAATCTTGGTGAAATCAACTACAATATCTCCTATACGCCGACTTTCGATGAAAATAAAAACAACATCTTACTTCAACTAAAACCTGAACCACTAAAAATAGAATTCATTGCACCGGTGCAAGCACAGGAAGAGGGTGAAGAACCTGCTGAAATTCTTATAACAGTAACGATTCAAGCAGAAAAGAACGGTGCTTACACTTATGAAGGCAAAAAACTTGCGTTCATTATCAAAGCAACAGAAGTAAAAATCGGAGAAGATAATTATCTCGATTTCCCTATTACAACATTCACTTTCAGCATGGTCAAGAAGTAATATAAACCTTCGCTGGAAGAAAAAACTAAAATGGAGCATGTCTGCGCGCAAGGCATGCTCTTTTTCTATATATTTGTGAAATATAACCAACTGTACAAAATGACAACAACAGAAAACATTCGAAAAGAATTGCAGGATTTAGTAGATTCCAAGTATCAGGAATTTCATTCTGCCCTAGTCCCCGGAGTGGAAAATATCCTCGGCATACGTATCCCGCAGTTACGGACACTGGCTAAAGAAATCACAAAGAGAGAAGACTGGCGCATATTCGTGGAAGCAAACGATACCAAATATTATGAAGAAACAATGCTTCAGGGAATGATTATCGGACTGGCCAAAATGGAGCTGGACGAACGGATGAGATACGTAAGCATGTTCGTTCCACGTATCGACAACTGGGCGGTATGCGACATCTTTTGCGGTGAACTGAAAACAGCCGTGAAGAAAGGAAAAGAAACAGTATGGCAGTTTATTCAGCCTTACCTCGCATCTCCCAAAGAGTTCGAAATCCGCTTCGGGATTGTGATGCTTTTCCATTATATAGATGAAGGACATATTGATGCATTGCTGGCATACGCAGACACTTTCAACCATGATGCCTATTATGCACGAATGGCTATGGCCTGGATGCTATCCATCTGCTTCATCAAATTCCCAGAAAAGACAATGGAATACTTGAAACAGAGCAAACTGGACAACTGGACTTACAATAAAGCATTACAGAAAACTATCGAGTCTCTCCGTGTAGACAAGGAAACAAAAGACGTACTCCGCAATATGAAACGGCGATAATGACACCATAAAAATAAGACTCGGCAAACATTCTGCTTACCGAGTCTTATTGCTAATATGTACCAAAAAACCAACGTTAATTCCTCTTTACCTTTTTTCTTCTGCTTCTTCGCCTTTGTTGTTTCCGGCGACTGTAACGTTGCCATCTTTTATATATCATCCAGCCGCTCATCAAAGCAACAACGACAAAGATGAGAATGGTGATGCCTACTCCTAAATTATCCCCCTTAATACGTGACCAGATATCAAGAACTTCTTTCGTCTTATCACCGAAGTCACGAATCATAGCGCATCGTTCCACTACCTTGCGGTCGGGATATTGAATCTTGTCAATCTGTATGCTATCGGCACCCGGTCCGAAGAAATAACTCAAATCAGCAAAATAGGTAAGTGTCGTGTCTATCTTCTCTTCCAGAATCTCCTGAGTAGCAATCGAACTTACATATCCGCAGAAATCCATATTTCTCAGAGCAATGTCCGGACGGCACATGAAGTTGATAAAGTAACTGGCTGCTTCCGGATTCCTCGCATATTTCGGAATCACCCAACCGTCATACCATATATTACTTCCTTCCTTCGGAACCTCGTAATCCAAGTCCACACCTACCGCATCGGCTTCTTCAATCGCCCATATAGCGTCACCGCTCCAGGTCATATTCAGCCAAGCCTTGTTCTTCGTCATCATCTCCTTGCCGAAATCAGCTTCCCAGCCAGCTATATTCGGTTTCAGGGCTTTCAGGTATTTTTCCGCAAGTTCCATAGCCTGCGGAGAATAGTCGTTCATCAGTTCTTCCACCGTCACAGTCCCCTCTTCCAGTTCCTTGGCATGCGCATAGATAATGGCCGTACCGTAAGCGTCACGGTAACTATCCTTCATCAGTATTTTGCCGGCATATTTCTTATCCCAAAGACAATCCCAGGATGCTGCGACCGAATCAGGAACATAAGCCCGGTTATAAAGGATTCCCGCAGTCCCCCACATATAGCATACTGCATAACGGCTGGCTTCTTCACCCGGCTGGCTCAGTTTATTAATCTGCTCCCGTATGAACGGAGACACATTTCTCATATAGTTGGGAGAATGAGCAAAGTTCGTGTCGATAGGCAGAAGCAGGTGCTTCTTCAACATACGCTCAATAATGTATTCCGAAGGACAAACCACGTCGAAATCCTCATGACCTTTCTCAATCTTGGTCAACATTATCTCATTAATGTCGAATGTCTGATAAACGATGCGGATATTTTCACCAGTCTGTTCCTTATAATATGCCTGAAAATCCTCGAGAACACCTTCCCCGATATAATCCGCCCAGTTATAGATTTTGAGAACCCGTTCGCGAGGCTCGCCGGAATTATAACATCCCGTCAAACTCAGCAATAACAGGATAGCAGGAATTATTCTTTTCATAATTAATAATTTTACAATGTGCAAATATGCCAATACTGAAAACGTACTGCCATGCAATTAGCATATCAGCGCATTGGCATATTGAATAACTATTTTTTCTTCGCTTTCCCTGCCCGGTAATTGATTACAATAAGCAACGCCAACACCACCACAAAAATAATAGCGGAAAGCGGGCGAAGCTCCGGTGTCAGACCACCTTTGCGGGCATCAGCATAAATATAAGTAGAAAGCGTCTCCAAGCCCTGGTTGCCGATGGTAAACACTGTTACGGCAAAATCATCAATAGACAGTGTCAACGCAAGCATAAAGCCACTAATCATTCCCGGACGAATCTCCGGCACAATGACTTTCCACAGGGCTTGCATGGGAGTCGCCCCCAAATCGAGGGCAGCTTCATAAATATTCGGATTCATCTGCTTCAAGCGGGGCAGAACGCTCAACACAACGTAAGGCGTACAGAAAGTGATATGTGCAAGCACTACGGTGGTATATCCTTGCGTGATTCCCAAAGAAACAAACAAAAGGAAAAGCGAAATACCGGTGATGATATCTCCGTTCAGAATAGGAATGCTATTCACAAAACTAATCGCTTTGCGCGAACGGGATTTCAGATTAAAGATGCCGATAGCAGCCACGCTACCCAGCAGGGTAGATGCCGTTGCAGCCAGCAAGGCGATAGTAATCGTATTAACCAATGCATTCATCAAAGAATGATGCGTGCCCGTGGTGAAAAGCGAAGTATAAAGTTTGGTAGAGAAACCGGTCCAGTTGCCCAGCACTTTCGCTTCGGTGAAGGAATAGATGACGATAATCACGATAGGAGAATAAAGCAGCAACAGCAATATCCACAAGTAAGCCTGCGCAAATATTTTCTTTACCATAGCCCCCCCCCTTCGTTAGAATTGTCCTTATCATCGGTACTGAACAAGGAAGTAGCCGCAATCAGCAACAGCATGATAAGTGAAAGCGCTGCTCCATAATTCCACATACTGTTATTGATATTTTCCTGAATCGTCGTACCGAAGAGTTTGATGTTGTTCATCGTCAGCAGCTCGGCAATGGCGAAAGTCGAGATAGTCGGCATGAACACCATCATGATACCACTCATCACCCCCGGCATGGAAAGCGGAAGAACCGCTTTCAGAAAGACTTGTACGGGATTGGCGCCCAAGTCCTGCGCAGCTTCGATATAACTATGATCCATCTTCTGCAACGTGTTATAGATAGGATAAATCATAAAGGGGATAAAGTTGTACACCATACCGAATATCAAAGCTCCTTCGCCCAGCGGCACGCTGAAAAAGTCGAATAGGGCAACCGTAGCCAGGGTACGCACCAGGATATTCACCCACATCGGCAGGATGAACAGGACAACCATCGTTTTGGAACGGTTCAGCTTGCTGTTGCTCAGTATCCAGGCAGCAGGATAACCCAGCAAAAGACAAACAAGGGTGGTGATGATAGCAATACCTATCGAATAGACAAAGGTATTGATCGCTTCAGGATGTTCGAAGAACTTCTGAAAATTGGCGAGAGTCAAATGACCGTTATCGTCGGTAAACGCATACACGACAATCAAGAACAACGGTATGACCACAAAGATCGCCGAAAAAATAATGTAAGGGAGAGTCCAACTCTTACGTGATGACAAAAAGACTAAAAACCTCTTATTCACTTCCTTTCCTGTTAATCGGTTATTTTAATTACACGAATGGCATCCGGGGGGATGGTAATACCCACGCGGTCACCGTCGTCCCATACATCATTCGTATCTACAAACACATTCTCGTCCCAGTCGGAAAACACCGTCAGATGATAATGGTCACCCTTATAAAGGATGAATTTCACCTCACCTGTGAGCGTTCCGTCTTCTTCATTATCCTGAAGAATCACCTTGTCGAAGTCCACTTCCACTTTGACATTCGTGTCGGGTTCTATACCCGCTACCGAAGCACACTCAAAGTTGCAACCGAGGAATTCCACATGAGTGGCATCCAGCAACTTTCCTTCAAAAGTATTGCAGATACGCTCTTTCTTCATGATATGAATATCGAAAGGCTTCACCAGCAGGCCGACTTCCGCCCCCACCTCAAAATGATGGTAATCCTGCACAAGGAATTCATAGCCGCCGCAAAGCACCGTCATTTCATAATGCACCCCCTTGAATATGGAAGTCTGCACCACTCCTGTCAACTGTGCCATGTCCGAAACGGGGAAGATATAAAGGTCTTCCGGGCGGATAACCACATCTACCGGAACATTCTCACCGAATCCTTCGTCCACACATTCAAACTCCGTACCGCAGAAACGTACCAGCTTGTCATGAATCATCGTACCGTTCAAAATGTTACTTTCTCCGATAAAGTCCGCAACAAACGAATTGATAGGCTCATTATAAATATCAATCGGCGTACCGATCTGCTGAATCTTTCCTTCACTCATCACGACAATCGTATCGCTCAGCGTAAGAGCCTCTTCCTGGTCGTGAGTGACGTAAACAAACGTGATTCCCAAAGATTTATGCATTTCCTTGAGTTCCATCTGCATATCCTTACGCATTTTCAGGTCGAGCGCTGCCAGCGGTTCATCAAGTAACAGCACTTCCGGCTCGTTGACAATGGCACGGGCGATGGCAACACGCTGCTGCTGACCACCGGAAAGAGAATCGACATCGCGATATTCATAATCCGTCATGCCTACCATTTTCAAGGCGGCTTTCACTTTCTTCTCGATAATCTGCTTCGGCGTCTTTTTCAGTTTCAGGCCGAAAGCAATATTGTCGTAAACATTCAAATGCGGGAACAGGGCATATTTCTGGAATACCGTGTTCACCGGACGCTTATGGGGCGGAGTTTGTGTTATTTCCATCCCCGAAATTCGGATTTCGCCTTCCGAAGCTGTCTGAAAACCAGCAATGAGACGCAACAACGTGGTTTTACCGCAACCGGAAGGACCAAGGATAGTCACAAACTCGCCCTTTTTCACGTTCAGAGTCACATCATCCAATGCTGTTTTATCGCCAAAGTACTTCGATACATGGCTCACCTCAATGATGGATTTATCTTCTTGCATATTCATACTAAAGTTTGGGTTGCAAAGGTACACATTTCTGCGGTTTTCACCTACGTGTTAATCTAATATAACAGTGTTTTTCGGTGGCCGAGAGAAAAATAATCTATCTTTGCATAAATATTTATTCACTAATCTTACAAAAGCATGAAAAAATTAACTTATTTAGTTATTGCAACAGCAGCCCTGGGTATGGTGGCTTGTACCGGTGGAAACAAAGCCGGCTATGTTGTTACAGGTACAGTAGAGGGCGCAGCCGATGGTGACACCGTTTATCTCCAGGAAGCTACAGGTAGAAACTTAACAAAACTCGATACTGCTGTAATCTCCAAAGGAACTTTCACCTTCAAAGGTACACAAGATTCCGTTGTCAGCCGTTATGTCACTTGTGAAGTAAACGGAACACCTTTGATGGTTGATTTCTTCCTCGAAAACGGGAAAATCAACGTTGCACTGGCCAAAGGCAATGACTCTGCCACCGGTACTGCAAACAACGATGCTTACCAGGAACTCAGAAGCAAAATCAATGACATCAGCAAAAAGCTGAATGCCATCTACGAATCAATGGGAGACTCCACTTTGAGCGACGAGCAAAAAGAAGCCAAGCAAAAAGAAGGTACCGAGTTGCAGGAACAGTACGAGAACGCAATCAAGGAAGCTGTACAGAAGAACATCACCAACCCGGTTGGCGTATTCTTGTTCAAACAGACTTTCTACAATAACTCTACTGCCGAAAACGAAGCATTACTGCAACAGGTTCCGGCTAACTTCCAGAACGATGAAACAATCGTAAGAATCAAAGAACTGACTGAAACACAGAAAAAAACTGCCGTAGGTACCAAGTTCATTGATTTCGAAATGGAAACACCGGATGGAAAAGCAGTGAAACTGTCTGATTATGTAGGCAAAGGCAAAGTTGTATTGGTTGACTTCTGGGCAAGCTGGTGTGGGCCTTGCCGCCGCGAAATGCCTAACCTCGTAGAAGCTTACGCTAAATACAAAGGCAAAAACTTTGAAATCGTAGGCGTATCTCTCGATCAGGACGGTGCTGCCTGGAAAGAATCCATCAAGAAACTGAACATGACTTGGCCGCAAATGTCCGACCTGAAGTTCTGGCAAAGTAAAGGTGCACAACTCTACGCTATAAACAGTATTCCTCATACAGTATTGATCGACGGTGACGGTACAATTATCGCCCGCGGTCTGCACGGAGAAGAGCTGCAAGCTAAAATTGCAGAAGTTGTAAAATAAAAAAAGACTGTCATGCATTGAAACAGTCTCTTGATTGAAAAAAGTCAGCCCCTGCAATCTTTGAGAATGCAGGGGCTGATTTTATATATAAAAGTAGCAGGGAGATTCACTCTCCCCTACTTTACTTTCAATTAGACAAACCAACGTACGTAGCAGAAGTCCTGACGATGTGGAAGTTCCGGGTTCTTCGGGAACATACGGTAAGACACCTTGAAGCTACCGGCATTCGACAAGCTATGCTTAACTTGGAATGTATACAAGTTACCCTCTTTCTTGATTACGTTGAACGGTTCTACCGAGTAAACGTGTTGCTTACCGTCAGCAGTCGTATAAGTCGTCACCAGTTCGAGTCCTATTGCATCATTCAAGCCTTTTTCATCAATCACGTAAGTGATAGTATATTCTTTTCCGCTTTCGATGTCGCCTTTCTTCAGTTCTTCTACTGTATCTGAAGATACGATTTCGATAGAATCCCATTTAGCAACCACTTCTTCTTTCCAAGCTGCAATTTCTTTTGCTTTCGCATTGTTATCAGCAGACAAAGCAGCGAAACGTTTAGCTTGCTTGCAATAGAACTTACTGAAGTAATCATCCAACTGGCGTTTCATTGTATAGTGAGGAGCAATCTGAGCGATAGAATTCTTCACTACCTTGATCCAGCCTTCAGAATATCCCTTCTTGTTGCGTGCATAATACAACGGCATAATTTCAGTTTCAAGAATGCTGTAAATAGTAGCAGCATCCAATTGATCCTGATGTTCCTGATTCTGGTAAGTACGTTTCTCAGTCAACGCCCAACCTGCACCTTCGCGGTAACCTTCCAGCCACCATCCGTCTAATACGGAGAAGTTGACAACACCGTTCATCAATGCCTTTTCGCCGGATGTACCGGATGCTTCCAACGGACGGGTCGGAGTATTCAACCAGATATCAACACCGGAAACCAGACGACGGGCCAACTGCATATCGTAGTTTTCGAGGAAGATAATCTTGCCCAGGAATTCGGGACGACGGGAAATCTCGATAATACGCTTAATCAAGCCCTGTCCTGCTCCATCGTGCGGGTGAGCTTTACCTGTAAACAGGAACTGTACCGGATAGTCAGGATTGTTCACAATCTTAGAAAGACGCTCCAAGTCGGTAAACAGCAAGTGTGCACGTTTGTAAGTAGCGAAACGACGGCCGAAACCAATCAGCAATGCATTCGGATTAATTTTATCCATCAGCGAAACGATACGTGAAGGATCGCCCTGGTTCTTCAACCAAGTATCGCGGAATGACTTGCGGATATAGTCAACCAACTTATTCTTCATCGTCATACGGGTCTTCCAGATCTCTTCATCGGGCACATTGTAGATAGCTTCCCAAATCTTAGGATTAGACTGGTCGAACCAGAAGTTTTCGTTGAAATATTTAAAGTACAGTTCTTTCCATTCCGTTGCGCTCCAAGTCGGGAAGTGAACACCGTTCGTCACATATCCTACATGGCTTTCTTCGGGGAAGTAACCTTTCCAGATAGAAGAGAACATCTCCTGAGAAACCTTTCCGTGCAGCCAGCTCACACCGTTCACTTCCTGGGAAGTGTTGCAAGCAAAGACAGACATACAGAAACGTTCGCCCTTGTCACCCGGATTGTTACGTCCGAGATCCATCAAGTCGTCCCAAGTGATACCCATTCTGGCAGGATAACCACCCATATATTTACCAAACAAGCCTTCGTCAAAATAGTCGTGACCTGCGGGAACCGGTGTATGAACCGTATAAAGAGAAGAAGCGCGAACCAACTCGATAGCCTGATCGAAAGTCAATCCGGTAGCTACGTAATCACAGATACGCTGAACATTAATCAAAGCAGCATGTCCTTCATTACAATGATAAATATCTTTCTTGATACCCAATGCTTTCAGTGTCAGGATACCACCGATACCCAACAGGATTTCCTGTTTCAGACGGTTTTCCCAGTCGCCACCATAAAGCTGGTGAGTGATAGGACGGTCGAACTCACTGTTCATTTCATTATCCGTATCCAACAGATACAAAGAGACACGTCCTACATTAACACGCCATACGTTAGCATGAACATAATAATCCAGGTAAGGAACATCCACTACCAACGGCTTGCCTTCCGCATCCATTACGCGATCGATAGGAAGCTGACCGAAGTTTTGCGCTTCGTAGTTAGCAATCTGCTGTCCGTCCATGGACAATGTTTGAGTAAAGTAACCGTAACGATACAAGAAACCTACCGCACACAAATCCACATTGCTGTCGGAAGCTTCTTTCAAGTAGTCACCGGCCAACACACCCAGACCACCGGAATATATTTTCAGGACGCTACTCAAGCCATATTCCATACTGAAATAGGCAACGGACGGACGCTTTTCATCCGGCTTCACATCCAAGTAATCTCTGAATTTCGTATAAACTTCATTCATTCTTCTCAGAATCACCTTGTCTTTTGCCAGAGTTTCCAGCTTTTCATAGCTCATACGTTCCAACAGCAGCACCGGGTTCTGTCCACATTCTTTCCAAAGTTCCGGATCTAGATCTCTAAACAGTTCAGTCGCTTCAAAATTCCATGCCCACCAAATGTTGCGTGCGATTTCAGACAACTTCTCCAACTCTACCGGGATACGTGATTTTACAGTAACCTCTTTCCAGTTGGGAGTATTCACATTACTAACTTTAATTTTCATAATGTTTTTGTTTACTTATTGATGAATAAATTTTTCCTTTAACTCAGTTGACGCTTCATAGCATTGCGCAAAGCAATGTCGTAAGCCTCATAGTAATATTGTATAAAGTGTTTCCACAAAGCCTGTTCCGCCACTTCAGCGGCACGCTTGCGGATTTCCTTCACCTCTTTTTCCGTCTTATCGGCAAACAGCGTAATCGTATCCTTGATACCATCCGCTACTTCCGAATAGTTATAGTCCGAGCGATGCAACACTTCCACCCCATCATTAATGCCATGCTGGTTTTTCAGGCTGTTCACCCAAAGTCCGAATCCCGCCAGATCGGTAGTGATTGTCGGCACATGGAATGCTACGCTTTCCAACGGGGTATATCCCCAAGGTTCATAATAAGAAGCATACACGCTCAAATCCTGTCCGAGCAATAAATCATAATACTCTTTATTCATGATACCGTCGCGACCGTCCAGATAACAAGGCACGAAAATAACCTTAACCTTATCTTCCGGACGATTTCCCATTCCCATATATTTCAGCATATCCAGTACCTGGTCATGTGTCATATTATGCAGCCAATGAGTAATGAACGGCACTTCAAGCGGAGTATCGAACTTTTTCTTGCTCTTCAGGCGTTCCTGCAAATCCTCGCGGGGATCGCCTACCCAACCGGGAACATTGATAAATGCCAATACATTCTTATGCAGGTTCTTATCTCTGTTCAAGCGGTTCAACGATTCCAGGAATACATCAATTCCTTTGTTTTTGAACTCATATCGCCCGCTGGTTCCGATAATTAACGTATCGTCATCCAGATTTGTTCCCAGTAACTTATTCGCCACATTCAGCATCAAGGCACGCGCACGCTTACGCTTTCCGGTGAATGTACTTCCTTTCGGCACAAAATCATCCTCGAAACCGTTCATAAGGACTACATCCGCCGGTTTGTCCAGCAGTTCCTTACACTCGTTGTTGGTGATTTCGCTAACCGTAGTAAAGCAGTCCACATAGTGCGCGGTCTGTTTTTCAATCGAATGTTTCGATTGCATATTCAGTTCCTCGGCCATCTGGTCGCCATTGTAGGCAAAGAGATAGTCGTACAACGGTTTGTTGTTACCAGCGATAGAACGACCGATAGAAGTAGCATGGGTCGTAAAGATAGTAGCCACCTCGGGCACAGCTTCCTGTACATAAAGTGCTCCCATTCCCGTCATCCATTCATGCGCCTGATATACCACCTTGTCCGTTTCTGTCAGGTTGTAGTGATAGAAACTCTCCACTACTCTGCCCGCAGCATACGAAAACATAGAAGCTTCGTCGTAATCGCCATAAGCGTGCAACGAATCTACTTGATAACGATTCCACATTTCTGTGTATATATCGTTTTTTTTCTCAAAAAAAGGTTGGAAATCGACTAGAATGACTATGGGTTCACCGGGGATATTCCATCTTCCTATACGGACAGAAAGTTCGTCATTTTCAAGTGCGTGCTTTTTCCAGGCAGCACATAGATTATCCGACTCGATGAATAGAGGGTTCTCTTTTCCTTGCCACACATCAGGACCTATAAAAAAAACTCTGTCACGGAACTTCTCCTGCAACGTATTTGCCCGTGTAGACAAGACAGTGTATATCCCTCCCACTTTATTACATACTTCCCAGCTGGACTCGAAGATATAATCGGGGGTTAATAAATCTTTTACCATATAATATATTAAAACTCTTTTTAGTATGCGAGTGCAAAAGTACACATTATTCTTTGAAAAATAATACTTTATGCGAAAAATATGAGTTAAGAAGAAGAAAGAAACGTTGTCATACAAAGAAAAAAGAAGATCCCCTTGCACATGCAAAGCAGCATGCACAAGGGGATTGAAAGTCTTTTATAGGAAATATTCCTGCTAAAATTATGCAACGAGTGCACTACCGATCAAGAAGGTTGCAGCCAAAGCAACGATTGCATAAAGCTCGGGAAATACGGCAAGAATCAAAGTATTACTAAATACATTGTGTCCCTGTCCGATAGCTGCGATACCGTTTGCACAAACCTGTCCCTGACGGATAGCAGAGAATAAGGCAACCAGTCCCAAAGCAATACCTGCACCAAGAACTGCAGATGCCTGAATCGCTGTAATTTCAGGAGTCAAAATACCAAAGATAGTCTGAAACATGAAGTAGCCGGCAAAACCGTAAAGACCTTGCGTACCCGGAAGAGCAGTCAATACAAGGAAGTTACCGAATGCACTATCATTCTTCTTCAAAGCTCCGATAGCAGCGTTACCTGCAATAGTTACTCCGTAAGCACTACCGATGCCTGACAAACCAACCATAACCGCGATGCCAATGTAGGCGATAAACAAATTCATTTCCATAATCTTATTCTATTTTTTATTGTTTAATTCTTAAAATATTAATTCTCGATTTCTAATTTTTAATTTTCAGTTTTTAGTTTCTGAACGGCTTGTACTCCTTGCCACCGCCTTCGTATCCGGAGTTCTTGAAGAACTCAACGAATGTCAGACGCATCGGGTGAACCATTGCACCGAGCACATTCATAAAGATATTGATTGCATGACCGATAACGAAAATCAGCACCATCACGATAGGGCCTGCTATTACATTATCCGGACTCATACCTACTGCCAGACTATTGAATACTCCCGCCAGGATACCACCGGAGAGTCCGAGGGCAAACAAACGAACGTAGGACAAAACGTCTCCAAGTAAGCCGGTAACCATGTTGTATGAATCCCACAAACCGAGTCCGATATTCATAAATATGTTCTTTCCCGGACTATTGAAAAAGAATATCATAGCACCTGAGATACACAGAACAACCTTATATGCCGTACCTCCTATCCACAACACGCTCGGCAACATCTCCGAAGAAGAGAATAAAAACGAAACGGCTGTTGAAACCAGCAGGATAATCCATCCAATCGTTGCTACTGCATATTTGAACCCAAACTGAATCGTCTGATTCACAGCTTTCAGTACCATACCGAACAGAATCTGAATAACACCCAAAATCAACGACAACTGGAACATATCATTGTTGTCCATCAGGACAGCATGTTTCAGACGCTGAACAATAGGCCAGTCCAAATCATAGATATTCGCTCCGAAGAATGTACCCGTCAGCAGACCGCAGAAGAAAGTTGAAACAGCCAAGACCTGTATCAGCGAAATAATCGACTTCGCTGACGGAGTTACCTTCTTTGCCAGTAAGCGATATGCCGTAGCTCCCAGGAACAAGAACAAACCGTAGCCCGAGTCTCCCAGACAAAGCCCGAAGAAGATCATAAAGAACGGGGCAAAGAACGGGGTCAAGTCCAGTTCATTATACTTCGGAAGCATATACAGCTTGCAAATCGGCTCGAACCAGGCAAAGAATCCCTTATTATTCAGTCGGATAGGCACATCATCACCCGGCATCGGATCTGTAATCTCATAATATACATGCGCGTCATTCAGATAAGCCTCTATCTCCACTTTGCTGTAAGCAGGAGCCCATCCTTCAATCAGCATCAGTTTGTCACCGGCAGTCTGTTCGGAACTCAATACGACTTTAGAAAATTCAATCTGACTCTGCAATTCCTTTATAGCTGCCTTCAAAGAAGGAATATCCGTCTCGGAAAGTGCGACGAGCTGCTTTTCATTCTCTTCAATCGCCTGTTCGGTCGTATCATAAAGCGCTTCAAGACGCGACAGAGAGTATGCGGGCAGTTTCGCCTGCTCCACATCCAAGTCCACCTCTTGTCCGGCCTTCGTTACGGTCACGAAAAATACTTTGGAAGAAATGCGGTTTACAATCATTGCATTGTACTCCGTTTCCCACTCTTCTTTGTAGTTTCCTTCCGAACAGCTATAGAAACCGATCACATAACCGGCATCTTTCAGTTTCTGAATACCGTCCGGTTCAAAGTTACCCCAAGCTTCCAGCGCTTCTTTCTCTTTCGCATAGCTTTGTAACTGCTGGGACAACTTTCCGTGTTCCGTCTGCAGGGCGTCCACCTCGTCCAGTACTTGCATACCGCGGGCAGCCGTTCCACCTTCCGCAGCAATCACAGCATTCTTTTCATGCTTCTGATTCTGAAGCAACTTCAAAGTAGCCGCCAAGCGGTTGGACAAGCGAATATTCTCTTGCAGTTCCGTGTTATCGGCAGCGCCTTGCTGCTTCTCCACAATGTGAACCACACCAAGTTCGCGCAGGCTGTTCAGGAATCCTTCGTACTCCTTGTGATAAACCAGGAATGTGAGTTTCTTCATTTTTGTAATCATGCCTCTACCTCCTTCCTTTTTTCTTGATGGGACTTCATGATCTTTTGCGAAGACTTCGACAGGTTTTCTTCATCTTCCATAAATCGCTTGATCTTTCGCAATGCATCCTGATAGCCCGGTATCTGCACCTTCTCAAAAAGATTTACTTTCTGAGTGGTCTTTTTCCTTGCATGTTCTAACAAATTCAGCTTGGCGAGCATAAATTCACGTTCAATTGCCGTATGAGCAAGCTCCTCCAAAAGGTGGATACCGTCGGCATACCACTTGGGAGCGTTAAACATACTGTACGGACGTATCTCGAATTCTACATTTTCGAGCAACGGCACACGTACACCTGCAATTTTCTTCACGCCAAGATGAACATCATTTACCTTTATTAATGAAGCGTCAAACTCATTCCAAAGGGCGAACATGGCTTCATAGGCTTGAATCTGTTGTTCGAGCCTATCCTCCAAATCAGCCGCTTCCGTTTTGCAGCGTTTCACTTCCATGCGGAGAGCACTTTCCTTGTTCTTAATGATAGGAAGCGTACGCACCCGCACTTTCAGTTGCTTTTCAAGCTGCTGAAGAGAGGTTTTGTTATATTGAAACTTTATAGCCACGTTGTTAATTACTAATGATAAATTATTAATTACAAGTTTATTATTATTCGCCTTTTGGCCAGTATTGATCTACCAGTTCTTTCTTGATATTCACTTCTTCCGGACGGAAGTATCTGCCAAACAAGCCCCAGGCTACATCCAACATTTCAGTAGTATCCAGATTGACGTCGATAGCCAACAACTGATTCGAATAATCCTTCGCGAAAGCCAACGTACGTTCGTCGTAGTTCGTCAGGTCGAAACCGTTTTCCATCTTCGTCTTGGCGTTAGCGGCATCGGCATACAGACGTACGGCAGCATTCATCACCTGCGGATGGTCTTTACGTGTCTTCTTACCGGTAACCAACTGTTTCAGACGGGACAACGAACGGAACGGGTCGACAATAACCTTACCGATATCGCTGTCACGACGCAGGAACAACTGACCTTCCGTGATATAACCCGTATTATCAGGCACAGCGTGCGTAATATCGCCACCGGACAAAGTAGTCACCGCAATAATCGTAATCGAGCCGCCTGAAGGGAACTGTACCGCCTTCTCGTAAATCTTCGCCAAATCCGAATAAAGCGAACCCGGCATAGAGTCTTTCGAAGGAATCTGGTCCATACGGTTGGACACGATTGCCAACGCATCGGCGTAGCTGGTCATATCCGTCAACAGTACCAGAACTTTCTCGTTGTTGTTTACTGCAAAATATTCGGCGGCAGTCAGTGCCATGTCCGGAATCAACAGACGTTCTACCGGCGGATTCTCGGTCGTGTTCATGAAGCTCACGATACGGTCGAGCGCACCTGCATTGGAGAATACATTCTTAAAGTACAGGTAGTCGTCATTCGTCATACCCATACCGCCCAAGATAATCTTATCCGTTTCGGCACGCAGCGCCACGTTTGCCATTACCTGGTTGAAAGGCTGGTCGGGGTCGGCAAAGAACGGGATCTTCTGACCGGATACCAGCGTATTGTTCAAGTCGATACCGGCAATACCCGTTGCAATCAGTTCCGACGGTTGTTTACGTCGAACCGGATTCACGGAAGGTCCGCCGATTTCCACTTCCTGTCCCTCAATCTCCGGACCGCCGTCAATCGGGTCACCGAAAGCGTTGAAGAAACGTCCTGCCAACTGCTCGCTTACTTTCAATGTAGGCGATTTGCCAAGGAACACCACCTCGGCATTGGTAGGAATACCCTCCGTACCTTCAAATACCTGCAGAGTGACATCGTCACCGGCAATCTTAACCACCTGTGCCAGTTTACCGTTCACAGTGGCAAGCTCGTCATACCCTACCCCCGTCGCTTTCAACGAACAGGTAGCTTTGGTAATCTGAGTAATCTTGGTATATATCTTTTGAAAAGCTTTTGTTGCCATCTATATATTTACTATTTAGCTAGTTACTATTTACTATTTGATACTTCTTTCGGCAATCAATTCCTTCAGTTGCTGTTGGAATCCTTCATACTGCTCTGATTTAAACTTCGAGTAGTTCATCTGCTTGCAGATATTAATCATCTTCTTGAAATAATCCATTACTTCGTTGAAGTTATCAAACTCGAATTCCGTATGGCAGATGTCAATCACCATATTCAGAATATCTTCCTGGCGTTCCATCGGAGTTACCGCGTCGATTTCGTCGAAAGCATCCTGTTGCAGGATAACGAAGTCAATCAATTCCGACTTCCAGAAAGTAACATGATATTCCACCGGTACACCGTCGTCACCGAGGATATTAATCTGTTCGGCGATTTCCTTACCGCGTTGGAGACGGGTCTTGAGTTCATTTACCTTGCCAATCCATTCACCGTTGATATGGTTCTTGATATATTCTTCAAATTCCGGATATTCGATATATTTGGAATAAGAATCAATCGGGTTCACAGCCGGATAACGTTTCTTATCGGCACGATCCTGTTCCAAGGCATAGAAACAACGGGCCACCTTCTTCGTATTCTCAGTTACCGGTTCTTTCAAGTTACCACCGGCAGGAGATACCGTACCGATGAATGTAATGGAACCAGTTTCACCATTGCCGAGTTTCACATATCCCGCACGGCCGTAGAAGTTGGAGATGATAGCCGAAATATCCATCGGGAATGCATCCGGTCCGGGCAACTCTTCCATACGGTTGGACATCTCACGCAAAGCCTGCGCCCAACGGGAAGTAGAGTCCGCCATCAACAGAACCTTCAATCCCATTGAACGGTAATATTCCGCCAGTGACATCGCTGTATATACAGATGCTTCACGGGCAGCTACCGGCATGTTGGAAGTATTGGCGATGATGATGGTACGCTCCATCAGCTTACGCCCTGTGTGCGGGTCAACCAATTCGGGGAACTCCGTAAAGATTTCCACAACCTCATTCGCACGTTCACCGCAAGCGGCGATAATAACGATATCCGCTTCCGCCTGTTTGGAGATAGCGTGCTGAAGCACTGTCTTACCTGTACCGAACGGACCGGGGATAAAGCCTGTACCACCTTCCACAATCGGATTCAACGTATCAATTACACGCACACCGGTTTCCAGCAATTTGAAAGGACGCGGTTTTTCCTTGTAGTTCGTCATAGCACGTTTTACCGGCCATTTCTGAATCATAGTCACAGGGATATCGTTTCCTTCCTCATCTGTCAGGATAGCAATCGTATCCTCTATCTTATAGTCACCTTCCGGCATGATGGTCTTAACGGTAGCCGTTCCCTCCATAGTGAACGGAGCCATAATTTTCAACGGCTGGAAGTTTTCGTCCACCTGTCCCAACCATGCAGAAGCCTGCACTTTGTCACCGACACTTACCAATGGAACGAAATGCCATACACGCTCTTTATCCAACGGATACGTATATTGTCCTCTTTTCAGGAAAACTCCGTCCATCTTGTCGAGGTCATTTTGCAGACCATCGTAGTTTTTTGATAACATACCCGGACCTAATGTCACTTCGAGCATGTGTCCTGTAAATTCGGCTTCGGCTCCCACCTTCAGTCCACGGGTGCTTTCAAACACCTGGACATATACATGTGAACCTACAACCTTAATCACCTCCGCCATCAACTTATCGCCACCGGTCGAGATATAACAAATCTCATTCTGAGCTACCGGTCCGTCAACGACGAGGGTCACCATGTTGGCAATAACGCCACTAACAGTTCCTTTTGTTGCCATATATTTTTAATAATTTATTATCTGAATTCTGCAGGGATCTGCACTTCGTTCTTCAGCGATTCGATGATGCTTCTGAACAACTGATTACCTCTCTCCTTATCCAATGAAATCCACCGTTCAATCATTTCCAACTTCAACAAGAAAGCGAAAATACGTTCAATGGTAAAATAATCAAAGAAGATGGCATCTTCCATCCAGTTCCACCGCAAAGCGTCGAGTTTTTTCTCACGCTCCACCAGTTCCGTAATCTCACTGATTTTCACCAACGATTCAAAAACATCCACCTCGCCGGACAATCCGAAGTCGCGGGCACTCGACGTACGCAAAGCTTCGCATACCTCCGTGTTTCCTACGACATTGGAAGCAATATCCCATTTGAATTTACGGCTCGTAAACGCGACAAGGATATTATTAATGTTGAGATTGAATTCAAACCAGGCAGAAACAAACTTATTCCCACATTTCATAGCATATTCATAATACAATGCAGCCAGATGGTCTTCGTGCAATACCGTGCTTTCAGCCGGTGTATTCAAATAATCGATGATAAATGTAGAAAGATAAGCCGGAAATTCTTTGGGACTGATTTCTCCGCCTTCTCTTAGAATAGAAATGTATTCGGTGAGTTCCGCAGCAGAGTAGTTTCCCCGTTTGTCGATTTCCGCTTCCTTATCTTTGAGAAGTTTCAGCACATTCGCATTATCAAACTTCAGATAAAACAAGTCAATCAACTTCTGGTCCGAAGCAGACAATCCGTTATAGATTTCAGTTTTAAAATCGGCTACTGTATAGCTCAGTTTGCTGTCTTCCAGCGAAAGTTCCGGCAAACCTGCTACCAAGTAATAGTACTTACTACTCATAGTCGCTTCTTTTAAAATAGCATTTCTACTAATTGAGGACGCAAGAACGCTTTGAAGTAATTCATGAATTCTTCTTCTCCGAAGTTCACCTTATAGGAACCGTCCGCAGGAGAAACGGTGAACAAAGTCTTGATACCGTTTACTTGCTGTATAGTCACTCCCTTATCCAATAAAGCTTTCGCATGAGCTGCGAAATACTTTCTCAGTGATTCGGCATCGGCTGTCGAGATAACGATAGGTTCGTCAACACTCCATTTGGAAGCCAGTGCAACGATAAACGCATTCAGATAATCTTTATCTTGTGCGAAATCTTTCACAGAAGTAGTTACTAACTTGTCAGTTACCATAGTAGCGACCTCAGATTTGAGTGCATTTACAGCCTGACCGGCAAACAGTTTTAATTCTGATTTTGTATTTTCCACCAATTCGTCGGCAGATTTACGAGAGGAATTTACAATTGATTCTGCTTCTTTACGAGCATCCTCAATGATTTTTTTTGCTTCTTCCTGAGCATTCGCGATAAGTCTCTGCGCTTCTTCGTTTCCTTTTTCCACGCCTTCACGATAAATCTTATCGGTCAACTCTTGAATTTTGTTTTCCATATCAACAGGAGTTATTTAGTATTATTACTATATTAATTGTGTACCTTTCTTAGATTCTCGCCAAATTTACAAAAATCAATTTGATAAAAAAGAGAAAGATGAAAAGAAAAAATAACTAAATGACACTTTTTCTGATTTTATCAGGCGAGAAAGCAAATATAAGGAATCTAAAAGACATCTGAAAACGGGTAAATACCGAAAACGACAAATGGGATACCAAAGCGGATATATTAAAGATTAAATAACAAAAAATGGTTATTCGGATAGGAAAGTTTTCAAACTGAGCCAGGAAAAGCAGAAGGAGAAGCGCACAAACTCAGAGATGTATGTTATTTTGGAAAGTTATAGAGAAGCGGTATAAGTGTATAAAAACAGAAATCCCCTTGACTCTTAATGAATCAAGGGGACTCTTCAAAAA
>NZ_CABUHK010000021.1 GCF_902491285.1 uncultured Bacteroides sp. | reverse complement strand
ACTGTCAGCATGATACGGTCACCTTCGGCAGGATAGTTGGCCATAGAGTAAGCACGGATGGTTTCCTCATCGTTCTTACATTTCAAGCCCATCAAGCCGAATTTCTCCCATGCAGGCAGGTACTCGTCGCCAATCAGGCTCTTGTCGATATCCTTGTCATAGTCCATTGAGAATTTAGGAATCTTAATCTGCGCATAAGAACCGGGGATAAAGTCCATGTGTTCGCCTTTAGGCAGAGCCACGATAAACTCCTTGATAAACGTAGCCACGTTCTTGTTGGAGATAACCTCACACTCCCACTCTTTCACGCCGAGTATAGACTCGTCAATCTTGATAGCCATGTCACTTTTCACTTTTACCTGGCAGCCCAGACGCCAGTGATCCTGCTGCTGTTTGCGGCTGAAGTGAGGAACCTCGGAAGGCAGGATTTCGCCGCCCCCTTCAAGCACCTGGCATTTGCACTGTCCGCAAGAACCCTTACCACCGCAAGCGGATGACAGGAATACTCCGTTTACAGACAGCGTATTCAGCAAAGTAGAACCGGAAGCCACTTCCAATTCCTTTTCGCCGTTGATTGTCAGTTTCACGTCACCTGACGGTACCAGGAAATTCTTGGCAACCAACAGGATGACAACAAGCAACAGAATAACCACAAGGAATACCCCAATGCTCGCTAATATTAAATTCATATCCATTGTCTTATTCCTTTCTTTTTAGATGTTCAAACCAGAGAAACACATAAATGCGATTGCCATCAGACCTACGATGATAAACGTGATACCCAAGCCCTTCAACGGAGCGGGCACGTCAGAGTAAGCCATTTTCTCACGGATAGCAGCCAAGCCGACGATAGCCAGCAACCAGCCGATACCAGAACCCAGCGCGTAAGAAAGCGCGTCCCAGATGTCACCGATATACTTCGGGTCGCTCGGACCGAGGTTGATACGTTGCTGCATAAACAGGGAAGCACCCATGATAGCACAGTTAACGGCAATCAACGGCAGAAAGATACCCAGTGAAGCGTACAGCGCCGGGCTGAAACGTTCTACCACCATCTCCACCAATTGCACGATACCGGCAATAACGGCAATGAAAAGAATAAAACTCAAGAAGCTGAGGTCGACGCCTTCAATGATAGCGTTGGCAGCCAGCACCTTGGTCTGCAACAGATAGTTGACCGGCAGCGTCACCAGCAACACGAAAGTTACGGCGATACCCAGTCCTACGGCAGTCTTCACATTCTTCGATACAGCCAGGTATGAGCACATACCCAAGAAGAATGCGAATATCATGTTGTCCACAAAGATAGAGCGGACGAATAAACTTAATAAATGTTCCATATCTTCAATTAAGAATTAAGAATGAAGAGTCCTTCATCTTTATTAATTACTTTCTTCTTGCAGTTCTTTGTGACGTGCACGTTGATACCAAATGATGCAAGCTACGATAATCAACGCCATCGGTGGCATCAGCATCAAGCCGTTGTTCACATATCCTATGTTCCGGAGAGGCTCATAGTTCAAGATATTGAAACCGAGCAGAGTTCCCGAACCAAGCAATTCGCGGAAAAAAGCCACGATTACCAAAATCTTGGCATAACCCAAACCATTACCAACACCGTCAAGGAAAGATTCCCAAGGACCGTTCTGCATGGCAAATGCTTCCAAACGTCCCATAAGAATACAGTTGGTAATAATCAAACCTACATATACAGAAAGCTGAACACTTACATCATAAGCAAACGCTTTCAGAACTTCACTCACGATAGTTACCAGTGCAGCTACCACAACCAACTGAACGATGATACGTATACGGTTAGGGATGGTCTTGCGCAGCAGTGAGATAACCACATTGGCAAACGCTGTAATGACCGTCACTGAAAGTCCCATCACGATAGCAGGCTCCAGTTTTGCGGTAACAGCAAGTGCAGAACAGATACCGAGCACCTGTACGGTCACCGGATTGTCTATTCCCAACGGAGCAGAGAATACTTCTTTATTCTTCTTTGAAAACAGTTGTCCCATATTCTTTTTCTTCTCCTTATTATTTAGTTAAAAAACTCATGTAACTACCCAAGCAAGCTTTCAGCATGGCATCCACACCTACAGAAGTGATTGTACCACCGGAAATGCCGTCCACCTGATATTCAGGATTCTCTACCTTGCCGTTCTTCACAACTCCCAAAGCGATAGAACCGTTCTCCAAAGTCTTCTTACCGACAAACTCATTCTGGAAATGATCGGTTGCGATTTCAGCACCCAGCCCCGGAGTCTCACTTGCATGAGAGAAGTAAGTGCCGTAAACGGTATCCTTGTCTTCGTTCAGAGCGACATATCCCCAGATAGCGCCCCAAAGACCGGCACCGTAAACAGGAACTACATATTTAGTCTGACCGTCCACTTCGCATACGAATACGTGAAGACGTTGTTGCTCTTTCGCTTCTTTCTCGTAGTTGGTAGCAAATTCGCCTGTGTTCTCAGTCAGCGTACCGTCTACGTTCATCAGCATATCGCCCTTTACATATTTCTTATATTCAGCATCCGCATCTTCTACGTTCTTGATGTTCAACGCAGCAAGAATCTGCTTTTTAGTATCCAACTGCACATTCTTGTCCTGTGTAGTTTTCAGCGAAGAACTAACGAATGCCAGCAGGAATGCTACGATAATAACCATTA
The DNA here is from genome assembly GCF_902491285.1 of uncultured Bacteroides sp. Classification (GTDB taxonomy): domain Bacteria; phylum Bacteroidota; class Bacteroidia; order Bacteroidales; family Bacteroidaceae; genus Bacteroides. The sequence continues at coordinate 65,809 of NZ_CABUHK010000021.1, read as the reverse complement.
CCGAAGCATAAATGATAGTATAACTGTTACTATTTGTATTCATTTTCATCCGGTATTTATTGGTTAGACTTGATAGCACGTTTCTCGCGGCGGCTGATATTGCCCTGTACTACACAGTAGTCAATCAGCGGAGCGAAGATATTCATCAGCAGGATGGCGAGCATCATACCTTCAGGATAACCCGGGTTCAGTACGCGGATGACGATAGCCATCACACCAATCAGGAATCCGAAGATGTATTTACCCCTTTCCGTACGTGCGGAAGTGACAGGGTCGGTAGCCATGAATACGGCACCGAAGCAGAAACCACCGAGAACAAGGTGTTCATACCACGGCATATTAGCCATAGCGTTGCTTTCCATGCCGATTGAGTTGAATACCCAAGCCATGAACGCACCGCCGACAAATACGGAAATCATTGTCTTCCAGCTTGCGATGCCTGTCCACAAAAGGATAGCGGCACCAATCAGGATGGCAATCACACTTGTCTCACCGATAGAACCCGGAATAAGTCCCGTCACCATATCCATGCTGAATGCAGGAGCCGCGCCGGTCGTAGCAGCTTCTCCCAGCGGAGTGGCAACGGTCAGCCCGTCTACCGACTGTCCCAGCCCGAAGATGCTGTCGCCCGATACCCAAACGGCATCACCGGACATCTTGGTCGGATATGCGAAAAACAGGAATGCACGTGTAATCAACGCTACGTTGAATACGTTCATACCTGTACCACCGAATACTTCTTTAGCGAAGATTACAGAGAATGCAGTAGCTACGGCAAGAATCCACAGCGGACAATCCACCGGAACAATCATCGGGATCAGGATACCCGAAACGAGAAATCCTTCCTGAATCTCTTCTTTCTTCCATTGGGCTACGACGAACTCGATGCCAAGACCTACTACATAAGATACGATAATTTTGGGCAGTACTGCCAGAAATCCGTAGACAAACATTTCGAAAAAGCTGCCTGCGGCACCCGTGTGGGTGAAATGCTGGTAACCTACATTGTACATACCGAACAGCAGTGCCGGTACTAACGAAATAACCACAATCGACATGATGCGTTTGCTGTCAATCGCGTCGTGTATATGCGTTCCCGTTTTCGCAGTCTTGCTGGGCACGAACAAGAATGTTTCGAAGCCGTCGAACACCGACTGGAATGCGTGGAATTTGCCGCCTTCTTCAAAGTTCGGCTTTATCTTATCGAGATAATTTCTTAACGCTTTCATTAATATATTTACTATTTTACGATTTACTATTTACGATTTGCCATGCGGGTAGATTATGCCATTTCCGAACGAAGCATGTCGAGTCCGGCACGGACGATGCGTTGCAGTTCCATCTTTGAAGAGCAGACAAACTCGCAGAGGGCGAAGTCTTCAGGAGCTACTTCATAGATGCCGAGCGCTTCCATGCGGTCGATGTCGCCGGCGATGATGGCTTTAATCAAGAATTCGGGCAAAATGTCCATTGGAAGCACTTTGTCGTACTCACCGGACATGATCATATGGCGTTCGCCACCTTTGACACGTGCGTCCAGTGTGTATTCCTTCTTTCCCATCAGCCAACTGAAATAGGAACGGTTGGTACTGAACTGGTTGAAACGCGGCATGATCCATCCGAGCATTTCGTGAATGTCGTCTCCTTCGGGGATAACGGTCAGTTGGCTGTGGAATGCGCCTAAGAATCCGTTCGGGGATACTTGCTTTCCTGTCAGCACGTTGCCGCTGATGTAGCGCAGGTCTTTGCCTGTCGTTACGTTGCCTGCGAATACGTTAGTCAGCAGTGCGCCTACCTGAAGTTTGCAGTAAGCGGGTTTCAACACTTCAGAACCTGTCACGGCTACTGTACGGGTGAAATCCACATGTCCCGTATTGAAAAGACGGCCGATGAAGATGACGGCTTGCGGATCAATTGTCCATACTGTCTCGCCTTTGGATATAGGGGCAAGGTGGTTAATCTGAACACCTACGTTACCTGCAGGGTTCGGTCCGTCGAATGCGGTGATTGTGACGTTCTTTGCCTGAGTCAATGCGGCAGCGTTCTGCTTCACGCTTATGTTCAGGTATGTTTTTGCCATTTTGGCAAGGGCATCAAGTCCTGTCTGGAAATTTGCTTCTTCACCTTTCAACGCGAATTGGAAGTCGGGTGCCAGCGGATTGCTGTCGAAAGCGGATACGAAGATGCCTTTTGGCGTCACTGTCGGGTCTGCGATGATGTCATAAGGACGTTGTCTGATAAACGCGAAAAGACCGGCTTCCAACAAAGCGGTTTTTACAGCTTCCGCATCCATCGACGCTACATTCTTCTTACCGAACTCTTCATAGTCCTGCTCTGCAGCAGCTTCCACTACAATGTTCAAGACTTTACGACGGGCTCCACGCTCTACACTCGTCACTACGCCGCTCACGGGCGAAACAAATTTTACTTCAGGATGATACTTGTCAATAAACAAGGGTCCACCAGCCATCACATACTCCTGCTCTTTTACGACTACCTTCGGCGTCACTCCAGGAAAATCATCGGGTACGAGTGCGTAAAATCCCGGCTCTTTCACTGTCGTGTACGTCTCTGCAGCTGTACCTTTCAGGTTTATGTCAAGGCCTTTGCGTAACTTTATTACATTTGCCATGCTATAAATAAAATAATGGTTTCATAAATTTGCCGCAAAAGTAATAAATAATAATGTGATTAAAGAGGAAAAAAGAAAGGAATTACGGAAAAATATCCGTAATTCCTTTCGTGGTCGCACACAGTGTGTTCGTTGCCGGTTGGGATTCATTTAAATAAAAACATCTGTTCTTCTATTCTTCTTCGGCAAACATGGGGTCCCAGGCAGGAAGGCGGATGGGTTTCTGTTTGAGGATTTCCGATACTTTTTTCGTGGCGTATTTGGTTTCTATCACCAGGCGGAACATATATTCGTTGAACCACTCATCAGTCATGATGAGATGACCTTGATAACCGGAGCCGGCCCCCAACTATTTTCAACCATCCATTTGGTCGGGTTTCCGTTTTTGTCGAGGTCTACTGCCATGAGCGTCATGGCATGGCTTGAGCCGCTGGCAAAGCTTTGAATACGCTGCTTCTTGTTCATGCCGAAGGTTGTGCCCATGAGAGATTCGTAGTCGTAGTTTTTAACATCCAGCAGACCACGGTCAGAGTTGAGGAATTTACCTACATCGCAGGAGAAGTACATCATAGTGCTGTCTTTGAGAGAGGTTATCGCCATCTCTTTGATGTCCTCTATGGGGAGATTGACATAAGTCCAGTTTTTGCCGTCGTAGCGGTGGCGGTCATAGTCTATCTCGTAACATTTGTAGTAGTCACGGCTGGGGTCGTTCATGAGCATAACGTAGTTGCCGATCAGGTTTTCGTCACCGTACTTCTTCAGGAAAGAAAGCGGGGTGTAGGCTTCCGTAGATACGGGTTTGCCTTGGGCGTTGTATTCCGTCCAGGTAAATTCGGTGGGGGGAACGCCCAGGTTCAAGACCAGCATGCGGTAGATGGTGCCGAGCATTTCGGTTTTCGTTTTCTCGAGGAGTGCCGGTTTCGTGCCTTTGGCGGCGAGGTCGCGGAGTTGAAGGCCCTGTTCACGGAGTTTCAAGGTAATCAGGTTCGCCATGCGGGAGGTGTTCTCGCTACTGTTCGTTTCGGGCATTACGTCTTTGGGGACAAGACCGTATTTGCTTACGATGTCGGCCACACCGGTGAAAGTACCGCCGTCACTCAAAGGGTGGTGGAACAGCCACTCTACCATTTTGTCGTTCATCGGTTTGTCGCTGGTGTCGATGATGCCTTGCAGGAAAAGATTCGCTTTCTCCAGTTGGTCGAAGAAGAAAGGATAGGTTTGCGAAAACTCGAACGAGCTGAGATTGTGGCGGGCGATGGCCTTGGCACGCATCACGTTCAGACCGGTGAAGAGCCAGCAGCGGCCGGAAGATTTCTGGTCGGTGACGCCTTTGGAGTTCACTTTGACAGAGAAGTGCGTATCCATACCTTTCAGGTTTTCCTGGTTGAGAGCCAGTTTGCGGATGTCGTTGTTGCCGATGGCGTTGCGGATAGCCTTGTCAGCCGGGGTGTTTTGATAACTCTGTTTAATTTGTTGCATCATGTCGTCGCTGATGCCGCCTTTTGCGTTTTGAGCTTGTGCCGAATAACAGAAAGCACAGAAAACAAAAACTGATAAAATTCGTTTATTCATTAGTATAAATAGTTTATTAATCAATTACACTTCGGATATAGTAATAGGAAATTGCAAATTTACGATTCTTTTTTAGAATTATTATCTAAGAGTATCAAAACTAATTAAAATAAAAGAGTTTTCTTTGCAGTCGAATTCCTCAGAAAGAAATTATGAAGAAATATATAATAGGTGTATTGATGATGTTTGCATCCATCAATATTATGTCGGCTACGGCTGACAGCACAGCAGTAAAAAGCGACGAACTGCCAATGTCTACAATATCTATCAGTGATGATACCCCGACAGATATTGACGGCACTTTGTCAGACACCATTCCCACCCTCTCCAAACGTGAGTTACGCCGCCAACGTGTGGCAAAGCGAAATTTGCATTATAATATATTAGGTGGTCCCAGCTATACGCCGGACTTCGGCCTGCTGGTGGGCGGTAGCGCGTTGATGACGTTCCGGATGAATCCGAGTGACACCACTCAGCGGCGTTCGGTGGTGCCGATGTCTATTGCGCTGATGTTCAAAGGCGGATTGAATCTGATGACGAAGCCGCAACTGTTCTTCAAAGGCGACCGTTTCCGTATTTTCGGCACATTCTCTTATAAGAACACGATTGAGAATTTTTACGGAATCGGATACAGTACCAATAAAGACTATCCTCGCGGGGAAGACACGAGCGAATACCGTTATAGCGGCATCCAGGTGAACCCATGGTTTCTCTTCCGTTTGGGAGAAAGCGACTTCTTCGCAGGGCCACAGGTAGATTTCAATTACGACAAAATCACCAAGCCGGCAGAAGGAATGGTTCATCAGCCATCCTATATTGCGGCGGGCGGAACAGAACATGGATATAAGAATTTCAGTTCGGGACTCGGCTTCCTGCTAACTTATGACACACGTGATATTCCCGCCAATGCTTATCGTGGAATGTATCTTGATTTTCGCGGGATGATGTATAGCAAGGCCTTCGGCGGTGATGATAATTTTTACCGTTTGGAGATTGATTACCGTCAATACAAAACAGTCGGAAGACGGAAGGTGATAGCTTGGACGGTGCAGACCAAAAACGTATTCGGAGATGTGCCGTTGACGAAATATGCGCTTAGCGGAACGCCTTTCGACCTTCGCGGATATTACATGGGACAGTTTCGCGACAAGTCATCACATGTAATGATGGCTGAATACCGTCAGATGATAAATACGGACAAGAATACATGGGTGAAGAAAATGCTCAATCATATAGGATATGTGGCCTGGGGCGGATGCGGATTCATGGGCCCTACTCCGGGTAAGATAGAAGGCGTTCTCCCCAATCTCGGCGTAGGCCTGCGCATTGAGGTACAACCCCGTATGAATATACGTCTCGACCTCGGAAGAGACATGGTGAACAAGCAGAATTTGTTCTACTTTAATATGACGGAGGCGTTCTGACACAAGACGGTGGAAGACTTTCAGTTCAAGAAGAAAGACATTCCGATTGGGTATATATACATTCCGCTTAGGGACAATAAAAGTATTATAAATAAGTATTCGCGTACAATTAACGAGGAAGAATGTAAAATTGATAATAAAAGACTGCTCATAAATGAAATTAATCCTTATATTTGCGCAAGCTATAACACAGCAAGAGCAAATAATAGGATTTTTTTATGAAGCAATTTATATCTGTTTTTTCGGGGTTACTACTTTTATTCACTTCCGCTACTCATGTGGTTGCACAGGAAAACGGTGACTATTCCCAATTAAGTGAAGATGATTATAGTAAAATTGCCCTGCCGCCATTGTCTACATTATTCGAGAATGCCAAAAACAGTCCCATCTACGAACTGGCAGACGTAAAGGCGGCAATAGAGCGCAAGTTACTGCAAAAAGAAAAATGGGCATTTCTCGGTTTCTTCAGTTTAAGAGGAAGCTACCAGTACGGAATGTTCGGCAATGAGTCCACATATACGGACGTGGCGATTGCCCCCTACCTCACCTACTCTACCCAAGCCCAAAACGGTTATACCTTGGGGGCGGGCATCAACATTCCATTAAATGACTTATTCGACCTCAAAGGGCGCGTCAGCCGACAAAGGCTTACACTGAAAACCGCCGAACTGGAGCGGGAAGTAAAGTACGATGAAATCAAGAAGAATATTATTGAGATGTACGCCATGGCCACTTCACAGATGCAGGTTCTCCAGACGAGAAGTGAAAGTCTGGTGCTTGCCAATGTACAATACGAAATATCCGAGAAAAATTTTGCCAACGGAACCATAGAATCGTCAGATTTGGCAATAGATAAGGAAAGACAGTCGCAGGCCCGTGAATCATACGAGAAGAGTAAGTTTGAATTGACCAAGAGCCTGATGATACTCGAAGTTATTTCACGTACACCCATTATACGAAAATAAAAATCTAAGATATGAATTTTATCATTTCTACCATACGGACCCTATTCCGCCATCGCTGGCTGATACTGATAGGAACCGCCCTCTTCACATTATTCGTCATCTATTACACCCGCCATATGCAAGGCGGCTATGACGTGAAAGCTACGCTTTACACGGGAGTAGCTTCAGGCTACAACCTGGAGAGCGACAAGCGGACAGACTGGGCAACGGTACAGAATTCTATGGACAATCTGATAAGCATCATGCAGGCTGAAAGTACGCTGAAAAGAGTATGCTTACGGCTATTCGCCAGAGTCCTTATCCAAGGAAATCCGGACAAAGAGAACAATGGCATCACTGCTGCCAGCTACAATTACACTTACAACCATCTGAAAAACAGCCCGAACGGAAATGAGATACTGAAACTAATAGACAAATCGAGTGAAGACAAGACCGTCTCCAATCTCGAATCATATATGCGTCCGCACAGAGACAACTACATCTACGGCCTGTTCTATTACAACCACCCTTTTTATAGCCACAACACCCTGAAAAACATCAAAGTGCAACGTCGTCTGACCAGTGACTTGCTGGATATCAGCTATTCGTCCGGTGACCCGGGTATCGTGTACAACACGGTAAGTATCCTGATGGATGAGTTCGTCGAAGAATACCGCCGCATCCGCTACGGGGAGACGGATAAAGTAATCAAGTACTTTGAAGAAGAATTGAAAAGAATAGGGAAAAAGCTGAATACGGAAGAAGAAGACCTGACAAAATATAACGTAGAAAAACGTATCATCAACTATATTGACGAAACCAAAGAAATAGCCGCCATCAGCAAAGAGTACGAGTTGAGAGAACAAGACGCGTTGTTCGCCTTCAACAGCACCAAGTCCATGCTCGACGAACTGGAGAAACACATGGACAGCAATGCCAAACAAGTGGTCAAAAACATGGAGTTTGTCGATAAACTGCGGGAAGCCTCCAGCATCACCGGCAAAATATCGGAAGCCGAGGCGATGACCGATACAAAAAAACAAGACTCGCAATCCCTTGAAAGCGACAAAAAAAGACTGGCCGAGGTAAAACAGGAACTGAATGACTTGACCTCTTCATACATAGGTCATAAATATACCAAAGAAGGCGCTTCGCGAATCAACATCATCGACCAGTGGTTGGAGCAGACCCTGCTATACGAAAAAGCCAAAGCCGAACTGAAAATCGTGCAAGACGCCCGTCGGGAACTGAACGAGCGTTATGTATTCTTCGCCCCCGTCGGTACGACCATCAAGCAGAAAGAGCGTATGATAAACTTCACCGAGCGCAACTATCTGACTGTATTACAAAGCTATAACGAAGCCCTGTTGAGAAAGAAAAATCTGGAAATGACCTCTGCCACACTAAAAGTGCTGAACGAGCCCACCTACCCGATTTCTTCCAACTCGACCAACCGGAAGCAAATCGTCATCGCCGCATGCGTAGGCAGTTTTCTGATTATCGTAGCCTTGCTGCTGTTGATAGAGATGCTCGACAGGACATTGCGCGATGCCAGCCGCACCAAGCGCGTGACAGGCTATAAAGTGATAGGCGCTGTCCCCAGTCTTACACTCTCCCGCTACGGTGGGCTGACCAAGACCTACGTACAATCTTCCGTTAGAGAACTGACCAACTCCCTGCTCCGTTTCCTGACCAATCGGAAATCTCCCGGCGTGTTCATCATCAACCTGTTCAGTACCAGCGAAGATTCCGGTGAGGAAGTGATAGGGAACCTGATTTGCGGATATATGCAGAGCCGCATGCTGAATACGAAGTTTATCACCAACAAAGAAGATTTCAACACTAACTCCACCCAATACCTGCTGGCAAAAAGCATTACAGACTTTTACACCCCGCAAGGAGAAGACATACTGATTGTCGCTTATCCGCCCTTGTCCGAAAGCAACATCCCGACGGCCTTACTGCAAGATGCCAACGCCAATATCCTGGTGGCTCCGGCAGACCGGGGATGGAAAACCATCGACAAGCAGCTTTGCGAACAACTCATGCTGCAAATGGGCAAGACGGAAGTACCCTTCCGCATCTGCCTGACAAATGCCAGCCGGGAAGCAGCCGAGGACTTCACCGGACAACTTCCGCCACACACGCTGTTGCGCAGAATCGGCTATCGCCTCAGTCAGCTATCACTAACGGAAAAAATCAAATTCAACCTCAGGAGAAAAGCAAAAGAAGCAGAAGACGAGGACGATGACGAATAGGATAATAACTTTCCACATTCTGCTTGCCGCGCAGTTCGCCCTGGTCGCGGCAAGCATGGTTGTAAATGTCAAGATAGGCTTGTTCTCAATGGCACTCATCTTGCTGTCCACCACCATTTGCCTTGTACAGCTCAGCAATGACGAACGTACCGACTGGCGGTCCGGTCAGAACACAATGACCTGGCTCTTTACCGCCTGGCTGCTGTTCTACCTACTGGAAATAATGAATCCCAACAATGTGATGGAAGCATGGAACATCAACCTCACTCCCTACGCCCTCACCCCTCTGATATGTGCCTTCGTCATACCGATAGTGATACGTACCAAGAAAGATGTCGAACTGCTGCTGATAATATGGTCTGTATTCGTCATCATCTTCACCCTTAAAGGCTACTGGCAGAAAAACCACGGTTTCAGTTCCAAAGACCTCTACTTCCTTCATGTCCTGGGCGGCGCCCGGACACACATTATCTGGTCGGGCATCCGCTACTTCTCCTGTTTCTCGGACGCGGCAAACTATGGCGTACACTCTGCCATGGCAGGCGTCACCTTTGCCATTGCAGGCTTCTTTGTCGACTCAAAATGGAAGCGCATCTACTTCCTCTTCATCGCCTTCTGCGGCATCTACGGAATGGGAATCTCCGGGACACGCTCCGCCATGGGAGTCCTCATGGGCGGCATGCTGATGATTACCATCATAGCCAAGAACTGGAAAGCACTCCTGGCCGGCATATGCATATCCATCGGCGTCTTTGTCTTTTTCTATTACACCAATATCGGGAGCGGCAACCAATATATCCACAAAATGCGCTCTTCCTTCCACCCTACCGAAGACGCCTCTTACATGGTGCGCGTCGAAAACCGGCAAAGAATGAAGGAGCTGATGGCTAAGAAACCTATCGGCTACGGCATCGGGCTCTCCAAAGCAGGCAACTTCAACTCCAAGGAACAAATGCCCTACCCGCCTGACTCATGGCTGGTCAGCGTATGGGTGGAAACGGGAATCGTCGGGCTGATTCTCTATCTCGGCATACACGGCATCCTTTTCGCCTGGTGCTCATGGATATTGATGTTCAAGGTACGCAACAAAAATCTGCGAGGGCTCGTAGCGGCATGGCTCTGCATGGACGCAGGCTACTTCATAGCCGCCTATGTCAACGACGTAATGCAGTATCCCAACCCATTGACCGTATATATAGGCTTTGCCCTCTGCTTTGCCGCCCCGCATATCGACAAGCAATTACTAGTATCCATCCAAGAAAACAACGAACAAGAATGACAAACAACACACCGGACATATCCTTTATCACTATCTGCTACAACGGCTTTAAGGACACCTGCGAACTGATAGAATCCTTGCAAGACAAGATACACTCCGTAAGCTACGAAATCATTGTGGTAGACAACGCCTCCCGCGAAGATGAAGCAGCCCGGATAGGCCAACTATACCCTTCCGTCGTCGCCATCCGCAGCAACGAGAACCGCGGTTTCTCCGGCGGCAACAACATCGGCATCCGTGCGGCAAAAGGGAAATACCTGTTCTTCATCAACAACGACACCTACATCGAGTCAGACCATATCGCCTGCCTGATAGAACGCCTCGAAAGCCGTCCCGAAATAGGCGGCGTATCGCCTAAGATACGTTTCGCCTTTCCACCGCAACACATACAGTTTGCCGGATTCACCCCATTGTCACGCATCACGTTACGCAACCATATGCTCGGTTTCGATTGCCCGGACGACGGCACATTCGACACACCCCACCCCACCCCCTACCTACACGGCGCAGCCATGATGCTCAAGCGGGAAGTGATAGAAAAAGCGGGAATGATGCCGGAAATATTCTTCCTCTATTACGAAGAGTTGGACTGGAGCACCAGCATGACACGTGCCGGCTACGAGCTATGGTACGACCCTCGCTGCACCGTCTTCCATAAAGAAAGCCAGAGCACCGGGCAACTCAGCAAACTGCGCACCTACTACCTGACACGCAACCGCCTATTCTACGCCCGCCGCAACCTGAGAGGATTCGACCGCATCGCCGCCGTCCTCTACCAAAGCACCATAGCTGCCACCAAAAACATCCTGACCTATACATTCAAAGGACGTTTCGACCTCGCCGCAGCCGTATTCTACGGAGTAAATACCGGGCTGCTCTCCCCCTCGTCCGAGAAAAACACAGTAACTCCCTAAAATCCGAATACTATGATTATCATCGACTGGATACTCTTTACACTCCTTGCGCTTTGCGTCTGCTATCTGTTGCTGTATGCCATCGCATCGAAGTTCTACCGGACTCCCCGCTTCCCGGAAGCCCGCACGCTCCGGCGCTTCATCGTGTTCTTCCCCGCTTACAAGGAAGACCGGGTGATTGCCTCTTCCGTACGTAGCTTCCTGCAACAGGACTATCCGCGGGAACTGTTTGACATCATCGTCATCTCCGACCAGATGCAGCCTGCCACCAACGAAGACTTGCGTTCCCTGCCCATCCGCCTATTGACAGCCAACTACAAGGACAGTTCCAAAGCCAAAGCATTGACAATGGCAGTAGATTCCATCAGCGACGAACACTATGACATAGTGGTCATCATGGATGCCGACAACCTGACTTCACCGGATTTTCTCGCCGAAGTGAACCGTGCTTTCGACAGTGGAATAAAATCCGTACAGGCTCATCGCACCGGTAAAAACCTGAACACTGACATCTCTATTCTCGACGGTATCAGCGAAGAAATCAATAACGGGATTTTCCGCAGCGGACACAACGCCCTCGGACTTTCCGCCGCCCTGTCCGGTTCGGGAATGGCTTTTGAAGCCGACTGGTTCCGACAAAACGTGCGGCTTCTCGAAACAGCAGGCGAAGACAAAGAACTCGAAGTGCTGCTTCTGCAACAGCGCATCCACACCGTCTACCTGCCGCAAATTCCCATATACGACGAAAAAACGCAGAAAGAGGAAGCCATCAGCAACCAACGGAAACGCTGGATAGCCGCACAGTTCGGTATTCTCCGCAGCTCGCTCCTCAGCTTGCCCAAAGCGATAGGTCAAGGCAACCCGGACTATTGCGACAAGATACTCCAATGGATGCTTCCCCCGCGACTGATACAACTGGCGGGCGTCTTCGGTCTGACACTTGTCATCACGATTATCGGCATATGGCTAAGCCTGCAAGGCACTGCTACCGGACACGAATGGACGATAGCAGTCAAATGGTGGATACTCTCCGCCGCCCAAATAGCAGCAATGACACTCCCCATACCGGGACACTTGTTCAACAAACAACTGGGCAAAGCCGTATTACGAATCCCCATGCTGGCATTGACCACCATCGGCAATCTGTTCAAACTGAAGGGAGCCTACAAAAAGTTTATCCATACAGAGCACGGAGAATAAATCAAAAAAAGAACAATTCCTTAAACGAAAAGAATATGAGAATAGCCATCGAAGCCCAGCGTATCTTCCGCCCCAACAAGCATGGGATGGATTTCGTCGCTCTTGAAACGATTCGGGAGTTACAGAAAATGGACCATGAGAACGAATACTTCATCTTTGTCAGTCCCGGCGAAGACAGATGTCTCAAAAGTTCGGACAACGTGCATATCATCGAATTGAAATGCCCCACCTATCCGCTTTGGGAACAAGTGGCGCTCCCCCGTGCGGTAAAGCGTATCAAGCCCGATTTGCTACATTGCACAAGCAACACCGCCCCCCTGCACTGCCCCGTGCCCCTGGTACTGACATTGCATGACATAATCTATCTGGAGAAACGCCAATCGTCCAGCCTGTCATGGTATCAGGAAATGGGGTGGCATTATCGCCGTCTCGTCGTTCCGCGCATCCTGCCGAAATGCGAAAAGATTATCACCGTCTCCCAGTTCGAGCGGAAGCGTATTCTCGAAGCCCTGCACCTGCCCGACGAACAACTGGTAGCCGTGTACAACGGATTCAACAGTCACTTCCACCTGCAACCCAAAGCGCCGGAGATTACGCGGAAGTATATCGACGCAGACGATTACCTGTTCTTCCTGGGAAACACAGACCCCAAAAAGAACACTCCGAGAGTGCTGAAAGCATACAGCGATTATCTGAAAAAATCAACTAAGAAATTGCCGTTACTTATCGCCGACCTCAAAGAAGACGCTATCGACCGGATACTGGAAGACGAGAAAATCACGGAAATAAAAAGTTCGCTCCGCTTCCCCGGATATATTGCGAATACTGACCTTGCGGCACTTTATGGGGGTGCATTCGCATTCCTGTATCCTTCGCTTCGCGAAAGTTTCGGCATCCCGATGCTCGAGGCGATGGCTTGCGGAACGCCCATCATCGCAGGGAATACTTCCGCCATGCCCGAAATAGCAGGCGAAGGCGCTTTGCTGGCAGACCCTTTCAACGTGGAAGATATTACAGACAAGATACTGCAACTCGAAGAAGACGAAGCGTTCTATCAGCAGCAAGTGGAATACGGGCTCAACCGCAGCCGGATGTTCTCTTGGCGGAATACGGCGGAATCGTTGCTAAAGATATACAAAGAATTTGCCAAGTAAAGACAATTTGATATAAAAAAGACTTGCAACCAAGTACATATACTTGTCGCAAGTCTTTCCTTTGATACTATTACATTTCCGAATATTCTTTTTATCAAAAGCTTTTAATAATCTGAGTATTCACCTCAAAGCACGGGCAAGCCTTCACCCACTCTTCCGGCTCGATTTCTCCGTTTCCGTTCAAATCCGGACTCAAGTCACGATGCCCGCAAATGCGGCAACCGAGATAATCACGCAGCAGCGTGAGGATAAGCACGTGCATTGAATGAATCTGCCACTCCGTGCGGGTATCGGCAGGACGACCGTGGCAATCGAGTCCGCCCTCATAGCAGATACCTATACTGTTCAAGTTGTGTCCCTTTGTATGCGCACCAACCCGTTCGATGGCACGAGTCGTTTTTATGTCCCCATTTTTGCGAATATAGAAATGATACCCCGTCCCGTTGAAACCACGTCGCCGGTGGCACACTTCCAAATCATCTTCCGTGAAATCCCTGTCCGCCCTGGTGGCGGAACAGTGGATTACAATCAGGTCAATCTTCCTCATCGACCCGTCCTTTCACTCTTTTTGCCCTTTCTCTTTCTGCGAAAGAAGAACAGGACTTCCAATACAATGTCTAAGATTCTGTCAATCATTTCTTTGCATTTTATAGTTTATTTTATTGATATGAAGACGGAAAGCCGTGCACTAGCCTGCCGTCGGGAAATAGCCGTAAGCCGGAAATACGACTAAGCTGCCGGGTCCGGGTCGGGAGTCTCTCCGCCGTCACCGCCTTCTCCTTCGCCGGAACCACCGGAACCGCCACTTCCGTTCCCGCCGGACGCTGACTTCTTATCCGAGAGCAGCTCAAAGGTCATATTATTCTCCCCGCCACGAGTGGTCGCCGTGCTGTCGTTGGCAAGACGCAAGGAATTATCGACTTTGAAACGAAGGTTGACACGGGTGATATTCTTCACGGTGCAATCCTTTTCCACCTCTACACCGGGACAAGTCAGCGTAGTATAAAAGATACCCAGCCCTTCGACTTTCACCTTATTGCCCGCCACAAGGACTTTCTTCATCGCACGGACAAAGGACTTCATGACGTGCGACACGTCTTCTACCGAAAGTGCTCCGATAGACTCGATTTCACGCGCCAAAGATTCAATGGAATAGATTTTCGCTTCCCCGGACTTGGGTTTGAGAGCGTACACCATCGGCGACTCGTCATCACCGATTCGTTTTCTGCGCTTGTAGCGCACTACTGTAACTGTTGCCATACTTAAAAGATTGTTTCTACGAAAGGAAGGACATTCTCCCTTTCTGATGGTGAAACAAAGATACGGCAACACACCGGCAGCCTGACGGGTTACATCGGGCTACGCAGGATTAAGAGGGAATAAAGAGGAATAAAAACAGGCATTGCTATCTTTGAATGCCCAAGATACAAAAATGGCAGCATGATTCCGAATCTCATGCCGCCATTCCTGTAAGTGCTTATCATCAGATATTTTCAATTTCTTCTACGGAAAGTCCGGAAGCCTGAGAGATAGTATCGGTGGAAACTCCTAATTTCTTAAGGTTACGGGCTATTTCCCAGCTCTTTTCCTTCATACCTTTCTCCACACCTTCTTCCATCCCTCTCTCCAGTCCTTTTCGCCAGCCTTTTTCTTCCGCGAACGAGATGGTAGCCAGTTGGTCACGAAACACTTTGATACTCTCATCGTATTTCATGCGCTCTTCTTTAGTCAGGGAAGCAATGTCCACAATCTTCTCCAACTTCTCGAAGACAGATTTTCGTGCCTTGAAAGGCATTCTTTTCAATGTGTCCATATTCTTCAATACATAAATCCAACGTTCAAAATCAGTTTCACATTCCGATTCCTCTTTGTGAAAAGAAGGAAGCTCGATAAAGATAAAACGTAACTTATCCGAAAATGTTTCATGCGTATCACGGTCGGCCAACACCACGTCCGTCCGAAGTTTGTGCGGAGCGTCTGCCAGACAGAAGTTCAGGAAAAACACGCCATACACCGCTTTCAAGTCAAACTGCCAATGAGCGCCCCGCTCTCCTTGCCGGGCAACAGTATGCGATAAATAAAAAAGAGCCCGCTCCTTAAAATTCGTCTGCTGCTTGTTCTGCATCTCCACAATAAACTGTTCACCACTCTCTGTCGTACAATAAATATCGTAAATAACTCCGCGGTCGCCCATGTATTCAGGAAGTAACTCCTTATCCAAAAAAGTGATATCCGTGATACTCTTCTCGTTTACAAGCAGGCCGTTCAAGAAATCAATCAGCAAGTCTTTCGTAATTTCCTGCCCGAATATCTTTTTAAAACCTACGTCCGTAAACGGATTGATAAATTTTCCCATTTTCTTTGTTTTACGTTTGTATAGACCGAGATGTATCCGGTCTATACAAAGATACTATATTTTTCATAGTGAGCGGTTTCTTTTCCTTTTTTTAACGTCCCCCCATTCCTTTTCAATCTTCCCTGATGTTTTCAATTTCCCTCAAATGAGATTACCCAAAACTTGCACAACTCAGTAAAAATGCGTAACTTTATAGCTAGTAAAAACAAACTCAACCACCCTATCAATGAAAGCAAAATCCGACAATCTTCCCGAACAGGAAGAAGAAAAAGCATTCCAATACCGCAGCTACGGAAAAGGCGAGCTTGCCGCATTATATCTCCCCTACATCAAGCAACAGAGCGCAGTAGCCCGGTTCAACGAATGGATAGACGCTGCACCAGGACTGAAAGAGCGTCTGCTCGCCACCGGCATGAATCCCCGAAGCAGACGCTACACTCCCGCACAGGTACGGCTCATCGTGGAAGTGCTCGAAGAACCGTAGATAGTGATTAACGGGGTAGCGATTAGTGATCACTCCTCCGTTAATCACTAATCAAACAGTTCTTTTTCCGGTAGCCAGCAGGAAGTGTCGAAGACGGTATTCCGGGTACGCTGGTCGATGGGCACGGCAGGATCGTGGGATTCTTCACAGGGGAGATACCGCCCACTGACGGGGTCGTAGACGAAAGTAGCCACACCACCTACGCCGAGATGTTTGAATTTCACTTTATCCACATATACGCGGGTGATACCGATTTCCTTGTCACGCTCTACCACAATTCCGTAATCAGCCTTGTTGTAAAAATCTGCGGAGCCGTTAATATCGTACATTTCCACACGCGGGGTGGCATTCGTCACAGGATTGCGGTTCATCTTGCGCGGGTGGGCGACAACTATCAGCAGGCAATTATATTGAGTGGCAAATTCCGTGAATTTATTCAATAAGTTGGAGAGATACTGCGTTTCCGACTGTCCCGGTTTGGGGTCATGGTCGAAGCGGTTGAGAGGGTCAAAGACGAAGATGCGGCAGCCACGGCGGACGACGAGTTCACGAGCTTTGGCAAGCACGCGGTCGGGGCTGACGTCACCTTTGAGGGAAATGTGCGATACGTTTTCCGCCAGAAACTCTTCGGAGCGTGCCAGAAGAGCGTCCGTCATGCCGCAGTTGTTCTGAAAGCGATGACCGGTAAGTTTTTCAATCAGTTTGCGGAGATGATAGACGATGGGGACATTCTCCGGACTGAAAAACCCAATCTTCCATTGATGCCGCAGGCAGAGGCGCAGCACCAGTTCGTCCACCCATTCTGATTTTCCCGCACCGGGGATGCCGGTCACAATGACGATGCGGCGACGCTCGTAAGTACAAATTTTATCCATTTCTTCCCAACCGGTCTCCGCACCGGGACCGAAACCGTTGTCGAACAAGGCACGCAAGTCGCTGTGCAGGTCGGCAGCGGTAAAAATGCCTTCCAGCGGGACTTCCGCCGCTTGCTCGATGGCGATGCGGAGACTTTCAATGCCATATTTACAGAGATGCTCGTTGGCATCCTTGCACTCCGGACCGTAAGTGACGATACGGCAACGTTCGGCTCCCATGCGGTTGACAAGCTCGTCGCGCAGGCGGATTCCGGGGGAATCGGTGTCTACAGCAATGATGATTTCTTTCAAGTCCTCGAAGTGAGTTTCCATGAAACGGTCGAGCCACGAGAGATTGGAGTTGGCGCCGGCGGGGACGGAGATTACACTTTCAAATCCGGCGGCGATGGAAGAAGCGGCATCCAGTTCGCCTTCGTGGATGATGCAGGACGTTTGTCCTACGACGGAGTCGATATTGTAAGGAATCAGTTCGGCTCCCTGCACCATTTTGAAATGCTTCTTGCCACTGCGGAATTTCGTGTTTACGAGTTGCCCGCCATCGAAGTAGTTGAAGCAGACGCAACGCTCCTTCGTGCTGGACTGCGGCATAAATTCTTCCTGCTCCGTGATGCGCAGCGCGGCAATGACGGACTGCGGGATGCAGCGCGTCTCGACCAGCCAACGTTCCGTGGCTTCGGAAAGCGTTGTCTTCGAAGCGTCGAACACCGGACGCTGAAAATGCTGCGGAACGGCTGCCGCACGACGCTGGCGGGCTGCCCGACGCTCCGCCTTCTCACGCTCCTCATTATCGTCGGGGACGTAGAAATCGGCTCCGCAATGGTAACAATGGCAATGCCCGGTGTCGATATTGACACGCAGCGAACGGTCGCGCTTGTTATGCCTCGTCGGGAGACATTGGTTACAGATTGTTTTGATAACTCCACTCGTGCGATGACGTACATCGACTTGGTAACTGGCAAAATTTCTCATAATTTCTATTTTGTTTTTCAGATTATTTCATTTTTCAGATTATTTCATTTTCCACACGGTATAAAAGCAAATTCCATCCGGTACGAGCAACAGACGGGCATCGGAACGAGCGTTCGTAAGCGCCGGACCGGTTTCCATTCAAGCGCGGGATGAGTACCTGCCGGACGTGGGCAGAGCAATCTCCGGACGTGGGCTGAAAGCCATCAGTCCCCCGTCCGGCGATTGATGAAAGCCGGACTCAATGCAGCCATCTCCTGCCCACGTTGTCCCACACTGCCGAACCGTCCGGTCGCGGTGGCGCATCGTCCGGGATGAGATGTCCCAGATACGTCCGCCGCTTGCCGACTATGCTCTCAAAACGGTTCGCGCTCCCGATGTCCCGTTCTCTGAGTTCCTGTAGCAACGCTTCGCGCAACTTGACGCAAGTGGGTGAACCTGCAGCGATATAATTGGAAAAATACCGTTTCACATCATCAAAGAAAAGCAACTCTTTCTCCTTCCCGTAAAGCCGTATATGAGCTTTGAACAGCTTGAGAATCTGCTTCTGGCGGTCGAGGAAGAGCCGCCCCAGTCCGAAACGCTGCCCTGCCAGCTCCATATAGAGCCGCGAATCGGCAAGACTGTCCACCAACACTTCCCATGACACCACAGGCTGCAACGGGCGTTGCCCCTCTTCGTCCACCGAACGAATCCGTACCCCGCCCGTCACCGCAACCGGGACAGCAGCGGCAACGGCAGCAACCGCCACCGCTTCCGGTGCGCCGGTATTCCTGCTGTTGTTTTCAACAGAAGGAATACTTCTCTTCTCCTCTACTCTCTTCTCTTGGGTTTCGTTGGGTTTTTGCCCCTTGCTGGCGGGCGTTTCAGCGCTTTTGACAGGCTTCCGCGGACGACCGCCTTTTTTGCCGTTTTCGGTGTCCGCCCGCCACTTCTCCTCAAGCCTATGCATCACCCTGTCCAGATAGGGAGCGCGGAACGTCTGCCGCTCCTCGTCCACCTCAAAAAGATTGTAACCACGGAGCACATGCTCTGTCATTTCCAAATCCAAATCGTAGCGACGGGCAAAAGCTTTCAGTTGAAGCGGCTTGCAAGACGCCTCATAATTGTCCTTCGTGCGCAGATGCAGCAGTAACATCACGTAAATCCCGATAGCTTCCGCAGCATCCAGCTCCAACATCATGCCGGCGATATTGTCGTCGTTCAATAAATTCACTTCCAAGTTAAAATACTGGTCTTTCTTCATTCTTTTTTCCCGTTTAAAAAAATATTCGACAAAATCTCACCTGTTCCGGTGGGGTAACTTCGTGAGCACAAAGGTCTTTTAAATGTATGACATACACTTCTTCAGAAATGAATAGAGTGCTATAAAAACTTTTAAAGACCTTTGCATCAACAATTTAATAACCCCAAAAAAAGATGAATAAACAACCAAAACTCCTCAATGAGGACGAAGTAATGCGACAGAAACTAGAAAAATGCATCCATGCCACTTTCGGCCGTTTTATTTGTTACGTACGTACTATCTCTCCACTGTCTCACGAGGAAATGCAAGAACTAAGCTCCATCACTTCCGGCACGGCATGGCGGATGGAAAAATCGCGCAACTACAAGATTCTATCGTATGCACAGGCATTCTACGTACATCTCAGAGCACTGAAATGCGAGTTTCATATCCAAAACCTCCGCCGGGCAACCACGCAGGCATTGGAAGAAGGAAAATGCCTTGTCATATCCGTCATAGACAAGGACGAGATAAATAATTACGACAAGAATGCCATTCTTTTCGCACAGGCGCCCACCGACGAAGAACTGGAAAGACGCCGGAAAGCCAGAAAAGCCCTACTAAAGAGAAATGCGAAATTTGGTAAGAACAAAAAGAATAACAAGACAGAGAAGAAACCTGCCGACAAAAAGAAGATAAAAAAAAGATAAAGTTTCTCATAAGTTTTATTACCTTTGTGGCACAGCTAAGCTGAACAACAAATGTATAGAAATGAATGACAGCGAAGAAACAAACAGTTCGACGATAAAAGCACTTATTGTTTTCAGAGAAGATGGGGACACAGACAACCTGTTCGTCCCCATCTTGTGCGATGCTATCAGGATGACGGGTATCAACGTGCGATGTTCCACACAAGAGTTTTGGGAGTCGGATACGGCGTATGACATCATCCATTTCCAGTGGCCCGAAGAAGTAGTGGGCTGGACTTGTGACAATCCCGACATCATCTGCCGGCTGGAAGAACGGATTCGTTTCTTCCGCTCGCGAGGGGCACATTTCATTTATACGCGCCACAATGTACGCCCGCACTATGCCAACGACGTCATCAGCCGGGCGTATGACATCATCGAGTCGCAAAGCGATGTCGTGGTGCATATGGGGCGTTTCAGCCGCGACGAATTTGCCGCCAGGCATCCCGGCAGCCGGAATGTCGTGATTCCGCACCATATTTACCAATATACCTATCAGGAGAATATCAGCGTAGAGCGTGCACGCCAGTATCTCAAGATTCCGCAGGAAGCGTTCATCGTCACCGCTTTCGGCAAATTCCGCAACCGTGAAGAAATACGCATGATGCTCGGAGCATTCCGCGCGTGGGACCAGCCGGACAAGTTACTGCTCGCCCCCAGGCTTTATCCTTTCTCAAGACGCAACGACTATGGTGGCAATTTCCTCAAACGATGGACTTCACGTGCCGGATATTATCTGCTCATGCCGCTGCTCAACCGCTGGATGAAGCTGGAAGCCGGAGCCAACGATGAACTGGTGGACAGTTGCGACCTACCTTATTATATGGCTGCCTCGGATGTGATATTCATCCAACGAAAAGATATATTAAACTCAGGCAATGTCCCTCTTGCCTTCTTTTACCACAAAGTGGTGGTGGGGCCCGCTGTGGGAAATATCGGCGAGATACTCTCCGAAACCGGTAACCCGACATTCGACCCCGATGATAAAACGGACATTGTCCGGGCACTCAAATCCGCCCGCCGGCTTGCATTACAAGAGAAGGGAGAAGCAAATTATGACTACGCCATGGAGAACATGAATGTCCGGAAAGTGGGAAAGGAATACGCGCAAACTTATAAAGACGCAGTAAATGGCTAACAACATCAAGCGGCAGCTATTTTCGGGCGTCTTCTACACCGCGCTTGCCAAATACAGCGGTGTCGTCATCTCCCTCGTAGTAGCGGGAATACTGGCACGCCTGCTCTCGCCGGACGACTTCGGAGTAGTAGCTATCGCCTCTGTCATCATCGCTTTTTTCAACCTGCTCACGGACATGGGCGTATCGCCCGCCATCATACAGAACAAGTCGCTGACCAAAGGCGAACTGTCGGACATTTTCTCATTTACCGTGTGGACGGGCATCGGCATCAGCGCGCTGTTCTTCGCCGCGTCCTGGCCCATCGCCCACTATTACGAGAGCGACATCTTGCGGACACTGTGCCAACTGCTCTCCGTCAACCTGTTTTTCGCTTCCGCCACCATCGTGCCCGGAGCGCTGTTCTACCGCAACAAGGAGTTCAAATTTATCGCTGTCCGCAGCTTCGTCATACAAATATCCGGCGGTGCCGCCGCCGTGACCGCCGCCCTCTGCGGAGCGGGACTGTACGCGCTGATTATCACCCCGATACTATCCAGCATACTGATATTCGTCATCTCCTTCCAGCGCTATCCGCAACGCCTGCGCTTCACGCTGGGACTGACGGCACTACGGAAGATTTTTTCCTATTCCGCCTACCAGTTCCTGTTCAACGTCATCAATTATTTCAGCCGCAACCTTGACAAACTCCTGATTGGCAAGTATATGAGCATGTCCGACCTCGGATATTACGAAAAATCCTACCGCCTGATGATGCTTCCCCTGCAAAACATCACGCAGGTCATCACCCCGGTGATGCATCCCATCTTCAGTGATTTACAAGATGATAAAGAAAAGCTGGCTACTTCCTACGAACGTATCGTCCGCTTCCTCGCCTTTATCGGACTGCCGCTGAGCGTACTTCTTTTCTTTACAGCGGAAGAAGTGACGCTGATTATCTTCGGCAGTCAATGGCTGCCGTCCGTACCCGTATTCCGGATACTGGCGCTTTCGGTGGGCATACAGATTATCCTTTCTTCGTCGGGCTCCATCTTCCAGGCGGCAGGCGACACGCGGAGCCTGTTCGTCTGCGGGTTGTTTTCGTCTACGCTCAACGTGGCGGGAATGTTGCTCGGCATTTTCTATTTCGGCACGCTCACGGCAGTGGCAAGCTGCATCGTGGTGACGTTCACCGTCAACTTCGTGCAATGCTACCGGCAGATGTACCGAGTGACCTTCCGGCGGAGCTTCCGGCTGCTCATACGTCAGCTTATTTCTCCGTTCGCGGTCAGCGGTTTGATAGCGATGGCACTCGTGCCCATGCAATGCACGATGGAAGGTATGAACTTTTTTGTGACAATTATTGCCAAAGGTACAATTAGTTTTATTATCTTTGGTGGATATATACAAGCTACGCACGAATTTGATATCATCGAAAAAGTACGGAGCATGGTAAAACAGAGAAATAAAAGAACAGAATAAACGATATTATAGAAACAGAAAAAACCGATGAAAGCCTTGTTCCTTATTTTCCACGGCTTCGACAAAGCCAATGGAATCAGTAAGAAAATACACTACCAGGTGAAAGCCCTCAGAGAATGTGGAGTGGACGCACGCCTGTGTTATTACGATATTACTCCCCATGGCGAACACCGTCTGATGGTGGACGACGAGGTCATTGCCGATTTTGGGACAGGAACTACGGCAAAGATGTGGAAGCGTATCTACTACGCCCCTATCATTGAGTATGCGCGCCACGAAAAAATAGAACTGGTATATATACGTTCGCACCACAACGCCAACCCGTTCACCCTGAAGATGGTGAAACGCCTGAAAAAGACCGGAGCCAAAGTAGTAATGGAAATACCGACTTATCCGTACGACCAGGAATATATCACGCGTTCCATGAAGTTTTCCCTGTTTATCGACCGCTGTTTCCGCCACCGGCTCGCCAAGAGACTGGACGGCATCGTCACCTTCTCCAACGCTGAAACGATTTTCGGCGGACGGACTATACGAATTTCCAACGGAATAGACTTCGATGCCATCCCGATGAAGCACAGCCAAAATGCGACGACCGATGAGCTGCATCTTATCGGTGTAGCGGAAGTGCATTACTGGCATGGATTTGACCGGCTGGTGAACGGACTGGCGGAGTATTACCGTACAAATCCCGACTATAAAGTGTATTTCCACATTGTAGGGCCCATGGCCGGTGAACGCGAACGAGAAGCAATCCTGCCTGTCATCCGTGACAATCATCTGGAGCCTTATGTCATTCTGCACGGACCTCTGCACAGCGAGGAACTGGACGCGCAATTTGAAAAGGCTGACTTTGCCATCGGTAGCCTGGGACGCCACCGAAGCGGTATCACGCATATCAAGACACTGAAAAACCGCGAATATGCCGCCCGCGGATTTGCCTTCACGTATTCGGAAACGGATGAGGATTTCGACGCTATGGCGTATGTATGGAAAGCCCCTGCGGACGAATCGCCGATAGACATCCCGAAGCTGATTGAGTTTCAACGCTCGCTTTCCATGACTCCGGCCGAGATTCGCGAATCAGCCCGCCCGCTATCATGGAAAGCGCAAATGCAGAAAGTGATTAATGAAATCGGATTCGGGTAACAAACACCCTGTCATTCTGAAACAAATTACAAACAATAGCTGATGAACAAGAAGATAAAAATAGCCTACTGCATCCCCTCACTCTATTACCCCAGCGGCATGGAGAGGGTATTGACGTTGAAAGCAAATTATTTTGCGGAACATTTCGGCTACGAGATACATATTATCCTGACTGACGGAAAAGACAAGGAACCGTATTACAAATTATATCCGTCCATTACTCTCCACCAACTCGATATCAATTATGACGAGATGTACGGCCGCAGCCTGTGGAAGCGAATCTCCGGCTACTGGAACAAGCAGCAATTATTCATGAAACGGCTGAACGACTGTTTGTGCGAAATCCGTCCGGACATCACCATCTCACTTCTCCGGCGGGACATCAACTTTATCAATAAGATGAAGGACGGCAGCATCAAACTCGGGGAAATCCACTTCAACAAGTCCAATTACCGTGAGTTCAGCGATAACCGTCTCCCGGCTTTCGTACAGCACTGCGTGAAGAAGTACTGGATGTGGCAGCTTATCCGACAGGTGCGGCAACTGAAACGCTTCGTGGTATTGAGCTATGAAGACGCCGCGGAATGGACGAAACTGAAAAATGTAGCGGTGATATACAACCCGCTTCCTTTTTTCCCCGAACGGCAGTCCGACGGGTCGTCCAAGCAGGTGATTGCCGCAGGAAGGTATATGCCACAAAAAGGGTTCGACCGGCTGATTGACGCCTGGAGCATCGTCAACATGCAGCATCCGGACTGGGTTCTGCGTATCTACGGCGACGGTATGCGACAGCAACTGCAACAGCAAATCGACAGGTTGGGAATCGCTTCCAGTTGTATTCTGGAACACAGTACGCCTGATATTGACGAAAAATATTGCGAAAGTTCCATATTTGCCCTTTCATCACGCTACGAGGGGTTTGGCATGGTGATTATCGAAGCGATGGCGTGCGGCATACCACCCGTTTCTTTTGCTTGTCCGTGCGGTCCGCGGGATATTATCGACGATGGGAAAAACGGTCTGTTGGTGGAAAACGGGAATATTGAGATGTTGGCCGGCAAAATATGTTATCTGATAGAAAATGATGAAATACGCCGGAAGATGGGGCAGCAGGCACGCATCGACGTGGAGCGCTTCAAGATTGAACAAATCGCCGGACAATGGAAGGAGTTATTTGAGAGTCTCGTTTAGGCTGTCGGGAAGTCTTATTTAAAAGGAATTGCTTATGAAATGGTATGCCAAATATTTACAGGTTTACGAGAAGCCGTTCGCTTCGGCACCGGCGGAAGTAGTAAGCGGCGTGAAGGAGAAGTTGCGGCAGTTAACGGAAAACAGTCAGCCATTGGCTTCGGTCATTCTCATTTGTCATAATGAGGAGACGCGCCTGCTGAGTTGTCTGTGGTCGCTTTGCGACAATGAATGTGATTTTCCGATAGAAATACTGGCTGTCAACAATAATTCGACAGACCGCACGGAAGAGGTGATGCGGCAACTGGGCGTCACGTATTTCAACGAGACGAAGAAAGGCCCCGGACACGCCCGCCAATGCGGACTCGACCGGGCAAAAGGGAAGTATCATATCTGCATTGACACCGATACGATATATCCGCCCCGTTACGTAGCGACACACGTCGGGCAACTGATGAAGCCGGGGGTGGCTTGTACGTTCAGCCTGTGGAGTTTTATTCCCGATGAACGCCATTCCGGCATAGGGCTATGGTGGTATGAGGCTTTGAGGGATATGCATCTGCGCATCCAGGCTATACAGCGTCCGGAGCTTTGCGTACGTGGCATGACGTTCGGGTTCAATACCGAATTGGGCAGACGGTTCGGGTTCCGGACGGACATCATCCGCGGTGAGGACGGTTCGCTCGCCTTAGCCATGAAGCCTTTCGGCAAACTCGTTTTTATCCGCTCCGGAAAAGCGAGGGTGATGACAGGATACGGGACGCTGAATAATGACGGTTCTCTTTTCAATAGTTTCAAAGTGAGGCTGGTGAAGGCTATCAAAGGGCTGGGCGGCATTTTTACCAAGAAAAGCGAATATAAGGATGAGGACAGCAATCTGATAAAAAACAAACAAGATACACACTAAAAAACAAATACCGTTATGATAACACGTAATCCTTATGACAGAAACGACCTGAAGATAGGCAAGAAAGACAGAGTACTGGAAGTGGGCCCCGGACACAGCCCTACATTCCGCTCGGATGTGCTTGTGGATTTATTTGTAGACACGAATTATCACCGCTGCGGAAATCTGAAGATTTATCCGCATCAGGAGTTTATCAATGCCGACGGTGAGGCTCTGCCTTTCAAGGATAAAGAGTTTGATTACGTCATTTGTAACCAGGTGCTCGAGCACGCGGAAAATCCGGAGAATTTTATCCGCGAGCAGTGCAGGGTCGCCAAGAGGGGGTATATGGAAACTCCCAGTCTGCTGGGGGAATTTCTCTTTCCCAAGAAATCGCACAAATGGATTATTCTCTATCTGGACGGTAAACTGATTCTTTTCGAGAAATCGAAAATGCCGGGGAATTATGAGAATAATTATGGCGAACTGTTTCTCAATTATCTGCCCTATCAGTCGCTAACCTACAAACTGTTATGGCTCACCGAAGGAGACTTGATGCTGAACCGGTGCGAATGGAAGGATGACTTGGAATTTATCGTCAATCCGACGGACGAGAAATATACTGCTTTCTTCACTAAACCGTGGAGCCGCCAAATGGTGGAACAGATGTATCCGCGCAGAAGCGCGTCGAAAGAGTTCAAGAAAGTAATAGGCGCCTTTTATTATATGATAAAGAACAAAGTAAAAACTAAAACTCATAGACACTCTCCTATCAGTCTGGAAGAGTACATGAGGATTAAAAAACAGAAATAATAAAGATAGATACTATGAACGATACTCTTACTCTCTGTCTCGAAATTGTCTTTTGGTTTGCCCTGTTTGTCGTATTCTACACGTATCTGGGTTATGGGATTGTGCTGTATATCCTTGTCAAACTGAAAGAGCTTTTCGTAAAGCCGGTGAAGCGTTCGTTGCCATCGGCGAACGAGGAACTACCGGAAGTGACGCTTTTCATCACTGCTTTCAACGAGGAAGACGTGGTGGACGAGAAGATGGAGAACAGTCTTGAACTGGATTATCCGGCGGATAAGCTGCACATCGTCTGGGTGACGGACGGCAGTGACGACGGGACGACCGAACGTTTGCAGACTCGTTGGGCAGGAAAGGCGACGGTGTACTTCCAGCCGTTGCGACAGGGAAAGACCGCGGCGATGACGCGCGGAATGACGCTTATAGACACTCCGCTCGTGGTCTTTACGGATGCCAACACGATGGTGAACCGGGAAGCGGTGCGGGAGATTGTGCTTGCTTTTCAGAATCCGAAGGTGGGTTGTGTGGCCGGTGAGAAACGGATTGCTGTGCAGACCAAGGACGGGGCGGCTGCCGGTGGCGAAGGGATTTACTGGAAGTATGAGTCGACGTTGAAGGCGTTGGACGCACGGTTGTACTCGGCTGTGGGGGCTGCAGGAGAGCTGTTTGCCGTACGCCGGGAGTTGTTCGAGGCGATGGAGCCGGATACGTTGCTGGATGATTTCATCCTTTCGTTGAGGATTACGATGAAGGGGTATATCATTGCTTACTGTACCAATGCTTATGCTATCGAAAGCGGATCGGCGGATATGCGGGAGGAAGAGAAGCGGAAGGTACGTATTGCTGCGGGCGGTTGGCAGTCTATCTGGCGGTTGCGCCCGTTGCTGAATCCTTTCCGGTACGGGGTGTTGAGTTTTCAATATACGTCGCACCGGGTGCTGCGGTGGTCTGTTACACCGTTTCTGTTGTTTGCGTTGCTGCCGCTTAATGCCGCGATTTTGCTGGCAGGCGGTGCGCCTGTGTTCTATGGTGTTCTGCTGGTGTTGCAGGTGCTTTTCTACGGATTGGGATATTGGGGTTATTATCTGTCTACCAAGCAGATAAAGAACAAGCTGCTCTTTATTCCGTATTATTTTCTTTTTATGAATGTCAATGTGTTGAAAGGGATACGTTACCTGAAAAAGAAGAAAGGTAACGGGGCTTGGGAAAAGGCGAAGCGGGCGGAGAAGTAAAGACAAATCATCTAAAAAAAGAAAACAGACATGGACAGAACATTACATGATGCAAATAATGCACAGAGGATACTGAAACTGACGGCGGACACGATGTTGCTGGTCGACCGGAACGGAGTCTGCGTGGATATCGCGCCGTATTGTGACACATGGTTTCTGCAAGAAGATATACTTTTAGGCAAAAATATATTCGAACTTCTGCCGGAATATACCAGGGAGAGGATGATGCCTGTCTTTCAGACGGTACTTAGGGAACAAAGGAGTATCAGCAAAAATTTCAAGTTGGCAGTGAGGGGCGAGACGTATTATTTCAAGTGTCTCATGCATCCTTATGACGGGATGGTGCTTTGCCAATATCGGGACATCACGCAAAGAAGCAACGTGAAACGCCAACTGGAACAGGCGAACCGCACGTTGCGGGAGATTCAGAAGGTGGCGCAAATAGGGCAATGGGGATATAACACCAATGAGAATGTTTTTCATTATCTGGGATATACCGGAGTATTGTGCGAAGAAGCGGTGCGGACGATTTCTTTTGAGAAATACAGGGAGTATATCGTCGAAGAAGATCAAGAGACGTTCATCAACTGGCATCTCAGGAATGTGGAAAAGTTCAATACGGACAGTATCAGTTACCGGGTGAAGGTGGACGGGGAAATTTATTATATGCGTATCCAGACTTACCTACGTGAGGAGCTTCCGGACGGCAGTCTCAATATCGAGGGGTATATCCAGAATATCACGGATATACAACATAGCAGAAATGATATTAATACGCTGACGCACGCCATCAACAATGCGAAGGAGAGTATCTTTGCCGCCAAAGAGGACGGCACGCTTATTTTTGCCAACCGGCGCTTCCTTCACAACCACGGACTTTGCGAGAATGTGGATATCCGCAAACTGAAGATTTATGATATTGCCGCCGACATGCCTACGCAAGATGCTTGGAATGAGCGTTGCAGGAATGCCCTGCATAGCGGAAGCAGCAATTTCATCGCGCATCATCCTTCAAAGATTAACAGGGATATATTGGCATACGAGGGTACAATGTACAACGTCACCAATGATTCGGGTGAGGACAGCTACTGGTCGTTCGCACATGATATTTCCGAACGTATGCGGTATGAGGCACAAATCAAACGGCTGAACCTAATTATGGATACTACCATCAACAATCTTCCTGCGGGAATTGTGGTGAAGGAAGTGAACAACGATTTCCGGTATATCTACCGGAATCGGGAATCGTACAACCGTGACTCGTTCAACGGTACTTCGATTGGTATGAACGACTTCGATTATTATCCGTCCATCGTGGCGGAGAAGAAGCGGCAGGAGGATATCCAGGTGGCCAGCACCGGAAAGGGAATGCACTGGACGGTGGAAGGCAAGGACAGGAACGGAAACCAGATTATCCTCGACAAACGGAAGATAAGGGTGGATGGAGACGAACTCTCCTCGCCTATCATCGTCAGCATCGAATGGGACGTCACAGAACTGGAAATGATGAAGCGGGAGCTGATGTCGTCTAAAGAGAAGGCGGAAATGTCCGATAACCTGAAGTCGGCCTTCCTTGCCAATATGAGCCATGAGATACGCACTCCGCTGAATGCGATTGTCGGCTTCTCGCATCTTATCGCTGAAAGTGACGATGCGGAGGAGAGAAAGACGTATTATAATATTGTCAATGCTAATAATGAGCGTCTTCTGCAATTGATTAACGAGATTCTCGATTTGTCGAAGATTGAATCGGGAATCGTTGAGTTTTCTTTCGGGCCTGTCAATCTGCATTATTTATGCAAGGAGGTGCATGATGCGCATATTTTCCGTACTCTACAGGGAGTGAGTCTCGTTTACGAGCCTTCGGACGAGAGTCTGATGATTGAAACGGATAAGAACCGGGTGTTTCAGGTGATTTCGAATCTGATTGGAAATGCGGTGAAGTTTACGAAGGAAGGGAGTATCAGTTATGGTTATGAATTGGTGGACAATCAGATTGTTTTCCATGTGACGGATACGGGTACGGGCATTGAACCGGAAAAGGTGGGACGTGTGTTTGAACGTTTCGCCAAGCTGAATCAGCATGCGCAAGGCACGGGATTGGGATTGTCTATTTGTAAGTCAATCGTTGAACGGCTCGGCGGACAGATTTCTGTCAGTTCGGAGTTTGGAGTGGGGACTACGTTTATGTTTACTTTGCCGTACAAGGACAAGGGGACGGGTACAGGGAAAGAGGAAGTGAATTTGGAAAGTGAAAGTGGCGCGGTAGCGTCAATGGATGGAGAAACGGCTTCAATGAGTGGGAATTCTTCTTCGTCAGACGGTGATGCTTCCTCAATAAATGGTGATTCTTCTTCTAGCGAAGCAACACAAGATTTGGATAATGTCAAACCGGCTTGTATCCTGGTTGCCGAAGATACGGACAGTAACTTCGACTTGCTTGAAGCTATTCTCGGAAAGAAACATCGCCTTATTCGTGCGCATGATGGAATGGAAGCGGTTATTATGTATGACGAGGTGAAGCCTGACCTTATTCTGATGGATATAAAAATGCCGAATCTGGATGGTCTGGAAGCTACGAAAATCATTCGCGAACTATCTGCAACTGTTCCTATTATTGCTCAAAGTGCTTTTGCTTACGAACAGGATCGGAAAGCGGCACAGGAAGCCGGATGCAATGATTTTATAGCTAAACCGATAGCGCAGGACAAGCTAAAGGCGATGATTAAGAAATGGCTGTCGACATCATAAGAGTGTAGTGTATCTAATATGCCCCTCTAATATGCAGCCTGCATGACAGACTGTACAACAGACAAATAATATATTAATAACTAATTGCGATATACTATTCAATAAACAACTTATAAGATTAGATGAAAGCCTTTTACAGACTATTTTACTACATATCTATCCTGCTGACCGGCGTCTTGGCAGGCGTAACAATAGCCGGTGCTTTTGCAGGCAGCGCCACACCGGACAGTTTCAAATTTATGCCTTTCATCGGTTTAGGTCTGCCTGTGCTTTTGTTGGCAAACCTGGCCATTGCCATTTATTGGACTGCCCGTTGGCGGTGCTGGGTTTTCATTCCTTTGATTGCTATATTTTGCAATTGGGGATATATCAGTAGTGTGCTCCAGTTTCCTCTTTTCAGCCCGGCTTCGAAGCCGATGGTCAAAATGGGGGCATATACTCCGGGAGTATTGACCGTGGCGACCTATAATGTCGATGCTTTCAACCACGAGCATACAGGCTATTCATGCAAAGAAATCGCTGCTTACATGAAGAGCCAGCAAGCGGATATTCTTTGTTTTCAGGAGTTTGGCATTAATAGCGAATTTGGTGTTGACAGTCTTTGCGTGGCTCTCTCCGACTGGTCTTACCATTACATACCTTCTTCTCCCGAAGGGGAGCAGTTGTTACAACTGGCTGTATTCAGCCGCTATCCTATCAAAGAGGAGCATCTTATCATCTATCCTGATTCCAAGAATTGCAGTCTTTGGTGTGATATTGAGGTCAACGGGCGAATGATTCGTTTGTTTAATAATCATCTCCAAACTACAGAAGTGAGCCGTAACAAGCGCAAGCTGGAAAGGGAACTCCGCACGGATGATACGCAACAGGCAGAACGTGCGGCTCTTACTCTAATGGACGGACTGTACGAGAACTTTGAAAAACGTGCCGTCCAAGCTAATATTCTTAACCTGTTGATTTCCGATTCCCCCTATCCTACTCTAGTCTGCGGTGACTTTAACTCCCTGCCTTCGTCTTATGTGTATCACACGGTGAAAGGTGATAAGTTGCAGGATGGATTCAAGACAAGCGGACACGGATATATGTACACTTTCAAGTATTTCAAACATCTGCTGAGAATCGACTATATTCTCCATTCACCGGAATTGAAGAGCACGGATTATTTTTCACCGGATTTGAATTATAGCGACCATAATCCGGTGGTGATGAGGGTGAAGATGTAAAAGGATATTGCAATTACATTGTTTAAGAATTGAACAAAAAACATAAAGGCTACTCACCATTACGCGAGCAGCCTTTACTATGTTTATTACAAAAATATTGTTTCTTTATTCAAGAGGTTGGAATGAATCTGGAACGTATTCAAACTTACCCTTACCTATTACTTTATATGCAATAGTGTGTGTGCATTTAGTAATAGAATTATCTTCATAAATTCCGAAATTAATTATATAGTTAAGTTCAGTTCCACTTGGCAAAAGATCTGCATCTGAATGAAGTTTCTCTAATGCCGGAATAAATGCTTCAGGCAAACGTTTCTTCTGCAGATCATCCAACTCACCATCGGACATCGAACCGTATGCTTTCTCACCTGCCAGACAAGAGCTTCTCCACGACGATTTCTTGAAACTGATATTATTCTGGTAGGATGAAGCACCATAATAGAACTCTGCATTTTTATAACCTGTCTGATAATAGTCTTCACCTTTTGTCGGATCATTAGCAACATAGTCAACGATTGCCTGGAAATATTCCGCCACTTCCGGTTGGTTTCTACCCGGTTTCAGTTCAATCGTTACATCTGGGCTATATTTCCATTCACCTTTTGAACGTTTGAATTGGTTAGTTACTACATTGCTTGTTCTAGCCCATACGTTACCTTCACCACATTTATACTCTCCAACTTGAATGAAAGTATCTTTCCCATCATAATATTTGTATGCAACACATTTCAAATCATCTTTTTGTGCATACGGATAGGTTAAAGCCATATAAGTAGGCAAATAGGTATCCGGTTTCGCCGAGGAACTGAAGTTATCGTATTTCAATCCCATACGAATAAAATCCGATTGGCTCAATACGCTGATATCTGCACCTGAATATGCTTCCCAAACTTCGCCATTATACTCATATAGAGAGTTTACTATAGAATATGTATTTTTACCCGGAGTTTTGATTGCCACATTATCAATACGAATAGTAGAAGTTTCACCAGTAACACCATTTCCAACGTATCGGAATGCAATACGTATTTCCTGACCGGCATATGAAGACAAATCGACATCACCTACATTCGCAAGATCACCACTACCTGTTGTTGAAGTAGGGATAGTAAACCGTGAAGTTAAATCATCCGGAGTTGCAGCAGCCAAAGTTTCAGCAGTTACTTCATCCAAATCGGTATAAACTAATACCGATACCCTACCGCCTTCAGTTTTATAATTAGCATACAATGCATCAAAAGTCAGCAGCATGTTTTCTTCAATTGCTATCTTCTTAGAAACTAGATACGCATTTAAGTCCTCATTATGGTTATAGGCAGAAATATTAGCATACAAATTTCCGCCAAATGAATAACCTTGCCATTTATTCTTTCCTGCTACAGTGATATTAGTCCATTTACTACTTTCAATATCAACTTTATGCTCCGTACCTTCAAAATCTTCTTTAAAAGCATAACTTATAGCAACCGGCTCACGGTCTGATACATTGTATGACGCATAAACATAAGCGCCCGCTTCTGCATCAGGAACAGCAGCAGCCAGAATCTCCGGCAAATAATCAGAAGCCGGGTGAGATGGAGAGAATATATTAATATCTTCTCCCCAAACTTTCTTATAATCGGCATCTGTCAAAGTGTATAATTCTCCTTTGCTGAATTTTACTACCGCTTCAGACAGGCTGGACTCGCTTCCCTCTTCATTGCAAGTAATCTTTACTACGGATTTATCATCAGCAGTGTACCATTTTGCAGCTATAAAGGCGGGAAGATAATCAATTGAAGTGATTGTTGTAGTAAAGGTCATGGACGTTTTCAGTGCTGCCAGTTCGTCCTCGTGCCCTCTTTCCTTAGCCAAAGCCTTATTTGTTGCATTAGAAGCAATCGTTGCATAATCTTCATTAGTCAACGTATACTCGATTTTCTTCACATCAGTTGGCCTACTAATCTCGTCAAGACCATCGAAGTACTTATCATTATAATCGCACCCTGCCAGCAATATCAATGCCGCCAATGGAATAAATAGATTTTTCTTCATCGTTTTTAATCAATTAAATTTTAAAAGTTAAGTTTAAGTCTGACGCTAAATGTACGACCAAATCCATAGAATACATAAGATGTTTTCCAGTCATGATTACCACCATCTGTTGCATCCGTGATATATTCCTGATTAAACACATTCTCTACATTTCCTGAAATACTCGCGCCAACCTTACCTATCTCAAAACGATAATTAGCATTCAAATCAAATGTACTAGCTGTCGGAATACGCCAAGGTGTTGAGTAATCTTTCACTCCATTAAGCGCTATATCATTAGCATTAAATGACCAGTCTGCATAATTACGTGCATATAAATTCCAATCTACACCGACACGAAGTTGCTTATTTATCTTAAAGATAGTACCTAAAGCAGCAGTCGTTTGAGCAGAACCACCGACCTTGACATCTTTCAAGTTAACTATCATAGACGCATGGTCTTCTGCTTGAATGCCGGAAGCATGAACAATCTCTACATTTCCTTCTGCATTCTTTCCATATTTTGAAACCGGCTGACCGGATGAATCATAGAAATATCCTTTGGCATTACTTGTCCATCGCCAGTTTCCAATCGAAAGCATACCTGTAACATCCAACCAATAAAGAGGTCTGGCTACAAAGTCTAGTTCAATACCTTGATGAAGAGCATCTACACCACTCATGTTCAACCCCATACGGTCTACAAACTTACCATTATCCAGAACTTCGATGCCTTTGGTCATAGTCTTATCCATCCATTTTGTATGATAAATATTCAAATTGGCAGTGAAGTATTTAGAGCGGAAACCATAACCTAATTCTGCTGAGAAAATCTTCTCATTCACAGCATCCGAATTTGTCATGTTACTTGTAGTAGATTGCAAAAAGGCTCCACCAGAGAAGAAAGGAGCACGACTAATAAATCCGATATTACCAAAGACATTATGATGTTCTCCTAGATTATAATTCAAACCACCTTTAGCCGTCCAGCCTATGAAGTTCACTGTTTTTGATTTGGCATGTGCCTTGTCGTAGTAGAAACGGTCGTAACGCCAGTTACCTGTATTCGAAATTGAACCGGCTATAAATGCATTTAGATTGCCTTTATTATATTCAGCCTGTGCAAATGCGCCTTCTGATACAACATAGCCATCATAATCACGATATACAACGTCTCCTACCTGCAACTTCTGGTTAACAAAACTCGGATCAGCCGCAGCAACATTATTAGCTACCAATACGTTCTTTCTGGAAGATGAGTCTACAAAATATTTACCACCGTAAAGGTCAACTAATTCATTGGTATGTGTTCCTTTATAATAACGGACATCAACACCACCATAAAAGTCGATGTTCTCTCCGAATCTAGTTGTATAAGTAGAAAGCAGTCCATACCAATTGTGTTCATTCTTAGACTTGGACATTGCCATCACCGAACCATTTTCACTCGCTTCATTCAAATCATAAATCTCATCATAAGCAAAAGTACCGTCCGATTTACGGAATTTTGTATTCAAAGTACCATATGAGGAACCATACCATGCATTTCTGTCATCAGATGTCAATCCTTGACCTGAATATCCTGCCCCACGACCTATTGATACATAAAGAGCTGTGCTCAAACTGGATTTAGTATCAATTTGCCACAAATGGTTCATTGAGATTTGAGGCTTATTATACTGATTGTATGCAGAAGTCTTACGTTCACCGTTACGCCCAAAACCGTATGACGGGTTGTATTTATACGGACTGTCTCCATTCATATAATTTTTGGCTAATGACTGCCAACTGTCAATAAACAATCCATCATTATTATTACGCTGATTATGCCATTGGGGCGCCGCAAACGCAGTAAAGGATAATTGATGATTATCATTGAAACGCTTTGCTATATTCACAAACCAATTATAACCTTCAAATTCAGTCCCTT
This sequence comes from uncultured Bacteroides sp., assembly GCF_902491285.1. GTDB lineage: Bacteria > Bacteroidota > Bacteroidia > Bacteroidales > Bacteroidaceae > Bacteroides. The sequence goes on along the minus strand of NZ_CABUHK010000021.1, from coordinate 29,998 downwards.
GAATATATCCGTCTCCCCAAGTCTTACCGCCTAGTATGGACATCGCCCAACCGGACTTACTCAAGCCTGTGGATACTGTAAAAAGTATTTTATTATATCCGTCATTACCCATAGCATAGGAAACAGAACCACCTTTTTGGGCATCAATTGTCTTGGTTACAATATTGATAGAACCACCGACAGATGGAGCAGAAACTTTTGCTGCACCCAAACCGCGCTGTGTCTGCATTGAACGTGTCACATCTGCCAATCCAGCCCAGTTTGACCAATAGACGCCACCCCATTCCATATCATTCATAGGTACACCATTAATCATCACAGCTATATTTTCTGTCTTAAAGCCGCGCATGTTAATCTTAGAATCACCATATCCACCACCTTGTTTAGTGGCATATACGCCCGGAGTGGATTTCAATATCTCCGGAAACTCTTGCGTTCCTAGTTTTTCTTCAATAAAAACGGGATCAATAGTCGAAACAGCCACAGGAGTCTTACGCGCTACAGCCACTGAAGAAGTAATAGTAACGTCATTCAATGCGATGGCGTCAGGTGTTAATTTCAGAACTCCCAAATCAATAGTGCCGTGTTGAGTTATCTTCTTCCGCAATTCTTTATAACCAAGATACTTAACAATTAAAGTACCATTCTTAGTCATCTTCAGAGTAAAGTAACCATCTACATCAGTCACACTACCTTGAGAAATTCCCTCAACAGTCACAGTAGCGCCAATTAATGGCTCATCTGTATCCGCATCTACCACCTGTCCTTTCACTGTTGTCTGGGCAATAGCCGTAGCTGCAGTACCTACCATTAACATGGTTGCCAACAGGAAATGAATAAAATGTTTTCTCATAAAATTCTCTTTGTTAATTAAGGAAAATCGTTTATTAATTATTGTTTGATTAAGCAAAGGTAATTAATATTATTTAGACCTACGTTACATTCCTGCTACAAAATTTTAAGAGAGATAAACATTTTATTGCGTTAAGGAACAAAAAAGCCCTGCAAGTTCTTGCAGAGCCTTTCATTCTGATTTATAAAGTTTTTATAAACTTCCAATCTATTATCAAATCTTAGTCAGTCATTAGCTTTCTATAACGAACACGTTTCGGCTCTTCATTTCCTAAACGTTTCAATTTATTTTCTTCGTACTCTGAATAAGAGCCTTCAAAGTAGAATACGTTGGAGTCTCCTTCGAAAGCAAGGATGTGTGTACAGATACGGTCGAGGAACCAACGGTCGTGGGAGATAACTACCGCACAACCTGCGAAGTCTTCCAAACCTTCTTCCAGTGCACGCAATGTATTTACGTCGATGTCATTGGTAGGCTCATCGAGCAGCAGTACGTTGCCTTCTTCTTTCAAAGCCATCGCCAGATGCAGACGGTTTCTTTCACCACCGGAAAGGACGCCGCAAAGTTTTTCCTGGTCGCCACCGGAGAAGTTGAAGCGGGAAAGGTAGGCACGGGCATTTACATCACGTCCACCCATACGAATCAATTCATTACCGCCGGAGATGACTTGATAAACGCTCTTGTTCGGGTCGATATCACGGTGTTGCTGGTCTACATAAGCTACTTTCACAGTCTCTCCTACTTCAAATTCGCCTTTGTCTACTGTATCCAAGCCCATAATCAGGCGGAACAAAGTAGTTTTTCCTGCACCATTGGGACCGATTACACCGACAATGCCGTTAGGGGGAAGCATGAAGTTCAAGTCGTCGAAGAGAAGTTTGTCGCCATAGGCTTTGGCTACATGTTTGGCTTCGATTACTTTGTTACCCAGACGAGGACCGTTCGGGATAAATATTTCGAGTTTCTCCTCTTTCTCTTTTACGTCTTCATTCAGCAATTTATCGTAAGAGTTAAGACGGGCTTTACCTTTTGCCTGACGGGCTTTCGGAGCCATACGAACCCATTCAAGCTCGCGTTCCAACGTCTTGCGACGTTTGCTGACTGTTTTCTCTTCCATTTCCATACGTTTGGTTTTCTGTTCCAGCCAGGAAGAGTAGTTGCCTTTCCAGGGAATACCTTCGCCACGGTCGAGTTCGAGAATCCATCCGGCAACGTGGTCGAGGAAATAACGGTCGTGGGTTACGGCAATAACTGTTCCTTCGTATTGTTGCAAGTGTTGCTCCAGCCAGTCAATAGACTCTGCGTCCAGGTGGTTGGTAGGCTCATCGAGCAACAGAATATCGGGTTTCTGCAAGAGTAGACGGCAGAGAGCCACACGGCGACGTTCGCCACCGGAAAGATTGACTACCGGTTGGTCTTCGGGCGGACAGCGAAGGGCATCCATCGCACGTTCCAGTTTACTATCGAGATTCCATGCGTCTGTTGCGTCAATAATATCCTGCAATTCGCCTTGACGGGTAAAGAGGGCATCCATTTTATCCTGATCCTCATAGTACTCGGGCAGGCCGAATTTTTGGTTGATTTCTTCGTATTCTGTAAGTGCGTCAACAATAGGTTGCACGCCTTCCATTACTACTTCTTTTACTGTTTTTGTGTCATCCAGATGAGGTTCCTGTGCCAAGTAACCTACAGAGTATCCGGGAGAGAATACCACTTCGCCCTGATAAGATTTCTCCAAACCTGCGATAATCTTCAATAAAGTAGACTTACCGGAACCGTTCAAACCGATAATCCCGATTTTTGCTCCATAGAAGAAGGACAGGTAAATGTCTTTCAGCACATTCTTATTCGGAGTGAAAGCTTTGCTCACTCCCACCATTGAGAAGATAATTTTTTTATCGTCAGCAGCCATATATTAATAATGTATATTGTTGATAATGGCACAAAGATAAGAAAAATGTTTGAAATCTTTTGGAGTTATAAAAAAATGTTCTACCTTTGCACCCGCATTCGAAAGAAAGCAAACAAGGATTGATTCGCTAGCTCAGCAGGTAGAGCACAACACTTTTAATGTTGGGGTCCTGGGTTCGAGCCCCAGGCGGATCACTAAAAACAAATTAATCTCTTGATAATCAGATGTTATCAAGAGATTTTTTGTTTTATACCGGAACAGATTGGTAAGGCAATTCCATTAAAAAAGGGCTCCGAGGTTAGGGATCAGGGGTCAGCGGATTTCCAGAGTTTGAACTATTGTCTGCAAATTGTCTGTAGCGAACAAAATTTGTCAACATTTTATCAACAAGACGGCGCTGTCATTTTCAATGTAGCAGTTGTTGCATGAAATGCAACAACTAATAATCCCAATAACAAATAGTTATGTGTATATTCATTTGAACTGATGCGAAAAATGCACAAGTTCAATCGCCAGTTAACTTCCACCCATTCCTGCATCCTACGCTACATTTCGTTGTGATGTTTCCCAATTTGTCCTCCGCGCCGATTTTTTATCCTCCATTCAAGACGCTAAAGGGATTGTGAACGAGTTCGTGCACAATCTTTGGAGCAGTCTCGGCAATATAACTTTTTAGTTTTCATAACGGCTGTTTCAGAATAATTTATTAACTTTGTAAATAGTTAACAGCAAAATCCGAAAACAACCATGTAATCGGAAATTCGAAAGGTAATAAGTAACGATTTTTTATCTATAATAGAACTCGATATGCTTAAACAAGAAACCAATCTTCGTAAGGCTTGGCCTAACGAGGCAAAAGACTTTACACCGTGGCTCGCTGAACATTTAAGTTATGTTGGCGAGATTCTCGACATGGAATTGGAACTTGTTGAAAAAGAATCAAAGGTGGGAGGTTATTCGGCTGACATTTTAGCAAAAGAAGCCAATACCGACAATTACGTTGTTATTGAAAATCAGTTAGAAGATTCCAACCACACTCATCTCGGACAACTTCTAACATACGCCTCAGGCAAACAAGCCAAAGCAATAGTATGGGTCGTTAAAAAAGCACGTGACGAACATCGAGAGGCCATTGAATGGCTCAATGATAATACCGTTCCTCAGATTGCTTTCTACTTGTTAGAAATTGAACTTTGGCAAATAGGCTCATCCAAGTTAGCTCCTAAATTTAATATTGTGGAGCGACCCAATGAATGGGCAAAGACGATAAAACCAAATGCTGATGCCTCCGACACACAAGTTTTGCAACTTGAATTTTGGCAAGCATTTAATGACTATGCAGCGACTACAACATTCACTAAGTCGTTCAGACTTCGTACTGCTAAATCTCAAAATTGGTATGATCTCGCTGTTGGCGATAGCCGTTTTCATATTTGCTTAGAAGCTAAAAAGCAGAAAGGAGAAGCCACCGTTGGAATATACATTCCTGACGATAAGCAGCTATATAACGATTTCATTAAGCAGAAAACAGAAATTGTAGTAGCTCTAGGTGTATCAGAAAAGGACATCGAATGGAAAGATGCCTCGAAAGCCACTCGCTTTTATCTGAAGAAAAATTTCGACATGACCGATTCCAGTCAGTGGATAGAGATTTTCAAATGGTATATTGAAAACTGTTTAGCCATTAAGAAGGTTATTCCATCAATTATATAATATCTCCCGAATTTCAGAATTTTCAAAACGGCAACACATTAGAGATATCGGAATCCGCAGACAGCTACTTCGCAAACATAAAACTACTTTTCAATATATAGCCATGACTAAATTAGGTGAAGTCAAATCGTGGTACATAGATCCCGAAGACAATAAACTAACATACACTCAACACAACATTTTGTTTGTTGAGGTTATTGACGGGCAGAAATTCTTTACTGCTCGCCATGATTCCGTAGATTCTGAGGATTACGATACCGCTGTATAAACCGGAACATTTGAACTCGGCGGACAGACTTACAATGCTCGTTTCGCTGACATCTTTGGTCGCGAGAACTATACCAACGTAACATTATAATCTGTTTTGAAGTAACGTATCTGAAATGAGTAAGTTCTTTACTTATTATAAAGTTGTTATGGATAGCGCAAATGACATTGCGCTCTTAGACCCAACATTCCTCTCTAACTTCTACTTTAGAGGACAAGCAAATACGGATTGGGATTTGTCTTCTTCATTGGAGAGAATGATTAAAAGCCTTTACCAGAGAGGGGATAATTTTGATATCCTCCGAAGATATGAAGCAGAAATGCTCCAAGAGTTCAAACGAAAATATCCTCTTTACGAAAAGCATAGAATTCCCGCTGAGGAAGACAATATCGAATGGCTTTCTATTATGCAACATTATGGTGCTTGCACCCGACTTGTCGATGCCACGGAGTCTATTTTTGTTGCCCTATTTATGGCCACACAAAATCCTTTTAATAATACTGACGCTGCAATATGGGCGATAAATAAGAACATCCTTAACTCAAGGAAGTATAGTTTATATAGAAAGAATGTAGATAAGAAAGCAACCTCTATATCTCTAAACACTGCTGATGCATATGCATATGATTTTGCAAATTCATTTATAGGACGTTATATCAAACCTGGTGATTGTCCTCAACAAATCCTTGCCATTAAGCCTAAGATGAGCAATGAACGATTATCTATACAGCAAGGACTATTTTTAATACCGACTGATATATCAGTTCCATTTAAGTACAACCTTGACAATTATCTCCCTGGTTCAGCCTTCCACAGAACTGATTATTCGTTTAATAGCATGGAGTTTTCTAAATTTGTTGAATATTCTCATGATGATAGAAACAAGGCTAATGATAATATCTTAATGTTTAAGATTACTATTCCAAACACACTGAAATTAGGTATTACAAAACTACTTTCACAAATGAACATATCTTCGGAGACTTTATTTCCGGGACTTTCTGGCTTGTCGCAGTCTCTCAATAGATTGCGTGATGGGTATGATGAATATAATGAATAAAAAAATTTAGGGAGTTGCGGCTCCGACGCCGCGCTTTCGTGAATCGAGCCTAAGGTCTCGACCGCAAAGCTTCAATCGCAAACTCATCAACGAGCTTCGGCACCACTTTGTGGATCCGAGGCTCGCTTGCAGTATGGTAGCTATTCGGGGGCGGCTTACCGTTCAGCCCTGACGATATGCTGACGGAGTGTGGATCGGCACACGCACATATGTAGTCATATTCGTTGGGCTTCACTAATCGGCTCTGAGGGAGAATTCAACGATCTTACGGTCTCACCTTTTGCCGCCTATACCGCGTTTGGTCGCTGCTGGGCGAAGCATTTGATGGGCCTGCATCATGCAGCGATAGGCGAAGCGGCGATCATCTTCATCCGGATTGCGTCCCCACGGGAGGTCTGATGAAGAGCTTCCGCCTCCGCATGACTTGGCGAATTGGGTTGCGCCATCAAGATAGCCGAGGAACAGATACATGGCACACTTCAGAATCTCATTGGGTTGCTCGGCGATTGCCGTCAGGAAATCGCTGTCAATCCCAGCTTTCTGTTCCGGTAGCAGGGATTCAATCATTGACCTCACATCGACAACCATCCTGGCAAAGACGGCATCGGTCAGCCTCATGCGTACCTGCTCCTGATTCTTTTCCGTGAACTCGTGGAAATTTTTTTGCGCATTATCGCGTTTCTCGCTGAGTGCATCAAGTTCATCCTGAAGTTCGGTAAGTTGCCGGTCGGCGTGCTTGAGTTTGAGACGCTTGTCGGCGAGCTTCTGTCCGGTAGATTCAAGCTGGTTTTCAAGTTCTGCGATGCGGCAGCGCAATTCGGAAACATCTCCGGCACCATTCTCGATGTCAGTTTCCAACTGAGCTATCTCGTCATTCAGTTCAGTCTCCTACCTTTCAAGATTCGCAATCATGGTCATAAGACCTTTGACGCGCGTTTCAGCCTTCTTGATTTGTTCTTCAAGTCGGCCCAACTGCCCGGACTTGTCACTTATAAGAGTTTCGAGTTTGGCGTTCTCACGGTGAAGGTCGCGATTGTATTCAGCGGTCGAGCGATGGCGTGCGCCGGTCTCGTGTATGTCGTCGCCTCGGTCAAGGCCGTATTTGCGGTTCACTTCGGCAAGTCGGGTGTGCAGGTCTCTCATGTACTGTTGCGCCTCAATCTTGTTCTTACCTCCGATTACTTCCTTTGAACAGAGGCGTCCGTCGGCTGTCAACGGCACGAAAACACAGTGCGCATGTGGTCCCGTTTCGTCAAGATGGACAATGAACGAAGCTACGTTTTCTTCTCCGAATTCTCGGCATACAAAACCATAGATGTTCTTTGCCCATTGTTCGATTTCCGGTTGCCGAATCAGATGCCCGTTTGTTTCCTCATAATCGTTAAGCACCTGAGAGCCGAAAGCCATCTCGCGCATCCGCTCACAGTTGCCGCCGAATACGACCATGACTGCACGGTTGGAGAAGGCGGTCACTCGGGCATCCGGCCGGAGATGTTTTTTGATTATCTCCTCGACCCTGTCGCCGATACGCCGCGATTTGTCGACGGCGGTTATCACTCCTCCCGGCCCGACCTGAAAATTCAAGGCGGTTCGGGAGCGGTCGTAATTGTGGTCGGGATTCTTGGCTTTTCGCTCGAACAGTTCATTGCTCCAGTTGCGCTGATGTTCATTGCTGACATTGGCATCGACTGATTTGACGGGCTTGAAGTCCATCATCTGTTTAGGTGACGACATATAAATATTGGTGCTTTTGGTTATGGTTTGGTTGGAATTAATTATATAACAGGGGTGCTTGCACGGTCAGTCTCCGCATCGGAGCCGCCAACCTTCGCATGAAGGTATATTAGGCTATACCCTCATAGGTCTTATTGCAAGCAATCCCTCTACGTCTTTCCGGATGCGCCCGACATCTATTCAATAGCGGCCTTGAAGTCCGGAATACGCTGTTTTTGTGAAATTAAAATCGGTAGAAATTTGATGAAATGATGAAAGCATGTGTAACTCGCAGTATTACAGCTCCATCTGATTCATCACAAGATGATAATTAATGAAAGGGAAAGAATAGGAGGCTTCTCAACGCCTGTAAAACCTTTTGATGAGAGCCTGCGGCACTATAACATGCTGATTTTCTTCCCTTTCTTTAATTCATTCATCAATTCATCAAAATAGAGATAAATTCAAAATAAAATCTTTAGTGACTGTGTAGTATCTGCCGACTGAGGTCTTGGAGGTGTACTTGGCAGGTGGAATCCCCATCGAATAGAAGCGGTAGGTAAGAGAGTTTGATGCCGGTTTGAGGTGCCAATATATCTGCAACAGCCGGCGTATCTCGCTCGTCTCGGCACGGACATTGCGATAGTTGAGTAGGGTCGCGAGGTCGTTTACGACGAAGGACACAGATGTGTCGCGGGTGTAATCCATTATCTCAATCAGCAGTTCGGCAACCTCAAACTCAATCTTGGAGCGGTTGGAAATCACGATGCGGTTGAGTGCTGCGGTACGGAGTCTTTCCGGACTGAACCACATTCTATTTTCGCATTGCACCGATAGCTCTCTTTGCATTATGAAGTGGAGAAACGCCGGAATCTGTGCCACAAGTTTCTTCATGAAGAACTGGTCATCAGTTTCCAAAGAGTTAACCTTGCGGACCCAGTAGCGCACTTCCTCACGGTCAATTACAATAGGAAAATGCTCGTTGTTGGAACAGAGGACAAACTTGCCGAAGAAAGCAATCTCATTGCGGTCTTTGCCTTTGGACTCCATCTTTTATGAGGTTGCCGTACTGAGATTCTTCAGTCGCTCGGAATCCTCTCGCCGAGAAAGCAAGACTTCATCTACCATGATAAGCAGCTTGCCCGCCCAATCGGAATTGAACTTGCTGCGGAAATCCTCATTGGTGTTGAAGGTGGCATTGTCTTGAAAGATTGCTTTGAGAAGATTGAGGAATGTGGTCTTGCCGGTGTTACGCTGCTCTGACACCAATATCAGTATCGGCAGCTTTTGAAGCGGCATCTGATACAGCAACTGGATATAGTCAAGACCATACTCGTAATGCTCCTCGAAGATGTGGCGAAGTAAGCCATCAATCGCGCTCCAATCTCCCGGTTCGGGATGATGGACGATTGGCTCATAGAGGTTGTAGGCGTTGCCGATAATCTTGCGGTAATCGGTATGACTCGGAACGGTACAGAAGCAGTCATACTTCGGTATATCATTCAGATAGTCCTTCCCGAAGTCAGCTTTGATAGTCGAAGCCTTCCAATATACAAGACACTTGCAGGTGGTTCCATTCGCCTGCGGTCGTAGCACCTCACGATAATAGTCCGTACCTACGCGGATATAAGGGCACCCGCTATCTTCTTGATAGAAATTTTCGTTTTGCTCCGTGGAAACATCAATATATTCCACATCAACCACCTGCGCCTCATCATCAAATGCCGCTTCGCAGTGGGTCGGCTCATCGACATAAACCGGAAGCAGCTTGATAGAGTCTGTTGTCATATCGCGCCCTTTATCATGCGTTCAACATCGGACAGGCGGTACCTTACCTTGTTGCCTATCTTGATTTTCTCCAGATACTTGTCGTTATCCCATCTCCACAATGTCGATAAGGTTACGCCAAGCATTTTGGCAGCATCCTTGGCGGTGATGTAGATTTCTTCCTGAGGCGCGTTTGCCTCAATCTGTTCCTGATTCCAGGCTTTGAAAGCCTCACGCAGATCATCAATATTCATGATGACCATCGTAGTTTGTTTTGGACTTGAATTTTGGTCGTTATAGAACATTAAAACTTTAAACGGTTATTGTTTTATCAGCGCAATAATGATTGCGTAATTGTTTGATTTTTCCGCAAAGTTATAATGTATAAAACGGTTTGTCAATAGCTCTGCAATACTTTTAAGTGTCTATAATAAAAGAGATTATATTTATATATTGGTCATGTTGCCAAATCCGCTTTCCGAATCGTAATACAGCAACCCTAACATCTGAAAGGTAGTATAACTGGTTGAAAATAATTGCCATAATTTGAAAACAAGACAGTGATGGCTGTCAAAAGAAAATCCGACAACTCGTTAGCACGAATTGCCGGATTACCGATGAAATATTATTAAAATCTTTAACTACTAGCAGGCTGCCTAAAAACTTTAATATCTCATGACTTTGACAAACGCACGCTTCATGTCCTTGTCTACGGCAGAGTATCTTGCAAATACGTTGCTGCCTACGGAGTGTCCGTTCAACGCGCCTACAAGATTCTGATCTTTCACCTTCTTATAAAGACTGCCCTACAAAGGCTCGCCTAGCCATGTGGTTGGTGATGATGGTGTCTATACCGACTTTCTCTTCAATTTCAAGAGAGATTCTTATCAATCAGCGATTCCTGTTATTCATCGAACTTTATGGGGCCGTTGTAGCACCATCGAATTCGGATTCGTGAAAGGAATTTGTCGCTATTGGTTTGCCAATACTTGATGCAAGCGTCTTTCTCATCTTCTGTAAATCCGAAATCAACATTCTCAACCAAAGTAATGCTGCGTTCAGAAAGATAATTCAGCAATTGTTCTTCTGGGCAGTCAGGATAAAATTCCTCCTTGACTGCGTAGAAAGCGCCGTAGGAAAATACCGTCGAATTGACTATTTTTGTGGCATGACTCTGCATTGGACTGTCCGGGAATAGTTTTCGACCACGGTTAGTATAATTGAATACGAACTCCGATACAGTACGGTCATGCCGGAAGGTTTCTATCGAAGTCGCCACTTTCTCGAAGTCCTCGTTCTCTGTCATTGGATACACCATTCCGCATTGCTCTCCGGGGCGTGAGAATGGTTGCAGACCGACAGCTCTCAACCGAGGCTCTTTCTCGGGAAACATTTCCATTGGTGGAATACTGTAACGGTACAACACTCCTTTTTCTTCTCGGTTGTCGACAATTGGTTTATAAATGTCATCCTTGCAATCAGTGGTGGCGAAGAACGCAGCAACGAATTTATCGGTGGTGATATCTAACAACTCAGTCTTAATACCGTAGTGCTGGGCGAGAGCGAGATGGTCTATGGCCAATGGTATATGATGCATTTTTTTGTCAGGTGCGGTTGCTACGATTGTATTACGCAAGAAATGTGTAAGAGGGTATTCTTCTATTATCTTTCGAAATTCGACATACTTCAAACGCTCTACAAATCGTGTGGCTTCTGTCATTCCATTCCTGAACAAAGATGCCTTCGAGGGAGAGATTTGTCGCGACTGACCACGATAATAGACATTGAAGGCTGGAGCCAGAGGAGTGAGACGACATATACCATCTGGCATAACCACTGGTTCAAATAGTCCTTCCTGACGCACACCGGGGAACACCATACGGAAACCAGATTTGTCAAGTTCCCATATCTCATCCATAAGTGCGTAATTATCTAGAATGTCGAGCAACGTGGCATCAGCAACAGTTGGTTTGGGGATGAAGAGTGGGAGAAACTGCAACGGTTTGCGCGCCTCAATCGCCTGATGAAGTTTTTGAGCCAAGTCTTCGATTTCCAGACTTCCTCCGTAAAGCGCTTTCTTATCCGCGATAAACGAATCAGCAATCTCATCGACAAGTTCAAATTTACCCTGTTCCATACAAATCCCGATAAACATATCCTTATATCGACACTTGTCTGGAAGGGCATCAAGCGGTTCAATCTCTTCAATAAGACAGCACAGAGCTTTGATGTCTCTGAAGATGACCGCCTGGTAATATCGTAAATGTCGTTGTTCGAATTTGTTTAGATTACCTAAGTCGATTTTAGCGATAATCTCCTCTGCTTCTTGTTGTAACCTATCAAGATTATTATGATTAGGATGTAAGGCCTTTAGTATTCGACAAGCTGTAGAGCTTAAGAAAGCCCTCTCTAGGCGCACCATATCCCTTTGATGACTATCCTTGGCTTCGTCATAAAGCCGTTCTGCTTTACGATAGAAATATATGGACAAGCCGTGATATTTTTTTGCAAACATTGAAGCAATTTGCATGTAAGCCCGGGCTATTAACGAATGATCTTCAAGTTCTTCGGCAAGCCCAAGTGCCTTTATTGACAAATCGGAAGATATGCCAAGCTGATTGCCCACACATTCCAGCCGAGCACCATTAAGAAGCAGTTCGAATTTCAGTTCCGGGGCCGATTCGAAGTTTTTTATATTGGCGCGCAGAGTAGCAAGCGCTTCCTTATAGCCGCCAGTGCGCATGCCCCATTCGCAATACGCATGAAGCCAACCTAACACAGTTGTAATCGGCAAATCAGCATTCGTACATTCACGGCAAAACTCCTGAATATGTCGGTATGCCTTATCGTGGTCGCATTGATTAAGCGCCTCCCAGCTACGTTTCACCAAATTATCTGCCAATGAGTCTGCATTTAACTTGTCCATTTTCGAATATTTATAGATAGAAGTCGGTATAGTTTTATCAAAAATCTAATTGAATTCAGAGTGTATTCGTTTTGAAATTAGCATGTATACAAGTATTCCTACTGCGAAAAACTCATTTGCAAATATTGTGATGCGGCAATTCAAGCATAAGAGATTCAGCTACTATTGGTCTATTACCTCCCATGAACCTCCTTTGTCTGGACCGACACGACGAATTCGGCCCTCCTTCACAAGAGCATCGAGGCGTCGCTGAACACTACTTTCATGCAATCCTAACTCCTTTGATAGTTCAGCTCTCGTTATCATAGGAACTGCTTTCATTAATTCGACAATCCGCTCTTTCTGTCCGGTTTCTGTTCGGTTTCTGTTCGGTTTCTGTTCGGTTTCTGTTCGGTTTGCATCGGCTTTCTCTGAACCTTTGAACTGTTCGATATCGGTTGTGCCGCCCAAGTTGATTGCTACGAATTTCTCGCGGGGAATGTAGACGGTAACGCCTCCCTGCTCAACCGAAAATGTGGGTGGAGTTAGACCATCGGCCTTAAAGCCGTTTACGATCTTCTCAATGCCACGACCCCAGGCCTCGATGAATCCGGCTCGATAAAATGCCTCTGCCATTTTGGGATTACGAGGCTGGGATGTATGCTTTCCCATAAGCTTCTCAACGGATAAATCATCCGGCAGCTTTCCTTCATTCCAAAGTCGGATGTGGTCGCTATAAACGCTCATCTGCGTCCATGTGCCCTGATGGTCGCGGTGGACGATTGAGTTGCAGATGATTTCGCGTAAAGCTTCTTCAGGGAGTTCAAGCGGCTCAACGCGCTGCAAGCCCTCATAGTGAATGGGGCGTATCAGATACTTCTCGTCCAAAACGCGCATCACTCTTTCCGGCATCTGTATGAGGTTACCGTCAACAATCTCCTGACTTAACAGATCAAAATTGGTAGAGCCGAAACGCCCTATCTTGAAACTTGATGTAACGAAACAGCGTTGAGGGTGTTTGCCAAAAAGCAGAATGGCACCATTACACGGAACACCATCCTCCATTAGCCCAAGATTCGAGATGACTTCCTCCGGCGTAGAATTTTCGGCATCGGGCGACATTCGTTTCTCCTTGATTCCTTTCTTCAAGAAGTACCGGATTACCTCCGGGTCTATATCGTCAATCGTAGTGCCATAGCAGGGCGTATCTTCCCAGCTTCTGCCGATTTTTTTCATTAGAAACTGTTGTAAAGCCAGTCCTCGCAGCTCCTGATTGGTCGCGCCGCTCCGCATATAGAAAGCACCTTTATAAGAGATAGGTATGTTGGACGGCTCGACATCAATCTCAATTATATCTTTTCCATCGCGTTCTATATGACTGACAACAGGAACGATCCCCAACATCGTAACAATCTTATTAGGAATATCTTCCAGCAACTGATGCAGATGCGTAACGCCAACGTCAGACATATCATCGTCAATGCCAATATATATCTTTCCACCCTGCGCATTAGCGAAGCCGCATACCCACTTAAGGTACTCGTCTTTCCAAATCCGCTTATATTCAGTGTTATGATTCTCGTTGTTCATAATGCAAATTTAGCAAATATTTACTATAACTGTATATATTTCAATACCCCATGACATTGACAAGTTCACGTTTCATGTCCTCGTCTATCTCGCGGTATCTTGCGAAAGCCTTGCTGCCTACGGAATGTCCGCTCAACGCACTTACAAGGTTTTGGTCTTTGACTTTCTTGTAAAGGTTGCCGACAAAGGTTCGCCGAGCCATGTGGCTGGTTGCGATGGTATTGATTGGTACCTGTTCCTCAATGCCGGTTGTTGGATTGAGGCGTGTGACGAGTCGTGTTATTCCTGCCGCTTCAAAGATTTCTTTGATTGCCTCATTATACTTCTGTTGGGATATGAACGGCAACAACCGACCATCCTTGACTTCTTCACGGTGCTTGTCAATGATGAATTGCGCCCTGTCTGATAAAGGAACACGAATTGTTTCCGGTCGTTCATCGGCGGTCTTAGAGGCAATGTACTCCACACCACCATTTATTACATTGGCACGAGTCATCTTCATCATATCACCCAAGCGGCATCCGATACAGCATTGAAATATGAATATATCCCTCTGCGTGTCAAGGCGCTTATTGTATGAGAAATCGAAATCGGCAAGCTGCAATACCTCTTCATCCTTAATATAGAAGGAGTACCGTATTTCTCATAGACGGAACTCACATACTTTACAAAAGGATTATTCATGGTGATTCCCTGGGCATGACACCAATGGAACAGGGCTTTGAACCGCTTAGTAAAAGTCACCATGTAGTTATCGCCTCTCGGTTTTGGTCTCTTTACCTTGTGCGTCTTGTGGGTAATGGAAGGGAAAGACTTGTAGATGTTAGGATACTGGTCATATAGTTCCGGCTCAGCCCGAAGGAAGGCTTCAAAAGCATAAACTTCCTCAGTTGTACAGGTATCAAAAGAAAACTTGTAAGATTTCTTGCTGGTCAGACGTTGATACATCTCAAAGCGATGCAACGCGCGCTGAAGGACACGGTAATGCCTCTCGCGTGATTCCGACAACTGCTTCTGCTTGAGAAACTCGTCTATAATATCGTTGAATGACAGCTTCTTCATCCTTACCTCTTTCGGCGCATACTTTTCGGGATTGCGCCATCGGTCAATCTGTTCTGTAATAAAATCCTTTGTGAGTTCTTTTATCGGATGTGTCTCGCTCAATCCGATTAAAAATCTCTCAAGCGATATAAGCCTGTCTTCTGTATCTCGCAGTTCTGCAATCTCGTGCTGATTAGCACGAGGTTTTATAAATGTGCCATCCTTGAATCGTGATGCAAGGACAAAAATGTTGGACTTGATACGGATTTTGTCATTCTTCGATAGGCTAAGTCTAAGCATTATTTCGGACTTGCCATTGTCGTTAACCTTTGTCGAGAGGCTTCTTTGGATTTTTGCCATGGGAGAGAAAATATAATGTTCAGGTGTTACAATACAAAGGTAATACTTTTTGTCCTCCGAAGCAAATTTTTGTCCTCCTTTTGTCCTCCTAATTGAAATCTAACGAAAAATGAATAAAATACGGTTTGCAATCCATTAAAATAAATTCGCAGTAAAACAGCCAATTATCAGCAGATTGCATATTAAATCAAATTCAAATTAAGTTCTACCATATTTCAAATCGCTGCTCCCAGGCGGATCACTAAAAACAAATTAATCTCTTGATAATCAGATGTTATCAAGAGATTTTTTGTTTTATACCGGAACAGATTGGTAAGGCAATTCCATTAAAAAAGTACTGCCTATCCCCAATTGGGAATCGATCAATATACGTCCGTTCATTTTGTCAACAATAGATTTACAAATAGACAAACCCAACCCCGCACCTTGAATAAAAGAATCTATCTTCTCGAATCTTTCGAATATCTTGTCTTTCATATCCTGCGGAATACCACATCCGGTATCCCTGACACCGATACGCACATAGCGGGAATCTACTTCATAGAATATCTCTATATGCCCGCAAGTCGTATTCTTGAGAGCATTCGAAAGGAAGTTATCCAGTACCTGTTTGATTCGTGTCCTGTCTAAATTCACCAAGAAATCCCGTTGAGGATAATTAGCCCGAAGTTCGATGCCGGAAGGTATCTGACAAGCATATTCCGAAACGCTCTCATCAAAAAGGTCTGCCAGATTAAACCAATCAGGATGCAACTCCAGATACCCGGATTCTATCTTGGAAAGGTCAAGAACATCGTTTATCAGATTGAGCAAAAGCTGGCTGTTGTGAGTGATTTGCGAATTATAAAATTCTTTCTCCGCCATATTTTCCGTGCTTGCCAACAGACTTGAAAAACCGACGATAGCATTCAGAGGAGTACGAATCTCATGACTTATATTAGCCAAAAAAGCAGACTTCAGGCAGTCCGACACTTCGACTTCACGACGGGCTTTGTCTTGAGACTTATTATAGACAACAGTTGGCTCCGTTTTATCCGAATTTATCAACAGACAACCTATAGGATTATGATTGTCATCATACAGAATGGTTGCTTTTGTCGCTAAATCAATCACCCCTTCTTTCTTTGAATTCTGATAATACTGCCCCACTTTCGAGAAATCATAGCGGAAAGTAAAATCGGTATCTTCGTTATTCCTCAACTTTTCTTTCATTTCCTCCGGGAAAATAGGATTCTCGAAGATATTAATCCCCAACAAGTCTTCTTTCCTATCTATATGAAAAATCTCCAGTTCCTTGTCATTCAGACCAACCAGGATTCCATCCTTATTATACAGTTCGAGACCGACAGGTAAATGCTTGAAGATATAATCCAGAAGACGTTCACTATACCGCAAAGCCTGATAAGCTGTTGCCATATCGGGACCGTCCTGAACTTCGGCTATGCCATAGACTTTTTTATTTCCCTCTTCGTCCGTTTCCTGAAAGCTGACTTTGCTACGTATCCAGACAGGGCCTTTCACCGTGTCGAACAAATATACAGTTTCCGACATCTGAAGTACACCAAAAGAATGAGCTGTCGTAGGATGCTCTTCCTCTTTCAGTATACGTTTATTGAAATCCTCAAAACTGATAACTCCTGTTTCATCCAAACCCAAAAGTTCTGATATATATCCAGAACATTCATAGCTCGCAGTTGTTAAATCGGCCTTCCACCACCCCATGTTAGCGTGATTCATCAACTTCGAGAAAAATTTGAAATCTTTCTGTTTATTCATAACATCCACTAATCATTTTAACATAGTTAAGCGCACAAAAATAAATATTCCACTTAACCAGGACTTTCTACAAAGACTCTTTTTAGCATATTATAAGAAGATTATGCGTCATTAAACTAAAAAGCGCCCGACTGTAATTCTCTCGAAAAGAGAGATTTCCAGTCGGGCGCAGGGTGTGATTTCTATATTTTGTTTTACTTCTTCAATGCCTTATAAACAGCTTTTGCCATTATTTCAGCTCCTGCTTCGTTCGGATGAATCTTGTCCGGAAAAAGCTGGGGGATTCCGTCCATTGCCGTATGAAGATCGATAACCGGCAAATTATTTTTCTTGGCAACCTTCTTTATCATCGGAATTATTTCTTTAGCGATAATATCATCGTTGATGTTATCACCGGTCTGATAAGCTTTGGAAGGATAGCAGAGATAAATTTCGGGTTGTGCGGGCAGAGCTTTGAAAGCATCCACCATCGTCTGCAAGTCTTTTGTGAAGTCTGCTTTATACTTCCAGTTGAATGATTTGCTATCGTTCGTTCCTAGTTTGATAACTACGATATTGGGATTGAAAGCCAATGCATCCTGATAAGTTTTTTCGTTCATATAAGGACGGTCACCTTTATTTAATAAAGTGCGGGCACTTACTCCGAAATTCTTTACCCAATAAGCATCCCCCATCATGCGGCCCAATACAGCAGGATAGCTGTCACGGTCGCGATTCTTGATACGTGCTCCATATGTAATGCTATTGCCGATACAGGCAACACGGATAGCATCTTTATGAGGAACCTTGAAACTACGCAGCCAGGAAGTCAGCTCGTCCAGCATTTCGTTTTTATAAAGGAAACTCTCGCGAATCCCCCAGCCATGTCCTCCGGAAGGATAGATATGGAGAACGGCAGGGACTTTATGCTTATTCAGAGCCAGATAATAATTCACACCGTTAGCGGGCGGCACTGCCTTGTCATCATCACTATAAACGATAAAAGCACGCGGCGTGTCTTTCGTCACTTGCTTTTCATTGGAATACTCAGTTTCCAATTCAGCAGAAGCGTCCTTACCCAAAAGGTTATTGCGTGAACCCATATGAGTATAAGACTTATCCATCGTAATCACCGGATAAAAGAGAATCTGAAAGTTCGGACGAAGTTCGGGTTTGGCATGAGTGGCAACGGTTGAAGCCAGATGACCGCCGGCGGAAGACCCCATAATACCGATATCATTGGGATTCAGATTCCACACATCCGCACTGTCGCGCACAATTTTCATAGCAGCTTCGGCATCCGAAATAGGAAGTGTGCGGTCGCCTTTCGGCATACGGTATTTGAGAACAATCAGCGCAATACCTTGTTTGTTGAAATACGGTGCCCAGTCATAACCTTCATGATTGACAGCCAGATGCGAATATCCGCCACCGGGACATGCCACCACAGCACGACCTGTCGCCAGTTCCGGCGCCGGAAGGAATACACGTAGTGAAGGTTGTTCAATATCAAAAGGTTTCGGAGCATTTTGGGCTACCACCCGAGAACCTGCCAGCAAAAGAAGCAACAGGAAGAAAATAGTAGAAAATTTCTGTTTCATAGTATATATATACTTTGATTAATGAATTATTGGATGCGCGAAGATAGTAATTTTGTGTATCTTTGCACCTCATTTTGATTATAAAAATTATATGCAAGGAATAAAGAATCTCACACAAGGTCCTATCAACCGCCAACTGTTCAATCTGGCAATGCCTATCATGGCAACCTCATTCATCCAAATGGCGTATAGTCTTACGGATATGGCATGGGTGGGACGACTGGGAAGTGAAGCTGTAGCCGCTATCGGTTCTGTCGGGATTCTGACATGGATGTCCGGTTCTATCTCCTTATTAAACAAAGTAGGTTCCGAGGTTAGTGTCGGACAGTCCATCGGTGCACAGAGTCAGGAAGATGCACGAAACTTTGCATCCCACAATATTACAATTGCATTGATTCTTTCTTTGTGCTGGGGTGGATTGCTTTTTGTTTTCGCAGACCCTATCATACGTATCTATGAACTCGAAGAGCACATTACCGCCAATGCCGTCCAGTACTTGCGAATTGTTTCTACCGGATTGCCGTTCATATTCCTTTCCGCCGCCTTCACCGGAATCTACAATGCGGCAGGACGTAGCAAAATTCCTTTTTTCATAAGCGGGACAGGATTGATACTGAATATTATCCTCGACCCTCTGTTTATCTTCGGATTCGGACTGGGGACAAACGGCGCGGCTTATGCAACCTGGATTGCGGAAGCAAGCGTCTTTCTGATTTTCGTCTATCAGTTGCGACACAGGGATGCGTTATTGGGCGGTTTTCCATTCTTCACCCGCCTAAAGAAAAAATACACACGGAGAATCTTAAAGCTGGGACTGCCCGTAGCTACTTTAAATACCTTGTTTGCTTTCGTCAATATGTTCCTTTGCCGCACGGCCTCAGAGCAGGGCGGGCATATCGGACTGATGACTTTCACTACCGGCGGACAGATAGAAGCTATCACTTGGAATACTTCACAGGGATTCTCCACCGCACTAAGCGCCTTCATCGCCCAAAACTATGCGGCCGGACGAACCGAACGAGTACTCAAAGCCTGGCACACGACTTTATGGATGACGGGAATTTTCGGAACGTTCTGTACACTGCTTTTCGTATTCTTCGGAAACGAGGTATTCTCTATCTTCGTCCCCGAACAGGCTGCCTATGAAGCCGGTGGTGTGTTCTTACGTATCGACGGATATTCACAACTCTTCATGATGCTCGAAATCACGATGCAGGGAGTATTCTACGGAATCGGGCGCACGATACCTCCTGCCGTTATCAGTATCGTCTGCAATTATATGCGTATCCCGCTCGCCATCTTGTTTGTCCGGATGGGTATGGGAGTAGAAGGCATCTGGTGGGCTGTCTGTGTCACAACTGTTGCCAAGGGGCTGGTTCTTTTAAGCTGGTTTGTCATAATCAAAAAGAAGTGCCTGAGCATCCCTACTCTAGCTAAAGGATAGTTTTTCATAGTTTTTCATAGCTTTTCATTAACATGCGAAAAGAATTGGCCGAGTTATTTTAACTTAAAAAGTACACGCTTGCCAAATAATATATATCTTTGCAGTGTTATTTATTATACGATGTGATTCGTATAAAACTATATTATTTTATAAACCAATTAAAAAGACATCAACATTATGAACAAGATGAAATTTATGGTTCTCTTTATGAGTATTGCCATGATATTTGGTAGTTGTGGAAGTATGAACAACACTGGTAAAGGTGCTGCTATCGGTGGTGGTTCGGGTGCTGCACTGGGTGCAATCCTGGGTGGTGTTATCGGCAAAGGTAAAGGTGCCGCCATCGGTGCTGCCATTGGTACGGCAGTAGGTGCGGGAACCGGTGCTCTTATCGGCAAGAAGATGGATAAGGCAGCAGCAGAAGCAAAACAAATTGAAGGCGCACAAGTAGAACAGATAACAGACAACAACGGATTGCAAGCCGTGAAAGTAACATTCGATTCGGGTATTCTTTTCACTACAGGTAATGCCAGTCTGAGTGCTGCCGCTAAATCTGCTCTCAGCAAATTCGCCAACAACGTACTTAACCAGAACCGTGACATGGACGTATCTATTTATGGATATACCGATAACCAGGGCTGGAAAAACAGTACTGCCGAACAAAGCCGCCAGAAAAACCTGAACTTGTCACAGGAACGTGCACAGAGTGTATCCAGCTACCTGTTGAGTTGTGGTGTTTCTACCAATCAGATTAAAAGTGTACAAGGAATGGGCGAAAGCGACCCTGTTGCAAGCAATGACACTGCAGCCGGACGCGAACAGAACCGCCGTGTAGAAGTGTACATGTACGCTAGTGAACAAATGATTAGAGATGCACAGGCAGCCGCTAATTAAAAAATTACTGCGTTATACGCGAAACCTGCTGATATTCTTCTTTGCTTCAACTTTACTGACGGTCATTATCTATCGGTTTATGCCGGTTTATATTACTCCGTTGATGGTTATCCGAAGCGTTCAGCAGATTTTTTCAGGAGATAAACCCACGTGGAAACACACGTGGGTTTCTTTTGATAAGATATCTCCCAGTATGCCGATGGCAGTCATTGCATCCGAAGACAACCGCTTTGCCGAACACAACGGTTTTGATTTCATAGAAATCAAGAAAGCGGTGAAAGAGAATGAAACACGCAAACGGAAACGGGGTGCAAGCACCATCAGTCAGCAGACAGCCAAGAATGTCTTCTTATGGCCGCAATCTTCGTGGGTACGGAAAGGACTCGAAGTTTATTTCACGTTCCTCATCGAAACGTTCTGGTCGAAAGAACGAATCATGGAAGTCTATCTCAACTCTATTGAAATGGGTAACAGCATCTACGGTGCACAAGCTGCCGCTGAAAATAAATTCGGCACAACGGCCGCCAAACTGACAAGAAGCCAATGCGCCCTCATAGCCGCTACTCTTCCCAATCCGATACGGTTTGACTCGGCCAATCCTTCGCCTTATATACTAAAACGCCAAAAACAAATATTACGGTTGATGAACCTGATTCCCAAGTTTCCACCGGAAGAAAAAACGACAGAAAAGAAAGAAAGCAAAAGCAGGAAAAAGAAAAAGCGGTAGACAGATACCACAGTTATTCATCATATGCCTAAGCATATAAGAAAAAAGAAAGAGCAACGGGAATCCATCTCCGTTGCTCTCTTTATATCATTAAGTTTGTTTGTATGTATTATCCTCTTTTAAATGAAGTCCTTCAGTTCTTGTTGCAAACGTTGACGCGTGAAGAAGATGCGGCTCTTCACAGTTCCTAATGGCAAACCTAATTTTTCTGCAATTTCGCGATATTTGAAGCCTGATACGTGCATGGAAAAAGGCACTTTATACTCCTTGGGCAATGCATTGACAATGCGGTGCATTTCTTTCAAATCATAAGAACCTTCCGTGCTTTCGAACCCTGAATCCTGCGGCAGGTTCAAGTGGTAATAATTATCGGTGGGGTCTACGAAAGTCTGGTCACGTACTATTTTCCGGTAGTTATTAATAAAGATGTTACGCATGATAGTATACATCCATCCCTTGAAATTTGTGTCCGGAGCAAATTTTTCCTCGTTATCCAAGGCTTTTAAAGATGTTTCCTGCAACAAATCATTCGCTTCTTCACGATTGGCCGTCAGTTTATAAGCGAAACGAAGCAACTCCTCCTGAACTCCAATTAAATCTTTTCTGAAACTTAAACTTTTCATACTTTAAGGGTTTTATGGTTAATATTTCGTTTTTCTCGTCGGTTGCAAGTTTAAGGGTATTTTACGTCTCATACAGGGGGATTTTAATCAATTTTTAGGGGGTATTTCTGTCAAATGATAGTTTTCAGGTGCTTTCTGATAGATTTCAGGTGGTATTCGGAGAAAAAAGTCCCCGTTTATTTGCTTAACAGAACCAAATAGATTACTTTTGATTAATATTATCAAATAAATGAAGAGACGATGACTATACTTATTATTGTAGGAATTATTGTATTATTGGGCATTATTTTTGCATCCATGTACAATTCGTTAGTGAGACTGAGAAACAACCGTGAAAACGCTTTTGCCGACATTGACGTACAGTTGAAGCAGCGCCATGACCTGATACCTCAATTGGTAGATACCGTGAAAGGATATGCCGCACACGAAAAGGAAACACTCGACCGGGTGATTCAGGCACGCAACGGCGCAGTCAGCGCCAAGACTATCGATGATAAGATAGCCGCTGAAAACCAGTTGAGCTCTGCCCTCGCAGGATTGAAAATCACACTGGAAGCTTATCCCGACCTGAAAGCGAATCAGAACTTCCTGCAATTACAGGAAGAAATAGCCGATGTGGAGAATAAGCTGGCTGCCGTCCGCCGTTATTTCAACTCGGCAACCAAAGAATATAATAACGCCGTTCAGACATTCCCGTCAAATATCATAGCAGGCATGACCGGATTCCAAAGAGAAATTATGTTCGATTTGGGAAAGAACGAACGCGCTAATCTGGAACAAGCTCCCAAAATCAATTTCTAATACCCAGTCACCGTTCACTCACTGCATAAATCAAACACGCAATGCAATACGTCGGAATCCAAACACAGCAGAGCCGGAACAACCTACGTTCCGTGTTTCTATTGCTGCTCTTTCCTTGTCTGGTAACAGCACTCCTTTACCTGTCCTGCTATCTGCTGATTCTTTTCGGATACGGAAAGAGCATGGAAGTTGAGATGATGCCTATGGTCAATCATTTTTTCCTCTCTTCCCTGCCCTACACTTTAGGAGTGGTGGCGATTTGGTTTCTTATCGCCTATTGGGCCAATACGAAAATCATTAATTCCGCCACGGGTTCCAAGCCGCTGGACCGCAAAGAGAACAAACGCGTTTATAATCTAGTGGAAAACCTCTGTATGTCCCAGGGCATGAGTATGCCGAAGATAAATATCATTTATGACGATTCGCTGAATGCATTCGCAAGCGGCATCAATGACCGTACATACACGATTACCCTTTCGAGTGGTATCATCAAGAAACTGAATGATGAAGAACTGGAAGCCGTAATCGGACATGAGCTAACTCATATCCGCAATCGGGATGTACGCCTGCTGATTATCTCCATCGTATTTGTCGGAATCTTCTCCATGCTGACGGAAATCACATTCTATGCTATTACACATATACGTGTACGCAGCAACAGTAAAGGCAGCGGAGGAATTTTCCTTTTCATGCTTGTCGCTTTGTTGATAGCCGCTATCGGTTTCCTTTTCGCCAGCCTGATGCGTTTTGCCATTTCACGCAAACGTGAATATATGGCAGATGCAGGAGCGGCGGAGATGACAAAGAACCCGCTGGCACTCGCCAATGCTTTGCGCAAAATATCTGCCGACCCGGCGATAGAAGCTGTGCAACGGAAAGATATAGCGCAATTATTTATTCAGAATCCCAAAAAGAAAACAAAAGGCTTATATAGCAAGCTCAGCGGTCTGTTTGCCACTCATCCCCCCATTGAAAAGCGGATTGAGATACTGGAACAGTTCTAAGTTCTTCATATATATTAAGGTAAAGGTCAGGATTTCTGTTTAATTTTCATTAAAGGAAAGGGAAGAGCTCCCGACTTTTTCGTATATTTGGTTGTTATACATATGTATATCAACCTAAATGCAACTGATATGAAAATGAAGAAACAAATCTTAATGTTGGTGCTGGTCTTGCTGGCAGAGTTCCCCACCCTTTCGGCTCAAAGTAAAAAAGAGAAGAAGGAACAGAAAAAAGAAGCTGTGACGAAACTCATCGCATCCGAAAATTACAAGATAGATGCCCGGACCGCTCTGCCGATGCGCGGACGTTCCATCCCGCTGACATCTCCCTACTCACTGGAAATCAGAAATGACTCGGTCATCTCCTACCTGCCTTATTTCGGACGGGCTTACAGTATTCCTTATGGCGGCGGTGACGGGCTGAACTTCAAAGCACCCCTCAAGGAATATACCATGGAAATGGATAAGAAAGGAAATGCTGTCATCAAATTCATAGCCCGGAATCCTGAAGACAGATATGAATTCAGAGCAAAAGTATACCCTAACGGTTCGGCAAACATTGATGTCAGTATGCAGAACCGGCAATCCATCAGTTTCCAGGGAGAATTGGAAATGAAGGACGAATAAGTTTTTGCTACTCTTCCCTTATCTCATCGCCACCTTTTAATATAGGCAGACAGATGTGATATTTTACAGCCAGGATGCGGGTCAGGAATACGGCCGACCCGCCGATTAGCTGGCATCCGTATGACTCAAGCCCCGCCACATCGCAGAGCCAATAGGCAATACCGCCTACCACACAAGCCATTGCATAAATTTCTTTCCGGAATATCAAGGGAATTTCGTTGATAAAGACATCACGAATCACGCCACCGGCTGCTCCCGTGATACTACCCATAATGATTGCCACCCAAAAAGGATATCCCAAGGCTATGCTCTTGCCCACACCTACCACAGTGAACAGCGCCAGCCCGATGCTGTCGAAAATAAAAAAAGTATTGTTGAGCCGGATAAGCCAACGCCCGAAACAGATAACCCACAGCAAAGCCAGCCCCGTACAAATCAGGTAAATGGGGTCTGTCATCCACCCGGGGGTAACATCAAGCAGGACATCACGGATGGTACCACCCCCGATAGCCGTAGCAAGTCCGACAACATAGGCTCCGAACCAGTCGAAACGCTTCGCCGAAGCCAGCCGGATACCACTAATAGCAAAGGCAAATGTGCCTATAAAATCAAGAATTTGAACGAATGTGGGCATATATTTGTTATTTTGTATGCAAAGTAACGAATAAATTCCGTAAGAAAATGTACTTTTGCTTCACGAATTAAACCGAATAAGGTAGAAACAATATGAAAATAACAATTGTCGCGGGGGCACGCCCCAATTTTATGAAGATAGCTCCCATCACACGCGCTATTGAAGCCGCACGGGCGCTGGGTAAAAGTATCTCTTACCGGCTGGTTTACACAGGAAGGAAAGACGATACAAGTCTAGACGCTTCTCTCTTTTCGGATCTTGACATGAAAGCTCCCGATGTGTATCTGGGAGTGGAAAGCAGTAATCCAACGAGTTTGACAGCAGGAATCATGGTAGCCTTCGAACAGGAGCTGACCGAAAACCCGGCACACGTCGTTCTTGTAGTGGACGACCTGACCGCAACCATGAGTTGCGCCATCGTAGCCAAAAAACAAGGAATCAAGGTGGCGCACCTCGTAGCCGGAACCCGCTCTTTCGACATGAAGATGCCGAAGGAAGTGAACCGTATGATTACCGACGGGCTGTCCGACTATCTGTTTACAGCCGGCATGGTTGCCAACCGTAACCTGAACCAGACGGGCACGGAAAGCGAAAACGTATATTATGTAGGCAATATCCTGATAGATACTATCCGATACAACCGCAACCGGTTACTTAAACCGATATGGTTTTCCGTACTGGGATTACAGGAAGGCAATTACCTCCTGCTCACCCTCAACCGCCGCGTATTGCTCAATGACAAAGAGAATCTGCGACAACTGATGGAGACATTGATTGAGAAGTCTGCCGGCATGCCTATCGTAGCACCCTTGCACACGTATGTGCGCAATGCGATTAAAGAACTGGGCATCGAAGCTCCGAACCTACACATCATGCCGCCACAGAATTACCTTTTCTTCGGTTATCTGATAAACAAAGCAAAAGGAATCATCACCGACTCCGGCAACGTGGCCGAAGAAGCGACCTTCATGGGTATTCCCTGCATCACCCTCAATACATATGCCGAACATCCGGAAACATGGCGCATGGGAACCAACGAGCTTGTCGGAGAAGACCCGTTCCTGCTCGCTAAAGCAATGGACACGCTGATGAAAGGCGAATGGAAGCACGGCGAACTCCCCGAACGTTGGGACGGACGCACTGCAGAGCGTATCGTACAGATTCTATCAAGCAAATAACAATCACCTTCCTTGCCCTATTCTGTCAAAGTGTAGGGCAAGCAGTTTCAACCTGCCTTGAAACAAAGTGTTTCACACCGGGAAACGAAGTGTTTCACACCGAGAAACAAACAGTTTCACACCGAGAAACAAAATGTTTCACCGAATGATACAAATAGTTTCAACAAATGAAACTAAATCTGAAACCAGTTGTTAAATATATATGCCCAAGCCTGACTTATTTGAGCATTGGGCGATATATGCTTGTAAACAACCAAAAACGATGGGTAAAAAAAGTTATATATTCTCTTATCCTTAGAGTTATTTGTTAACTTTGCAGCCCTACTACGAACGTTATGAAACAACGATATAGCAAAATACTTATACTGCTCTTACTTGTATTGGCAGCTTCAAATGCTTTTGCACAGCAAATAAAAGGGGTAGTTACTGATTCAGTGACACATGAGCCATTGATGTATATCTCCGTCTACTATCAGGAAAAGAAGGATATGGGTACCATCACCAATATTGACGGAGAATATAGTCTCGATGCCCGCAGGAACGGTGGAACACTTGTTTTCTCCGCCGTCGGCTATATCAGCAAAACGGTTAAAGTCAGCTATGGAAGCCAGACGGTTAACGTGCAATTAGCCCCGGACAATGTGCTTCTGAGCGAAGTCGTTGTAAAGCCCAAAAAAGAAAAATACTCCCGCAAGAATAATCCGGCAGTCGAATTCATGAAAAAGGTGATCGAGCACAAAAAGGCGCAAGTCCTCGAAGTGAACGACTACTACCAGTATGAAAAGTACGAGAAGATGAAAATGTCTATCAACGACCTCACGCCGGAAAAACTGGAGAAAGGTATCTACAAGAAATATTCTTTCCTCAAAGACCAGGTAGAGGTGTCGGAAACTACGAATAAGTTGATTCTCCCGATTTCCGTACAGGAGACAGCTTCGCAAACCATCTACCGGAAAGACCCCGAAAGCAAGAAAACCATTATCAAAGGAAAAAACTCCAACGGTATCGAAGAGTTCTTCTCCACAGGAGATATGCTCGGCACTGTATTGAAAGATGTCTTTGCCGATATCAACATCTACGATGACGACATCCGTCTGCTGCAACAGCGCTTCGTAAGTCCTATCGGCAGTAACGCCATTTCTTTTTATAAATATTATCTGATGGACACATTGATGGTGGACAGGCGCGAATGCGTACATCTGACTTTCGTTCCGCAAAATTCGCAGGACTTCGGGTTCACCGGGCATCTGTACGTACTGAATGATTCTACGTATGCCGTACAGAAATGTACGATGAATCTGCCCAAAAAGACCGGAGTCAACTTCGTCAACCGCATGGACATCGTGCAGCAGTACGAACAACTTCCCAACGGCAACTGGGTATTGTCCGATGACAATATGACCGTAGACCTTTCCTGGAGTTCCAACAAAACGGCAGGCGGATTGCAGGTAGAACGAATCACAAAATACAGTGATTACAAGTTCGACCCTATCGAACAACGGCTCTTCCGGTTGAAAGGAAGCGTGATAAAGGAAGCTGATATGCTTTCGAAAAGCGACGAGTACTGGGCGAGCGTCCGCCAGGTTCCGTTGACGAAAAAGGAAAGTACGATGGACATATTTGTCAACCGTCTTGAACAGATTCCGGGATTCAAATATATCATCTTCGGAGCGAAAGCCTTGATTGAGAACTTTGTAGAGACAGGAAGTAAAGGGCATCCGAGTAAAGTGGATATAGGCCCTATCAATACGATGATTTCGAGCAACTACATCGATGGAACCCGTTTCCGGTTGAGCGGCATGACTACGGCGCATTTCGACAAGCATTGGTTCTTGAGCGGATATGGCGCTTACGGCCTGAAAGACGAGCGGTGGAAATATAGCGGTACGCTGACTTATTCGTTCAACAAACGCGATTATGTGGTTTGGGAATTCCCGAAACATTATATTTCGGCAACTTACAGTTACGATGTAATGTCGCCGATGGATAAGTTCCTGTTTACGGATAAAGACAATATCTTCCTGTCGCTGAAAACAACAACGGTAGACCAAATGTCCTATATGCGCGATGCGACTGTCAATTACGAACTCGAAACGCTTACCGGTTTCGGAGTGAAAGCGATGCTCCGCCACCGTAATGACGAGCCTACCGGAAAACTGGAATATCTGCGTAACGACGCTGCACAAACACGTGTACATGACGTCACGACTACCGAAGCAAGCCTGACATTGCGCTATGCTCCGGGCGAATCATTCGTCAATTCCAAGCAACGCCGCGTGCCGGTATCACTGGATGCCCCTATTTTCACGCTGACTCATGCCATGGGATTCAAAGGTGTATTAGGCGGAGAATATAACTTCAACCGTACAGAAGCAAGTGTGTGGAAACGTTTCTGGCTTCCCGCTTCCTGGGGAAAGATAGACTGTAGCGTAAAAGCAGGTGCAGAATGGAATACCGTGCCTTTCCCGCTGTTGATTCTGCCGGAAGCCAACTTGTCCTACATCACCCAACGGGAAACGTTCAACCTCATCAATAACATGGAATTCTTGAACGACCGTTTCGCCTCCCTGTCTTTGTCTTACGACATGAATGGAAAACTATTCAACCGTATTCCGCTCATCAAGAACCTGAAATGGAGAGAGATGTTCCGTGTCCGCGCATTGTGGGGAACACTGACGGACAAGAATAATCCGTTCAAGAGCAGCAATCCCGACTTGTTCCGTTTCCCGACGCGCGACGGAAAGTTTACCAGTTTCGTGATGGACCCGAAAGTGCCGTATGTCGAAGCAAGTGTCGGTATTTACAACATATTCAAGTTGCTGCACATTGAATATGTACATCGTTTCACCTACCGTGACAATCCGGGTATTAATAAGAATGGTATCCGTTTCATGGTATTAATGGTATTCTAAGAATTATGCAACCTCTAGCAGAGCGGCTACGGCCCAAGACTTTAGACGAATATATCGGCCAAAAACATTTAGTGGGGCCGGGTGCTATCTTACGCAAGATGATTGATGCAGGACGCATCTCTTCTTTTATCCTTTGGGGCCCGCCCGGAGTAGGCAAAACGACTCTTGCGCAAATCATAGCCAACAAACTGGAAACTCCTTTTTATACATTGAGTGCTGTAACTTCCGGTGTGAAGGACGTGCGCGAAGTGATAGACCGTGCCAAGAGCAACCGCTTCTTTTCACAGTCCAGCCCGATACTGTTTATTGATGAAATCCATCGGTTCAGCAAGTCGCAACAAGATTCTCTGTTGGGAGCAGTAGAAAACGGAACAGTCACGCTGATTGGCGCAACAACGGAAAACCCGTCGTTCGAAGTCATCCGCCCTCTCCTGTCCCGTTGCCAGCTTTATGTGCTCAAATCTTTGGAAAAGGAAGACCTGCTGGAACTGCTGCAACGCGCCATCACTACGGATACCGTATTGAAGGAACGGAAAATCGAATTGAAAGAGACAACAGCCATGTTGCGCTTCTCCGGTGGAGATGCCCGCAAGCTGCTTAATATATTGGAACTTGTTGT
>NZ_CABUHK010000020.1 GCF_902491285.1 uncultured Bacteroides sp. | reverse complement strand
TCGTCGCGCCTAAAAAGTAGTATCTAATAGACTATATTTCAATTATTTCAAAGAACTATTTATCCACTTTTACGGGACAGTAATGAAGCAAAATATGAAAAAGATAAATCATTTCCACCCATTTACTTTCGGATACAACGAATTGCAAAAGCTTTTTTCTCGACACCCGGTGCAGACCTTTCAATCGTATTCGCATCACTTTTCAGGTAAAAGACATCATCGGCTATTGCTGCATTTGTATCATCCAACGTCCAATAAGCCAAATGTTTACCTTCAAATATATTCTGATTCGGTTCAACCCACATTCCCACAGGAGCAGCATTAAAGCCTGAAAGATTATTAGCCGGTTGTGCTGTTTCTCCGGTTTTCAGTGGTAACCAAGTTCCTGATTTCAGCAAAGAAGCATCCTCCTTCAGATAAGCATTCAAAATATCCCAGTCTTCCCAATTCGGTATATTCCAATGTGCAGGTAAGAAATTAGCAGATAATGCCACATTAGCAGTATAAAAATAGTGTTCTGCATCCGATTGCAAATATCCGACAGCATTTTCTGTTACGGCATCCAACTTAGTAAGTTCATCACCATTCACATACAAGGCAGTCTCCAAATTATCCCGCATCCAGTATTGAGTCCCAATCTTCACCAATGGATAGTTATGAATCATACCGCCACGTACATCACGGACAATATCTTCTAATGCTAAAACAGATAAGACATTATCTGCAACGGCTACCGATAATGATATCTTTCCATCCGCCATTACATAAACATTATTACGAGCGGCCAAGTTCCCGGCAACATACGTTAAAGAATTATCATCCATATTCCATGAAACGTTTCCACCATGAACCTTGCCTGATTTTCCCGGTAGTTGTGCCACAATCCCTTGCGATAAATCCACACTACCGTCCTCTTTCATCGGATAGGCAACAATTGCCTGAGAAGAGAACTCCGGAGTTACCAAGTACTCTTTACATATTTCGGCAACTTGTTTTCCGCCATTTAATACTCTATATACATCCGATTTTTCAAAAGTCAGTTTCGATACATCTACATATTTATGGAGAGTTACCGATTCAGCCTGATCTGTCTCAGTTCCATCCCAATCGCCGATTTCTCCACTGACTTTACTCATTAATACATCTTCATCTGCTACAAATGTAATTTCCAGTTCTCTTTGCTTACCGCTTTTCAGTTGTAAAGTGGAAGATAACAAGCTAGTATATGATTTCCCCCCGGCTTCCAGCATTATATATTGGTATCCCACAGTTGCTTCCTGCGGTATCAGAATCAGCTCCTTTCCTACCAACCGGTTCCCTTTTATCTCCCATTCGCCTGCAGGAGTAATCTCTTTCTCTTCGGAATAAGCAGAGAATATCTCTTTCTGAAAGTCATATATTGCCTTAGTATAAAAACCATTTACAGAAAGCGTGGGTTTGGCAGACAACATATCTTCTACATTTTCCCCTTCACCGGGAACAAGAGCGACTTTCAAACGAAAGAATTGATGGTTATAAGTCAGCGCTATAGCCTCTTTACTGGCTAATACATCCTCTTTGGATGCTATCAGAAAATCCGAATGCGAATAATCTGCCTGTTCATTCTGACTCGTAGCAACTGACACTTGCATGGTACTTTCACCCATTGCCACTCCTTCTTCTTGATATGGATAATAACTGATTAAATTCAACGTTACTCCATCGTCCGGGTAATAAACCGACTCATCAGCAACAAATTCACCATTAGAAGAACGCACAAAATGAAGATTATCGGCATAGCGTTCCTCTTGCATGGTAGTATTCCCCGCAAGTGCAAACAAGCCAACTTCATCCCCTTCCTCAAAACTATTATTTGCCACACGAGTATTAACTACCTCATGAATATCAGCTACAAATTTCAATGGAATATCTCCATTATTAATGATTTCCCCTTCTTCCTCTGAGATGTGATTCACACAAGCAGTCAATAAGGCAGTGAAAAGAACAAAAAAACTTACCCCTTTTTGTAAGTTAGAAAATACTTTCATCTTATTTTTATATTAATTTCCCACTAGAAATTTCTGATTGAACAGAAAAATGGCATAAGAGAAGTATTAGCTTGCGGTTATGAAACACTATACAACACGTCTGTTGTTACTGTAGAATCTTTAATTTCAGCATTTCATTTTGAAATGCCGGACGCGAAAGTACATATTATTATTAAGACAATATATGTTTTCATTAAGAAATGTTCAATTCTTTATTTAACACACAAATAATCAATCATTTATAAATTCCTATATATTAATCCAACTAAAACCTACACCTTATTATATAAGCAGTTGACTATTTTCAGAAAGAATAAACCACTTCTATACCGGCAATATGTTTTCCCCGTGAAGGTCCATACTGATAACAATAAAATGCATCCAACGACCAACGTTTAGCTAGATCAATCTCAACTCCCGGACGATAGCGCATACGATCTGCTCTCCAAAAAGAGGCATCGTCCAGACTTTGATAGATTTCGACAGAAAAATAAGGTGAAACAATTCCTTTCGTAGGTGCATAGGCCAATTTTAAACGGGAACGCAGACGGGTTTCCGAATCTCCACGGTCAAAAGTCTGCTGGAAACTCTCCCGCAAAGATACTTTCAACCATTGAAAACGGAAACTTGCAACCGCACTGATATGGTAACGATGCCTGAGTTTCCAATCCGAATCACCCAGATTCCAACAATGAGTTTCATAACCGGCACCCAAATTCAAGAAAGAATATGCATGATAAACACCACCGACGGAAAGCCCCCAACGTTCTATCCTGCTCATATCCTCTTTCGTACGCAGTTCCAAATCACCGGAAACTGAAAACCGGGAATCTATCTTATGATTCACTTTAAACTTGGTCCATGTAGTGAAATCATCACTTTGTGCCCATACGGTGGACGCCATTCCAACTAATAAAACGAACAGCCAAACCTTAGCGCTATATAATATTCTACTCATTGATTATCGGGTTAAAGTTGCAAAGATAGTAAATTATCTCCGGCAAAGAAAAATCATGATACTGAAATAACTCTGAAAAGGATTAGCCACTTTTTTCCTTTTTTATTTCCCAGATTTTACGTACGTTTGTGATATTCTAACAGTCCCTTTGTGAATTGAAACCTAAAATACTATATGTGCTCAACAAATATTCCCGGTAATGAACGTTCGCTTGTCATCCGTCTGATAGCCGGAGATGAGGATGCATTCTGTGAACTTTATGCGGCTTATAAAAATCGCCTGATATATTTTGCCATGCGTTTCCTTAAATCACGCGAATATGCCGAAGATATCTTTCAGGATGCTTTTACTGTGATTTGGGAAAGTCGCCGTTTTATTAATCCGGACGCTTCATTTTCTTCTTATTTATATACAATCATGCGTAACCGGATTTTGAACCAGTTACGTGAACTGGCAAGCGAAGACCGGCTGAAAGAACAAATCCTTTCACAAGCTATAGATTACAGTAATGAAACGAACAATGAAATCATTGCTAATGATTTGCAAAAGATTATATTTCATGCACTGGAACAACTTACTTCCCGCCAGCGGGAAATATTCGAAATGAGCCGTGAGAAACAAATGTCTCACAAAGAAATAGCAGAAGCGTTGGGAATTTCAGTCAACACGGTACAAGAACATATCTCATCTTCTTTGCGTTCGCTTCGTACATATTTGGAAAAACACTCCGTTACTGGCGCTGACCTGATTTTACTTCTTATCTGTCTCAATCTTTAACGTGAGATAGTTTCTAACGGCATATACAGTTAAAGGAAGTTAACTACACCCTAGATATTCTTTTCACTTGTGTACTAATTATGTAAAGGGAAAATTAAGTTATACCCGGATTCTAAATAATAGGATATGAAGAATACAGAAAATAATAAGAGCCTATATCGCCGTTATCTGGATGATCTCTACACAACAGAAGATGCACGGCAACTACTGAATAACCTGCACGACTCGGATAATAATGAGATACTCAACGAGTTGTCTTCTGATGTCTGGGAAGAAGCCGCAACACAGCAACCTCTCACAGATCTTGAACGTGAACACTATAAACGAGAGGCACGTCAATTATTGAAACGCATAGAACATAAAAAACGTACCTGGTTCCGTCGTATCGCAGTTGCTACTGTCAGCACAGCAGCAATCATTTGCCTGGTACTGGGCGGAATTCATTATCTGAAACATCAGAATGAACAGCAGATTATTTATTTGGAAGCCTCAACCTCTTATGGCGAACGCAAACAGATCCTTCTACCCGACGGCACCCAACTGACACTAAATTCCTGCTCACATGTCCGGTATCCGAATAGCTTCATAGGAAAAGAGCGCAAAATAGAGCTGGAAGGTGAAGGATATTTTCAAGTATACAGAAATGAGGAACAACCCTTTATTGTCAGTACCCACCGCTTCAATGTACATGTACTGGGAACCTGCTTTGATATAAAATCCTATACTTCTGATGAAATCGTTTCTGTAGAAGTGGAAAGCGGAAAAGTGCAAGTGGATTTGCCGGAAGCAATGATGCGGTTGAAGGGCAAAGAGCAAGTGCTTATCAATACCATTTCGGGCGAATACAGCAAACGACGGGAAGAACGTCCCGTAGCCATATGGAAAAAAGGCGGACTGCGTTTCAACAGTACTCCGATACGTGATGTGGCTAAGGAACTGGAGCGAATGTACAATTGCCGTATTACATTTGCCGATGGGCAATTCAATAATCTGATTTCCGGAGAACACGATAACAAGAGTCTGGAAGCGGTTCTTCAATCTATCGAATATACAAGTGGTATCCGGTATAAGAAGGAAGGCAATCGCATACTGTTATATAAATAGTAAAAAGATGTTAATCACACCCTAGTACATAGTTTACAGTGTGTATTACCTTATAGAACCTTGAATATTTAACTTATAATTTTAAAAAGACATATTATGAAAGCACCCGGTTAATCCTATTTCAGAAAAATAGGAGCCGTCTCTCAGAGAAGCCCCTATTCCGTAATCCGGACGGATATTCATTCGTTTCGACCCGTGTGAATAACGTATCGCGTATTACGAGCCTTTGTTTTAAATAATCTATTCAATTACTAAAACGTACAAATTTATGAATAATCTTCCTAATATAAAAAGGAAAGGTAGAAATGTACATTCATTTTTAGCTTTTTTACTATTCGTATGCTTGTCATCATTGCCTTATTATACACAGGCACAGGAAAAGAAAAACATTACGCTGGATG
Organism: uncultured Bacteroides sp.; assembly: GCF_902491285.1. Taxonomy (GTDB): domain Bacteria; phylum Bacteroidota; class Bacteroidia; order Bacteroidales; family Bacteroidaceae; genus Bacteroides. Next base: position 65,565 of record NZ_CABUHK010000020.1, on the reverse strand, counting down.
TCAAGAATGAAACTGTAGAAAATGTATTCAATCAATTGAGCAAGCAGACCGGCTACAAATTCTTTTACGACCAGGAAATTGTAAATGCCGCTCCACGCATTTCAATCAAAGCACGCAATAGCTCGTTAGAAAATATTTTAAGCAAGATAACGGTACAGACCAATTTATATTTCAATAGGAAAAACAATACCATCTCCGTCGGCAAACAGAAAAGCCGGGAAACAATAAAATCAACAAGAACTAAAACTGTCAACGGAACAGTTACAGACCAGAACGGTGAACCCATTATCGGTGCCAATGTATTAGTAAAAGGTACGACAAACGGTATCATTACCGATATTAACGGAAACTATTCTTTGGCAAACGTAACCGAAGATGCTACCATTCAGTTCTCATACATCGGGTATCAAACAACCGAGGTCAAAGCGAACAGTAAAGAGTTGGCGCGTATCATACTAAAAGAAGACAGCGAGCTGCTGGACGAAGTAATAGTAGTAGGTTACGGTATACAGAAACGCAGTGATGTCACAGGCGCTATATCGTCCGTAACTTCCGAGAAACTGAATTCTACCCCCTCTTCCAGCCTGGGTGAAATGCTGAGAGGACAAGCTGCCGGTGTACAGGTTACCATGTCCAATGCCGCTCCCGGTGGCAGTTCGAATATTCTGATCCGAGGACGTCGTTCGCTTTCCGGCGGAAATGATCCTCTTTATATTGTAGACGGTGTTCCGATGACTAGTATAGATGATATAAACTCCAACGATATAGCATCGCTCGAAGTTCTGAAAGACGCTTCTTCTCAATCAATCTATGGCGCACGCGCAGCCAATGGTGTCATACTGATCACTACCAAACGGGGACAGACCGGAAAGATGAAAATCAGTTATAACACCTATGCCGCTTCACAAAGCATCCATAAGAACTTTGAGTTTTACAATGGAGAGGAATGGGCTGCTTTACGCAAGGAAGCATACTATAATGCCAATCTTAGCTATGATGAAGCCGACTGTTTCAGAGGGTTGATGCTCGACGTACTTAAATCAGGAGAGTATGTTGACTGGGAAAAGCTAATGATAAGCTCCGCCTGGCAACAAAAGCACGACATCTTGATACAATCCGGCGGGGACAAAACAAAGTACGCCCTGGGACTGGGATATTTTGACCAGAACGGTATGGTTCCCAATTCGGGATTCCAACGTTTGAGCGGACGATTGAACATCGACCACAAACTACTGAAAAACCTGACAATAGGCACGAACTTCTTATACACCAAATCATGGAAGAAAACAGCAGACGGCTCTTTCAATTCATTTATCACCATGCCACCTCTGGCAAAAGTATATAATGACGACGGTTCCTTGCGCGAAGATGTAACCGAAGCCGGTGAATCTCACTACAACCCTCTATGGAATATCGACTACTCAAACAATAAAAGCCAGACCGACCGGTTATTGATTAACTTCTTCGTGGACTGGAAAATCACAAAGGACTTGTCATACCGTGCAAACGGAAGTTTGAATACCAGGACTGTCCATAGCAACACTTATCAGGGGACAAAACATACGACAGGGCACAATAATAATGGAAAAGCGACTGCCGGCACAAGTTTCGCCAACGACTACCTGTTCGAGAATATAGTCAACTACGTGAAGGATTTCAATAAGAACCATCATTTCGACGCAACCTTTATGCAGAGTGTCAACGTCATCGAATGGAAGAATCTGGGAATAAACGGTACCGGATTCGCAAACGACGACTTGACTTATAATGCGATAGGCTCTGCCAATGAATACGGTACGCCTACTTGGGAATTGTCCGATAGAAAACTTTTATCTTTCCTGGGACGTGTCAGATATAACCTGTTCGAGAAATACTTGTTCACCTTCGCCTTGCGTGTGGACGGTTCTTCCGTTTTCGGAAAGAATAACAAATACGGTTATTTCCCTTCGGGAGCTTTTGCCTGGCGGATAAATGAAGAATCATTCTTAAAAGAAGCCAAATGGCTGTCCAACCTGAAACTCCGTTTAAGTTACGGTGCGGTCGGCAACCAGGGTGTCACCCCTTATAAGTCACTGGGATTGACAGACAGATACCTGACCGAATTCGGAGACAAGACTGTCATCGGTTATCTGCCCGGAACGGAATTGACCAACCCTAACTTGAAATGGGAAACGTCCACTTCCGGCAATATCGGACTTGATTTCGGATTCTTCAACGGAAGAATCAATGGTACGATAGAATACTATAATACCAAGACTACCGACCTGCTTGTCACAAAGTCTATCCCAAGCTCGCTCGGATATTCCACCCAGACTGTAAACCTGGCGGAAATGAAGAATAATGGTATCGAAATAACGCTGAATACCACTCCCGTCAAAATCAAAGATTTCAGATGGGATGTCAACTTCACTTTCACTAAGAACAAAAATGAAATTAAAAAGATAGACGGACAAGTCGATGAGAACGGAAAACCGCTTGATGACGTGAACAACAAATGGTTTGTCGGACATCCGATGAATGTATATTACGACTATGTATTTGACGGCATCTGGCAAAAAAATGACGATATCGCCAATTCTCATATGCCGACAGCTACTCCGGGCAGCATCAAACTGCGCGATGTCAACAACGACAATCAGATCACAGCCGATGACAGAGTAGTGATGCAACGTGACCCCAAATGGATAGGTACGGTCGGCACATCTTTCAACTACAAAGGATTCGACTTATCCGCCGACCTGTATATCTCTCATGGAGGAACGATATACAACCCTTATCTGACTACATTCGAGAATGGTGGTGACTTGACTGCCAAGCGGAATGGTATCCGACGCAATTACTGGACACAGAATAATCCGTCTAATGAAGCCCCTGCACCCAACATGACGCAAGCTCCCGCATATATCAGTTCATTGGGTTATCAGGATGCCTCGTATGTCCGTCTGCGAAACGTTACTTTCGGATACAACTTCCCCCGTGCTCTTATCAGCAAAGCATACATGCAAAGTCTGAGACTCTATATGACACTGTCTAACTTCTGGACGAAAACCGATGTACAGGCTTATGGTCCGGAACAAACTCCGGGAGATTATCCTGAACCCAGGACTGTATTGTTTGGATTGAATGTGACATTTTAATAAGATAAAATCATGAAAAAGAGTATATTATTTATATTTACAGCCTGCTTCCTGCTCACCAGTTCCTGCTCCGACTTCTTGGATGAAGAGCACAAGACAAAGTACAGTTCCGAATATGTATTCGGAACACCAGAAGGGTTAAAGCTCGCAGTCAATGCATTATACACATTGCAACGTTATTACGCAAATGATACCGAAAATGCCACCGTCTTCGCTTTGGAAAGAGGTACGGATTTAGCTGTAACCAACGGTGGAACCGGTAACTTTTACGGCATCTATGACCCTAATTATTTAAAGCCGTCTGCCGGTCAGGTAGGATTCATGTGGCGTACAATGTATCAAATCATAGGCAAAGCCAATGAAATAATCGCTGCAGCCGAGGACTTGGAAGATACCCCTTCCTTACGGGCTACCGTCTCAGAAGCTAAATGTTTCAGAGCGCAGTCTTATTTCCTGCTATACCGCACATTCGACAGGATATGGCTGAACATACAGCCGACTACTGCCGAAAACGTCAACGACCCGAGAGATTTTCATGCCGCTTCCGAGAAAGAAGTGTTCGACCTGATTTACGAGGATTTGGAGTATGCCATTACGAACCTCGACTGGGTATCCGACGAAGCGGGAAGATTCACCCAGGCTGCCGCCCGTCATATGAAAGCCAAAGCCGCATTATGGCTCAAAGACTGGGATACGACTCTGGAACAAGTGGAAGAAATAGAGAAATCGGGACATTTTGACTTGATTGCATTAAATGAAGTATTTAATGCCGGAGACTTGAATCATAAAGAAGCGCTGATGGTGCAACAGTGGAGTAAAAATCCGGGCGGTAATTTATCCAATGCCACTCCAAAAGGCAATTACTATGCAGCCTATTTCATCGCCCAATACCGTACCGAAATCGGTGGAACCGCAGAATATGCCTGTTCTTATGACAACTGGGGATATACTTACGGAAGATGTCTCCCCAGCCCCTATTTATTCTCACTGTATGACAAGGCTAAGGACAAACGTTATCAGGAGTACTACATACACCAGTACAAAAATACGACTGATAAAAACATCACATACGGTTCGGCTACTGTAAAGCCCGGAGATTATTTCCCACTATATAAGAATGGAAGCATCAATAAGAATGTATATCCGGGATGCATCAAGTATGGGGATAAATGGACGCGCACTGCTTCGGAGACACGCAGTTATAAAGATGTGATAGTGTACCGTCTTGCCGAATCCTATATAATGGCAGCCTTGATGAAGAACGACCAGACATTAGCCAAATACTACTTTAACAAAACATGGGAAAGAGCCGGAAACGACAAATTCACCGGTGTGCTAACCATGAAAGACATTATGGACGAACAAGCCCGCGAACTGTCTTTCGAAGGTGACAGATGGTATTTTCTGAAACGGCTGGGACTACTTATTGAGCAAGTCAAGGCATACGCCGGAGATCCGGAAATCCCCGCATCTATTCTCGGACGTAACAATCTGCCCGCCAACCCTCACTTCGTGAGATGGCCGATACCCGAAGCGGAAGTTATTAATATGGGAGCCGAAAACTTCCCTCAAAATATAGGATACAAATAATCACTGAAACAACATACATATAATTAAGATGAGAAAGAAAATTACCATATTAACACTACTGTTCTGTTCTTTCGTTACAGGCTTGTTTGCCAATACTCCACAATATGACATTTGTATATATGGAGAGTCAGCTTCCGGAGTAATTGCTGCAATACAAGGCGCACGTATGGGTAAGAAAGTAGTGCTTATATCGAAAAACGACCATGTAGGCGGTCTTGTCACGTCAGGACTGACCGCTACCGACATGAACCGTAATGACCTGATAGGTGGTATAACAAAAGAATTCTACAACAAAATATACAACTACTACCTGCAACCCGAAGTATGGCGCAATCAGGACAGGGAATCATTCATGGTTTCGACATTAAAGCGCACATATAGAGGAAAAAATGATGAAAGGCAGATACAATGGGTCTATGAATCCTCAGTAGCCGAACGAATTATGCGGGATATGCTGAAGACGGCAGGAGTAGAAATTCTTTTCAACCACCGGCTCGACCTGGATAAGAACGTCCGGAAAGAAGAGAATATAATCCGGAGCATCCAACTGGAGAATGGAAAGGTAATTGAGGCCAAAATATTTATAGACGCTTCCTACGAAGGTGATCTTCTGGCACGTGCAGGAATATCCTATACAGTAGGACGCGAATCGAACCTGCAATACGGGGAAACCTATAACGGCATCCGCATTAATTATGACCAAGGGAAAGACCTGACCCCAATAAGCCCCTACATCAAAGAAGGGAACGCAAAATCTGGCACTTTACCCTACGTGGCAACCCAGGAATGGGGCAAACAAGGAGATGCGGACAAACGCGTGCAAGCCTATTGTTACAGAATGACTCTGACAAACGACCCCGACAACCGTATATCCATCCAAAAGCCGAAAAACTATAATTCGTTATGGTATGAGATATATGTACGTATGCTGAAACTGGAACCGGAAACAAAACTCCAGCAAATTATAACATTGACTCCTATGCCTAACAAGAAAACGGATACCAACCATCTGGACTTCTTCGGAGCAAGCTACGACTATGCAGAAGCCGACTATAAGACCAGGCAGGAAATAGAGCAGTTGCATAAAGATTATGCGTTGGGCATGTTATGGTTTCTGGGACATGACAAGCGTGTACCGGAACATATCCGCAAGGAGATGCTGGATTGGGGATTGCCTAAAGACGAATTCACCGACACCCGGAATTTCCCTTATCAAATATACGTGCGGGAAGCCCGCAGGATGATCGGAAGATTTGTGATGACAGAAAAGAATGTACGCAAAACAGACCGTACACCAGCCGAACATTCGGTGGGACTGGGTTCTTATGCCCTTGACTGCCATTATGTATCCCGTGTCATCGACCAAGAGGGAAAGTTAAGAAACGAGGGAACTATATTTGCCCCTACCATTCCCTACCCCATCAGCTATTACTCACTGACTCCCAAAGAGGAAGAATGTGCCAACCTATTGGCAACCGTATGTTTGTCATCTTCGCATGTTGCTTATAGTACAATCAGGATGGAACCGGTATATATGATATTAGGACAATCGGCAGCCACTGCCGCCGCTCTGGCGATAGATTCGGATTTACCTGTTCAGAAAATATCTTATGATGTATTGAAGTATAAATTACTGCAAGATGGACAATTATTATCAGTACCCACTAAAAAATAAAGTTATGAAACTAAAATACCTATTTACCTCATTCTTTGTGCTTGCCGCTGTCCTGAACGCTTCGTGTTCAGACAACGACAACTATACAATTCCCAAAGGTTCTTTTGAAGAAAAACCGATTGTTCCCCCCGTTAAAGTTGAGACATCCAAAGTAGACGGAAAATGGAAATTGCTTGTAGACGGACAAGAATTATATATCAAAGGAGCTGCATGTAATAACTTCTATGCTGAAGCAGCCGACTTCGGAGCTAATGTTGTCAGGACATACGGAGTGTCCGACAAAAGTAAAGCCATTCTGGATGCCGCTCAGGAAAAAGGACTTTATGTCAATTTCGGGCTTTACGTAAAAAGAGAAACCGACGGTTTCGATTACAACAACACAGCAGCAGTGAAAGCCCAGTTTGATGAAATGAAAGCAACAGTCGAACGCTTCAAAGACCATCCGGCGCTTTTGGTCTGGTCGATAGGAAATGAAGCGGAAGCAAGCTACACCAATCTCAAACTATGGGATGCCATCAATGATATAGCCAAGATGATTCATGAAACCGACCCTAATCATCCTACTACAACGACATTGGCATCCTCTAATGTGAACCATATCAAGAATATTATAGAAAAGGCTCCTCATATAGATATTCTTTCGGTCAATACGTATGCGCCTAACCTACCGGGAGTATTGGGTAATCTTCAGTCCGCAGGCTGGACCAAACCGTATATGATTACGGAGTTCGGACCTCGCGGTACGTGGCAAATGAATCCAGAACCCGAAAGAGTGCTGCCGTGGGGTGGCTTGGTAGAACAGACAAGCAGTGAAAAAGAAGCTGACTATCTGAAAGCCTATCAGGAGAATATTGCTGCCAATAAGGACAACGGTTGTATAGGTTCATTTGTATTCTTATGGGGATACCAGACTCACGGGGAAGTACTGACCTGGTACGGGCTGTTTGACAAGAAAGGATATACCTTCCCGGCAGTCGATGCCATGCAATATGCATGGACAGGAAGTTATCCGAAGAACCGGGCTCCGGTAATAGCAACCCGTAATGATATGCTGATGAATGGCAAGAAAGCGGAAGACGCTATTATTGTCAGCCCGAACTCATCCAACGAAGCTAAAGTCACAGCCACCGACCCGGATGGGGATGCGCTGACCTACGACTGGATGATTATGAAAGAAAAAACAGCTTCTTCAGACGGTAGCCTGCCGGATGGTATCACCGGATTAATAGATGATAATACCAAAAAGGATATTACATTCAAGGCTCCCTCAACAGTCGGCAATTATCGTCTGATAGTCTTTGTGCGCGATGTGAAAAACAAGAAAGTAGCAAGTGCGGTTATTCCATTTTCTGTTCAATAAAAAATTATCGACTATGAAACTATTAAAATATAAATTAGGCATTTTGTTGTGTCTCACAGCTATCTTCTTCATTGCATGTGACAGTGACGACGAAAACATACAACAGAACCCGAAACCGACTATCAAATTCACGAAAGTCGGAAACGAACCAGTCATTGCCTATCCAGGAACAGAACTCAGTTTTTCTGTTGAGATGGCGGGCACAGCCGGTATTAAAAGAGTCGTCACCATGCTCGACTCACAAGAAATCCCCGGAAGTGCCAAAGAATATCCGGAAAATACGGATAAAGGTTCATACAGCGTATCATACACCATAAAATCAGAGGAAGTGGGTAAAACACTGAACTTTGTTATACTGGCAACTGACAATGAAGAAAAGAAATCCACTACCGAATATGCTGTTTACATCCAAGCAGCCAAACCGGAAATTGAAATAAGGATTCCTGATACCGCACCGGAAACGGTCACTGCGGGAGAAGTGGTAGCGTTCGACATTGAGATTACTTCCGCAACAACATTAAGAAGTATAAAAACATACCTCGAAGGTTTAGAAATTACAGATTTAGCCAAAGAGACATTTGAGAATCCCAACAGCGATACCTATGTATTCTCATACACAACTACCGACTTGAACGCCGGACAAACCCTGTCATTCACATTTGAAGTGATGGATGCCAACGGCGGTATCGTAAGAAGCGAATACAGCGTAGAGGTAACGAGAGCGGTGGAACTGGACATAAATGAATTCTACACACTTAAAATCGGAGCACAAACCAGTACAGATGCAGGACCTTTCCTGAATACTACGAACGGAGAAATTTATGTACGAGAGGGAGCTGCTGCCAAGTCTGCTAATATCGACATTACCCTATTCTACAGCAACAGTTCATACGGCTATTATTTCGTATCTCCGTCTGACGCAAGTATCGAAGCTATTTTCAAAGCACCGGATGCAATAACAACTTGGGAACATCGTAACAGTACAAAACTGAAAAATATCCAAATAACACCGGACGAATTCTTAGCAATTAATTCTGCTGAAATGATTCAGAATCTCTACACCAATTCATCCGAAGCAGAAGTAGAGAAGCTGACAAACAAACTGGGAGTAGGCTCTATTGTCGGATTCAAAACTGTTGCCGACAAATATGGTATTATGATTGTCAGGTCATTTGCCAGCGGCAGTTCGAAAGGAAATGTCACCATCGACATGAAAGTGGAAAAATAACCCGGTTCTCAAAATAAATTAATTCTTAACCGCCCTTATTTATGACAAAAATAGGGGCGGATTAGAAATTATTATCTATAAAACAATGAAAATAAAATTATTATCCATCCTGTTAATTGCTTTTCAGCCCTTAGCATTCGGAACTAATGACATACCTGAACGACCGCTCTATCTTGATTCTTCCCAGCCAGTCCGGACGAGAGTTGAAAATTTGATGTCCTTGATGACCCTGAAAGAAAAGATTGCCCAAATGTGCCAGTATGTAGGGCTGGAACATATGCGCGACGCGGAAAAGAATATCACAGAAGAAGAATTACTGAACGGTCATGCCAGAGGATTCTATAAAGGATTGCACTCCACAGGAGTAGAACGGATGGTCACACAGGGCGAAATCGGTTCATTCCTTCATGTCCTGACTCCGGCGGAAGCCAATCATCTGCAAAAACTGGCGGAGAAAAGCCGCTTGAAGATTCCCTTGCTGATAGGGATTGATGCCATACATGGAAACGGGCTTGTCAGTGGTTCTACCATTTACCCGTCTCCCATAGGAATGGCTTCCACATTTGCGCCTGATTTAATAGAACAGGCAAGCAGGCAGACAGCTCTCGAAATGCGTGCAACAGGTTCTCATTGGGCTTTCACTCCCAACATAGAAATTGCTTGCGATGCCCGTTGGGGAAGGGTCGGAGAAACATTCGGCGAAGACCCGTATCTGGTATCCCGCATGGGAGTAGCATCTATCAAAGGTCTGCAAACAGACAATCTTACAGGATTAAATACCGTATTGGCTTGTGCCAAGCATCTCATCGCAGGGGGAATAGCCAATAACGGAACCAATGCCGGTCCGGTAGAATTGAGTGAAGGCAAACTGAGAAACTTCTTTTTGCCCCCATTCAAAGCAGCCATACAAGAAGCCAAACCTTTTACCCTTATGCCGGCACACAACGAATTAAATGGAGTCCCGTGCCATGCAAACAAATGGTTAATGACCGACATCATGCGCAATGAATACGGATTCGACGGGTTCATTGTTAGCGACTGGATGGATATGGAAGCAATCAGCACACGCCACCGGATAGCCGAAAATACAACCGACGCATTCTTCCTATCCGTAGATGGCGGAGTAGACATGCATATGCATGGTCCTGTTTTTTCCGATGCCATCCTGAAACTTATAAAAGAAGGAAGACTGACGGAAGAAAGAATTAATAAAGCATGCGCCAAGATACTGGAAGCCAAGTTCCGGTTAGGATTATTCGAGAACCGGTATGTTACGGAAGCCGGCATAAAGAAAACGGTTTTCAGCAAAGAACATCAGCAGACGGCACTCGAAATCGCCCGGCGTTCCATCGTCCTTTTGAAAAATGAGGCCCTGCTCCCCATTGACGCCCGGAAGTTCAAAAAGATACTCGTGACAGGCCCTAACGCCAACAACCAGTCAATCATGGGCGACTGGGTATTTGAACAACCGGAGAAGAATGTCTCAACCATACTGAAAGGCATAAAAGAGGAAGCATCCGGCACACAGATAAATTATGTAGATGTCGGCTGGAATCTGAGAGCATTGGACAGTGCCAAAATAGAAGAAGCTGTACAAACAGCAAAGTCTTCGGATTTGGCAATCGTTGTAGTCGGTGAAGATTCTTTCCGGCAGCATTGGAAAGAGAAAACATGCGGAGAAAACAGGGACCGTATGGACATCACCCTTTGGGGGAAACAGGACTATCTTGTGGAATCCATTTACAAGACAGGAGTCCCTACTATTGTCATCCTGGTAAACGGACGCCCCCTTGCCACCGGATGGATTGCTGAAAATATCCCGGCTATTATCGAAGCCTGGGAACCGGGGTCAATGGGAGGAAAGGCAATTGCGGAAATCCTCTTCGGCAAAGTTAATCCCAGCGGGAAGTTACCAATTACCATCCCACGGCATGTAGGTCAGATTTCAACGGTATATAATCACAAACCGTCCCAATTTCTACATCCTTATATCGACGGGGATAAAACACCGCTTTATCCTTTCGGGTATGGTCTAAGTTATACTTCTTTCAAATACGGCCAGCTTAAAGCAAACAAGACGGATTATAATGCCAACGAAGAAATAGAAGTTACAGTGAATGTCAGCAACACAGGAGAAAGGCAAGGGGAAGAAATCGTCCAACTTTATATTCGGGATGATTACAGTAACACCACCCGACCGGTGAAAGAACTGAAACGTTTTCAACGTATTCTTCTGGAAAAGGGAGAAAGCAAAGTGGTAACATTCCACTTAAACAAAGAAGACTTGTCCTATTACAATCACAAAGCTGAATATGTACTGGAACCGGGCACGTTCACCGTCATGGTGGGCGGCAGTTCTTTGGACAAAGACCTACAAAAAGTTAAGTTTAACGTAAAATGAAACCGGATATGAAAAAACTGATTCTATTATTGACCGTTCTTACTTTTCTGTTCAGTTGTAAAAGCAACCCGGAAGAAGAGTACGATATATGTATCTATGGCGGTACTTCCGCCGGAGTAATAGCAGCATACTCTGCCAAGATGTTGGGTAAGAAGGTATTGCTTATCGAACCGCAAAACCGCCTCGGCGGACTGACTTCCGGCGGGCTTGGTTTCACCGATATAGGAAACAAACAAGTAGTGACCGGATTATCAAAAGACTTTTACCGCCGTTTGGGCACTCATTACGGTAAACTGGAACAATGGATATTCGAACCCAAAGTAGCGGACAGCATCTTTAATGACTACATTAAGCGGGCAAGCGTCGAGGTTTTATACAAATACAGAATCACAGACGCCCAACTTGCCAACGGATATATAAAAAATATCACCCTTGAAAGTTCCGACAGAACAAAACCCGGCAAATCCATAGCCGCCAAAGTATTCATCGACTGTACTTATGAGGGTGACCTGATGGCTAAAGCAGGAGTTTCCTATACGATAGGGCGGGAAGATAACAAGCTATATAATGAAACTTACAATGGTGTCCAACTGATGAAAGGCCACCAGTTCCCGGACGGAATAGACCCCTACAAGATAAAGGGTGATTCCACGAGCGGATTATTATGGGGAATCAGTCCTGCCGCACTCTCATCGGACGGTACGGGCGACAAGTTAGTGCAAGCCTATAATTACCGTATTTGCCTCACCGATAATCCGGCCAACAAAATAGGAATCACCCGACCGGAAAATTATGACTCCACCAAGTATGAGTTGCTGCTACGCCTGTTTGACGCCCAACCCGATAAAAGAAAACTAAACCATTATTTTATCTGGAGCCGGATGCCAAACAATAAGACGGATATAAATAACCGGGGAGGATTTTCTACTGATATGATTGGAATGAACCATAACTATCCGGAAGCATCTTACGAAGAAAGGGCGGAAATCATTCAAGCACATAAAGACTATACCCAGGGATTACTTTATTTCTACAAGACCAACCCCAGGGTTCCGCAAGAATTAAGAGATGAAATACAAGCATGGGGCTACCCCAAAGACGAATATACAGAGGACAACCATTGGTCGCCCCAACTATATATCAGAGAAAGCCGCAGGATGACAGGGGATTATGTAATGACGCAAGCACATTGCGAAGGACGGGAAACGGTCACCGATGGTATCGGCATGGCTGCATATACCATGGACTCACACAACTGCCAACGGATACTCATAAAAAAAGACGGGAAATACATGGTAAAAAATGAGGGAAATGTAGAAATCGGCGGCGGACTCCCCTACCCCATATCCTATCGTTCCATCATCCCCAAGGAAGAAGAATGTAAGAACTTGCTCGTTCCCGTTTGTCTCTCTGCCAGTCATATCGCCTACGGTTCCATCCGTATGGAGCCGGTATTTATGGTATTGGCACAGTCTGCCGCAATCGCCGCAGCAGAAGCCATAAACACAGGAAGCGTACAGACCGTCGATATAAAGAAAGTACAGGCATTGCTACACGAAAATCCTCTGTTGGACGGTAGTTTTTCCGAGATACTGATAGACGACAGCGAACTGGACTTATCCGTCAATAATGATTGGGAGATTATTAAAAAGCAGGGAGGATATGGTCCCACTTTCCTGAAATCCAAAGTCCGCAACGGTTCGCCCATCCGTTTCACCCCACATATGGAACATAAAGGAAAATACAAAGTCTATACTTATTATCACATGAGAAAAGACATATCACCCGCTATCACATATTCCATCTCGGACGGAACCGATAGTTGGACAAAAGTCATACATAAAGACAGCGTGAGAATAGAAGGACAGACTACAGGAGAATGGGTGGAACTGGGGACATACGATTTTCAGAAAAGCCCCATGCCCTATGTAGAAATATCCACCGGAGATACAAGCGGGACGGTCATTGCCGACGCTGTACTGTTCATACCCGTAAAATAAGACTTATATGTATATGAAAAAGATTTTGTGTTTGCTATATCTGTTATCAACATTTTGTTTTTCCCATGCCCAGAATGAGAATACGTATTTAGAACAAAAGATTGATTCAACCCTATCGGGTATGACTATCCGTGAAAAAGCAGGGCAGTTGAACCAACTTGACGGACGCGGTACAATTGAGAATCTGAAGATATTGATACAAAAAGGAGAAATCGGTTCGGTAATGAATGTTACCGAACCCGAAGTCGTCAATGAATTACAAGAAATCGCCTGCAAGCAATCAAGAACCGGTATCCCCCTGGTTTTCACACGCGACGTCGTGCATGGTTTCAAGACCATGCTGCCCATTCCGTTAGGGCAAGCTGCCACTTTCCATCCGGAACTGATACAGGAAGGAGCACGAATCGCAGCCATAGAAGCCACGGAGCATGGTGTCAGATTGTCATTTGCCCCCATGATAGACATATCCAGAGATGCCCGGTGGGGACGCATAGCCGAAAGTTTCGGTGAAGATACTTATCTCACAGAACAGATGGCTGTTGCCGTAGTAAACGGATTTCAAGGTGATGATTTATCAAATCCGCAATCAATGGCTGCCTGCGCCAAGCATTTTATAGGATATGGAGCCGTAGAAGGAGGACGTGATTATAATTCAACCCATATTCCCGAAAGGCAGTTGCGAGATGTCTATCTTCCGCCTTTCGAGAAAGCCGTAAAAGCCAACTGTTCCAGTATCATGACTTCGTTCAATGATAACGACGGGATTCCGGCTACAGGAAACAAAAAACTATTAAAGGATATTCTCCGCAAAGAATGGAATTTCGACGGGGTTGTCGTTTCCGACTGGGGCTCTGTGACGGAAATGATAAAACATGGCTTCGCTGAAGACCGGAAAGATGCAGCCCGAAAAGCGATAGAAGCCGGACTGGACATGGATATGTCTTCCAAAGCATTTATTCAGAATATAGAGGAATTAATCGCCAAAGGGATAATTTCCGAAAAGACATTGGACAATGCGGTGCGAAATGTGCTAAGATTAAAATTCAGGCTCGGACTGTTTGATAATCCGTACACTGATATCAATAAGAGAAAAGAAACCTACTCGGACAAACATCTGGCTATTGCAAAGAAAATAGCGGAAGAGTCTGTTGTTTTATTAAAAAATGAGAGCCACACATTACCGCTGTCTTCGGAAATAAAAAGTATCCTGATAGTAGGCCCATTGTCCGACGCTCCCCACGACCAACTCGGAACCTGGACAATGGACGGAGAAACAGAGAGAACACAGACGCCTGTAAAAGCACTGCGTGAAATGTATGGCGACAAAGTGAAAATTCATTTTGTGAAAGGTCTGGAGTACAGCAGAGATAAAAATAAGACGAACTTCAATAAGGTATTGGCAGAAGCACACCAGGCAGATGCCATTATAGCTTTTATCGGCGAAGAAGCCATCCTGTCGGGTGAAGCGCATTGTCTGGCTGATATAAAGCTACAAGGAGCTCAATCCGAACTTATCAAGGTATTAAGCGGAACAAATAAGCCGCTCATTACAGTCATTATGGCGGGACGCCCGTTGATTATCAATGAGGAACTAAACCTGTCCGATGCTGTATTATATGCCTGGCATCCCGGAACGATGGGCGGTAACGCACTGGCGGATATTTTATTTGGTAAGGTCACACCTGGCGGCAAACTACCCGTTACTTTCCCAAAAGCAACAGGACAAATTCCCATCTACTATAATCACACCAATACCGGGCGTCCGGCTACAGGAAAAGAAAAGCCCTTAGACGAGATACCATTAAATGCCAAACAGTCCGTATTAGGACACTCCTCTTATTATCTCGATATAGGAGCGCAACCTTTATTCCCGTTCGGATATGGTCTGTCATACACATCTTTCGAATATTCTGATTTAAGAACAGACCGCACCGTACTCACTTCGGGCGATACGCTTTCAATCAGTGTCAAAGTAAAAAATACAGGGCAATATAAAGGAACAGAAGTGGTTCAACTCTATGTATCGGATCTTTTCGGTTCCGTCACCCGGCCGGTTAAGGAATTAAAAGGATTTAAAAGGATAGAGTTAAGTCCAAATGAAGAAAAGATGGCAACATTCGAACTTCCCTTAGACGAACTGGCTTTCTGGAATATTGACATGAAAAAAGTAGTAGAAGCGGGTAAGTTCAAAATAATGGTCGGCACTGATAGTCGACGCGGACTGGAAACCTTTTTCGAAGTAAAATAACAATATTAGAAAAGCGGCCTCACCCAAAGGATGAGACCGCCTTTCCAGTATCAATCTATCAGCGAAACGATTATTTCGCTTTCTTATAATTTTCCAGTCCAGTCTGCAGGAACTCGATATACTTAGGAATATCCTCGTTGTAAGCATATGACTTGTTCAGCGGTCTGCCCTGATTATCCAGCAACACATAGAAAGGCTGGGCGTTCGCACCAAACTTCACACGTTGCAGATAACTCCATTTGTCACCGACTGTACGCAAAGTACGTTCCGTACCGTTTTCCACGATTTTCACGGGTTCGGTCAACGGGGTCTTGTTATCCACATAAAGCGTAATCAATACATAGTCATTATTAATCAAGTCACTTACTTTCGGGTCAGTCCATACTGCCGCTTCCATCTTACGGCAGTTTACGCAGCCATATCCTGTGAAGTCAAGCATGACAGGTTTCCCATTCAGACGCGCATATTCCATACCTAAATCATAATCGTCGAATTTCGCATGTACGTCATTCTTATACAAGTTGAAATCCTGAGTCTGCATAGGTGGAGCAAATGCACTTACCGCCTTCAAAGGTGCTCCCCACAAACCGGGAACCATATAAACCGCAAATGCCAAAGAGACTAACGCCATAAAGAAACGGGTAACTCCCACCTTATTATCATCGTCATCATGCGGAAACTTGATCTTACCCAACAGATAGAATCCGAGCAAAGCAAAAATAACAATCCACAAAGCAAGGAACGTTTCGCGGTCAAGCAGTCTCCAGCCATAAGCCAAATCGGCTACCGACAAGAATTTAAGCGCAAATGCCAGTTCGAGAAAACCTAATGTCACTTTGATTACATTCATCCATCCGCCTGATTTCGGCATAGACTTCAACCATGACGGGAACAACGCGAACAGAGTGAACGGCAAAGCCAGTGCGATGGCAAATCCCAGCATACCGATAGCCGGGGCAACGACACTTCCTGTTGTAGATACCTGTACCAGCAAGAAACCGATAATCGGACCTGTACAAGAGAAAGAAACCAATGAAAGCGTGAAAGCCATCAGGAAAATACTCAGCAATCCCGTGGTAGATTCCGCCTTGCTATCCACTGCATTTCCCCACTTCGACGGAAGCCTGATTTCAAATGCTCCGAAGAACGAAGCGGCAAAAATCACCAACATCAGGAAGAAGAGAATATTAAAGACTGCATTGGTAGACAACGCATTCAACGCACTGGCACCGAAAATCAACGTAATGGCCAACCCCAATGCTACATAAATCACAACGATAGATGCACCATACGTCCATGCATCACGAATACCTTTCTTCTTATCCTTGCTACGTTTCAGGAAAAAGCTGACAGTCATCGGGATAATCGGCCACACACAAGGAGTGAACAAAGCCAGCAAACCGCCGAGGAAACCTGTTATGAAGATATAAATCCAAGACATATCTTCCTGCCCATGTTCTTCGCCCAATGCTTGCAGGTCGCTGATGACCGGCTTCCAAAGTTCACCGGATGCAACGGCAGGCTGAATGTCCGTAGCCGCATCCACCGGAGTGGCGGGCACCAGTTCCATCATAGCAGCAGAGTCTTTTACTTCAGCAGGAGCGGGAGCAGATTCTTCCTTTTTCTCCGGTTCCTTTTTCTCCGGCTGTTCTGTCTTAGCCGCAGCAGCACTTCCGGCTTTCGCTACTCCGGAGAACTTGAACGGCACTTCGGTAGGCGGAAGACAACTCTCATCATCACAAGCACCATATTCCAGATATCCTTCTATTTCATAAGCCCCGCCTGTGAGTTTAACTTTCTGAATGAACTTTGCCGTATTCTCAAAATAACGCACTTTCATCTCAAACAGTTTGTCGAAAGTCGCTACCTCCTTGCCGACCGGTTTCAGTTTTCCGGCAAGTTCCAGCCCACTTTTCTTATCAACGTTGAATGTCGCAGAAATAGGTCCCCCATCTCCAAGTTCAGTAGAATAAACATGCCACCCTTGATCAATAGTGGCGGTAAATACAATCTCCGCTTCGGTATCAGAAAGAGTGTTCAACTCAGTTTTGAACTTTACCGGATCTTTAATCTGTGCTTGCAAAGCATACACAACAAAGCTTAAAAGCAGAAAAGAAATAAACTTTTTCATTTTCAATAATTGGAGGGTTATAATTCATAATCTACACACGCACGGCTTTCCTTTGTTTCTGCCAGAATCTTACCGGCAGCTACGTGGTCGGGGTGCGTTGCATAGTATTTCACGTCTTCCAGAGTATCAAACTCACTGTAAAGTGCTATATTCCATGTCTCACCGGGATTCATGTTCAATCCCACTTCCACTTTACGGATTACAGAGATTTTAGCAGGAAGTGCTTCTATCGCTTCCTTGAATTTTGTCATAACTGCCCGCTTCTCTTCAGCAGGAACGTCGTCTTTTAACTTAAATAATACAATGTGTTTTACCATTACGTTGTTATTTTAATGAATTGTTTCTATATTTGTCTTGTTAATGTGTTTACCACATTAATAGTAATGCAAAAATACTCTATTTGGTTCAAATATACACTTAAAGAGATGTTAATTATAGGAATAGCAGGCGGAACAGGTTCCGGAAAGACCACCGTCGTACGAAAAATCGTAGAAAGTCTCCCCGCAGGGGAAGTAGTATTATTACCTCAGGACTCATACTACAAGGACAGTAGTCACGTCCCGGTCGAAGAGCGTCAGAATATCAATTTTGACCATCCGGACGCTTTTGAGTGGAGCCTGCTCTCCAAACACGTCATGACGCTGAAAGAAGGAAAGAGTATCGAACAGCCCACCTACTCTTATCTGACTTGCACCCGCCAGCCCGAAACTATTCATATCGAACCGCGGGAAGTCATCATCATCGAAGGGATTCTTGCCTTATGCGACAAGAAACTGCGTAATATGATGGACCTTAAGATATTCGTGGATGCCGATCCCGATGAACGTCTGATACGCGTCATCCAAAGGGATGTCGTTGAACGCGGACGTACTGCCGAAGCTGTAATGGAACGCTACACACGGGTTCTGAAACCGATGCACCTGCAATTTATCGAACCTTGCAAACGGTATGCCGACCTTATCGTGCCCGAAGGCGGTAGCAATAAAGTGGCTATCGACATACTGACCATGTACATTAAGAAACACTTGAAAGGTTGAGAGCCGAGAATGGAGAGAGTTGAGAATTAAAAACAAAATGTCAGGTATGAATGTCAAGGCGCTGATTATCCCTTTATTCCTTGTGTTATTCTGTTGTATGTTCGGATGCCGGAACAAGCAGCACAGCAAGACGGACGAATCCGCTCGCGATCTTCCACAGATAAAAGACAGCGGCGAATTGGTTGTACTGACATTATACAGCTCTACTTCATATTTCATTTACCGGGGACAGGAAATGGGGTTCCAGTATGAACTCAGCGAGCAGTTTGCCAAAAGCCTGGGCTTAAAACTAAGAATCGAAGTAGCCAACAACGTTGACGAACTGATCCGGAAGTTACTGGCAGGCGAAGGGGACATGATTGCCTACAACCTGCCCATAACCAAAGAATGGAAAGACAGTCTCCTCTACTGCGGTGAAGATGTGATTACCCATCAGGTAATCGTCCAGCAAGGAAGAGGTAAACAGAAACCGTTGAAAGACGTTACCGAACTGGTCGGAAAAGACATATACGTAAAACCCGGAAAGTATTATGACCGTCTCGTCAATCTGAACAGTGAACTAGGCGGCGGAATCCAGATCCATGAGGTGACCAATGACAGTATCACTATCGAGGACTTAATCACCCAAGTGGCGCAAGGCAAAATACCATATACCGTAGCCGACAACGATTTAGCGAAACTTAATAAGACGTATTATCCCAACCTGAACATAGACTTGCCTGTCAGTTTCGACCAGCGCTCTTCATGGGCAGTACGGAAAGACAGTCCGGAGCTGGCCGCAGCCGCCACCAAATGGCATCAGGAGAACATGACCTCTCCCGCTTATACAGCCAGTATGAAACGCTACTTTGAAAACAGCAAAATGATGCCCCACTCTCCTATCCTTTCATTGAAAGAGGGAAAGATTTCCCATTACGACGATTTATTCAAGAAATACTCCAAAGAAATCGGATGGGACTGGCGTATGCTTGCATCGCTGGCTTATACAGAATCCAACTTTGACACAACGGCCGTATCCTGGGCAGGTGCCAAAGGGCTGATGCAGCTAATGCCCGCCACCGCCCGTGCCATGGGAGTACCTGCCGGAAAAGAACAAAACCCGGAGGAGAGTGTCAAGGCAGCTATCAAATACATTGCCGCCACCGACCGTAGTTTCAGCATGATTCCCGACAAGGAGGAACGTCTCAACTTTATTCTGGCTTCCTACAATGCCGGTTTAGGACATATTTACGATGCCATGGCTCTGGCGGAAAAATATGGAAAAAACAAATTGGTATGGAAAGATAATGTAGAGAACTTTATCTTACTCAAAAGCAATGAAGAATACTTCACCGACCCCGTTTGTAAAAACGGTTATTTCCGTGGCATTGAGACTTACAATTTCGTCCGCGACATCATGTCGCGCTATGAATCCTATAAAAAGAAAATCAAAGCGTAAAAATCATCGTTTATAAGTCATCAAGCTAACCCCGACAATTGCCAATACCGATAAAGGCAATGCAAACAATATCGGGTCTATCACCGGAAAAGGATAAGTGGTAATCAGCACATCCCGCCCGAACAGGGCTTTGCAGATACCCAGCGCAGCAGATTCTTTCTGATGAAGAAATACAAGAGCAAACAAACTGCCGACTGTTCCTACCCAAAGGCTTGCCATCACTCCCTGCTTTGTAGCTTTCTTCCAATATAAAGCGCAGAAATAAGCGGGCAGGAAAGCAGCCGCACAGATTCCCATAAAGATAGAAGTTCCACGGGCAATAATGTCATGCGGCAGCATATAGCAGATAATATAGCTGACCAGAATAGAGAACAATACACCAAGACGGATTACATTGGTCAGCTTACCACGTGAACGGGGTTTGTATGTCCCGTAAATATCAGACCCTACCGAAGCCCCCATCGTATGAAACTGCGAGCTGAGCGTAGACATACTTGCCGAAAGGATACACAACATGAAGAGTGCGGCAAACCAGTCGGGCATTGCCTTATTTATGAAATATGGAATAATCTTATCAATATCCTGCACCACCTCCGTTGCGACCGCTCCCTCTGTTTTCAAGAAAAAAAGATTGCTCAATGCACCGGCATGATAAATCGCGCCTACCGTTATAATCAAAAAGAAGCAACCGATAAATACACCGCGATTCAACTGCTTACTGCTTTTCACCGTCATAAAACGAACCACCAACTGAGGTTGTGCGAGGCAACCGATTCCCACTCCTAAAATAAGAGAAGTAACCAGTGAATACCATTGTGGAGAGCCCGTCACAGGCATTGCAGTCCATCCCTGATGCCCCAACGCTTTAAACTTCTCCGGGACTAGCGGAGCAATAGCAGTCAGTTCTTTATTGGCTTCCACAAAATTCATATCAAGCACCCGATAGAGAGAAAACAACAGAAACAGCATACAGCCGAACATGATAACCGCCTGCAAAGCATCCGTGTACATCACTCCTTTCATCCCCCCTGCTATCACATAAGCTGCAATCACCAAAGTAAATATCAACAAAGAAACGTTGAAATCAATCTGAAAAATCTGCTCGATAAACACTGCGCCGCCTTTCATTACAACCGCCGCATACAGTGGCATCCCAATGAAAATAACGGCAGCGACAAATACCTGTATATTACGTGAACGGAAGTGCCGCCCCAATAACTGGGGAAAAGTGCTCACATTCAGTTTTGCCCCCATACGCCGGGTACGCAAACCGAAAAAGATAAAAGCTATCACAACTCCGATAAACATATTCAGGAAGCAAAGCCACTGGATTCCCATCCCGAAAGCGGCCGCCACACCGCCAAAGCCAACGATAGCGGATGCGGAAATAAACGTAGCACCGTATGAAAGAGCCATTACGATAGGATTCATCTGACGTCCCCCCACCAGATAATCACTGGCAGATGTCGTTTTCTTATATCCTAAAAAGCCAAGATAAGCAAGTGACAGCAGATAAGCTATCACAATCAGTCCTAGAGTAAATGTATTCATCGGGTTTCGTCTTTTTTATCGTCCTTATTCCAATATTTCAGCCCGAACCAGGCAGCAAAAATCACACATACTACTGAAAGAAGGTATGGCAGAATGATAAAAGGGTCGTCTATTCCAAACATTTGCGTATCAGATTTAATCAATTAAGACGCAAATGTAAGGAAATTATTGAAAAGACAAAACTTTTGTTTGCTAATACTGATTATAGTGTATCTTTTTCTCGTCAAATTTCTGTTTCGGGTTCTCTTTTGTAGCCGGATAGCCGAAAGGAATGACACAAAGCGGAAGAATACTCTCAGGGAGATTAGTATATTTGCGTACGACTTGCATACGGTCTTCGTAAGGATAAGCTGCTGTCCATACAGCACCTAATCCCAAGCTTTCGGCAGCCAGCAGAATATTCTGAGTGGCGGCGGAACAATCCAAATACCAATAGGATGAACGTGCGGAATCCCCGCAGACAACGATGGCATTACGAGCCTGCGTCAACATTTTGGCATAAGGAAGCGCGGCAGCCATCGAATCCAACTTGGCGCGATCGGTCACCACGATGAATTCCCAGGGACGGACATCTTTTCCCGTAGGAGCAGCCATCCCGGCACGAAGCATCAGGTCGATTTTCTCTTTCTCCACTCCTTTGTTCAGATAAGTACGCACGCTTTTGCGTTCGAAGATATTATCCAATGCAGCATTTCCGGTTCCGGACGTTCCTTTTTCTTCTTTTGCAGAAGAACATGACACCATAGCAGTCAATGCCATGAACAGACATAAGAAAGAGAAAATCTTTTTCATTGTGGTAATGTTTTAAAATAGGTTCAACTTATTTTTCTGAGCTTCCTCCAATGAAACTGTTTCACGCTTCATCAAACCGCTCTTTTCGCGAAGCGCCTCGTATTCGCTTTCCAACTCGTTCACCAGTTCGGCCTTCATCTGCGGATTCAGCAGTTTGGCGGCGACACCGGCATTCAAGGAAGCGTCTTTCAAGTGTACCACCGGAGCGTGATATACAGGAGCAATCTTCAATGCAGTGTGCATCTTTGAGGTAGTGGCTCCCCCAATCAGAAGAGGTATATCGAGTCCGGCCTTTTCCAGTTCAGCGGCCACATGGGCCATTTCTTCCAGCGAAGGAGTAATCAATCCGCTCAATCCAATCATGTCCACCTTTTCTTCGATAGCACGCTGCACGATTGTTTCCGCAGGAACCATCACCCCCAAATCGACAATATCGTAACCGTTGCAGGCCATCACTACGGCAACGATATTCTTTCCGATATCGTGCACATCCCCTTTCACTGTAGCAAGCAATATTTTTCCGGCAGAGGTTGTTGCTTCTGTTTTTTCCGATTCAATGACAGGCTGGAGGATGGCAACGGCTTTCTTCATTGTCCGGGCAGTCTTCACCACCTGCGGAAGAAACATTTTACCTGCTCCGAAAAGTTCGCCTACGTAGTTCATTCCATCCATCAACGGCCCTTCAATCACATTCACCGCTTTATCGTAAAGCGGCAGAGCTTCTGCCAAGTC
The DNA here is from genome assembly GCF_902491285.1 of uncultured Bacteroides sp. Lineage (GTDB taxonomy): Bacteria > Bacteroidota > Bacteroidia > Bacteroidales > Bacteroidaceae > Bacteroides. Next base: position 42,245 of record NZ_CABUHK010000020.1, on the reverse strand, counting down.
CTGTTCGAGATAATCGCCAATCCCTTTCATCAAGGCATATTTCAAACGCTCCTGAACGGTTCCTTCCCTCCAAGCATCCTGTTTGGCAGCCGGCTGGCCTGCTGCTCCGCTCATGGTTGCTTTCAGAGATTCCGCCAATTCGATAAGACGTTCTGCCGCGTCGGGACGGCGGTTCAAAACGACATCTTCTATCTTTTCGAGCACATCGGCCGGAATGTCGCTGTATAGAACGGAAGTTCCCGGATTCACGATTCCCATATCCATTCCTTGCTGAATGGCATGATAAAGGAACACGGCATGCATGGCTTCACGAATATAGTTGTTGCCACGGAAAGAGAAAGACAGGTTACTCACCCCACCGCTGATATGCGCGCCGGGAAGATTTTTCTTAATCCATCCGGTAGCTTCAATGAAGTCCACGGCATAGTTGTTATGTTCTTCGATTCCCGTAGCTACGGCAAGCACATTGGGGTCGAAGATTATATCATGGGGATTAAAATTGACTTTATCAACCAAAAGACGGTATGCACGTTGGCATACTTCTATCTTACGGGCGGCAGTATCCGCCTGGCCTTTTTCATCAAAAGCCATGACAACGGCGGCAGCTCCGTATTGCTTGATAGTCCGGGCATGTTCGAGGAACACTTCTTCCCCCTCTTTCAAAGAAATAGAGTTGACGATTGCCTTACCTTGCAGGCATTTCAATCCGGCAACAATCACTTCCCACTTGGAAGAGTCAATCATCACCGGGACACGGGCAATTTCCGGTTCGGACATAATAAGATTCAGGAAAGTCGTCATCTCAGTCTTGGCGTCCAGCAGTCCGTCGTCCATATTGACGTCAATCACCAAGGCTCCGTCCTCTACCTGCTGACGGGCGATGGAAAGAGCTTCATCGTATTTCTTTTCATTTATCAGACGAAGAAACTTACGCGAACCGGCTACATTACAACGCTCGCCAACATTCACAAAATTAATTTCCGGTTTCACTTCGAGCAGTTCAAGCCCGGAAAGCCACATACAGTCCGGTGTTGCAGCCGGAACGTGTGGTTTTGCACCTTTTATCAAGGCTGAATATTCGGCAATGTAGGCATCTGTCGTTCCACAGCAACCACCTATTATATTTATTAATCCTTCGTCGATATATTCTTTCACTTCGTGAGCCATATCCGCAGGTGTCTGGTCGTACTTGCCCAGACTGTTCGGTAATCCGGCATTCGGATATGCACTAATGTAATAAGGTGCGCGGGCTGCCAATTGCTCAAGGAAAGGTTTCAACTGACGGGCTCCGAACGAGCAGTTCAAGCCGACAGAGAAAATATTGGCATGTTGCACGGAAGCGAGAAATGCCTCCAGGGTTTGTCCGGACAAGGTTCGCCCGCCAATATCGGAGACAGTCACAGACAGCATGACAGGCACTTCGACACCTGTCACTCTCATTGCTTGTTCAGCGGCAAAAATAGCCGCTTTCGCATTCAGCGTATCAAATATTGTTTCAATCAAAATAGCATCTACCCCACCCTCAAGCATCGCTTCCATCTGTTGCTGATAGGCGGCAGCCAGTTCATCGTAGCTCAGAGCACGATAAGCCGGGTTGTTCACATCGGGGCTCATGGAGCAGGTTTTGTTCGTTGGCCCTACGGAACCGGCTACAAAACGGGGTTTATCGGGATTCTTTGCTGTATATTCGTCAGCAAGCCCACGAGCCAGTTTTACGGCGGCAAGATTTATCTCACGTACATATTCTTCTACGTGATAATCGGCCATAGAGACTGTGGTTGAGCTGAATGTATTCGTTTCGATAATGTCCGCACCTGCTTCGAGATACTTACGGTGAATATCTTGAATTACATCGGGACGTGTCAGACAAAGCAAATCGTTATTCCCTTTCAGTTGTCCGGGAATATGCGCGAAACGTTCACCACGAAAATCTTCTTCTTTGAGATTGTATTGTTGAATCATTGTACCCATTGCGCCGTCCAGAATAAGGATGCGTTCGGATACGATTTGAGAGATTGTCTTCTTCATTTATCCTATCATGTCATCGTTTGAACATTCTTGCCATATCTCTACGGTCGTCTTTCTCTTTGATGGATTCTCGTTTATCATATTCTTTCTTACCTTTCGCCAAAGCGACCACCAGTTTCGCCAAACCTTTTTCATTGATAAACAAGCGTACGGGAACAATCGTAAAGCCGGGATTTTTCATTTCCCGCTGTAGTTTCTCCAATTCTTTTTTATTGAGCAACAACTTCCTCTCCCTACGTGCCGTATGATTATTGTACGAACCATAGAAGTACTCGGCGATATGCATATTCTTCACCCACAATTCGCCTTTCGCAAAATAACAAAACGTATCTACCAGGCTCGCTTTTCCCAAACGAATGGATTTGATTTCCGTACCGGTCAATACGATACCTGCTGTATAGGTATCTATCAGTTCGTAATCAAACGTAGCCCGTTTATTCTTAATATTTACAGAGGGTTGTTTCATCTTCACACATTAATTAAGTATGGCCGTCAGTTTGTTAAACACTATTTGAATCACCGTCGGACATAGTATTAACAACACAGACGACAAAAGGGTGTATTTCAATCGTTGTTTTTCTTCTACTCTCATCAGTATAGGAGCTCCTTCCCATACTACATAGACGATATAGAACTGCAGCAACCAAGCAATAATTCTAAAATCGGGTAATAGTCCGGTTACGATTTGAAGCAGGAAGGGTACAACAAGTGCATATCCCGCAAATTGTTGCGTTAACGGCATATCGCTATACAGACCAAACATTCTTGCCCCCATCTCATTAATGGCATAAGCAGCCAGGAAGTAGCCACCGAACAAGGCTACAGCTACGGCACAACAGTTGGTCATAGCTATTTGGAAACTTTGCGGACCTCCCCATCCATTCGTCAGTAATGAACCGATGAATACGGACAGACCGCATAAACCAATCATAGGATAGACAAAAGCCACATATACTTTTCGCCTATCCTCTTCCATAGAAATTTCCTCCCAGGCCTTGGCCGGAGAGGAAATCAATTTCATTGCTATGTTAAATAATTCTTTGTAGTTCAATGTTATTTTACTGTATATTCCCACGGTGTGGCATCAGTAGCACCATCCAAGGTATTTTCTGATGAATTTACTTTTGCTTTTACTGTAATCTTTGTCGGATTTTGACCTGCCTTATTGCGGAATGCACTCATTGCATTATCCAAACGATATGCTTTATATGCAGAAGTATATCTATTACGAGATACATTCTCCGCTTCCCCTTCAGTATTAATTACATGATTTAAAGTAAGTACCAACTCTGTTGCACCAGATTCAATAGTCTCCTCGTCATACGTAAGAATAAAAGAATGTTTTTCAAGTTCCTTATTCTGCTCCTCAGAGCTATTTTCCACTTTCACCCAATAGACAACAGGAATAACAAGATATTGTTGGTCAAATAAGACGCCCGGTTGTGTTGAATAGTCAGATGCTAAATTAAATGCATATAATGGTGCATTAGCTTTTGATGATTCTGAAGCATTTGTAGGTCCTTCTGTGTATTTAGCATTAATCGAAACAGGAGTACTACCACCATAAAGTGTTACATAAAGAGTTTCGGAATTATCAGGCTGCTCAGCCGAATCATATTCATACCAAAAATTATAAAGTTCTCCTGTATTCAACGTTATTAATGATGCATCATTAATAACAAGCTTTTGCCCTGCAGGCGTTTGAAATGTAGCGGGATAAGTACTAGTACATTTAGCAATTGTAAATAATTGCCTTGCGGTATTATCATCCCCATTCATACACGAAGTAACCGACATACCCATCACCACAGCCATCAAAGCCACCAAGAAAAATTTCATCTGTTTCATAAACATATTTTTTAGATTTTGCAAAGATATAAATTCTAATTCACAATTAATAAATGCAGATACTTAAAAAATACTGCATCCGTTACTTTATTATTTTTGCAAAAAGTTCCAAATGGTCATCTACATAACTTGCAATCAATGCCGTAACCTGTTCTTCCATATCTAAGTAAGCCTCTTCCAACTCATCAAAAGCTTCGTATTGCTCATACATAGCCATGAATTCATCGTCCGTCCGTTCTTTCTCCAAGTCTTTCCGATTGGCATCAAATATTTTCTTTGCCTTATAGATTAACTTCGAAAACTCTTCCGCTCCCCATATACGCATCACTTTAGCAAACGGATTATCAAAGATATATCCACCGTAACCATTCTGAATCAACTGGCAGAATCCTCCTGCCATCACCTCATCACGAAATATCTGGTAAGCCAGCAAAGAATGTTGTTCTCCCGTCAACAAAGGCATCGTCTCCGCAGTCAGTTCACCGCCGATTACCTCTTTATATTTATCTGTAAACGCCTGGATAAATTCATCCATTCCTTCACCCGCAGCCTTCTGTAAAGCTGATTCTACAACTTCAATCATAATCTTCTTTATAAATAATGCAGCAAAGCTACGAATTTTATTCTACATCCAGTAATAATCCCTCCATAATCTTGCCAATCTTAATTTCACTATCCGTCCTCCACTTTCTTCACACGGCCCATATCATCTCATTTACAGACGTTTCCGGTGAACAATTCATATAAAATACAATATTCACCTCTATTCACCCCTTCACAAGATATGTGTTTTACAATCTTACAATATAGCGAGAACTACTATTTGCCATATTATAGAAACAGGCAGATAGTGTACATATCCCGAATAGAAAATATTTGTTCAACAATAGCCGACTCCAGTTGACCGCCTAGCCAACTCTAGTCGTCCTATTAGCCAACAATAGTCGTCTAATAGGACGACTAGAGTCAGCCGATAAGGATATTGTAAGGTGATCTATAAATATCCGGCTTCATGCAGACTGTTTATCATGCATGTAAATGCATTCCCATATATACACCTATTAAATAAGGTATAAGCCAAATACACCAGACCATAATACTAAAGCGATTGAAATGCTTCTTTGCCCCAGGCGATCCCTTTACATATGTCCATATCGCCCATGAAGCATGGACAAACATAAGAAGAATAGCAATCATACCCGTCACGGTATGAATCTCGTCGTGCAAGTGGGTTAATCCGGCAATATGCTCCATCAGGCTTGTACCGACCGCATCAGCTATCAAACCGAGAAGAAAGAATATAATATGCCAAAACTTCAGTTTCTTTTGGAGACGTTCTCCCCAAACCCCGATTGTATAAAATATAAGCGCAGACGAAATAACACAGATTGCCGCTATTAAATAATGTATATCTATCTGATTCAGTTCCATAGTTTTTTGTTTTCCAATAAGAACAAAACAACAAATAGATAGTTCGCCTACCCCCAATCTTCCGCAAATGCAATCCCGACTTTACAAACTGCGAAAAAACGTAAACTGAATTGTCACTTTTCACAAAAAAGTAATAAAAGGCGATTTGCAGAAACAAATAAATCGACTACCTTTGTGGGCGATTTAGAGAATCGTGACTACGTATTTTTAATTATATCACTTAAAAAAAGAGCTAATTATGACTTATTCACACGAAGTGGAACACATGTGTGTTGTAAAGAAGGGTCCTAACCACGGACCGGCTCCCATACCCGAAGAAGGCAAATGGGTAAAATCTAAAGAAATCGTTGATATTTCTGGTTTGACACACGGTATCGGTTGGTGCGCTCCTCAGCAAGGTGCTTGTAAACTGACGCTGAACGTTAAAGAAGGTATCATTCAGGAAGCTTTGGTTGAAACTATCGGATGTTCCGGAATGACTCACTCTGCTGCTATGGCTGCTGAAATCCTTCCGGGAAAAACTATCCTTGAAGCATTGAACACTGACCTTGTTTGCGACGCTATCAACACTGCTATGCGCGAACTGTTCCTGCAAATCGTTTACGGACGTACTCAATCTGCTTTCTCTGAAGGTGGTTTGATCATCGGTGCAGGTTTGGAAGACTTGGGTAAGGGTCTGCGCAGCCAGGTAGGTACTCTTTATGGTACTTTGGCTAAAGGTCCCCGTTACCTTGAAATGGCAGAAGGTTATATCAAACAGATCTTCTTGGACAAAAACGACGAAATCTGCGGATACGAATTCGTACACATGGGTAAGTTCATGGACGAAATCAAGAAGGGTACTGATGCCAATGAAGCATTGAAGAAAGTTACAGGTACTTATGGTCGCGTAACAGCAGAACAGGGAGCAGTTAAATCTATTGATCCACGTCACGAATAATATAAGGAGGAAAGAAACTATGATTAGAGAAGTAAAATTCGAAAGCCAAGACCGTCGTATCAAAGGTATCATTGAAGCCTTGAACGCTAACGGCATCAAAGACATCGAAGAAGCTAACGCTATCTGCGAAGCTGCCGGACTTGATCCTTATAAAACGTGTGAAGAAACTCAGCCTATCTGCTTTGAAAATGCAAAATGGGCTTATGTAGTAGGTACTGCTATCGCTCTTAAGAAGAACTGCACAAACGCTGCTGAAGCTGCTGAAGCTATCGGTATCGGTCTGCAAGCATTCTGTATCCCGGGTTCTGTAGCTGACGACCGTAAGGTTGGTATCGGTCACGGTAACCTCGCTGCCATGTTGCTGCGCGAAGAAACTAAATGTTTCGCTTTCCTTGCAGGTCACGAATCTTTCGCTGCTGCCGAAGGTGCTATCAAAATCGCTGCAAAAGCAGACAAAGTACGTAAAGAACCGTTGCGTTGCATCCTGAACGGTCTTGGAAAAGACGCTGCTCAGATCATCTCTCGTATCAACGGCTTTACTTACGTTCAGACTCAATTCGATTACTTTACCGGTGAACTGAAAGTTGTTCGCGAAATCGCTTACTCTGACGGTCCTCGTGCTAAAGTAAAATGCTACGGTGCTGACGATGTTCGCGAAGGTGTTGCTATCATGTGGAAAGAAGGCGTAGACGTATCTATCACAGGTAACTCTACTAACCCGACTCGTTTCCAACATCCGGTTGCCGGTACTTACAAGAAAGAACGTGTTCTTGCTGGAAAACCATATTTCTCAGTAGCTTCAGGTGGTGGTACAGGTCGTACTCTTCACCCGGACAACATGGCTGCCGGTCCTGCTTCATACGGTATGACAGACACAATGGGTCGTATGCACTCAGATGCTCAGTTCGCTGGTTCTTCATCAGTTCCTGCTCACGTAGAAATGATGGGATTCCTGGGAATTGGTAACAACCCGATGGTAGGTTGTACAGTAGCTTGTGCTGTAGACGTAGCTCAGGCATTGGCTAAGTAATTCAGATTACTTTATATATATGGGAGAGTAGGTTTATTGTTCTACTCTCCTATTTTTATTTAAAACAATAAACTTTTGGAATAGCGATTCCATTCATATACTTATAAAAAGATACTTGAGCTTTTAGCTCTTATTCTCTCAATCTGAAAACCGCCAAATTGAAGTCCAGAGAATAGGTTACTGAAAGTTTACGCTCTATAGGCGTGAACTGTTCGTACTTATTTTGGACAGGGTGCTTGGCGGTACCTCAGATTGAAAATAGGTATTGAATGGTTCCGCCTTTTTATTTTACTAAGAGCCAAGATATGTATCCGTACATTCATACAAGACATAACAGATATATAAATCTATATCAGAATATTTCTCATTCAATATATCAGCACAAATATTTCCTACTTGTGAATAATAAGCTACATATACGTGACTTATTATCGACATTTAAAATCTAAAACTGACAAAAATAGGCATAACTTTGTATGAATATATAAAAGCTACAAATAGAGACAAACACTTCTCTAAAACAAGAATGACATGATACACATTGGTCAAATAATTGAGGCAGAACTTCACAAACAAGAACGCTCCGTAACATGGTTTGCCAACAAACTTTATTGCGACAGGACCAATGTATATAAAATATTCAAACGTGGAAGCATAGATTCTGATTTGCTTTTACGAATATCCATTATTTTGAAACACAATTTTTTTATTTATTATCTACAAGAACTAGAAAGTTATAGCAACAAATAAAACGATTAAACACAAACCTCTTTAGTTCTTTTTGTGAAAAAGATGTGGCCTAATCAGCCACAGTTCTGTATATCACACAGCTACAAGTAATCTGCAATTCATATCAAATAACAACATATCTTTGCAATGTCAAAGAATTGCTATAATCAAAAAGATATTCTTAGATATAGTAACTATATTATCAATAATATTATTTTAATAAGAAAATTATGAGAAAAGTACTTTGGAAAATCACGACGTGTATCAGTATCATATTACTGACATTCTGTATTTATTCCTGCAGCAACGACGATGATGAAGATTCAGTCGGTTCACGAGAAATGTTATTAGGAGTTTGGAATGGTGTGTATTATTTGAGCCAAGGATGGGATAATGGAGAGCTAACTGTAAATGAGAAAGAAGATTTTGTAAATGGTACAAACCGATTTTCAATAGAACTCAAGGAAGATGGTACCTACATAGAGAAAGATCTTTATCCTTCAGGAAGTATAAAAAGTACTTCCTACGGCACATGGTCTTATACTGGTAAGGAACTGATATTAAAATACGAGGAATATGAAGAATTAGAAAAATGGTCTGTAACCAAAATGACCGAGACAGAGTTAGTTTATGAACGCCGTGGGAAAGTTAAAGAAGATGGGAGTATATGGGAATACCTTGAAGAGTTTTCTTTTGCAAGATAAATCACTGTTTTATACATATTCTCCTTTTTGATAAAACTATTCAAGGAAGTCAGTTGTTTATATTGTATAAACTAATATTATACACAATGCTACTGACTTTCTTAAATATGCTTGCTACTATCATCAGCGTTATTAGTCTGCTGATTGTCACCTATGGAGTATTCGTCGGCATCATTGCTTTTCTACGCAATGAAATAAAACGATTCAACGGAACATATACCATCAATAACATCCGGCAGCTCAGAGCTGATTTCGGTAGTTATCTTTTGCTTGGTTTGGAGTTTTTGATTGCATCTGATATACTGAAAACTGTAGTTGATCCGACTTTAGATGAATTAGCAATCTTAGGCGGGGTAGTTGTGGTAAGAACTGTGCTTTCTGTCTTTCTGAATAAAGAGATTAAAGAATTGGCAGAAAATGAGTCCTCTAAAGAAACATAATTTCTAGTGGCATAATCTCACAAAAGCCATTCTTTTTCTATTGCCTGATATGACTAAATTGATTACTTTTGTTTCATTAACCCTTTAGTGAAAAGAAAGGAAAGATTAAAAAATACATCATAAACATGGGAATACTACATTTATCAATTGAACTCACACTTGATTTGGTTGCCTTGATATCAGGAATCATTCTTATTGTTCGCGCAAAAGATAATTATCCCAAATTGTATTGGGGAATTATAGCAGTGGGTATAGGGCTTATGTTTTCGTGGGAGAACATCGGGTGGCTGACAATCGTTACAGATACCCCCGAATACAATTTCACGGACTTACTCTGTATTGAAAAGATGCTCAAATGGTATGCTTTAGCCAATATTGTCGCACTATTTCCCATCGCTTCCTTATCTCCGGGATACCTCAACCACTTCAGGATATTCACATTTTTATTGCCGCCTATCATTACAATCACCGTAGGAATCTGTTATTTAGGATTTAACGGAATCATAACTCCTATATACTCATTGAATGAAATAATACCGAATATTAATAATACGGACGTCAAACTTAGAGTTTGTATATTCCTACTTTCCGTCATCACTCCCCTCTTTATTCTTATTTATGCGATGGTCAGCACCAAAACCTATCGCAAAATAAATAATAATATGCATTTATTTATAGGGTTTCTATTCTTGTTTTTGGGAATATACATTCTGTTTACTTTGAGTATCAATGAATTCATCTTCAATTTATTCGGCATTACGGCAATCGTTTTCACCGTCCTGTTTTCAATACTGTATTTACAATCCGAGAATCCATTCTCAGATCATATCAGCATGGTACTAAACACGGAAAAAGAAATGCCACAAATAGAAAAATCGCCTCAACCTCTCCCACTCTTCTCTAGCATTGAAGCATATCTTAAAGAACAACACCCTTATATAGACCAATCTTACAACATTAAAGATTTGGCAAAATCCCTAAACGAAAAAGAGCATGACATTTCAATGGCAATCAAAAGTCAGGGATTCACTGGTTTCCGAGAATACATAAACTGTAACCGATTAGAATACTTCAGACAGTTAGCCATCGGGAACTCTGAAAAAAGCGTGAAAGAACTAATGTTCTTATGTGGTTTTAGCTCCCGGGCGACCTTTTATCGGAACTTTTCCGAAAAATATGGTGTATCACCCAGCAAGTTCATTGAAGACCAACAGATTAAACAATAGAATACCATTTAAAAAGATACCGTCATTGCTATATAAAAGTGTCTCATTTCAGGAATGAGACACTTTTTATTTTCACAATTAACGGTAATACGTTATTTTTGACTGAAAAATTAAATGCGCCCCCAAGCTATCATAGATTAGAAAATCACATGGAAAATCAAGAGTTACATACCGATCATTGCAATCACGCAATCATCGAAAAAAGACAGGAAAACATTTTTTTATATACTACTATTACCGGGAATTTACAATTGGTTCATTTTGAAGAGATCGGTTACTTCCGTTATAATTCCAAAAGTAAATTGTGGGAAGTTGTATTGTACAACAAGCACACCTTAGTATTAAAGCGAAATACAAACTCACAAAAAATACTGGGTTTGCATCCTTATTTTCTTCAGATTAGCCAGTCCTATATTATTAATATCACTTATCTGGCTTCAATTGAAGATAACAACTGCTTATTACTTCCCCCTTTTAACAGTTCGTCGGAACTGCTGCAAGTGAGCAAATCCTTTCTGAAAAAGCTAAAAGAGAAATATCCTTGTCTTTAACCGTCCAGAAAGTCCGTCCCTATGCAACAGCCAACAGTTCCACCTCAAATATCAATGTCGAGTATGCGGGGATAGAATCAACAGCCTTAATACCGTATCCCATCGTATAAGGTATATAGATTATCCACTTATCTCCAACATGCATTTTCTGAAGTGCCACCTGCCAACCTTCAATTACATCACTAAGACGCAAGGCATCGGGACAGGTACGTTCATAAGAATTATCAAATACCCGCCCGTCAATCAGGCTTCCCTTATAATGCACGGTTACAATACTCCGTGGTTCCGGAGAGACAGTTCCTTCACCAGTCTCCAAAACCTTATAATAGATACCACACGGCAACGCAAAAACACCTTCCTGAGAAGACAGTCTTTTCAGAAATCGCCGGTTGGCCTCTTTATATTCTTTCTTTTTTCCCATACACAATTTTATTAGAGCGTACAAAAATAATTAGAATTAAAAAGAATCTACCATAAAAACCGTATATTTGTTTGCTAAATTATAAAGAACTCTTCACTATGAGACAAATTAAAACTAGATGTAGTAGCATTGCTACCAAATTATTCTTCCTAATAATAATGATTATGGGTCTTTTCGGATGCACACGCAATCAAAAAGATATTATTCCTTCTGCAGAATATGCGCCATACGTCAATGCGTATACAGGCGGAGTCATCTCACAAGGTTCAACCATACGCATCGAACTGACGCATGACCAGCCAATGGTGGACATGAACAATGAACTGAAAGATAATCCGTTCAGTTTCTCACCTTCATTAAAAGGAAAAGCATATTGGGTCAGCAACAATACCATAGAGTTTGTACCGGAAGAAGGTACACTAAAACCGGGGGCATTCTATGAAGGAACTTTCCAACTCGGGGATTTTATTGAAGTAGATAAAAAGCTGAAGGAGTTCAATTTTTCATTCCGGGTGCAGGAACGCAACTTTACTATCCACACAGAACCTATAACAATTACAGCCACTCAACCCGATGAAGCAAGTATAAAAGGAGAAATACGTTTCAGTGACGTGGTGAAGAAAGAAGAGGTAGAGAAGATGTTGACTGCCGGCAATGGAAAAAGCAAAGATTATCCGGTAGAGATTACTTCGACCAACAACCCTAGCCGTTATGAGTTCAATATCAACCGGATTCCACGAGAGACGAAAGATTATCAACTAGAGATAAAGGCAGATGGAGCGCCTGTACAAATCGACCATACACAAAGCGAAGAAATTCTGATTCCGGCAAAAGACAGTTTCCGCTTTCTAACCGCCGAACGCATTGACCAACCGGAGAATGGGATTGAAGTCGTATTCTCCACCCCCGTATCCAATACCCAGGATCTGAAAGGACTGATTGAGATACCGGAAATATCTTCCTCTATCACTCAAATCAAGGACAACAAAGTATTTATCTATTTCGAAGCAAACAAGATAAATAAGTTGACTTTAAATATTCACGAAGGGGTAAAAAGCAGCCAGGATCAGACTTTAGGAACTTCACATTCTATCTCGTTCAGTGAGCAGAACCTGAAGCCGCAAGTCGAAATGTCTACTTCGGCAGCCATCCTCCCCGATTCGAAAAGCCTGATTATTCCGTTCCGGGCTGTCAACCTGTATGCGGTGGATTTGAATGTGATCCGCATTTTCGAGAATAATGTATTGATGTTCATGCAGAATAATTCGCTGGCTTCCGCCAATGAATTGCGCCGTTCGGGACGATTGGTTTATAAGAAGACCTTGTGGTTGGGTAAAGATTCGTCAAAAGACATTCATCGCTGGGAAGATTACTCGATAGACCTTGCCGGACTGATTCATCAGGAACCGGGCGCTATCTACCGGGTTATCTTATCCTTCCGGCAAGAATATTCAGCATATCCTTGCGGTGGAAACGATAGTCAGGAAATGAAGTTTGCCGACAGTGCTTCCGATGGTTTGACAAAAGTAAGCGGAAGCGTTTTGTCTGAAGAAGATGAAGCCATGTGGGATGTTCCCGAAGCTTATTATTACTATTACGGTGCCACAATGGACTGGAGCTTGTACCGATGGACGGAACGGAATAATCCTTGCCATCCATCTTACTATATGGAGTCGACCCGGACAGCAGCCTGCAATGTCTTTGCTTCCAATTTGGGAATGATTGTGAAGAAAAACTCCCTGAATAATTTATGGGTTGCAGTCAACAATATTTTAGATACAAAACCCGTCGGCAAGGCACAGGTCACCGTTTATAACTTCCAACTGCAAGTGATAGGCAAAGGAGAAACAAACGGGGAAGGTCTGGTAGAAATCGCCCCGAAAGGCGTACCTTTTATTGTCGTTGCGGAATCGGATAAGCAAAAAGCCTATGTACGTGTGGTAGACGGTGAAGAGCAATCCGTCAGCCGGTTTGATGTAGGCGGAAAAGATATTCAGAAAGGTCTGAAAGGATTTATATATGGCGAAAGAGGTGTATGGCGACCGGGAGATACGTTGCACATATCCTTTATCCTGGAAGACCGTGAGAAAAGAATACCGGACAAGCATCCGGTAGCACTGGAGATTTACAATCCGAAAGGACAATTCTATACCAAGATGATTTCGACGCAAGGCATGAATGGTTTCTACACTTTTGACGTCCCGACTCAGCCCGATGTTCCTACCGGTCTTTGGAATGCTTACGTAAAAGTGGGCGGAACAACCTTCCATAAAGGATTGCGCATCGAGACAATAAAGCCCAACCGGCTCAAAATAACGCTGGCACTACCCAAGGTGCTTCAAGCGACAGACAAAGAGTTTCATGCCCCGCTCACTTCCGCGTGGCTGACAGGGGCAACCGCGTCCCGCTTGAAAGCGAAAGTAGAAATGTCACTGTCCAGAGTAAACACACAGTTCAAGAATTACGGGCAATATCTCTTCAATAATCCTGCAACGGACTTTACAACCATCAAGACGGATGTATTCGATGGCGTGCTCGATGCGGAAGGAAGAGCAGGCGTCACCTTGAAACTTCCGGCAGCGACAAATGCGCCGGGTATGCTGAACGCATCTTTCACTACACGCGTATTCGAACCGGGCGGAGACGCAAGCATCTATACGCAAAGTGTCCCGTTCTCACCATTCACATCGTATGTGGGCATCAACTTGAATCAACCTCAGGGAAAATATATTGAGACGGACAAAGACCATGTATTTGATGTCGTTACGGTGACACCCGAGGGAAAACCGGTAAGCCGCTCAAATCTGGAATACAAGATATACCGTATCAGTTGGAGCTGGTGGTGGGAAAACAGCGATGAATCTTTCAGTTCATATGTAAACAGCAGTTCTATCACTCCGGTAGCCAGCGGCAACTTGCAGACTAACGGCGGAAAGGCTTCCTTCAAATTCCGTGTCGACTATCCGAGTTGGGGACGCTACCTGGTATATGTAAAAGACAGAGAAAGCGGTCATGCCACCGGTGGTACTATCTATGTAGACTGGCCGGACTGGAGAGGACGTTCAAGCAAATCGGATCCCAGCGGTATCAAAATGCTTGCTTTCTCACTGAACAAAGATTCTTATGAAATAGGCGAAACAGCTACTGCCATTATTCCCGCTGCTGCCGGCGGACGTGCTTTGGTATCCATCGAAAACGGTTCGACAGTGCTCAAACAGGAATGGATAGAAGTATCCAACCAGGGAGATACCAAATACAACTTCAAGATTATGCCGGAAATGGCACCGAACGTATACCTGCACATCAGCCTCTTACAGCCTCATGCGCAGATGGTTAATGATTTGCCAATCCGTATGTACGGAGTTGTTCCGGTATTCGTGACTAACAGTCAAACGATATTGCAACCGCAGATACAGATGCCGGAAGTATTGCGGCCGGAAACGGATTTCAATGTCACAGTCAGTGAGAAGAGTGGGAAACCGATGACGTATACATTAGCTATCGTAGATGACGGCTTGCTGGATCTTACGAACTTCAAGACTCCCGACCCCTGGAACGACTTCTATTCACGTGAAGCACTCGGTATCCGGACATGGGATATGTATGATAATGTATTAGGAGCTTCCGCCGGAAGTTACAGTTCTCTTTTCAGCACGGGTGGAGACGCTTCATTGAAGCCTGCCGACGCAAAGGCGAACCGTTTCAAACCGGTAGTTAAATTCATCGGGTCTTTCTATCTGGGAAAAGGCAAGCATCAGACACATACGCTGAAGTTGCCGATGTATGTAGGCTCAGTGCGCGCCATGGTAGTGGCAGGACAGGATGGGGCTTACGGCAATGCGGAAAAGACAGCTTATGTACGGACACCGTTAATGCTGTTGTCCACTTTGCCGCGTATACTTAGCATCCAAGAGGAAATTACTGTTCCGGTGAACATCTTTGCTATGGAAAACCAAGTGAAGAATGTAACCGTATCTATCCAAGCCACCGGTGGCGGGGTTCAGATTGTCGGTTCTCCGCAACAGTCGCTGACTTTCAACCAACCGGGCGACCAGCTTACTTTCTTTACGCTAAAGACCGGCAACAAAACAGGAAAAGCAACCATCCATCTTACAGCAAGCGGTGGCGGACAACAGACAAAAGAAACTGTCGAAATAGAAGTACGAAATCCAAACCCGGTTGTGACATTACGCAACAGCCAATGGGTAGAAGCCGGACAAAGCGGTGAGCTGTCATACAGCCTTGCCGGTTCTTCCGACAATAATCATATCCAACTGGAAGTTTCCCGTATCCCGTCGGTAGACATCAGCCGCCGGTTCGACTTCTTGTATAATTACGAGCATCACTGTACGGAACAGTTGACTTCCAAAGCCCTGCCACTCTTATTCATCTCCCAATTCAAGGCGGTAGACGAACAGGAAGCGGAGAAAATAAAGACAAATGTACAAGAAGCCATCCGGCAGATTTATGCCCGCCAGCTTCCTAACGGCGGATTTATCTATTGGCCGGGAAATGCCGTCGCAGATGAATGGATTAGCTCGTATACGGGAATGTTCCTGACATTGGCACAAGAAAAGGGATATGCTGTCAACTCCAACGTATTAAGCAAGTGGAAACGCTTCCAACGCGCAGCAGCTCAGAACTGGCGGATGCCACAAGATGCAAGCAGTTGGCAGCAATGGCAGGCGGAACTGATGCAGGCCTTCCGCCTATATACGTTGGCATTGGCAGGCGCACCGGAATACGGAGCAATGAACAGAATGAAAGAACAACAAGGTATGTCCATCCAAGCCAAATGGAGACTGGCAGCCGCTTATGCCTTGACGGGAAAGATGAAACCTGCCGAGGAGCTGGTGTACAACGCTGAGACTACTGTCATCCCTTATTCTTCTATGAACTTTATTTATGGTTCGTCCGACCGGGACGAAGCGATGATTCTGGAAACATTGCTTCTGATGAACCGCGAACGGGATGCGCTTCAACAAGCGAAGAAAGTATCAGAGAATTTATCGCAGGAGAACTGGTTCAGCACCCAATCTACTGCATTCGCCCTGATGGCAATGGGACGGTTGGCAGAAAAACTGTCAGGCACATTGGATTTCACATGGACATGGAACGGCAAACAACAGCCTGCGGTGAAATCTGCGAAAGCAGTGTTTGAGAAAGCAATCTCCACTTCCCCGAAATCCGGTACAATCTCTGTAAAGAACCAGGGTAAGGGAGCACTGGGTGTAGATGTTATCACGCGCACACAATTGCTGAATGATACACTGCCTGCTATCTCGGATAATATCCGGATGGATATAAAATATACAGATATGAACGCTAATCTTATATCAGTAGATGATATTAAGCAGGGAACCGATTTCATCGCTCTTGCTGTCATATCCAATGTCAGCGGCACTTCGGATTACACCAATCTGGCACTGACTCACATCATACCTTCCGGCTGGGAGATATATAATGAACGGATGCTGGCTACCGATACGGAAAATCCTAACAGTGAAACAAGTACTCCAAGAAACTCAATCAGCAGATATTCTTATCAGGATATCCGCGATGACCGTGTACTGACTTACTTCAATTTGCGCCGTGGCGAAACGAAAATGTTTACAATCAGACTGCAAGCGACTTATGCAGGCAACTTCATTCTTCCGGCTGTTCAATGCGAAGCCATGTATGATGCAACCGTACAGGCACGAAGCAAGGCAGGAAGAACAACGGTGAGCCAGTAAATTTCAGGCACGGACTATACGATTTCACGGTTCTACCCGTTAACTAAAACCGCGAAATCCGTATAATCCGTGCCTGATCATTCATCACAAATATATGTGCCCTTACTTTTGCCATTCAATGATTTCTATCTATAAATTCTTCAAACGACTATCTGTCTTCAAGAAAGTAATGACAATAGGCATTACTCTTTTGCTAATTGGATATATCTTTTGTCTGCCCCGGCAATTGTTTCATGTCCCTTATTCTACAGTCGTCACCGACCGTAACGAAGAATTATTAGGAGCACGCATCGCCTCCGACGGACAATGGCGCTTTCCCCCACGCGAGACAACACCGGAGAAGATCAAACAATGTCTCATTACGTTCGAGGATAAACATTTCTATCATCATTGGGGTGTCAACCCACTATCCATCGGAAGAGCCATCTACCAGAACACCAGGCACAAACGTATTGTGAGTGGTGGAAGTACGCTGACGATGCAAACCATCCGGCTTGCCCGAAACGAATCAAGAACTTTCGGCGAGAAAGTAATCGAAATGATTTGGGCTACCCGGCTGGAATTCCGGGCTTCTAAAGAGGAAATCTTATCCATGTATGTATCTCATGCGCCTTTCGGAGGAAATGTAGTAGGACTGGATGCAGCAGCCTGGCGGTATTTCGGTCATTCGGCGGAAGACCTGTCATGGGCAGAATCGGCCATGCTTGCCGTGCTCCCCAATGCTCCCGCCATGATTCATCTGTCCAAAGGACGGCAAATGCTGCTCTCAAAACGAAACCGGTTATTAAAACAACTTCTTGAAAAGAAAATCATAGATTCATCTACCTACGAACTGGCTGTCACCGAACCTCTTCCCGATGAGCCGCATCCTCTTCCACAGACAGCCCCCCATTTGGTCAGCCGTTTTTATAAAGAACGAAACGGGCAATATACCCGTTCTACCATCGACCGGGGGATTCAGACTCATATAGAAGACCTGGCTGAACGATGGAGCAATGAGTTCAACCGGAGCGATATTCGTAATCTAGCCATTCTGGTGATTGACATACCTGCCAATCAAGTGGCAGCCTACTGCGGAAACGTACATTTCGACCGGAAACAGGGCGGCAACCAAGTCGATGTGATTCAAGCCCCTCGGAGTACAGGGAGTATCTTAAAACCTTTTCTATATTATGCCATGCTGCAGGAAGGTTCGCTGCTGCCGGATATGCTATTGCCGGATATACCTATTAATATAAACGGCTATACTCCTCAAAATTTCAGCATGCAATATGAAGGGGCTGTCCCGGCTTCGGAAGCGCTTGCCCGCTCTCTGAATATTCCTGCTGTGACAATGTTACAAAAATATGGAGTGCCCAAGTTTCACAACTTCCTGCAACAGACCGGGTTTAGAACTATCACCCGTCCCTCGTCTCATTATGGATTATCTTTGATTCTAGGGGGAGCGGAAGCTACTTTATGGGACGTGACAAACGCCTACGCCCAAATGGGACGGGCCCTCACCCCCAACCTGAGTCCGGAACTCACCAAAGAAAAAGAAGCCGGAATTATCATAAAGGAAGAAGAAAACAAGACTGTTCAGCATGAATATATTTGGGACAAAGGCGCCGTGTGGCAAACGTTCAACGCTTTGAAGGAAGTAAACCGTCCCGAAGAAATCGACTGGAAATCAATCCCGTCCATGCAGACCATTGCCTGGAAAACAGGAACCAGTTACGGATTCCGGGATGCCTGGGCAGTCGGCGTCACCCCCCGTTATGCGGTCGGTGTATGGGTAGGAAATGCAACCGGTGAGGGAAAACCCGGACTGGTCGGCGCACAAACGGCAGGCCCAGTATTATTCGATATATTCAGTTATCTTCCTGCTTCACCCTGGTTTGAACGACCGACCGATGTCTTTGTGGACGCGGAAGTGTGCCGCCAATCAGGACATCTGAAAGGCCGTTTCTGCGAAGAAACGGACACTGTCCTTATCCTCCCTGCCGGACTGCGCACGGATGCCTGTCCGTACCATCACCTTATCACACTGGCTGCCGATGAGAAACACCGTGTCTATGAGAGCTGCGCCAACACAGAACCTACCTTACAAAAATCATGGTTCACCCTCCCACCCGTATGGGAATGGTATTATAAACAACACCACCCGGAATACAACCCTCTCCCACCCTTTAAGGCAGGTTGCGGGGAAGATACTTTCCAGCCCATGCAATTCATTTACCCTCCCATGAACGCGCACATTAAGTTACCGAAACAACTGGACGGCAGCAAAGGGTTCCTGACCGTCGAATTAGCACATACCAATCCCAATGCGAACGTATTCTGGCATCTCGATGATACCTATCTGATGCAAACGCAGGATTTCCATAAGATTTCCCTGCAACCCGCTCCCGGAAAACATTCCTTGACAGCAGTGGATGGAGAAGGCAACACAGTTTCCACTACTTTCTTCATTGAGTGAGCATCAATTTTACTATCTTTGCGCCATGAAACAGCCATTAAAAGAAAACGGAGGACTACCGGCGTCTATCCTCTGGACACTTGCTATTGTGGCGGGTATCTCGGTAGCCAATATCTATTACGTCCAACCTCTGCTGAATATGATACGCCATGAACTTGGCATATCAGAGTTCCGAACCAACCTCATCGCCATGGTGACGCAGATAGGTTATGCAGCCGGATTGTTGTTTATCACTCCTTTGGGCGATTTATACCAGCGCAAGAAAATCATCCTTGCCAACTTCCTCGTCCTGATATTCTCCCTGCTGACGATTGCCCTGGCACATAATATCCACGTGATACTTGTCGCTTCATTCCTTACAGGAGCCTGTTCCATGATTCCGCAGATATTCATCCCCATGGCAGCCCAGTTTTCGCGCCCGGAACATAAAGGCAGAAATGTAGGGATTGTCTTATCGGGACTGCTGACCGGTATCCTGGCTTCGCGCGTTGTCAGCGGATTTGTAGGCGAACTGTTCGGATGGCGGGAAATGTACTACATTGCCGCCGGCATGATGTTTGTCTGTGCGATTGTCGTACTTAAAGTCCTTCCCACCATTCAGACCAACTTCCGGGGAAAATACAGCGACCTGATGAAATCCCTGCTGGCTTTAGTGAAAGAGTTCCCGCAACTGCGCATTTACTCTATCCGGGCAGCGCTGAACTTCGGCTCCCTTCTCGCCATGTGGTCTTGCCTGGCTTTTAAAATGGGACAAGCACCCTTCTTCGCCAATAGCGACGTTATCGGTATGCTGGGACTTTGCGGAGTAGCCGGGGCACTGACCGCCTCTTTTGTGGGAAGATATGTAAAACGGGTGGGTGTGCGCCGTTTCAACTTCATCGGCTGCGGATTGATTCTCTTGTCCTGGCTACTGTTTTTTGCCGGCGAGAATACCTACATCGGAATTATCGCCGGTATTATCATCATTGATATAGGAATGCAGTGTATCCAGCTCAGTAACCAGACGAGTATCTTCGAACTGAATCCCCGCGCTTCGAACCGCATCAATACTATTTTCATGACTACCTACTTTATCGGCGGCTCCACAGGAACGTTCCTTGCGGGTAGCTTTTGGCAGTTGTATGGCTGGCACGGTGTTATCGGTGTCGGGGTCGCTTTAACGAGTATTTCCTTATTAATTACGCTTTTCTATAAGAAATGAGTCAACAAAATGAACGGTCAAACCGTTTATTACAAAAAATAGAGCCAATGAAGTACGGAGTTAACAAAGAAATCTTACTGATCACCGCCGGTACTATCTGGATTATTGCCGGTGCCAATATCTTACGAATTGGAATTGTGACCTGGCTGAACAGCTCTCAGGAGTGGATGTTCAAGATTGGAGAAGCGACCGTTGTTTTCTTACTATTCTTTGTATTGATTTTCAGAAGACTTTATTATAAACATACCCGGCGGATAGAGCAAAAGAAAGAAACCCGCAACTGCCCCTTCTCTTTCTTTGATGTAAAAAGCTGGATAATCATGATATTCATGATTTCTCTGGGAATCACTATCCGAAGTTTCCGCCTGTTGCCCGACAGTTTCATTTCCGTTTTTTATACGGGGCTGTCCATAGCATTGATTCTCACCGGAATACTCTTTATACGTTATTGGTGGCTAAAGCGTAAGACGATTCTCGACTAACGCCTGCATCTGCCTATATTCCAATAAAATATAAACTTATAATAAATTTTATTGCCTGGTCTCACAATGCTAAAGATTTCGAGCATTTTGTACTATCTTTGCAAACTAAAATAAGAACAGGAATGAATTTAGCTCAACAAGACATTAATAAATTCATCCGTTTCCAACGGAATGAAATCACAGAAAGTATTCTATACGAGCGGCTCGCCCTTATAGAAAAAAACACAAACAACAGCAAAACACTCAGGCTCATTGCCGCGGAAGAGAAGTCACACTATAACATTCTCAAGAAATATACCGGAAAAGATGTCACTCCCGACTATAAACGCATTGCCCGTTTCTATCTTCTGGCACGTACGTTAGGGCTTACTTTCGCTATCAAGCTGATGGAATCCAGCGAAGAGAACGCTCACAGCAATTATGACAGATATGTCAATATACCCGATTTGCAACGTCTTGCCCGGGAAGAAGAAGTGCATGAGCAGAAACTCATCGCACTCATCAATGAAGAACGATTGGAATATATGGGTTCGGTCGTATTGGGACTGAATGACGCATTAGTGGAGTTTACCGGTGCACTGGCAGGATTTACACTGGCGCTGAACGACAGCAAGCTAATCGCCCTTACCGGCAGTATTACGGGAATTGCCGCCGCATTATCAATGGCTTCATCCGAGTACCTTTCGACCAAGTCGGAAGGAGACGACAAGAAACATCCTATAAAAGCAGCCGTCTACACGGGCATTGCCTATCTGATTACCGTAGTGTCACTGGTCGCTCCGTTTATCCTTATCAGTAACGTAATCGTAGCCCTGGCAGTAATGCTAAGTATGGCACTTGTCATTATCGCCCTCTTCAATTACTATTACTCCGTAGCCCGCGGAGAAAGTTTCCGTAAGCGATTCACGGAAATGGCCGTACTCAGTTTCAGTGTAGCAGGTATCAGCTTCCTGATCGGATACGCCCTAAAAACATTTACCGGCATTGATGCCTGATAATAAAATGTCTTAATAAAAGAGAAAGTACCAGAGAACTTAATATGAAAAAAGCCCCTTCTCCTATTGTATCGCTGATACCGATTACCGTGCTCGTATTACTGTTGTTTGCCACTATCCGCACTTTCGGCAGTGACGCCCTAAGTGGCGGAAGCCAGGTATCATTACTTTCCACTACTGCTGTATGTATCCTTATCGGAATGGCATTCTACAAAATCCCCTGGAAAGATTATGAGATTGCCATAACCAACAATGTGGCAGGAGTGACGACAGCTATCATTATTCTACTCATTATCGGCGCACTAAGCGGTATCTGGATGATTAGCGGCATAGTGCCTACACTGATTTATTATGGGATGCAGATTATCCACCCGAGTTTCTTCCTTGCATCCACCTGTATCATCTGCGTACTGATTTCCGTGATGACCGGAAGTTCGTGGACTACGATTGCCACCATCGGCATCGCATTAATGGGCATCGGGAAAGCACAAGGATTCGAGGAAGGATGGATTGCAGGTGCCATCATCTCCGGCGCATATTTCGGCGACAAGGTTTCACCTTTATCGGAAACGACTATATTGGCAGCCTCCGTCACGGATACTCCCCTTTTCCGCCATATCCGCTATATGATGATAACGACAGTTCCTTCTATCATCATCACGCTTATTATTTTCACCATAGCAGGATTTTCACATGACGCAAGCAATACGCAGCACATCACGGAAGTGGCCGCCGCATTGAACGAAAAGTTCCATATCACGCCGTGGCTTCTGATAGTTCCTGTGGCAACAGGAATATTGATTGCAAAGAAAGTCCCTTCTATCATCACGCTGTTCCTGTCAACCTTACTAGCCGGCATCTTTGCTTTAATCTTCCAACCGGATTTGCTGCAGGAGGTTTCGGGAATGACCGCTTCCGGTTTCGATTCGCTGTTCAAGGGATTGATGATGACCATCTACGGAAGTACAAGCCTGCACACGGATAATGCCGTTCTGACAGATTTAATCGCCACACGCGGTATGTCCGGAATGATGAATACAATCTGGCTGATTCTATGTGCCATGTGTTTTGGCGGGGCGATGACAGCCAGTGGCATGCTGGGCAGTATCACTTCTATCTTCGTCCGCTTCATGAAGAAAACAGTCAGTGTGGTCAGCGCAACGGTTTGCTCCGGCCTGTTCCTTAATGTGGCAACTGCCGACCAATATATCAGCATCATTTTGACCGGTAATATGTTTCGGGATATTTATGCTAAAAAAGGATACGAAAGCTGCCTGCTAAGCCGGACTACGGAAGATTCAGTAACCGTTACATCTGTGCTGATTCCCTGGAATACCTGCGGAATGACTCAGGCCACGATTCTTAGCGTACCTACATTGGTGTACCTTCCCTATTGCTTTTTCAACATTATCAGCCCTTTAATGAGTATTGCCGTCGCAGCTATCGGATATAAAATTGCACGACGTTCGTGAACAATCCGGCATGGACTTTGTTTTTGCAATAAACGGACAACGTATTAAACCTAAACAAAAAAAAGTTATGAAAAAGTTTATTGCATTATTAGCATTAGTATTAGTAAGTGCAAGCACGATGATGTATGCACAGGAAAGTAACGCAGCAGCACGCCGCGCAGAAAGAAAAGCTCAAAGAGATGCGGAAAGAGCTAAACTCCGTGCCGAAGAACAGGTGCAGGACATGGCAGCTTATCAACAAGCCGTACAGGCTTTGAAGAATAAACAGTTCGTTCTGGAAGCCAATCAGGTAATATTCCGCAATGGCATGAGCGCTTTTGTTACTTCAAACACTAACTTCGTTCTGATGAACGGCAACAGAGCCACAGTACAGACTGCTTTCAACACTCCTTATCCCGGCCCTAACGGAATCGGTGGTGTCACAGTAGATGGTAACTCTTCGGACATGAAGATGAATGTCGACAAGAAAGGGAATGTGAACTGCTCATTCAGCGTTCAAGGTATCGGCATCTCCGCCCAGGTATTTATCACCATGAGCGGCGGAGACAACAATGCTTCGGTTACAATCAGCCCCAACTTCAGCAACAATAACCTGACACTGAACGGAAATATCGTTCCGCTCGACCAGTCTAACATCTTCAAAGGACGTTCCTGGTAATCCGGATACAAGAATCTTATCACAACTCCGCTACAAATCGCGCAAAATGCGTACATTTGTAACGGAGTTTTTTATTTATCCATTCTTAAATTATGAGAGAATTCATCATCGCAGACAATCAGGATATCAGCAAGGCAGGTATGATGTTCCTGCTGGGCAAGCAAAAGGATGTGGCCGCTCTTTTAGAAGCTGACAATAAGGCAGAACTGATTCAGCAACTACGATTGTATCCGCAAGCGGTGATTATCCTGGATTATACATTGTTCGACTTTGCCGGAGCGGATGAACTCATCGTCCTGCAAGAAAGATTCAAAGAGGCCGACTGGATTCTATTCTCCGATGAGCTTAGCCTTGGCTTTCTCCGGCAGGTACTATTCAGCAGCATGGCTTTCGGAGTGGTGATGAAAGATAACTCCAAAGAGGAAATCATAACTTCCATTCAATGCGCCACCCGCAAACAACGGTATATATGCAATCATATCAGTAATCTACTGCTTTCCGGCAATGCTTCTCCGATAGCCGCGCCAGTGATGGACGACCATCTGCTGACGCAAACGGAAAAGAATATCCTAAAAGAAATTGCGTTAGGAAAAACGACCAAGGAGATTGCGGCAGAGAAGAATCTTAGTTTCCACACGATTAATAGCCATCGCAAGAACATCTTTCGCAAGTTGGGGGTGAATAATGTGCATGAAGCTACCAAGTATGCGATGCGGGCGGGAATTGTGGATTTGGCGGAATATTATATTTGAAAGTACTCCCCTTTATTCAATATTCTACGCAACAATAGTACGTGACAATTATCCTGATCAGCCAATCTTCACCATTCAAAAAGAAATATTTAACAGAAGATTTCCCCGCTTCCCACACAGATTTTCGATTCTTCATCGTAAATAACTCCGAACTGTCCGGGAGCGATGCCCTGTAACTTTTCAGAAGATAAAATACGAAATTGATTCTCTCCTATCGGTATGAGTTTTCCTTTGGTAAATTCCGGAGTATGGCGGATTTTAAAGGTTATATCCAATTCCTTATTCTGCCCTGTCCACGGATTATCCGTAATGAAATGGAAATCGTTGATTCGGAATTCATTGCCATATTGCGTTTCCACGCCATAGCCATGAGATACATAGATAATATTTTCCTGAATATCTTTCTTTATCACAAACCAGGGGCCACCACTCAACCCAAGTCCCTTCCGCTGTCCGATGGTGTGGAACCAATAGCCGCGATGTGTACCCAGTTTCTTGCCGGTTTCAAGTTCAATGATCACCCCTTCCTTTTCTCCAAGGAAACGGCGGACGAAATCATTATAGTTTATCTTTCCGAGAAAGCAAATGCCCTGACTATCTTTCCTCCGAGCACTCGGCAATCCTGCACTCAACGCCATTTCGCGCACTTCATGCTTCATCAGTCCACCGATAGGAAACATCAGTTTGGAGACTTGCAGATAATCAATTTGCGCAAGAAAATCCGCCTGGTCTTTTATAGGGTCTTTAGCTGTCCCAAGCCAGGTTTTGCCATTACGTTCCAAGGTAGCAGCATAATGACCGGTTGCTGTATAGTCGAAATCCTTTCCGATACGCTGTTCAAAACAACCGAACTTAATGAGTTTGTTGCACATTACATCAGGGTTCGGGGTCAGTCCTTTCTTAATCTTGTCAATAGCGTACGCCGCCACGTTATCCCAATATTCGCGGTGTAAATCCACTACTTCCAAAGCCAGACCGTACTTTCGGGCCGTAGCAGCAGACAATTCAATATCTTCCTCTGCCGAGCAATCCATATACTCCGCCCCGTCCATGCCAATCTTGATATAAAAAAGAGTCGGCTTGTATCCCTGTTCGCAAAGGAGATGTACGACAACCGAACTGTCGACACCCCCTGATAATAATGCAGCTATATCCATTAAAATAATTCGTCTATTAATAACTTACTCTATAACAATTAAAGACCTAATAATAGTCAATACCTACTGAAAACTTTAACGATACAAAGATAAGGTGGAATCCTCTAACAGCCAATCACACATTAAAGGCATTTTTATACCATAAATGTGGTAGATAAGCAAAGTATTTCCTACATTTGCACAGTGAAAAGCTTTTTATAATGACAAAATTAAGAAAGATAATCCTTATACCTGCCCTGGTTATCGTATCTATCAGCGGCTTTTTCTCCTGCGGTGTCGACCGCTGGCCGGAGTATGCCCACATGACTGCATTGGACACATGGATGTACGATATCATGCAACAGAACTATCTGTGGTATCAAGACCTACCTTCCTACAATGATGTGAACCTATTCCAGGAGCCTGCCACGTTCCTGTCTAAAGTAAAATCAAAAAACGACAGTTATTCGTTCGTGGATTCCGTGATGGAAACTCCACTGCCCAGTTACGGATTTGACTATTCACTAGTCCGCAACCCGGATATAGACACTGCTTACAATGCACTGATAACCTATGTCATTCCCGGTTCACCGGCTGCCGCCGTACTAAAACGTGGTGACTGGATTGTAAAAGTAGATACATCGTATATCAGCAAAAAATACGAGAGTCAACTACTGCAAGGTACAGAACCGATAGAAGTAACTTTGGGAAAATATCAAAAAGTGCCACCTGCTGAACCACCAGTAGAAGGTGAAGAAGAAGAAGAAATTTACCGGGTTGTGCCGATAGACGACCCGGTAAAAATAGGGGCAGCCGTATCATTGGTAGACAACCCTATCCACTGCAAGAAAATATTAACGCTGGCTGACGGAAGCGAAGTCGGTTACCTGATGTACAACAACTTTACAGCAGGCACTAAAGATAATCCGGAAAAATACAATACCGAATTACGCGAATGGTCGGATGAACTTGCTCAAAAGAATATCCACCAAGTGATACTTGACCTACGATATAATAAAGGAGGAAGCATTGATTGTACACAACTGTTAAGTACCATGCTTGTGTCTTCTTATTATCTTGACCAAACAATGGCATTCCTGGAATATAATGACAAGAACACGGATAAAGATGCAACTCTGACATTCAATTCGGAACTATTAAATCCCTCCGGCAAAAATCTTGATTTAGTGACTCTTATCGTTCTGATAAGTGGAGATACGGCAGGAGCACCGGAAATGTTGATACACAGTCTGAACGGAAAAATTCAATCTTTAATAGCTATCGGTAGTTCAACTAAGGGACAAAATGTAGCTACGGAACAATTCATCAATGAAGAGTTTATGTGGTCTGTCAACCCAGCCGTATGTACTATCTATAATTCAGAGCATGATACTTATGGCGGATTCAAACCGACATACGCAGTCAATGCCTCAACCGATTACTTGACTTTCCTGCCGTTCGGTGATGAAAAAGAAACTTTGCTAAGTGTTGCCCTCGGAGTACTAAACAAAACTTATCCACCAAAAGAAGAGGAGGATAAAACAAAAGCACAATTCAAGATAGAGAAGAGTGTCAGCAGTCCGGCAAGCAGAGTGTTTACGGGTGGAACCGGAATAAGAATCAAATAAGAATCAAATAATAAACAGCATACAACAAAAAAGGAGAAAGCTCTCACTTTCTCCTTCTATCGTAGTTTAACCTCAATCTATTTTATGATTGACGTATCCAAAGATACAACATCAAAAAGCCAAAGTCAAGCATTAGCCCCTTTATTTCTTGAAAAACTTATCGAAGAACAGGATTTGGTAATCAATAGAGTTGTTCCAATACTTTCCGGTATGTCCGCCCGGACGGGTAATAAAATCATGATTAATCTTTCTTGCCAACAGACGGTTGTGCAAGTCCTTGTTTACATTCAGGAAGAAATCCGATTCGCCACAGTCGATGATGATTGCCAAATCCCCGTTCTCTATCTTATCAATCTGATTGATAACGGTATGTTCGTCCCATGACTTCTTATTATGTGCAAATTCGCCCAATTGTTTCGCCATTTCCCAGTTTAACGGGAACGGACGAATATCCACTCCACCACTGGTACTTCCACCGGCACCAAACGTATCTTTATGACGGATAGCGTTCCACATCGCCCCGTGTCCGCCCATACTCAATCCGGTGATGGCACGTCCTTTCCGGTCGGCAACCGTCTTGTAATGTTCGTCAATATACTTCACCAATTCCGATGAAACAAAAGTTTCGTAACGATAAGACGGATTTTTCGGACTATCCCAATACCAACTGTTCTTTCCGTCCGGACAGACAAAGATGATTCCTTTTTCATCCGCAATCTGCGGAAGATTCGGCTTTACACCAATCCATGTCTTTGCGTTTCCGCCGTAACCATGCAACAGATAAATGACAGGACAAGCCACCGCTTTCTTTCCCAGTGCAGCATCCGGTGTAACGACCACCACCTGCACATCTTTATTCATGGAAGGACTATTAACTAATAAGGTATCTACCCGGGCAGCAAAAGAAGGCGCTGCCAGTAGCAATAATAAAACAGCTAACAGGAAATTTCTCTTTTTCATTATATGTATATAGTTAGATAAAGTTATTCCAACGCTCCCTGAAGGATATGTGCCTTCATCGCATCGTTGCAAGTAATCAATTTTACAGTCTTCACAAGGAATCTGTTTTTATATTTCCCACAAATATAAGATATATTCCTTTTTTATTCACTGAATATATCATTCTTTAATACTTTTTTCGTACTTTCGCGGCACTAAACTGCAATCGCATGAAAAGACTGCTGATATTTCTTTTGTTTTTTAATACATTACTCCCCCTGCTGCAAGCACAACCCGTGCACCAGATAAAGGGAACGGTGATTGACAAGAACAGCCGTCAACCATTGGAGTTCATCAATGTGATGGTCATTGGCCTGAACAAAGGCAGTGTCACCAACGCAGAAGGACATTTCACAATTGAGCAAGTGCCGCCCGGCATCTATCGCCTGCAAGCGACCGCCATCGGATACAAAAGCGTCACCACTCCCGAATACATTCTTTCCACCCGGAACCTGAATATCCCGATAGAGATGGAAGAGAATCTGACCGAACTCGAAGGAGTCACCGTCACTGCATCTCCTTTCCGCCGTGATATGGAAAGTCCCGTCAGCCTGCGTATTATCGGACTACAGGAAATAGAAAAGAGCCCGGGAGCCAACCGTGATATTTCACGTATCGTACAGTCTTATCCCGGGGTTGCCTTCTCACCGATAGGCTACCGCAATGACCTCATCGTGCGTGGCGGCTCTCCTTTCGAAAACCGTTTTTATCTGGACGGAGTAGAAATACCGAATATCAATCATTTCAGCACACAGGGTGCGTCCGGCGGCCCTGTAGGAATCCTCAATGCCGACCTGATACGTGAGGTGAACTTCTATACCGGTGCTTTCCCCACCGACAAAGGAAATGCGCTCAGTTCCGTGCTTGACTTCAAACTGCGTGACGGGGATATGGAACGCAACTCACTGAAAGCAACGCTCGGGGCTTCCGAAGTCTCCCTCGCCTCCAACGGACATCTGGGGAAAAAGACTTCTTATCTGGTATCCGTACGCCAATCCTACTTGCAGTTCCTGTTTGATATGCTCGGTCTTCCTTTCCTGCCGACTTTCACCGATGCCCAATTCAAACTGAAAACCCGTTTCAACGAACAGAACGAACTGACCGTATTAGGACTGGGAGGGATTGACAATATGCGGCTGAATACCAAAGCCGACAGCGAAGACAACGAATATATCCTCGGTTACCTGCCTAAAATCAAACAGGAAACATTTACGCTGGGCGCTGTATATCGTCATTATGCAGGCGCGCATGTACAATCACTGGTTGTCAGCCACAGCTATCTGAACAACCGCAACACGAAATACCGTCAGAACAACGAAAGTGTTCCAGAGAATCTGATGCTCCGTCTTCGTTCTACCGAACAGGAAACCAAATTCCGCTTCGAGAACAAATCTTCTTTCCGCAACTGGAAAATCAACCTCGGAGTGAACCTGGATTACAGTCAATACTCCAATACAACTTTCCAGAAAGTATATACCAATCAGGCACAAACATCCGACTATCACACTTATTTAGGAATCTTGCGCTGGGGGATTTTCGGAACCATCAATTATTCGTCAATGGACGAACGCTTCACAGCCTCTTTAGGATTAAGAGCCGATGCCAACAATTATTCGTCGGCAATGAAATCGCTTTCCGACCAACTGTCTCCCCGCATATCCCTCTCCTACCAACTGGCCGACCACTGGTTTGTCAGCGGAAATGCAGGACTTTATTACCAGCTTCCCCCTTATACGGCTCTTGGCTTTAAGAACAATAACGGAACGTATGCCAACAAATACAATCTCCGTTACATGAAAGTCAGTCAGGAAAGCCTGGGCATCAGTTGGCGTCAGGGCGATACTTTTGAAGTCTCCGTAGAAGGGTTCTACAAAGACTATGATAAGATTCCGCTCTCTGTTGCAGACGGTATCCCTCTTACCTGTAAAGGAAATGACTATGGAGTAATCGGCAATGAATTGCTGACTTCCACTGCCCAAGGACGCTCTTACGGCGCAGAGGTTTTAGTAAAATGGCTCATTGCCAAGAAGCTGAATATTGCTTCTTCCTTCACCTTATTTAAAAGTGAATACCGCAACGACAAAGAGAGTGAATACATTGCCTCCGCATGGGACAACCGGTTTATTTTCAATCTGCGCGGGACGTACAATCTCCCCCACCAATGGAGCGTCGGAATGAAAGTCAGTTGTATCGGCGGTGCTCCCTACACACCTTATGATGAAGACAAATCATCTCTTGTGTCTGCGTGGGATGCCCAAGGGAAAGCATACTACGACTATACGAAATACAATAAGGAACGCCTGCCTGCTTTTGTGCAGGCAGACATCCGCATTGATAAGACATTTTATCTGAAACACTGTATGCTGGGTTTCTATATTGACTTGCAAAATATCACAATGAGCAAACTCAAGCAACAGGATGTGCTTATGAGCACGGGAATTATCGAAAACCCGGAAGCTCCCGCCGACAGCCGGCATTACAGAATGAAACGCATTGAACAATCAAGCGGGACATTGCTGCCAACCTTAGGAATTACATTTGAATATTAATTTTATAATTGAACATTAATTAAAAGAGTATGAAAAGACAAATTGCTATGATTGCCCTCGTATTACTGGGCATGGGAATGACAGCTTCCGCACAGTTCGGAAAGAAATTTAATGTAGGGAAAGCCCTGCAAGCAGGAAAAGACGTAGTATCGGCAGTTACATTATCAGACGCCGACATCGCTAACATGAGCAAGGAATACATGGCATGGATGGACACGCACAATCCGCTGACAAAACCTGACACTGAGTACGGCAAACGCTTAGAGAAGCTGACCGGACATATCAAAGAAATGGACGGACTGAAACTGAACTTCGGTGTTTATGAAGTGGTAGACGTCAATGCCTTTGCCTGTGGCGACGGTAGTGTACGTATCTGCGCCGGACTGATGGATGTTATGACTGACGAAGAAGTGATGGCAGTGGTAGGACATGAAATCGGCCACGTGGTTCACACAGACTCTAAAGACGCAATGAAAAACGCTTATCTCCGCTCGGCAGTGAAGAACGCGGCAGGCGCAGCCAGCGACAAGGTTGCCAAACTGACTGACTCTGAACTGGGAGCTATGGCAGAAGCCCTTGCCGGTGCACAGTATTCACAAAAGCAGGAAAACGAAGCAGACGAGTATGGTGTTGAGTTCTGTGTAAAAAATAATATCGACCCTTACGCCATGGCTAACGCATTGACCAAACTGGCAAAAATGGCCGAAGGAGCTCCGCAATCTTCTTATATGCAGAGAATGTTCTCTTCTCACCCGGATACAGCAAAACGTATCGAACGCGCCAAAGCCAAAGCAGACAGCTACGCTAAGAAATAAGGAGTCTATCTCTTTATCATATAATTAGGAAGGGGAATGCCGAAGTGACCGTACTTCAGCATTCCCTTTTCCACTTCTAATACAAAAAAAGACAACACGATTATTAAATATTCATTAATATATTACATAGATTTGCATAGTGTCGTGATTTCATGTAATTTCGAAGCTATAACCATTTTAATCCATTTATGGAATTTTTTATCATTCTTCTCTTACTCATACTGAATGGCGTATTCGCCATGTATGAAATTGCACTGGTATCTTCCAGCAAAGCACGTCTCGAAACCCTTGTAGCTAAAGGTAACAAATCAGCACGCGGAGTATTAAAACAACTGGAAGAGCCGGAAAAGTTCTTGTCTACTATTCAAATCGGTATTACTCTCATCGGTATTGTATCCGGTGCTTATGGTGGAGTAGCCATTGCCGACGACCTCGTTCCCCTGTTCTCTCTCATTCCGGGAGCAGAAGCGTACGCACGCAACCTGGCCATGATTACCACCGTGGCAGTCATCACTTATCTTTCCCTTATCATCGGAGAGCTGGTTCCCAAATCCATCGCCCTCAGCAATCCTGAAAGATATGCAATCTTATTCAGCCCGATAATGATTCTGCTGACAAAAGTGTCCTATCCTTTTGTCTGGTTGCTCAGTATCTCTACCCGACTGCTGAACAGACTTATCGGCTTGAAAAGTGAAGAACGCCCTATGACGCAGGAAGAGATAAAAATGATTCTCCACCAAAGTTCGGAACAGGGCGTGATTGACAAGGAAGAAACGGAAATGCTACGTGACGTGTTCCGCTTCTCGGACAAACGTGCCAACGAACTGATGACACACCGCAGGGATCTCATCATCCTTCATCCTGACGACACGCAGGAAAAGGTAATGAAGGTCATTGAAGAAGAACATTACAGCAAATATCTGTTGGTAGACGAACGGAGAGACGAGATTATCGGAGTGGTTTCCGTAAAAGATATTATCCTGATGGTAGGCAATCAACAACAGTTCAATCTGCGTGAGATAGCCCGTCCTCCTCTCTTTATTCCGGAAAGTTTGTATGCAAATAAAGTTTTAGAGCTATTCAAGAAGAACAAAAACAAGTTCGGAGTTGTTGTTAACGAGTATGGTAGCACGGAAGGTATTATCACACTGCACGACCTGACCGAAAGTATCTTTGGAGACATCCTCGAAGAGGACGAAACGGAAGAAGAAGAAATCGTCACAAGGCAGGACGGTTCGATGCTGGTGGAAGCCTCAATGAACATTGACGACTTCATGGAAGAAATGGGAATCTTATCCTATGAAGACCTGGAATCGGAAGACTTCACCACTTTAGGCGGACTGGCAATGTTCCTGATAGGCCGCATCCCGAAAGCCGGAGACATCTTTACTTACAAGAACCTACAGTTCGAAGTAGTAGACATGGACCGGGGACGAGTAGACAAACTGCTAGTCATCAAACGGGATGAAGAATAAGGATAAACCGAGCGGTAGCTCAACTATATTTATATTAACTTAAAGCACTTAACAATGAAAAAAGTAATTATGTTAGCAGCCGTCGTAGCTGCTTTGGCATCTTGCCAATCAAAAGCCAACAAAACTGCAGAGGCAGAAGCAGACAGTCTCGCCATTGCAATGACTCCAATCACTGAAATGACTGAAGTTTATGCCGGTACTCTCCCCGCTGCCGACGGCCCGGGTATCGATTATGTACTGACCCTGAACGCTGCAACTGATGGTATAGACACCACTTATACACTGGATATGACTTACCTCGATGCAGAAGGCCAGGGTAAAAACAAAACCTTCACTTCGAAAGGAAAACAGCAGACTGTACACAAAGTCGTGAACAAGAAACCTGTTACCGCCGTTAAATTAACCCCGAAGAATAGCAATGATGCTCCGATGTATTTCGTGATTGTGAATGATACTACTCTCCGCCTGGTGAACGATAGCTTACAGGAAGCTGTCAGCGACTTGAATTATGACATCATCAAGGTGAAACAATAATAAATAAGCAACCTAACCCTAACCAGTAAAAATGCTCTGCAGAGAATGAATAGTTCTTGCAGAGCATTTCTTATTCAGACCTTGTCCCGGTCTTTTTGATTCTAATTCTTTTTGATTCTTGTTCTTTCTTATTCTTTCTAGTCCAAGTCCTATTTTATCCAAGTACCGCTTGTCCTTCTTGCAGGCGTTTTAATCTTAGCAATGCTTCGATGTAATAATAGTCCGCATAGATAATGGATGCATCTATTTCCGAATGGGCCGGCCAGTGCCCTACGCTATGCAATAAGAACGAAGGCTTGCTTTTACCACTCTGATAGTTGTCGGTACCTAGACTTGCCAGCATCCCGACAGCCGCATCCTTATA
Source organism: uncultured Bacteroides sp. (assembly GCF_902491285.1). GTDB lineage: Bacteria > Bacteroidota > Bacteroidia > Bacteroidales > Bacteroidaceae > Bacteroides. Next base: position 7,644 of record NZ_CABUHK010000020.1, on the reverse strand, counting down.
GCGTTTTCCTGTCCCGTTCGGAAGATACGTAGACAATTCGAGCAAAGCGGAAGCAACCACCGAAGCTGCCGAAGCGTCACGGGGAGCATTCGGGATATCCGGGGCGTCGAAATCCCAATAGGGTACTTTGTCTTCCGGTAGGCGTGCGAGATAGACATCGGTCACTTTCTGCGCGAAGTCGAGATATTTAGGATCTTTCGTTTCACGATAGACTACGGTATATCCATAGATTGCCCATGCCTGACCGCGCGCCCACATCGTACTGTCGGCATATCCCTGATGGGTGACTCCTTTAATCAGATTTCCTGTAATTGTATCATATACAGCTACGTGATACGAGGTGTAATCGGGGCGGAACTGACATTTCATGGTCTTGTCGGCATGAGCTACCGCTACATCATACAGGTAGGGGTTGCCGCCATTCTTTGCCGCCCAGAAAAGCATTTCGAGATTAATCATATTGTCCATGATTGTATTGTGCGGCCAGTTGCGGGGTTCCACTTCACGAGGCCATGAAAGGATTGTCCCTACTATCGGATTGAATAGAGTAGCCAGTGTGTCGGCTGTATCCAGGATTACTTGTTTGTACGCCGGATTCTTGGTCAGGCGATAACCGTTCCCATAACTGCAAAAAACGAGGAATCCCAAATCATGGTCGAAAGCCGGAATCTTGGAAAGAAACTCAAGGGAGTTCGTAAACTTCTCCGCTTCTTCCCGAATCTTCTTGTCTCTCGTATATTCGTAATCATACCACAGCACTCCCGGCCAGAAACCGGCACACCATTCTTCTTTCGTAGCTTTACGACAGTTCCAGTGTTGCTCGTCAGCCATGATATTACGCGGCATCATCGTATAGTCAATTCCGGAATCCGTTTTCAGTTCCGCAAGCGTACGTTGTGTCTGCTCTACACAGTAATCCAATGCCTTATTCACATCCAATGTACCGGAAGGCTGATGAGCACACGTACAGAACCCTAATATCACAGCCAAACCTACTACAATCTTTTTCATCTTAATCTGATATCTTCGTGTTAATTCTTATTTTTTATTTACTCTAAACCAGTCTACGTCTGCCCAACCGCGGTTACCCTCATTAGGAGTCACACAGAATACACCGACTTTGGCTCCTATCCATTTGCCTTGACGGGCGGTGAAGGCGTCCCCCACTGTCGTATATTTCTTTCCGTCCGGACTATAAGCAAACGAACACACAGCGCCTTTACGGACTTTGACCTGCAAGTAAACTGTTTTCCATTCATTATCCGCTACTCCCGGCATCTTGAGATATTCCACCGGAATACGTGCTAATTCTTTTACCTGTTCGGGATTCTGTTGTTCCGCATCTTTGCAGACTGCCTGTTGCAGAATAAACTTATCTCCCGCCTTGCGGATAGAAAGATAACTGTAATCCCACCCCATCACGATAAGTCCGGCTTGTTCGCCATCCTGTTTTGCGGTAAACGTCAACTTGGTAGTAGCTGTAAATTCTTCCGCAGGAAACTTCTGCATCAACAGGTTCGGTACTTCCCAAAAGTTCACAAACTCTTTTGAAAGGCTGCCCGCATACAGGCGGATATATCCTAGGTCGGTAGTGAATCCGTAAGTATCTTGCTTATTAGCGTGCCATTGCCACTGTAACCCCAAATGCCGGGTATTGAACTCATCACTTTCCGGCGGAGTAGCTACCGGATAAGTCTTTCCTACATTCGGCTTCTTATAAGTAGTCACCGGCTCACCGCAACCGTCTTTGTCTTTATCCACTCCGATTACCGGCCAGTCATTCACCCAGGTCATCGGGTTCAAGTGAATCACACGCCCATAAGCCCCTTTGTCTTGAAAATGAACGAACCAGGATTCACCTGTATGAGTATCTACCCAACCGCCTTGATGGGGACCGTTTATATTCGTCTTTCCTTGTGCCATCACGATTTTCGATTCGTAAGGGCCATAGATATTTTTCGAACGAAGTACTAGTTGCCAACCGGTAGCCACACCACCCGCCGGAGCAAAAATATAATAGTATCCGTTCCGCTTGTAGAGTTTCGGTCCTTCTACGGTATGGTTCTTTCCATCATTTCCGTCAAATACCATCACCGGATCGGAAATTACTTCTGTTCCCTCTGTATTCAGTTCGCAAATCACGAGAATACTGTTCACCCCGCTACGACTTCCGGCATAGGCATGTATCAGATATACTTTTCCGTCCTCGTCCCATAAAGGAGTGGCGTCAATCATCCCTTTTCCGGCTTTCACCAATACGGGTTTACTCCATTTTCCTTTCGGGTCTTTCGTCTTTATCATATAAATTCCATAATCCGGATCGCCCCAATAAATATAAAACTCCCCGTTATGAAAACGGATAGACGGCGCCCATACGCCCTTGCCGTGCTGTGCCTTATCGAAAAATTCTTTCGGTTCCTGCACCGGCAACGCATAGTTCACCAACGACCAATTCACCAAATCATTGGAGTGAAGGATAGGAATTCCGGGAATACAATTAAAACTGGATGCTGTCATATAGAAATCTTCTCCGACCACACATATATCGGGGTCGGAATAATCAGCATGAAGAACCGGGTTCTGATAAGTTCCATTTCCCTTATCAGCCACCCAAGTCTTAGAAATTTCTTGTGCGCCCGCCAATGTGCAGCAAGCCATCATCCCTGCCAAAAACAGAATCTTTTTACGCATATACCTTACAAATCAAGTTCATTCAAAATTCAATCGTTATTCCTAAAAACAGGTTCTTTCTACCTTTATAAAAACTAATCATCCGGAAAACCGAATCTAATATCTTTTCTTTCAAACAATCTATTTACTGACCTATTTGCTTATATATACGAAGGGGATTAGGTAAATACCTAATCCCCTTCACTATTTTTTCTATAATTCTTCTAATCTATCAGTTTTCTCCCTTCAAGTCCGTCTTATTCATCGGTCCCTAAAGTTCTCTTAATAATAGCTCATATAAATCATCAATAGTTTTCTTATAGTACTCTGTAGATGGATTAATCAATAATGAGTACAGATAAGAGCTATAAAAGAAATTCACAGCTTTCATATCCGACCATTGTTCTTTCTTTATGAGCTGTGCAATCAGGCTATCACTGATTAGCATAATTTCAGCATCAAATTTGGTATCTACCGGAGCAAGCATTTGCAGCGATAAAACAGAACAAAAGCATATTTGATGAGTTGGTTTCTTGAATCTTAACTCATCGAGAAACTCTTGTTTTGTAAGTATGCCACTCTGATATAAAAAAATCCGTGTGGATATCTGGTCATCAGCTACGGGACCTTCTACAATATCGTAATCATGAACTTGATTTCTGGGTGCACTTCTGTTTAGTATAATAAAATCAAACCAATCTTCATTATATGAATCAAAACGTAGAACTTTCAATCGGTCGTCCTCGTAGGCATATTCCATAAAATCATATTCAGTAACAACTCCACTTGTTCCAGTCTCCTGGCCTTTCCGAGCAGCCCAAACTTCTGCTTGTGAACGGATATTAGTTACATAGAAGCCGCGACCAAAATCACGTCCCCATCTTCCTTTTGACAAATCTATCTCATCAATGTGCAAACTACTGCCGTGATATACCCTCATAGTGATATTGTTCTATACGTCCACCATTCTTAAAACATACGTCAAATAGACTTCTTACAGCCCAAAAAGGATTCTCTACGTGCAATGTCCACCAATGTTGTTGCAAGAAATCCATTCCACCAAATTCTTTCAAGTAGAAATATGCTTTCTGCACATTCATTTTATATGCACGAGCAAATGCCGGAATAATAAACGTAATAAACGATACTTTATTACGTATATCATCGTCTAACCCAACTTCTACAGGTTCATGATTTATATTATTCTGTTCCATACTCCATCATCATTAAATCACTGTTATTCTACAAGTTCTTTATAGTTATACACAAAAATAATATAATTGTTCGGGCTTTATACTATCTTATGGTAGAAAAGTTGCGGGCAAAAGCAATTCTGATAAATAATTCCACTTCTTACTTATCAATTAAAAATATTCTCTATAGAAGACGATTTCTGAAAAGAATCGTTTTCTATAGAGAACAAAAAGACTCCTAAACTATATTAGCCTACTTAATAATAATATCCCGGATTCTGTGTCATTTCCGGATATTGTATCGAGATTGCCTTAGGAATCGGGAGTAACGAGTTCTTAGGAGACTGATAGCCAAACTTGTTTCCAATCTTTGCATCCAGTATTCCCCAGCGTCTCCAAGTTTGGTACTCCAAGCCTTCATGTTGCAAATAGGTATCAAACAATGTATTGATATATTTTCTGATTTCTTCTTTAGTAGAACCTGCAGGTGCTATTTCCGCTTTGCCTTCCGACCGCATTATTAGGTTTAAAGGTGCTATCGCTTCCGATATATTTCCCAATTCATTAGCTGCTTCCGAGTACATCAGAAGAACTTCCTGATAACGGACAGGATGATAGTAAGTTCCTTTTTTCAAAGCTAGATTATCATCTTTATATCCACTCCAAAGTACTGATTTATTCACCTGGCTATCAAATACATCCTTGTTCGGAACAAGCGCATACTGCCCCATATCCATCACTTTTTTGCAGTACCCATATGCCTTTTGATACTCTTTCTTACTTAGGTAAACCCTTGCAGCTATCGCATAAGCTGCTCCCTTCTGTTGTTCCGGAAGCTCTTTCACCACTTTATCCAAAGATTGAATCAAAGCGTTCATATCACTTACAAACCTGTCACTTTCGGCATCCCATATCATAACCTTACTATAAAATCCCAGAATATCAGCATAAATCAAGCTCATGTCTATTTGCACCGAATTGGAGAAGTCCTTCCAGGAAGAATCTACATTTACACCTTTCTTTTGCAGACGTACACCTAAATCAATTGCCTTATAAGCCGTTCTCCAATACTCATAAGAACACGAATCAATATCGTTACGATATGAGAAATTGCCAAATCCATAACACAACTTTTGATTAAGTACGCGGTTCTGGTCGTAGAAACTTTTAATGCAAGACTGCCACTGCTCCTTTGCCTCATCCAATAGCATTTCATCATCCGCCTGTTCTTCTTTCATGAAGCAGCTTTCTGTTTTGTTTCCGCTAGCAGTATAGATGACCATATTCAATCCCCCTTCCGGTATCTGTTCGTTCTCGTCAATCTTACCGTCGACATTCCAGTCAACATACGTTTGATAACCGGCTTTATACAACTGATAGAAAATGGTATCGGAAGCATGGCTGATTGTTACTTCACCCGAACTATTTGTTTCGTAACGAGCCAACGAATCCCTGGTGCTGTTCAACGCTTTTACAACAACGCCTTCCAATGGTGAGGAAGTACCATAGTCATCTCCTGTCAATTTCCTAACCTTAAGAGTGGTATAATGTAATATCGGCTCGGATGAACCGGGTTCACGTGCCGGTATCACTTTAGGAACAACATAGATATAACTGTCACCTGCCTGCACCGGCTCTCCGGCTACAACGACACCATTTATAGAAATTTCGTCGCCTGCCTTGGAAACCAGTAATTGTTCACCGCTCACACTTGTCAACTTCTGTCCATCCGTCAGTTCTTCTTTTTTATGGGTACCGACAACGATATGACGTTTCACCGACACAGTATCCAGTCCCACATTCGCTCTTGTGTTAGTAAGTTCATTCCTGACGGCAAATACAGTAATCTTTTCCGCAGTCACTCCTGTCAAATCGGCTTTCTTCAACACTTCAACAAAGTCACTTGCCTGAGGCACTGTCTCTTCCAAAGTTTCTACCACTTCCGTTATCACTTCCGGTGTTTCTTTGGGTTGTTCTTGTGGTTTCGTCTGTTCATCTTCATTATCGGAGCAGGCAGCCATAAAGCATATCACTACTCCGCACAAATACACTAATAGTTTCTTATTCATAAGATATAAAATTAAGTAAAACACAATGCTTGTTGCAAAAATATATATTTTCTATGAAGATGTATCTTACTTTTTCGGAAACAAGGTTGTTTCCCGGGAAAGTAAGATATAATTGATAGCCCTGAAATTAAAAAACGGGGAGATTTTGCTTTGTGCACTCTCCCCGTTTATACTTCATCCGGTACGGAATCTTTTATTATTTATTCTTTGGCAAACATCAATGTACCGAAACCTAACTGGTCATATCCACCGCTATTAGGTCCGTAATCACCGGCTCCGCCATCTGAATTTCCGCGACCAGCGTTCTCACGCATCTTATCTACCCACATCTTGGCATAGATACTTGATTTTCCATAATCCTGTGCCAGACGGTTCACTAATTCCCATGCAGGACGCACCTCACCACGGGAATCTTTTCCTTCTCTTCTTTCCTGTGCCGAGATAGTATCCCAGCTACCACTGCAATTGGTATAGGTAGTATAAGGCAAGTCATTATCCGTATATCTAAAATCAGTCATCTTCCAGCTAGCGCTTGAGCTACCAGTTTCAGCACCACCGATGTTATATTTAGCCACATACTCACACATAGCTAATGCACGTCCGTCATCGAATATGAAAAGGTCTTCCCCTACATTCTTTGCCATCTGGCAGAAAGCGCCTAACAAGCTGACACACAAAGTGGCATGTCCCTGGTCGCGACCTGATTCCTGACATTGTCCCAACATTTCATTACTATCCGGGTCTAGGTGCGTAAACGGGACACCGTTTCCTATATTTCCCGAACCGATACCAAACTTAAAGTATTGAATGGCTTCATTGATTTTGAAGTTATCGTCTGTCAGGATACCGATAGAAAGCAATGCAGTCATTGCAGACAAATCCCAGTTCAGCCAATAATGAAGTGCACATTCGTTTCCATTGTGTGTGGACAGGAATTTCGTAATATGAGGATAGAACACATCGACTATCCATGATTTGAACTTTGCAAGGTCAGCGTCTTGCCATCCGGAGTAAGAACGCATTATTTCCGCTGCATTTGCTATTTGATGTACTTGTATAAAAATCAAGAACTCGTTCGGATCTATAAACTCCCCTTTATCGTTCACGATAAAACCGGTACAGGTTTTAGCCCAATCATTCAGAATAGCAATAGCTGCATCGGCATATTGTGTGCCATCCGTCTCCGACAATTTCCATCGAAGAGCCAATTGATAGGCGGCAGCGGCATCTCTCATCAATTTCGTATAATTATTCCAGTCATTAGGATATTTACCAGACCAGTTATTTTGGTCGAGACGCGCCAACAATTTCACAGGAGATGCCTTATAGCCGGATTGCGACAAGTTGTTTCCACCACGAGTTAAATGGTCGAATGCGTTCTTCCAGGGCTGTGCACCGGATAGTACTTTCCCTTTTACAAACTCAAAATCCGTTTCCGTATGGAGCATACAAGGATGCTCCAAGGTCGTAACATAATCCTTTACTTCCGGCCAACTGCTCATATCATTAGAACCGTCTTCTATCTCACTGCAGGCAAAAAGTGCGGTAGAAGTCAGGGCGAAAAGCCCTGCTCCTATTATTGTATGTATTTTCATCTTATTCATGGTAGTTATTCGTTATTGTTTTCACTGTTTACAAAAGCTTGAAGTTCCTCTAGGGATTTGAAAGAACGAATCCAGTAAAGATCATAAGTCTGAGCAGTTTCCGGGAAA
>NZ_CABUHK010000019.1 GCF_902491285.1 uncultured Bacteroides sp. | reverse complement strand
TGAAAGAAAGCGATAAGAATGGTATCTACGAACATAAACTGTCATTCAGCCCGGTAAAAACTCAATACGTGAAAGTGGTTGCCCTGTCTGAAAGTAAAATACCGGCATGGCATGGTGGCAAAGACAGTCCGGCATTCTTGTTTGTAGACGAAATCACGATAGATTAATGAATATAAGAAACAGATGCACTAAAGTTTGTCTTTTCTTATGGGTATTGGGAATGTGCTTGACCGCACATTCCCTTAAAGCACAGTCCGTCATTCCTGTCCCGTTGAAGATGGAGCAGGGGACGGGCTCTTTTTTACTCTCGGAGAAAACAAAACTTTATACAAACCTACAAGGTGGAGAAGCGCAGCTTCTGGAGAATTGCCTGCAGCAAGCATTGCCGGTTCATCTCAAGAAAGGGAAAAAGAAAGATACCCGTCAAGTCCTTTCCCTATTGATAACGGAAAAGAGTGAGCAGTTGCCCACTTCTGAAAGCTATACGCTGTCCGTCACTCCGGAACGGATATTGATTCAGGCAACTTCAGGAGCCGGGCTCTTCTACGGGATTCAGACGCTCTTGCAGCTATCGGCTTCTTCGGGCGCGGGCACCACTGTTCCTGCGGTTGAAGTGCAGGATACGCCCCGCTTCGCTTATCGCGGATTGATGCTCGACGTATCCCGCCATTTCTTTACCAAGGAATTTGTGAAGAAACAGATAGACGCACTGGCATTTTATAAAATCAATCGTCTGCACCTGCACCTCACGGATGCCGCAGGCTGGCGGATTGAAATCAAGAAATACCCTCTGTTGACAGAATTTGCAGCCTGGCGTACCGATGCCAACTGGAAGAAATGGTGGAATGGCGACCGCAAATACCTTCGTTACGACGAACCCGGAGCTTCCGGTGGCTACTACACCCAAGATGATATCCGTGAAATCGTAGAATATGCCCGTCAGCATTTTATCACGGTTATTCCGGAGATTGAAATGCCTGCCCACTCGGAAGAAGTGCTGGCAGCTTATCCGCAACTCTCTTGTGCGGGCGAACCTTATAAGAACGCGGACTTCTGTGTCGGAAACGAAGAGACATTCACTTTCCTTGAGAATGTACTGACCGAAGTCATCGAACTTTTCCCTTCCGAATACATTCATATAGGCGGTGACGAAGCCGGCATGGCAGCATGGAAAACCTGCCCGAAGTGCCAGAAGAGAATGAAAGACGAACATCTCTCTCATGTAGACGAACTGCAAAGCTACCTGATTCACCGGATAGAAAAGTTTCTGAATGCCCGCGGCCGTCGTTTGCTGGGTTGGGACGAGATACTTAAAGGCGGTCTGGCTCCTAATGCGACAGTCATGTCATGGCGCGGCGAAGAAGGCGGCATTGCCGCTGTTACTTCCGGTCACCGGGCTGTCATGACACCGGGAAGCCACTGTTATCTGGACAGTTATCAGGATGCTCCGTACTCCCAGCCGGAAGCCATCGGCGGATACCTGCCGTTGGAAAAAGTTTATTCTTACAATCCGGTCGCCGCTTCATTGTCGGCGGAGCAGGCAAAACTCGTGTATGGTGCGCAAGTTAATCTTTTTACCGAATATATCCCGACTCCCGAACACGTGGAATATATGCTGTATCCCCGTACATTGGCGTTGGCGGAAGTGGCATGGTCGGCTCCCGAACGTAAATCATGGCCGGACTTCCATGCCCGTGCGCTGAAAGCGGTGGCAGACTTGCAGGCGAAAGGTTATAACCCTTTCGATTTGAAGAAAGAAATCGGAAGCCGTCCTGAATCCGCTCAACCCGTTACGCATCTGGCTCGGGGAAAGAAAGTGATTTACAACGCTCCCTACAATTCTTCTTATGCGGCGAAAGGTGACGTCACATTGACGGACGGCATACGTGGCGACTGGACTTACGGTGACGGTGCATGGCAAGGGTTTATCTCTAAGAACCGCCTGGACGTAACCATTGACATGGAAGCTGCTACTTCCATCCATTCCGTTACCGCCGCCTTTATGCAAGTGATAGGCGCAGAAGTATTCCTGCCCGCATCTGTCACGATTTCTATCTCCGACGACGGAATCAACTTCACCGAGTTGAAACATCAGACCTTTGAAGTGACCAAGGAAGTCCCTATTAAATTTACGGACATCTCTTGGGAAGGAAACGCGCAAGGAAGATATGTACGCTATCAGGCACAAGCCGGAAAAGAGTTCGGCGGCTGGATATTTACTGACGAGATAATCGTGAAATAGATATTCAGGCACGGATTTCTCTTCATGTCCATACCATTTCTGAATAAAAGAGGGAGTCTACTCAACCAGATCCCCTCTTTTATTGTTATATATTATAATATTACCTTAAAAAACTAATCAGTATGGTACGACGACACGGTAAACTAACTTTTCTCGGTCTTCTTCTGATAACCTCTTGCAGCAGCCTGTTTGCGCAGAAGATTCCTATAACTGTTCCCATAGATTCCTTAATTACGGTAGGATACGCCACCGGAAGTCTGAAAACCATCTCCGGCTCCGTAGAGAAAATCACGGAAAGGCAGATGAACAAAGACCAGATAACGAATCCCTTGGAAGCGATTCGCGGTCGTGTCCCCGGTCTGACCATCCAGCGGGCAACGAACGGACCCGCCGCCCTCGACGCCGTGCGCCTACGGGGAACCACCTCTCTCACCAGTGGCAACGACCCGCTGATTATCGTCGACGGAGTATTCGGCGACCTCAGTATGCTGACCTCTATTTACCCCACCGACATCGAGAGCTTCACCATTCTGAAAGACGCTTCCGAAACCGCCCAGTACGGTTCGCGCGGTGCTTCCGGTGTGATAGAAGTCACCACGAAAAAAGGGATGCAAGGCAAGACGCAAGTAGCCTACAACGGCAGCTTCGGCATCTCCACCGTCTACAAAAATCTGAAAATGCTCTCCGGCAACGAATTCCGCCAGGTGGCCTCGGAACGTGGCATCTCCATCCTCGACAAAGGATACAACACCAACTTCCAAAAAGAAATCGAACAAACCGGCATACAGCAGAACCACCACGTCGCCTTCTACGGTGGTTCCAGTGAGTCCAACTATCGTGTCTCCCTCGGTTTCATGGATCGTCAGGGAGTCATCCTGAATGAAGACATGAAGAACTTCACCTCAAGCATGAACATGAACCAGCGGATGTTCGACGGTTTCCTGAACTGCGAACTGGGAATGTTCGGCTCCATCCTCAAGAACCATAACCTGGTGGATTATCAAAAAACATTCTACTCGGCAGCCACCTTCAACCCCACCTATCCCAACCATAAAGACCCCGTCACCAACTCTTGGGACGGCATCACCACCGCCAGCCAAATCACCAATCCACTGGCATGGATGGAAGTGCAGGACGATGACGCCACCTCGCATATCAGCACCCACGCCCGCCTGACATTCAATCTGATGAAGGAACTGAAATTCACACTTTTCGGCGCCTACACCTACAACATCGTCGAGAACTCCCAATATCTCCCCACATCTGTCTGGGCAAACGGGCAAGCCTACAAAGGAACCAAAAAACGTGAATCACTGTTAGGCAATATGATGCTGACCTACAAGAAGCACTGGAAAAAACATTTCTTCGACGCCCTCGCCCTTGCCGAACTCCAGAAAGAAACTTACACCGGATACTACACCACAGTAACCAACTTCAGCACCGACAAATTCGGCTACAACAACCTGCAAGCAGGCGCGCTCCGCCTATGGGAAGGTACAAACTCCTACTACGAGCAACCCCGCCTTGCTTCCTTCATGGGACGCTTCAACTACACCTACGCTGACCGCTATATACTCACCCTCAACGCCCGTACCGACGCATCCTCAAAATTCGGCGCTAATCATAAATGGGGATTTTTCCCTTCCGCATCCGCCGCCTGGGTGATTAGTGAAGAGAAATTCATGAAACAGCTCCCTGTGGTAGATAACCTGAAATTCCGTATCGGCTACGGCCTTGCAGGCAACCAAAGCGGAATTGATTCCTACACCACGCTGAACCTCGTCAAGCCGAACGGCGTCGTCCCCGTAGGAAACTCCGCCATCGTCTCCCTGGGCGACTTGCGAAACACCAACCCCGACCTGAAATGGGAAGTAAAGCATACCTTCAACACCGGCATCGACGTAGCCCTGTTCGGCAACCGCCTATTGCTTTCCGCCAACTATTACAACTCCCGCACCACCGATATGCTCTACCTCTACAATGTCAGCGTGCCGCCATTCACCTACAACACCCTGTTGGCAAACATCGGCTCCATGCGCAACTGGGGTACTGAAATCGCCATCGGCATCACCCCTCTGAAAACCCGGGACATGGAACTGAACATCAACGCCAACATCACCTTCCAACGCAATAAACTGCTCTCCCTGAGCGGTATGTACAACGGCGAAATGATTTCCGCCCCCGAATACAAAAGCCTTGCCAGTCTTGACGGCGCCGGCTTCCACGGTGGATACAACCACATCGTCTACCAAATGGTAGGCCAACCGTTAGGTGTCTTCTACCTTCCCCACAGCACAGGATTGGAATCCGACGGCAACGGCGGATACACCTACGGCATCGCCGACCTGAACGGTGGTGGTGTCAGCCTTGAAGACGGCGAAGACCGTTACGTAGCCGGGCAAGCCGTCCCGAAAACGATTCTCGGTTCCAACATCAGCTTCCGCTACAAACGTTTCGACCTCTCCGTCCAGATTAACGGAGCCTTCGGCCATAAAATCTACAACGGAACTTCCCTGACTTACATGAACATGAATATCTTCCCCGACTACAACGTCATGAAAGCAGCCCCGAAGCAGAACATTAAAGACCAGACCGCCACGGATTACTGGCTGGAAAAGGGAGATTACGTCAACTTCGACTACGTGACCCTGGGTTGGAACGTCCCCATAGAGAAAGTGCAGAAACTCCAAAAGTACGTTCGTTCCCTGCGCCTGGCGTTCACCGTCAACAACCTAGCGACCATCTCCGGCTATTCGGGACTCTCGCCCATGATTAACAGCTCCACCGTAAACTCAACTTTAGGCGTGGACGACAAACGCGGCTACCCGTTAGCCCGCACCTACATACTGGGATTAAGTATTAACTTCTAAAAACAGAGGACGACATGATGAAAAAACAGTTGAAAAATATAGAGCAATTCTCCGAAGTAACGGAACAGCGCTCAAAGAAGATGGAACAATGTTCAAAGAAGATTAAACAGCCGTCAATAATAAGAATTACAGGACTTACAAGAATAACAGGACTTATTCTTATTATGTGTATGACTCTCTTTTCATGCGATAAATTCCTGGAAGAAAATCCAAAGGACAAACTTCCCGCCGGTGACGTTTACAACAAACTGTCCGACGTATATCTCAATGCCGTAGCCTCACTCTACACCTATGTCGGTGGTTACAGCGACAGCCAAGGCCTGCAAGGAACGGGTAGGGGAGTCTACGACCTGAACACCTTCACCACCGACGAAGCCATCATCCCTACACGTGGCGGCGACTGGTACGACGGCGGCTTCTGGCAAGGGCTCTACCTGCACGACTGGGGAATCGAAAACGACGCCATCCAAGCCACCTGGGAATACCTCTACAAAGTCGTAATGCTCAGCAACAAATCACTAGAAATAATAGATAAATTCAGCGAAACCCACTCCGACGCGGAACTCCCCGCCTACCGTGCCGAAGTGCAAGCCATGCGTGCCATGTACTATTACTACCTAATGGACTTATTCGCCCGCATCCCCTTGGTGCAATCTTCTTCCGTAGCCATGAAAGACGTACTCCAAAGCGACCGCAAAACCGTCTTTGAATTTATCTTCCACGAATTGCAGGAAGCCGAGCCTTTACTCAGTGACGTGCACAGCAACCAATCCGGCCCTTATTACGGTCGTATCACCCGTCCCGTAGTCACTTTCCTGCTAGCCAAACTAGCCCTGAACGCCGAAGTCTACACCGACAACGACTGGACGGACACCCAACGCCCGGACGGAAAGAACATCAAATTCACCGTAAACGGCAACGAACTCAACGCCTGGGAAACAACCATTTACTACTGCGACCAACTAAAATCCCTCGGCTATAAACTGGAACCGAAATACGAAACAAACTTCTCCGTCTTCAACGAACCGTCGATAGAGAACATCTTCACCATCCCGATGAACAAAACCTTATACACCAATCAAATGCAATACCTTTTCCGTTCCCGCCACTATAACCACGCCAAAGCCTACGGCTTAAGCGGCGAGAACGGCCCCAGCGCAACGATTGAAGCTCTCGAAACCTTCGGCTACGAAACGACAACCCAAGACCCCCGCTTCGACATCTGTTACTTCGCCGGTATCGTGCGTGACCTCAAAGGCAACATCATAAAACTAGACAACGGTACTGTCCTGGAATATCTCCCCTGGAACGTAGCCCTGGACATCACCGACACCCCTTACGAACAAACAGCAGGCGCCCGCATGAAAAAGTACGAAGTAGACCCGACCGCCACCAAAGACGGTAAACTGATGGAAAACGACATCGTCCTCTTCCGTTACGCTGATGCCTTACTAATGAAAAGCGAAGCCAAAGTACGAAACGGCGAAAACGGCGATAATGAACTGAACGAAGTTCGCAATCGTGTGAACGCTACTCCCCGTTCCGCTACCTTAGAAAACATACTTGCCGAACGCCAGCTTGAACTGGCCTGGGAAGGTTGGAGACGTCAAGACTTGATTCGCTTCGGAAAGTTTACAAGAGCGTACAGCAGCCGCCCGCAATTACCGGATGAAGCAAGCGGCTATACAACCGTGTTTCCTATTCCGGAGAAGATACGGGTGATGAATACGAATTTGGAGCAGAATCCGGGATACTAAGTGATATTCATAGTGAAATAATGAATACTTCTTTAATTTATATTCATATTATTACTATATTTGTGAGTTCTCTGTAATTTAATATAGGAGATTGATATGAAAACAGTAGAAGTAATTGTGGAACACGCAGGAAAGAACTTGAGTGCTTATATTGAAGGTGCTCCGGTTATCACTGTTGGCAATGACATGAGGGAGATTGAGGAGAATATGAAAGAAGCGATTGAATTGTATCTGGAAGATAATTCTAATCCTTGCGAAGTATTGTCCGGAGAATTCGAATTAAAATTCAAAATTGATGCTGCTACTTTTATAAACTATTATAGCAACATCTTTACCAAAGCTGCATTAAGCCGGATTACGGGAATCAATGAACGTCAGTTGTGGCATTACGCTGCCGGAGTACATAAACCCCGCAGGCAACAACTGGAAAAAATCCAAAAAGGTATCCAGGCTTTATCTAAAGAACTGTCAGCTATCAACTTATTGTAATAAGTGAAATTTATAGTAAACGCCCCATGTGTTACCAAACATTCATGGAGCGTTTTATTATTTATAGGGGGAGTGTCACTCCTTTAAAGAATCATTATACCTCATCTGATTCATTCAATCCACCAACTCGAAACTATACTTTTCAAATTCATTTCCGTTGATTATTACAGCAATTTGGTGCAGTCCGAGGTGTAACTTCCTCGTTGTGACTACCCGAAAAGAGTGTCGTCTAGTTATTTGTGTAACAGAATCCGCGGCATATTCTTTTTCGCTGATTTTATGCACTTTTTTCGTCAACGTTCCATTCGCTTTTTGGTAATAGATGCCATATTCAAGTCGTATCCTGACTTTTTTATCGTTATGATTCAGCAGCTTAAAACTGAACTCCAGCGAATCTCCGACTTTCACTTTGGGCGTTGGGATTTGGAAATTATCAATACTGATATTTTCTATAACAGAGTCAAAGCCGAACAACTCCATCATTTCCGGATTACCTTGTTTCAAGAGAGTCCGACAGCCGTGTTTAATAATCCAGTCTACTTCTTTCGACTCTCCCCGCCATTTTTTTACCAAATCAATCACCGTTTCGGGATTATCTTTCGCAATATCATTCAGATTATTGGCAACGCTCAATCGTACAAACCTTGACGGGTCATTTTTGAGATTTTCCAGAATAGGAATGATTGGCGCAGGATTCTCTTTCAAGTTCGGTAACGCCATTGCCCAGGGAAGGCGCGGGCGGCAACCCTCTGACGCAAGCCGTCTCACTCCCCAATGTTCGTGCTTGGACCAGAGCAGCATTTGCTTCATCATCTCGTCCGGATATTTAATAATAAAAGGATGGACAGCAAATTCGCAACTGGTGAACTGAGTGATTTTCTCTATCGCTCTGATAGAAGTCTCGTAGTCGTCCAACCCATATTGTTCGACATAATTATCCAGAATCGCCCCATATTCCAGTGTCAACCCGAACTTCTCATCGTCTATGACCGAAAAGTCAGGATACGTACTTTTTACATAATCCAACAGTTCGAGTATTTTGGCGATTGCATCTTTGTAATCAGTCGGCAAAAACTCTTTCAGAACAGTCGTAATATGTCTGCAACGTTGTTTTAATTCTCTGTTTTCCCATTCATCGTCCATTATCCGGGACACAAACTCGCGGGCATCAAAATCGTTGATAACGAGTTTCAAGTCTTTCGTAAATCTATCGAAAAACTGCTCGTTGTACATGTTCTTAAAAGGTTCCGCCATTTTTTCAAATAATTTAATTCATCCCCTCATTTCATCTTACCTTATAATTAAAGTATAAATGAATATAAAGTATAAGTGAGCCGCAAAAAAGATTACAGCTCACTTATACCTTCTATATAATATAACAGCAAAAAATCAATCGAAGAAACTCTTGAACTTCTTGAAAATCTTCTCCTTCACCGAAGTGTTCGGCTTGAAGTTGTCCGAAGCATCCATCTTCTCCAGCGTAGCCTTTTCCTCCTTGTTGAGAGCTTCCGGCACATAAATACTGATATTCACGAGCAAGTCCCCCGTTCCATATCCATTTACGTTCGGCAACCCCTTTCCGCGAAGGCGAAGCACTTTACCCGGCTGAGTACCCGCATCAATCTTCACTTTCACCTTGCCGTCAATCGTCGGAATCTCCACAGCGCCGCCCAATGCAGCCGTCGGGAAACTCAACAGCAAGTTGTAAATCAAGTCATTCTCGTCGCGGATTAAGTCCTGATGCGGTTCTTCCTCTACAAGAATCAGCAAATCGCCCGACACACCATTGTGTTTTCCGGCATTACCCTTGCCGCCCATCGAAAGCTGCATACCCTCTGCCACACCGGCAGGAATCTTCACCGTCACCACTTCTTCACCGTAAATGATTCCGTCGCCACCGCACTTCTTACACTTGTTCTTGATAATCTTACCCTCACCATTACAAGTAGAGCAAGTGACACGCGTCTGCATGGTGCCCAGAATCGTCTG
Source organism: uncultured Bacteroides sp. (assembly GCF_902491285.1). GTDB lineage: Bacteria > Bacteroidota > Bacteroidia > Bacteroidales > Bacteroidaceae > Bacteroides. The sequence continues at coordinate 63,842 of NZ_CABUHK010000019.1, read as the reverse complement.
CTGGTTGCGAATCACCGAGCCGCTGCCCTTACAGGTAGGACACGTCTCCGAACCGCCGTCCCCTTCGGCACCCGAACCATGGCAATGATCGCACGGCACATATTTCTTGAGCTTGAACTTCTTTTCCACCCCTTCGGAGATTTCCTTCAAAGTCAGCTTCACTTTCACGCGAAGGTCACTGCCGCGATACCGGCGCTGCTGCGAGCCGCCACCGCCGCCGAATCCGCCAAAACCGCTGAATCCGCCGCCGAATCCGCCGCCACGGCCACCGAAAATATCGCCGAACATAGAGAAAATATCATCCATCGACATACCTTCGCCACCGAAACCGCCGAACGGCCCGCCATTGCCTGCCGCACCGCTCACACCCGCATGACCGAACTGGTCATACCGCGAACGCTTATCCGGATTGCTCAATACATCGTAAGCCTCGGCTGCCTCTTTAAACTTCTCTTCCGCCTCTTTATCTCCCGGATTCTTGTCAGGGTGATACTGGATCGCCTTCTTGCGGTAAGCCTTCTTTATCTCTTCTACTGTGGCAGTCTTCGCCACTTCCAGTACTTCGTAATAATCTCTTTTTTCTGCCATGCTTCTTTGCCAATTACAAATTAATCTTATTCCCCTACCACTACTTTAGCGTGCCGCAGCACCTTGTCGTTCAATGTATATCCCGTCTGCACACAATCCAGAATCTTGCCTTTCTGTGCTTCCGACGGTGCAGGGATTACTGCGATGGCTTCGTGAAAATCCGTATCCAACGGTTGGTCTTTCGTCTCGATGACCTTCACCCCGTTTTGTGCCAATACAGCCAGGAATTTATTGTAAATCAGCTCGATACCCTCTTTTACGGCATTCACGTCCGTTGCCGTCTCCATCGTCTTGATGGCACGTTCGAAGTCGTCCACTACCGGAAGAATACTGCTCAGGCTCTTTTCGCCACCGTTCAGAATCAGCTCGGCTTTCTCCTTCAAGGTACGCTTGCGGTAATTGTCAAACTCGGCAGACAGGCGCAGATACTTGTCCTTCTGCTCCTCAATCGTCTCCTGAGCCTTTTCCAACTCCTGCTCAAGCTCTTCCTCATGCGTCAGCGGAGCCGCGTCCTCAGCCTGTTCGTTCTGCGGCTGGTCTTCCGCACCATTATTCAGAATGTCTTCCACATTCATCTCTTCTTCCTTCACCTTTTTTTCTTTCGGATTCATCTTGGTATTTACTATTTTACAAGTTACTATTTACTATTTAAAAACATACGTTATCTGGGTAAGATACCGTCTATAAACATACCGGACTGACCGGATGTCATTGATTTTGCCTGCAAAAACTTTGCCAAGTTGGCATTTTTGCCAAAAACGCTGCAAAGGTAACACTTTTATGTCAGATTGGCACATACCGGATAGCTCATAATTCATATAAATTGCCTACCTTTGCACGCTAAAACAGTAAATAGTAACTTGTAAAATAGTAAATAGTAACTTGCAAAATAGTAAATAAAGAAGATGATTACAGTTTCAAACGTATCGGTTCAGTTTGGTAAAAGAGTGTTGTTTAATGACGTAAACCTGAAGTTTACGAGTGGTAATTGCTATGGTATTATCGGTGCGAACGGTGCGGGAAAATCTACATTCCTCCGTACGATATACGGGGACTTGGACCCCACTACCGGTTCGATTGCCCTGGGACCGGGCGAACGTCTCTCCGTATTGAGCCAGGACCACTTCAAGTGGGACGCTTTTACCGTAATGGATACCGTAATGATGGGGCATACCGTGTTGTGGGACATTATGAAGCAACGCGAAGTATTGTATGCCAAAGAAGATTTCACAGACGAAGACGGACTGAAAGTATCCGAACTCGAAGAAAGATTTGCCGAGCTGGACGGATGGAATGCGGAAAGTGACGCAGCCATGCTGCTGAGCGGACTGGGCATTAAGGAAGACAAGCATTATACATTGATGGGCGAACTGAGCGGTAAGGAAAAAGTGCGCGTGATGTTGGCGCAAGCCCTGTACGGAAACCCGGACAACCTGCTGCTGGACGAGCCTACCAATGACCTCGATATGGAAACAGTGACCTGGCTGGAAGAATATCTCTCCAACTTCGAGCACACCGTGCTCGTGGTGAGCCACGACCGTCACTTCCTCGACTCCGTGTGTACGCATACCGTAGACATCGACTATGGAAAAATCAACATGTTTGCCGGCAACTACAGCTTCTGGTACGAATCAAGCCAGTTGGCACTCCGCCAGCAGCAGAACCAGAAGGCGAAGGCTGAAGAGAAGAAGAAAGAACTGGAAGAGTTCATCCGCCGTTTCAGCGCCAACGTAGCGAAGAGCAAGCAGACCACCAGCCGCAAGAAGATGTTGGAGAAACTGAACGTGGAAGAAATCAAACCCTCCTCACGCAAATATCCGGGCATCATCTTCACCCCCGAACGCGAACCGGGCAACCAGATTCTGGAAGTTTCCGGACTGAGCAAGAAGACGGAAGAAGGCGTAGTGCTCTTCAACGACGTCAACTTCAACGTAGAGAAAGGCGACAAAATCGTATTCCTCTCACGCAACCCGCGTGCCATGACCGCCTTCTTCGAAATCATCAACGGAAACATGAAGCCGGATGCCGGAACCTTCAACTGGGGTGTGACCATCACCACCGCTTATCTTCCCTTGGACAACACCGACTTCTTCAACACCGACCTCAACCTCGTAGACTGGCTCAGCCAGTTCGGCGAAGGCAACGAAGTGTATATGAAAGGCTTCCTCGGCCGTATGCTGTTCTCCGGCGAAGAAGTGCTGAAGAAAGTAAGCGTGCTCTCCGGTGGCGAGAAGATGCGTTGTATGATTGCCCGCATGCAGCTCCGCAACGCCAACTGTCTGATTCTGGATACTCCTACCAACCACTTGGACTTGGAATCTATCCAGGCATTCAACAACAACCTGAAGACGTACAAGGGGAATATCCTTTTCTCTTCCCATGACCACGAATTTATCCAGACCGTTGCCAACCGCATCATCGAACTGACTCCGAACGGCATCATCGACAAAATGATGGAATATGACGAATATATCACGTCAGACCACATCAAGGAACTGAGAGCGAAAATGTACGGTGATAAATAATCACGCCAACGCTTAGCCATAGCCATAAAACTAAGGCGCGGATTACGCGGATAACACGGCTTTTGTCAATCACAAATGATTGGCTGCCGTGAAATCCGCGTAATCCGCGCCTTAGTTTTTATTTAGCAATCCGTGCCTGATTTTTATTGATAAGCCCCACTCACACATTTCATGTGATAAGTTTCCCTATACATCTCATGTGATAAGTTTCCCTATACTTCTCGTGTGATAAGTCTCCTTATACATCTACTTCTTCCGTCAGCGCCAGTTCCCAACTGCGCCACACAACAGTTATCAGTTTCAGTCCTCCTTTCTCACGGGCTTCCGCCACACATTCATCCCCACTGTAACTCCGGATATATCCTTCGCCATGCGTCGCTTTCCGGTAAAGGTCCGTGCCGTAAGTTGAAAGAATAGTATTCGTAAAATTATCATATTCATCAATCAGGAGATAAATCTTGATGTCTCCCTTGAGAGTAGCGTACGAATTGATAGCGGACAGCAATGCTCCCGGTTCTTCGAGTGTCTCCGCATTCAGCACATCCCAGATTTCCTTTCCCAATATATGCTCGTACTTTTGCAGAAAATGTCTGAGTTTCCCGCAACAATGCAACCGGAAAGATTCTTCCACCTCATTGATATTCGAGCTCACCTCGGAGAAATTAAATCTCATGATGAGAAACTGGTTATGTATCGGCGTAGGATGCTTCCCGATATACAGATTGCCGAACAATTCGTCGAACTGGTCGGCATACCGGACATCATAATAGGCTTCCAGCATAGCCAGCGTGAGACTTTTCCCGAAACGCCGGGGACGAATCAGAAACAGGTAAGACGGTTGCATTTCTATCTTTTCGATAAACATCGTCTTATCCACATAATAATAGTTTTCTTTCTGGATGCGTCCGAAGTCCGTCAATCCGTATGGTATTTGCTTCAGCATATTGCGATTCCTTTCTTTATTCATCGTTCATATCGAAGCAAATATACGGAAAAACGGATGAGTGTGATTGTTTTTACGTCACCTATTTATCCGTTTATCCGCCATTTCGTAAAAAACTGCCCTCTTACGGGAAAATTACAACTCCAACCCCTTCTGAACCGGCAGTTGCGGGCGTATTGAATTTTCCGTGCGTTCTTCCTGTGAATATTCCACTACCCAATATTCCGTCACTCCGTCTTTGGTTTGTCTTGTCCGGAATTTATTGCCGTTGAGTACGGCGACGAGCATTTGCTGTGTTTGCCGGTTTGACTGGATGCGTCCGTTCAGGCTTATTATTGATAGTAGAGAGGATGCGGAATACCATTTAGCGTTAATATCCTTTCCTTTCGCCGCACGGAAATAGAAGAACAGATTCTCTTCAACCGGTTCTTTCAGACGGAAATTCTCGTTTCTGCTATTCAGGCTCGTAATCTCGTCCCCTTCATACCAGTATTGGAAACCTTGCCGGTAAAGGGCCAAAGCCTGTGAATAAATCCCCTGGTGATTGACCGGACTGCTATAGTCGATACTGTTGACGATACTCAGCAGGATACGGCGGCTTTCGCCAAACTCCTGCACACAGTACGGATTGTTGGTACTTGCCACGAACGACGCGTGGCGGATAAACGTACTCGATTGCAAATCGTACACTTTGCGCTCGGTTATCTTGTCCTGCACGATGATACGTTTCAAGTCTGCCAATTGGTTGGCGAGTATTCCGTCAAACTCTTCCAGGTTGATAATGAGGCAAGTGGACAACATCAGCATATGGTCTTTGTTGTCCGGATTGATTCTACCGTTGCGGTAATACGTGCGCAGCTCGGGCGGCAACAAATTACGGATGAAAGTACTTTTTCCTACCCCTTGCTTACTGTGAAATACCAGCATTTCCTGATTCTGCACTTCATCATCCAGCGCACATGCCACCAGTCCCACCAGCCATCGGCGGAAGCTGCTTTCCCAGAACGGCTGGTCTTCGGCTTGCACCCTGGCGGCGAGTTGCCCGATGTAATCCGTCACACCGTCCCAAGGGGGCAGGGAAGAGAAGTAGTCGGCAAACGGATTGACATCAGGCGTGAGGCTTGAGTCAATCACAGCTTTCAGCATCGGCAACGAGCAGTAGACAGACGACAATTGCAGATGCGTGTAGATGGAATTGAAGTCCTTGCCACGCATCGCCACGAAGGGAAGGGGAGCGGCTGAGCCGGCAAAAGGACGGAATTCCACACTGTCCAGAATCGTGTTGCGACGGAATTCGTAATGTTCCCGCAGGAAATCGACCACTTTCTGCACGAGCGGCTTCTTTTGTTCCTCTTCGTTGGCGTCAGTCTTGCTGGTGTAGAGATAGGAGTTGCGCAGCGGAGATTCAGCGTCAAAATCCGGCTCACTGCCGAAATCGTGCAGCGTCATGCGTACGGCATCTTCTTCGGCGATGTGGCGGGTGTAGCATTGGTTGCCCAGGCAGTAGATGAAACAGTCACGGCTGTTGCGTTCAAAGTGGAACTTCCGTTTCGTATATTCCACCGCTTTCCGGAATTCCATTTGTGACACGGGGTCAATGTCGGAAATATCCGGGCGGTTTGCGTCGTTCGTGCCGGGGAGGCTTGCGTCTTCCTGAGTTTTCCGCAGCGCCTTTTTCCGCTTTGAGGGGGTTGATTCTTCCGGCAATGGCAGTTGGACAGTGACGTTTAGCGCGGTGACGCCTGCCAACCGTTCTTCGGAAAAGAACACATCCGGGTCATAAGTGGCATACATGCCTCGGCTCAGGTCGCTGCCGCTGGGGTCTACTTTGCTGTCCAGCAGCCGGGCGTAATAGCGGGAAGTCAGTTCAAACATTCGTTTGTGATAATGTTCCAGTTCGGCATATGTCACTGTATCCTTTGCCTCAAGTTCCGCACGCAGGCGCACCGCCTCTTCTGTTTTCAGGTAGACGAGCAGTTTCAGCCCGTGGCGGCGCGGACTAAGCGCGCAGCCTATCGTGTCAGGATCGTTCTCGGCAAGAAGGCGTAGGCGGGGAATGTCTTCCGCCGGCATTTCGTCGAAGTCCAGTACCGGCAGGTCGTTATAGGTCGAAAGGCTGTGGGGCAGACGGCAGGCAGAGTAATTGGCAGTCAGGGTGAAGTAAGGTAATTGGCGTTTTATGCTGTCGGCTTTCGCCAAATTGCCTTCGCTGAGAGCTGTCTCTATTTGTTCGATTTTCTGATGATACATACTACTGCCTATCTGTTCAAAGAATTTGCAGAGTTCAACCTGTCCGATAACTTTGGAATACCCGCGATAGCAGGTTACATAAAATTGATTCATAATGATAATTAATTAATGAGTTATAAAATTCTTTTTATTAACATGTGTCTGTTGCAGAAAAAAGGAAAGTACGTCGTGTGACTTTGGATTTTAGATGTAGCAGCATTTGTTTTCGTCGGTAAAGATACAGCCTCTTTTTGGAACGGAAAAAAACATTTTCCATCCCGAAAAGAGGCTATAAATTGTAGTGTGGAGTAAATAGAGTTTTCTTATTCTCCATAAAGAGTTATGCGCAGTTTCTGTACACATCTACTAAGCTGAGATTCTGACAGATACCCCTCTTTGGCATTTGATATGCGGAAGTCAGCCATCTGCATAGCCATTTGGGCGATGGTGCGCGGGTGAGTTTTTTCCGACAGGAGTGTGTTGTCGTCGAAGAACTTCACGAATGGTGTAAGATATTCGTTTCGTTCGTTCGGGAAAACTTCTTTTTTGTGCTTTCTGAAGTACTTCAGCAGTCTTATGCCGGCTTTTTCCGACTCGGGCAAATCGCTCTTGTTGTAGAGATCCAACTGCTGGACGTGTTCGTTTGTTACTTGAAATTCAAACACAAAAATGTTTCTTTTTCCATAATTTGAATTGTTTTTATGAATTAATAATTATTTATAAAAAGACGCAAATATAGTACTTCCTCTCTGTTGAATAAAGATTTTTTAGGAAAAAACTTATTGAAGCCGTGTTTCCCGATATTTTTCTGTATTTTTCTTCTTATTATATATGTTTTTTATACAAAGCGCACGCACATTAAAACTAGAGGTGGTATCACCACCACCAGATTCTAATGTATGCGTGCGCTAATAAAAAAAGAACATATTCCGTACGCGTGCGGATGCGTACATTATTATATAAGAAAAGCTATAGTCAGCTTATTTTAGATTGCCATGTATGGGCTGGAATATCATTATAGCAAATCTTTTTTTCATTATAGCTAATCCGGATTTCATTATAGCTAATCTCGATTTCATTATAGCTAATTTCATTTTCATTATAACCGATTTTTTTTCATTATGGTCCATCAAAATCCACTATAAAGAAATTCACGGCTCATCCAGATACTTCACGATGAGCCGCACTTGCCTTGCGCTGTAAGCGTGGTCATTCTTACCTTCGCCGCCGCTATACATTGCGTCATACAGTTCCTTGTTATTTCTGATCCACTCCCTCATTTTCCGCATGGCATACACCAACGGTACATAAGGATTGTATAGATGTGCCAGTTCCGACTTCAAATACGGTCGTATGACAAACGGCTCTTCTGCCGGTTCTTCCTTTTCTGCTTTCATATCTTCGGAAAATTGATTTTATCGTATTCCAAATATACGAAAAATCCCCCGGACAGCCAACAGTATAAGTAAAATAAAATCAATCCGGATTAAAGTAAATACACTCTGAATGAAACTGAATCAAAGTAGGACAAACGGAGACAAAGTACGTCATTTCACCCCACTGTAATATAGTACCTTTGAGGTATCGAAAGAGAAAGAAACAGAGCTCGTTCATCTCTCCCGATACCCATTGCGACAACCGCAATCTGTAACATTTATTTTTCAATTTTTAATTCTCAATTTTTAATTTAAAAAAATTATCATGGCAATACCATTTAAAAGAATGGGTCGTAAAGACCCGAGAAAGGTTGACGGGGTGGTGAAGTTTCACCCGCAACTTGTGACGCAGGGACAGAGTGTAGACCTGGATAAACTCGCTTACACCATGAAGGACAAAAGTTCCTTGTCGCTGGGCGATATCCAGAGTGTGCTGACCAATCTCGTAGAAGCGATGCGTGCGGCACTGTTCGACGGCAAATCCGTCAATATTCGTGATTTCGGTGTATTCAGCCTTTCCGCCACCACATTGGGAGCGGACACGAAGGACAAGTGCACGATGAAGAACATCAAGGCCGTGAATATCAACTTCCGTCCTTCGAGCAGTGTCCGTCCCAACCTGGCATCTACCCGTGCCGATGAGAAAATCGAGTTTCTCGACCTCGACGCGCCCAAGAAAAAGAAAACCGAGGGTGAGGGCAACCCCGACGACGGTGGCAGTGAGAATCCCGGTGGCGGCGGAGACGATGGCGGTGAAACTCCCGATCCGGATCCGGCAGCATAAGTAATTGCCGACTGGCAGTAGACAATTAACATTTAGTTATGCTATGAGAAAGATTGATTTGATTGTGATTCACTGTTCCGCCACGCGCGAGGACCGTTCGCTTACCCCGGATGACTTGGAAACGATGCACCGCCGCCGCGGATTCAACGGCACGGGCTATCACTACTACATCCGCAAGGATGGGACAGTCCACCTCACCCGTCCGGTAGACCGCATCGGGGCACACGCCCGAGGTTTCAATGCTCACTCGATAGGCATCTGCTACGAAGGTGGTCTGGACTGCCGGGGATGTCCGGCGGACACGCGGACACCGGCTCAATGGTCTTCGCTGTGGCAACTAGTGAATCTGCTGCTTGAGAAACTTCCCGGCTGCCGCGTATGTGGTCATCGCGACCTCTCGCCGGACCGCAACGGAAACGGGGAAATCGAACCGGAAGAGTGGATCAAGGCGTGCCCGTGCTTTGAGGTGAAAGACGAGTTTTCAGGAAAAGAGTAACTAAGGGAAAAAGTAACCAAAGAAAAAGGGTAACAAAGAACAAGAGTAACTAATCATTTAAAGAGTCGGAAAGGAGGTGTGTAAAATTATGGCAATGAAAAGTTCCCTTTGGGATACTATTTTGAAGGTAGTTATCGCGGTGGCTTCGGCAGTGCTCGGTGCGCTGGGCGGTAATGCGATGAATCTGTAAAAAGAAAGTTCATGAACAGGGCGGGAGACAGTCTATCGTTTCCCGCTTTCTTATTTTATTCTATTTATACAATTTTATTATTCAACCAAAGATGGCAAAACAATGAAAAGAAAAGCAATCTTACAATTAGGAGGCTCTTTGATATGTCTCCTTCTATTGGCTATGCCGATATGTGCGCAAGATAATGTACCAGCGTTTATTCCTGCTTCCACACACGATCCGTCTGTACAATCTCCCCAACTGGCAGCTATAAAACGTCATGATAACCTACCGGTAGATTTAAACACGGGAGGGATAAGCTTGGAAATTCCCTTAGTCAGTTGGAATGACCAGGATTTTGAATGTCCCGTATCTCTTTCGTACAGTTCGGCCGGTTTCCGACCGAGAGAACAAGACAACTACGTGGGGCGGAACTGGATGTTGAACGTAGGAGGAGTCGTCTATCGAAAAGTGAATGGCGTGCCGGACGACATCAACTGGGGGTTGATACCCATAGCGGGCGATGCAGGACCGTCGAATTACCAATATGCCAACGGCTTTCTCAATATGCTGGGAAAACATCAGTTCAATCGCGACGAAATGTCGCAGAACTATCGCACAAATCCCTATAAATATGCTGCTTATAAAGATGATGTATCTTGCTTGCCTTTCATTCCCGGAACGAAGGACGTTGAAGTATCGGCAGACATATTCTATTTTTCTGTAGGCAAACATTCCGGCAAGTTTATGGTTAATTTTGACGGTAGCGTGAGCGTGTCAGGCAACAATGGCGGTAAATACAAAGTAGACCTGAGCGATATGGCGATATTTGATTCTACCACGTCCCGGGAAACCCGGATACGCATCATGACCGATGACGGATATATCTATACTTTCGGTGGAGGAGGATATTCTTCACTGGAATACAATGCACTCGCTTGGAAAGATCATATTTCCTCTGTAAACATCCAGCCTCAATATAGCCGGAATGAAATCAGCGCTTATTATCTGACAGAGATACAGGCTCCCAACGGACGGAAACTAACTATTAAATATAAGGATGATATTAATCAAGAATATCATAAAAAGCCGGAGATGCTGAGCACTTTATACGAAAAGCCAATTTCCGAGATAAAAAGAACAGCTCTGCAATATTCACTGTCGGGCATGTCGAAGAGCCAATCTTATCGAAGTGCGCCACATAACTTTGATGAAAACCAGGCTTTTGAACCGGAACTTCCCAGAAGTTACGCACTCACCAAAGTGGCTTTGATTGACCGTATATCAACAACAGATTGCGAAATAAGCTTCACTTATTCTGCCCGTGAAAAGTACACGGACTATGGGAGGGGAAGCTTGACTCAGGAAAGCTTTCCATATACCTGCGGAGTCAAATTGGACGAAGTGAATCTCTCGTGCCGGTCTTATTCGGAGAAAGCTCAATTATCTTATACCTATGAGTTTGGCGACCGGATGTTTCTCCGCAGCGTGAAAAACAATGAAGGGAGATATGATTTTCAATATAAAGTTGCCGGCATTGTCTCTCCGCCGACTCCGCTGACTTACAACATTGACCATTGGGGATTCTGGAGAGGATTGCAAAACAACTCGGGTATCATCCCCCGCATGAAACCGGGTACACTTTTCGATCAGGATTACATCATTACTAGCAACGACCGGGATGCCACAGGAGAATGCTATGACTACACCCTCTTACAGGAGATGACGTACCCTACCGGAGGCTATACCCGTTTCGAATATGAACCGCACCGGTATTCCATCGTCCCCCGACCGTCATTTAACAGTAGTTACTACATCAAATCGGAGTATCCGGATGGGGTGCAAGACGCACCTGCAGGTGGAGCACGTGTGAAATCCGTTACCCATTACGAGCAAAACAAAGCTGTGAAAAAGGTCATTTATACCTACGGTTACACTGCGTGTATGGGAGAACTTACATACATGCCCTATTATAGATATCTTGCCCATTTAATCAATAGGAAAGGAGAGAATGTAATTAGCTACATCAGTTTAGACAGTGAGGGAATTACCGATATTCCTTACCCATCGGTACATATTCGCTATCCGGAGGTAACGGAACACTATGTGGATCCTGCTGCTAAAGACTTGTCTGAGAAGCACCCTTATAAAACTACGGAATTTGTACACAACCTGGCAAGTATCAACAACTACGAGGATGATTTTTCATATGTCACTGCTCCGAATATTTTCGGTCTCGATCCTGATGATACATTCAAATACGAAGACATAAAGCTTTATAATCGCAATCTATTGGCACATCCAACCGTCGATGTCTCCCTGAAATACGGCAAAGTTCAGAAAGAGAGTTTTTATAATGACGAAAAGAAACTGGTGGCACGGACAGAGTACGAATACAACTATCTGAATAGAGATAAAGGTGCGCTCCGAATCTATACACCGGCGCCTCATTTTGGCCTGAAAACAGGGTTGTATAGTCACATCATCAACGAGCCCTTTTACGAGTATGCATTACTGAAAAAGACGACTTCACGCTATATGCCGGACAACGATATCAAAGCCCTGCGAACACCGGAATGGTATGAATATGACAAAGACGGATATTTATCTCGCCACTCCGTTTTAAAAAGTGACGGAGACTCGCTTGTAGATAGCTATACCCGTATTCATCGAAATACCGGCTATGGCATACAAGTACTTCCTTCCGAATATTCCCACCGCATGACCGGTTCGGACAAGAATATCTTGCTGAAGCGAGACACCGTCAGTTACAGTGTCTGTCAGTCTGCCAACGCTTCGGATAGGTGGTACGTGCCACAAGTTGTCACCTCTTTTGACGGAAGCGGAAAGGTTCAAAACATGAAAGAATACCTTCACCGTGACGTTTATGGCAATCCGACAGAGATAGTGACCAATCATTCGGAGCATATCATTTATCTGTGGGGATACTACGGAAAACATCCGGTGGCACAGATAAAAAATGCGACTTATAGCGAAGTGGGGAGTGCGTTGGGCAAGACTCCTGAGAGTTTGTCCCAGCTATATTCTTCCGATTCATCTGTTGCAGATCTGCAAGCACGTTTGCCTAAAGCAGAGGTGACTACCTATACTTATCATCCGTATGCGGGGATAAGCAGCGAAACCACTCCCGATGGAAAAACCACTTATTATGATTATGACGCAAAGGGACGGCTTATAAAATCTTATCGTACCGGTGAAAACGGCAAGCAAGAGATTCTTCAACTGAACAATTACCATATTATTAATGAATAAATATCTATCCGAAACATGAAAACAACATTTTCAAGATTGATACTGGCATTTGCCTTTCTGTTGGCGGCAAGCACAACTTCGGCAGAAGAAACAGACCTCAAAGAACTGCGTTATATATACGAAAACCATATAGAAACCAATGATGCTTCAACAGAATACCTTTTCCACTTGGAGTATCCGATGGTAGTGACGGTCAATCATGCCGGAACTTTGGCAGATAGCACTTCTCTTTGTTTATGGAAGAGGGCGGAAGAAGGGACAGCTTATGCTTTGATAACGGAAGCTCATGATTATAGTCGCGCTAAACGCACCGCCAGTTTATGGGCCAGCACTGATGCCGCAGGCAAAGTAAGAGGGGATACATTGAATCTGACAGATGCACAAGCATTCGTTTGTATGTCATTACCGGCGGGATACTACAAACTGACCGGAACAAGAAAAGGAGAAAAGCTCCATTCGGACTGTCTGCCGGAACTAAAAACAAATATTTATGCGCAAGCTGCGTCGGCTTCACAGAATGCTCCGATAGTGATTCCGTTATATCAGTCGGTGATTTCCAATTGGAATGCAGCATATCGGGGAAAACGAACATTATACTATCAACTTTCCGTGGAATGTAATATGACCATTGACATAGAAGCATATGAAACCGGAAGCAGCACACTGATTTTGAAGGATGAAAAAGGCGGGATGATAGCGCAAAGCGTAGAAAGTAAGATAACACAACAGGTATTGGCTCCCGGCAAATATATGGTAAGCGTTCCTGTGGAAGACGGATACTGCAATGCGAACATAAGAATCACTGTGGCGGATCAGATGGGCAATACGATAGATAATCCTATTCCAATAGACAAAAACGGATCTATCTATATCAGCACCGATATATCTCAACTGGCTGATACATACGGCGAAAAGGAAAAAGACATTTTCTATTCTTTCAATTTGGAAATGAGCTCATGGTGTCATTTCTATGTTTATTATTCATCTCGACCCGAGAAAAGTCGGGTTTTCATGACCTTGCTTAATGAAAGAAAAGAGGTGATAATGAAGGCTCCCTTCCGTATGTATAGTACTGAACTGTACTGCGACCTTGAACCGGGCATATATTATCTGTTTTGCGAAGGGGGAGAAGGACTTGACGGAGCTTTAGTTTTAAATGGGTTCATCCATCCGGAGCCCGATCCGGAACCTGAACCAACGCCAGAACCTGATCCGGAACCAAAACCTGAACCTGAACCTGAAATCCCCGAGCAGCCGGAAAGTTATATTCCTTCCGCCACCCGAAACTACATTCAAACGATTGCCCCGACTATCGGCAGTGACTCCGTAGCCAATTTCTCCTACTTGAGCAAAGCCCGGCATCAGATTCGATATTACGACCATTTGGGAAGACCTGTTCAGGAGATTGAATATAAAGCCTCGCCTGTGAGAAAGGATTTGATAACGTATCGCGAATATGACGAACTGGGACGTGACAGTCGCCAATGGCTACCTGCCGAGCGTGCCGGGAACACATCGGGAGTATGGATGCAACCGGAAGACTTCATTTCGAATGCCGGCAAACTATATGGTGATAACTATGCCTGTAACTCTACTGTTTATGACGGTTCGTCATTAAACCTCATAAAGGAAGAATACGGCCCCGGAGAAAAATGGCAAACTTCCGGACACGGCATCAAGCATGATTACCGTGTCAACACATCCGACGACCATTGCCTATGGTTGAGCAGCGGGGGAGCAAGGGAGCTTCCCCGGCTCCTACAGCATGGCACATATCCTGCCTATGAACTAAAAACAGAGTCGGCGGAAGATGAAGACGGACATACGGCCTACAGCTTCACCGACAAGCAAGGACATGTCATTTTAAACCGAAACATCGCTGATAATGATACACTGGACACCTACCATGTGTATGACGACTACGGTAACTTGTGCTTCGTCCTGCCGCCCGTAGCTACCGATAATTTCTCGTCACTTCTTCAGACGGGAGAACTACCGGATGGCGAAGCTTGCCGGACTATGTTAGATAAATACGCCTATCAGTATTGTTACGACTATCGCAACCGCTGCATCGCAAAGAAGCTTCCGGGCTGTGACTGGCAGGAAATGATCTATGACACCACTGACCGCTTGCTTTTCACCCGCGACGGCAATCAAAGGAAACGTGATGAATGGAGTTTCCAACTTTCAGACTTGTCGGAACGGTCTGTATTATCGGGTATCTATCACGGAACATTAAACGCCTCTCATTATGACGCATTAAACGTATACGCCAGTTTTGAACCGGAAAACACTTCGGCTCTCTACGGCTACGTGCTTCATTATCCGTCGGGAATCAATCCGGACAGCCTTGAAGTTCTGAAAGCGAATTATTATGATGCATATGATTTTAAAGGGTATTTGCCAGGCTTCAATGCTTCGCTGGACTATGTGGAGGATGAGAATTACGGCAAGCAATATGCAGACAATTCCAATCTGCATTGCAAAGGCTTGCTTACCGGAAGCATGACCCGCACGCTGGAAAGCGGTGAAGAATTATACGGTTGTTATTATTACGATTACAACCGAAATTTAATCCAGTCACGCCATACTACTTTGAACGGCATTACTTTGGTGAAAAAGTCTTTCTTTAACTTTAGCGGAAATCCTACTGCTGTTTGTGAAGAATATGGTGGTGATATCGCTTTAAGCAAGAACTACACTTATGACCATTCGGGAAGGCTGACCCGTGAGAATCATGTATGTGGAAACGATACCATCGGCTTCCTCTACTCTTTCGATGAAATCGGCAGAATGAAAAGGCTTACCCGCATCAACGGAAAAGATTCTCTGACCACTACCAACTGCTACAACATTCGTGATTGGTTGACGGCTATCGACAGCCCCGTTTTTAAACAGTCGCTTCACTATACGGATGGTACGGGTACTCCTTGCTACAACGGTGATGTCAGCAGCATGACCTGGCAGACGGATACATTGACAACATATGGTTATAAATTCTCCTACGATGGCCTTTCACGATTGAAAGACGCCGTTTACGGTGAAGGAGCTTCTTTGACCGATAACTCAAACCGGTTTAATGAGCAGGTGACGGCATATGACAAGATGGGAAATATCCTTGGTTTGAAACGATACGGACAGACCGCTTCTTCTGTATATGGCTTGATTGATGATTTGTCTTTGTCTTATAATGGTAATCAATTGCAAGTTGTAAATGACAACTCTGTGAGTTCGGTGTGTGCCAATGGCTTCGATTTCAAAGACGGGGCAAAGCATGATGTGGAATACTCTTATGATGCCAATGGTAATTTAACACAAGATTTAAACAAAAAGATTACTGGTATTCAGTATAATTGTTTAAATTTACCCAGTCGGATACAGTTTGAGGATGGGAATAGCATTTCTTATCTTTATGATGCAAACGGAACAAAACTTCGTACTACACACATAATAGATGGAAACACGACTACCACCAACTACTGTGACAATGCGATCTATGAAAATGGAATGCTTGACAAGTTGTTGACCGGACAAGGATACATCACTCTTTCGGATACTGTCTATCATTACTTCTTACAAGATCATCAAGGAAACAATCGTGTAGTTATTGACCAAAACGGGCTAGTGGAAGAGGTGAATCATTACTATCCGTTCGGTGGGTTGATGGCTTCTTCTTTTGGTTCAGTTCAGGACTATAAATATAATGGTAAGGAACTAGACAGAAAGAACGGGTTGGATTGGCATGATTACGGAGCAAGAATGTATGATGCAGCGATAGGAAGATGACATGTAGTAGATCCTTCGGCTGAAAAGTTTCCTTCATTAAGTGCATACAATTATTGTTTGGATAACCCAATTAAACATGTCGATCCGGATGGGAATCAACCAAGACCTACAAGACCACCTGTAAGAAGAGGATATAGGAATGCGGGCAGACCTAATCCTTATGCATTTTATCCAAGAGGTGTGAGACCGCAGTCTTATACGCAAAAGACTTCTGTGTCTTATCGTGGGAAAGGAACAAGGCAAATAGTAGCAATGGAACCACCTATTCTTTTACAAACAGTCAATACTCCTGGGGGAAATGAGGTGCAGATGAGTAATAATAATGAG
The DNA here is from genome assembly GCF_902491285.1 of uncultured Bacteroides sp. Taxonomy (GTDB): domain Bacteria; phylum Bacteroidota; class Bacteroidia; order Bacteroidales; family Bacteroidaceae; genus Bacteroides. Next base: position 47,286 of record NZ_CABUHK010000019.1, on the reverse strand, counting down.
TGGGGAATGAAAATCTCTGGCGGCATAGATCTTGTAAATAGCTATAAGGATTTCAAAGAATTGCTGATTAGTCTCGTTAGTACTGTACGTTATGGAGAAAATGGCGTCGTTCAAAACAGTACAGAGATAGTAATTGATGACCCTCGATTGGCTATGCAACAGCTTGAGTATGAAGCAGAAGCAAGAGATATCGAAAAGGAATTGGGAGAAGTCGATTTTACAGGTAAATCAATGATAGAAATTATTGAAATGCTTGCCGAACGTAAACAAGTCATACAAGATAGACTCGGCTTATCTCCAAAAGAAATTATACAGACTGAATTTTATATTCATCCCGAAAGATTTCAGCCTGGAGTAACAGTAAGACGGGTTTTGCCGACAATTATTCAACATTAATATATTTATGAGGAAAAGAAAGAAAAAATGGACGACTAAGAACACCCATATTGAAAGGAAGAAAAAACAAGAATATTATGATAAAGACTTCACCGGATGGGTAGCAAAAATAGGATCATGGATGATACTTATTGCAGCAATTATTTTTATAATTGTTGTCGCATTTAATAATCATATTGTAGGCTATGACCACTTTATCGGTATACCTCGTGAATGGATACATTCTTTATTAAAGTAGCAGTTATCCACCCTGATATAAGTTGAACTAAAAACAACTTATATCAGGGTTCATACTTATCCTTTGAAATATATTTCTCAGATTTTGAATAAAAAGTGTTATTATCCAATAAATTTATTCTACCTTTACGATACAAAACTAATCTCCAGGATAGAAAGCACTCAACACTGCAATATACCCTCTTGATTGATAGTAAAATAAGAATGTTGAGTTTAACTAATATACTATTATACTATGGCACACAAACTTTTTATAGCAGGGTTAATAATATTCTGTCTTGTCTCATGCAAATCCGAGAGTGAATGGGAAGAATTTGATGACCCGATATTTATTACTTATCTTCATGATCATTATGATATTCCTATTACAGAAAATGGACATATCGACTTGAACGACGAAACTACATTAAGAGCCCTGGGGGAGATTAAATCTTTAAATCTTGATGAGGTACAATGCATAAGTCTGACAGGTATTAATAATCTGGTCAGTCTCACTCGATTATCTTGTAACGGCAACCGATTGACATCTCTTGATGTTAGTTATCTACGAAACCTTCGCCAGTTTTATTGCTCAAATAATTATTTGAAAACCATTAATGCAAGTGGATGTGCTAATTTAGGGATACTTTGTTGCTCAAACAATCAAATTCAGAATTTAAAACTTAGAGAATGTACAGAGATGATACATATAGATTGCAGAAACAATCGAATCAAAGAATTGGATATGCGAGATTGTAACAAACTTAATATTTTATACTTCGACCCGCAAACTGACAATGAGAATAATATTCAAGAACTAACTATCTTAATGTCTCTCGAATTGAAAAAAAGATGGGAAAATGAAGGATGGGGGAAGCAGAATCCTAATGTGATAGCTATTTTTTTCTAATAAGAACATATGAAAGACGAAGGTTGTCCATCTTATACATCAACCTTATGTCAGGGGGGATATGAATATTAAATGTTTGTATTTGTATAAAATAAGCCTTTTTTAGTTTGCTCGAATGTAATAAGTTGGTGGTTCTGTTAAGTGGCTTTCAGAAAAAGACGCAAAAGACCCCACCCGAAGAAATAAAAAGAGCCGAACGACTTATGACCAGTTTATATCAGGGTAATTCTTTTGGTTTTCTATAATTAGCCGAAAAGTATGCCATGAAATAGTTATATTTATATGAAAAGTGTATTTTATCAGTCTTAATATTATTCGAAAAGTGTATATTTGTGGCCTGATAAATTATAGAAAAGTGTAATATGCTATATCGTAAGATTGAAAGTTATATCGAGAACTATTTGCAGACGGACTCTAACAAAGTATTGATCGTCGATGGGGCACGGCAGATAGGTAAGTCTTTTATTATCCGTCATGCCGGACAGAAACTCTATAAGAACTATATAGAGGTAAACATGGAAGAGGATAAGTTGGGAGATAGAATCTTTGCGGATGCCAAGACTGTGAATGATTTCTACCTGGCATTGAGTGTAGTGGCGGGTGACAGGATGAAAGAGCGTATGGATACGCTTGTTTTTATTGATGAGATTCAGGCTTATGACCATCTGCTCACCTTGTTGAAGTTCTTGAAGGCGGACAACCGATTTACCTATATAGCGAGTGGTTCATTATTAGGTGTAACATTGAAAAATACATCTTCTATTCCTTTAGGAAGTATTGAGATTAAACACATGTATCCTATGGATTTTGAAGAGTTTATCATTGCCAATGGTATAGGTGAACTTGCTATTTCCACTATGAGGACTCAGTTTCTGCAAAGCCAGTCCTTACCTGATTCTCTACATGCTAAAATGCTCGACTTATTCAAGAAATATTTGATTGTAGGCGGATTGCCTGATGCTGTGAAGACATTTGTTGAAGAGAAGAATGTGATGGCTATCCGTAAAATACAGGAAGATATTCTCACCCTTTATGGCGTAGATGCTTCAAAGTATGAAAAAGACCATGCAAAATTGAAGATACAGCGTGTGTATAGCTTGGTTCCATCCAATTTGGAGAACAAGAAAAAACGTATGGTGGCAAAAGATATTGAAGGGAAGAAAGGTAAGCGAATGGCAGATTATGAGGAAGAATTTGATTATCTCATCTCTGCCGGAGTAGTTCTGGAAGTGAAAGCTATCAGTGCTCCCAGTTATCCCTTAGTGGAGAACTGTGGCAAGAACTTGCTCAAACTCTATTTGAATGATGTGGGGTTACTCACGGGTTTGTTCTTTAAGAATAATATACAGGCTATTATGCAGGACGTACAAAGCATAAATCTAGGTTCGGTTTATGAAACGGTTGTTGCTCAAGAGTTGCGTGCACATGGATTTAATTTGTATTACTATGATAATAAAAATAATGGAGAAGTCGATTTCTTGATAGATGATGCTGATAATCTTAGTGTGATACCTTTGGAAATCAAATCAGGCAAAGACTACACTGTTCATAGTGCGCTCACTAAGTTCTTGAAAGTAGAAACATATAATATTCACCAGGCGTTTGTCCTGTCTAATGAGCAGAAGGTTTATCAGAAAAGCGGAGTTACTTATATTCCTATTTATTATATTATGTTTTTTGAGCCTGATGATGCGGTAATTGGAACGTTTTAAAGAGATTATTTGCCCTGATATAGGCTGATTAAACTCAACCGATATCAGGGCAATTCTTTTCTTCTTATTTCTTATAAACCAACTTGCTCGGCACACCGTCTCCAAACAAACTATCGCCCAGCGTTGTAATCTTGTCTCCCGTAGCCAACACATAACGCAGGTTGTCGCATCCCATAAATGCCCCGAACTCAATAGCTGTCACACTAGCCGGCAGTTCCAAAGTACCGCACAGGCGACCGCAGTTGCTGAACACGCGCTGTCCGATAGACTTCAGATTATGAGGCAATTTCATATTCAGCAGATACTTCTTTTGCGCGAAAGTAAAATCGGGGATAGCCGTTGCATTTGTTTTGGAAATATCGACCGATACCAGATTCGGCATATAATCGCGGATTAGTTTGAAATCGGCATTGTCCAGTTTACCTTCAACGGTCAGGAAGTTGATGTCGCGGGGTTGAAGACCTGCTTTCAGAATCTCTTCTTCTAGTTTGCCCATAAGTCCTACTTGCAAAGTAGCTTCTACCGGTTCACCTTCGATGAAAGCAAAGTTCTGCCATCTGTCCTTGTAGCGGTAAGCGTCGCTGCTGCCCAGCGGGACGAAGATAGCGGTAACGCTGTCTGCTAATGCTTCCGGCAACAGGTTGGGAGCTGTCTTTTTGCGAATCTGGCATATTTTCAGATTCTCGCAGCCTTTGAAAGCGGCGTCTTCGATATTCTTGGTCTTTTCGGAGAGGATTACTTTTTCTAAAGTTTGTTTGCCTTTGGTCACTCCGTCCACTACGCTGGAGAAAGCATAGGCAGGGATAAAGTTCGGCATATAAATGTAGAACTTGCCGTTGGGATAGGTTCCCGATTTCCCGCTGTACATCTTTATTTCGGCATTCGAAATATCCAGCACTTTCAGGTTGTCGAACTCATCACGCAGGTGTCTGAAGTCTTCGGCATTCAATTTCCCGGTAAGGGTGAGGTGGGTGACGGCATTTGCTTCGTCCTCAGTCATCATGGAAATCAGTGTTCCCGGTTTGCTTACATAATACGTTTTACTCACTTGCGCTGTGGCCCCTAATGAGTTGGCAGCCAATAAGAAGCTTATCAATAGTAGTTTAAATTTCATAATTTTGCGGATTTGTTCTGACAAATATAGGAAAAATAGAGATTACATGATGTTTTTTTATGTTTTATATCTAATTTTGTAGCCGGATTAACAAATTGTAAAAATGACGGCAGACAACATCGTAGAGAAGAAAGAGCCTAAGAGACTCCCTGTATGGGTATGCATCCCACTGTTTATTGTGGTGTTTTTGGTATTTATGGGATTGTATGGTATATTGGCTCAAGGGTTCTTGTCGTTGGTGCTTGGTGTGGAAGCACGTCATCCGGGGATGGTGGGATATATTCTGCTGGAAGGCAGTATGCTGCTGGCTGTTCTTACTGCTGCTGTCATTATGCTCCGGTTGGAGCGGCGTCCGTTCTCCGATTTGGGATTGTCCGTCAAGGGGCACGCCAAAGGGTTGTGGTATGGATTTCTGATAGCTGCTTTGCTGTATCTGGTAGGTTTCGGGTTGTCTCTGGTCATGGGAGAAGTGGAAGTGACCGGGTTTCAGTTCAAACCGTTGGATTTACTGGGGGCGTTGCTGTTTTTTCTGTTAGTCGCGCTGTTTGAAGAGATTCTGATGCGCGGGTATATTCTGGGGCATCTGCTGCATACTCGTTTAAATAAATTTCTGTCGCAGTTCATTTCGGCGGCGTTGTTCGCATTCCTGCATATCTTTAATCCGGAGATAGACTTCCTGCCGATGATAAATCTTGTGTTGGCAGGTATGTTGTTGGGGGCATCCTATTTATATACCCGGAATCTTTGTTTCCCCATTTCACTGCATCTTTTCTGGAACTGGATACAAGGCCCGATTTTGGGCTACCAGGTGAGCGGAAACGATTTCATGTCTACGATGCTGAAATTGCATATGCCCGAAGAAAATGTGCTGAATGGCGGAGCCTTCGGGTTTGAAGGCTCGCTCATTTGCACAGTACTTATGATTGTATTAACGATTCTGATAGTCTGGTGGGGAGAGAAGAGAGAGGCAATCAGTCTTGCGGTACCCCGATCATGCTGAGTTGAATCCGTTTCCGGTCGGTATCTACGTTCATCACTCTCACCATGACTTGCTGATGGATGGATACAACGTCCGTCGGGTCGGAGATGAACCGTTCGGCTAGCTGGGAGAGATGCACGAGTCCGTTCTCCTTGATTCCTATATCGACGAAAGCGCCGAAATTGGTGATATTGCCGACAATGCCCGGAAGAATCATGCCTTCGCGCAAATCGGCTATGGTGCGCACGTTCTTGTCAAATTCGAATACCTTGATAGCTTTACGCGGGTCACGTCCCGGTTTGTCAAGCTCTTGCAGGATATCCTGTAAGGTAGGCAGACCGACGGTGGGAGTGATATAGTCGGAGATGTTAATCTTCTGGCGAAGTTCCTTGTCGGCTATTAGTTCGTCGACGGTACATTTCAGGTCTTTTGCCATCTGCTCTACGATGTGGTAGCTTTCGGGATGCACGGCTGTGTTGTCCAGCGGGTTCTTTGCTCCGGGGATACGTAAGAATCCTGCACACTGCTCGAAGGCTTTTGCGCCCATGCGCGGGACTTTCATCAATTCCTTACGTGAGCCGAAGGCGCCGTTTTCTGCCCGGTAGTTGACGATATTTTGCGCCAGTTGCGGGCCTAAACCGGAAATATAGGTCAGCAGATGGCTGCTTGCCGTGTTCAGGTTGACTCCGACGAGGTTCACGCAGTTCTCTACGGTCTGGTCGAGCGCTTTCTTCAGTTTCGCCTGGTCTACATCGTGCTGGTACTGACCGACTCCGATGGATTTTGGGTCTATTTTCACTAATTCCGCCAACGGGTCCATCAGTCGGCGTCCGATGGAAACAGCTCCTCTGACCGTCACGTCATATTCGGGAAATTCGTCGCGGGCGATTTTGGAAGCCGAATAGATGGAAGCTCCCTGCTCGCTGACTACAAATACGGGAATCTGGCGGTCGAAACTTTGGCGGCTGATGAAGTCTTCCGTTTCGCGGCTTGCCGTTCCGTTGCCGATAGAGATGGCTTCTATCTGATAGGCTTCGACCATCTTGCGGAGTTTTGCTGCCGCCTCACTGGTTTTGTTGACCGGCGGATGCGGGTAGATATTTTCGTTATGCAGCAGGTTTCCTTGTGCGTCGAGACAGACGACCTTGCATCCGGTACGGAATCCGGGGTCGATGGCGAGCACCCGTTTTTGTCCCAAGGGAGCTGCGAGAAGTAGTTGGCGAAGGTTTTCGGTGAATACGCGGATGGCTTCATCGTCCGCCTTCTCTTTCGATTGGGCGGCAAATTCTGTTTCGATGGAAGGTTTGAGCAGGCGTTTGTAAGCATCAATGGTGGCTTCGTTCACTTGCCGGCTGCATTCGTTGTTGCCGCGTACGAACTGGCGTTCCAGGCGTTCGATGCACGCTTCGTCGTCCGGGGTGATGGAGACTTTCAGCAGTCCTTCCGATTCTGCCCGGCGGATGGCCAGCAGGCGGTGCGAAGTGCAGCGTTTCAGCGGTTCGGAGAAGTCGAAGTAATCACGGTACTTGGCGGCTTCTTCCTCTTTGCCTTTCAGTACTTTGGCGCTGATTTCGGCCTGTCGGGCGAATTGGTTACGTACGGCATTACGGGCACGTTCGTCTTCGTTTACTTGTTCGGCGATGATGTCACGGGCTCCTTTCAGAGCGTCTTCCACGTCTTTCACTTCACCTTTCACGAAAGATGCGGCACGGGCGTCGAGGTTGTTTTCTCTTTGTAACATCAGGATAGTGGCAAGCGGTTCCAGTCCTTTCTGGCGGGCTGCTTCGGCACGTGTCTTCCGTTTGGGCTTGTAGGGGAGATAGATGTCTTCCAGTTCCGTCGGATTCCAGGTGTCGTTGATACGTTTTTCCAGTTCGGCGGTCAGCTTTCCCTGTTCGGTGATGGTGCTGAGAATCGTCTCTTTCCGTTTGGCTATGTCGCACAACTTATCGTGTTGTTCCTTGATTTGCTCTATCTGGACTTCATCCAGCCCGCCCGTAACTTCTTTACGGTAGCGGCTGATAAAAGGAATCGTAGCACCTTCACCCAAAAGGCGGAGTGTGCTGCTTATTTGTTTTTCCGGTATTCCCAGTAGTCCGGAAATCATTTTGTGAAATAATTCCATAAACAATTTTTTGAAAATGAATGAGCGACAAAAATACATATAAATCTCATAAACCCGACAAGTTTTATTATATTTGCGGTTTAAATAAATGAATTGACACATCAAAACTGCATTATTATGCTAAGATATTCCGGGCATCTTTTTATCTTTTTCATTTGGCTTCTACAGTCAATGGAAGTTTTTGCTGTCTCTAAAGATAAGAATCCGATTCTGATTATCTGTTCTTATAATCCGGCTGCGCACCAGACTTCGGTGACGATTTCAGATTATATGGAAGAGTATAAGAAGTTGGATGGAAAGCGGGATATTATCATCGAGAACATGAACTGCAAAAGTTTCTCCGAGTCTCCTTTGTGGAGCGATATGATGACGCAGATTCTTTCTAAATATAAGGGGGAGAGCCGTCCGGCTCAGATTATTTTGTTGGGACAGGAAGCATGGGCGGCTTATTTGTCGCAGAGGGATTCGATGCAGGTGAAAGTGCCTGTGATGTGTAGCCTGGTCAGCAGCAATGTGGTGATATTGCCGAAGGATGCGATGGCGGACCTCGATAGCTGGATGCCCGAATCGGTCGATATCTTTGACGACCATCTGAATATCCCCGAACTGAAATCGGGCTTTATCAACCATTATAATATAGAGGATAATATCCGCATGATTCAGGCGTTTTATCCGAAGACGAAGCATATCGCTTTTATCTCGGACAATACCTATGGCGGAGTGACCATGCAGGCATTGGTGCGAAGGGAGATGAAGAAATTCCCCGATCTGGACTTGATTCTGATGGACGGGCGGAAACATACGATTTATACTATTGTCGAGGAACTGAGGCATCTGCCGGAAAATACGGTGATTATGGTGGGAACTTGGCGGGTGGATATGAACGAGGGATATTTCATGCGGAACGCCACGTATGCGATGATGGAAGCGACTCCCACTATTCCGGCGTTTACGCCTTCATCGGTGAGTCTGGGGTATTGGGCTATCGGCGGCGTGTTGCCGGATTATCGGAAGGTGGGAAGAGAAATGGCGATGGAATCCGTCCGGCTGGATAATCAGGCGGGCGATGTGGAGAAACATCTGGAGATTATCGGTAGTAAGGCGGTGCTGGACAGCCGGAAGGTCAAAGAGTGGGGAGTGAATCCGAACGGGTTGCCTTTCGATGTGCAGCTTGTCAATCAGCCGGTTTCGTTTTATCAGCAATATATGTATCAGATATGGTCGGCGTGTGCTTTGTTTGTGATAGTGACGTTGGGGCTGTTTATTTCTCTTTTCTTTTATTTCCGCACCAAGCGTCTGAAAGATGAACTGTTGAAGTCGGAAAAGGATTTGCGCACAGCGAAGGACAGGGCGGAAGAGTCCAATCGCCTGAAGAGTGCTTTTCTGGCTAATATGAGCCATGAGATACGGACACCGTTGAATTCGATTGTCGGATTCTCGGATGTGCTTGCCGTAGGCGACTGTACGGAAGAGGAGCAGCAGTCTTATTATCAGATTATCAAAACGAACTCGGACTTGCTGCTTCGTCTGATTAATGATATTCTCGACCTTTCACGCTTGGAAGCCAACCGGGTGACTTTGACTTGGGAAGAGTGCGACGTGGTGCAGTTGTGCAGGCAGGTTGTCGCTTCGGTCAGTTTCTCGCGGCAGTCGTCGGACAACCGGTTCCTGTTTACTTCGGAGGTTGAGACTTACCGAATGGTGACGGACGTGCAGCGTATGCAGCAGGTGATAATCAACCTGATGTCCAATGCTGATAAGTTCACGAAAAAAGGAAAGATTACGTTGGACTTTTCGATAGATGAGGAGAAGCAAATGGCTGTTTTCTCAGTGACGGACACGGGATGCGGCATCCCGAAAGAGAAGCAGGGACTTGTGTTCGAACGTTTTGAGAAGCTGAACGAATATGCTCAGGGAACAGGTCTGGGGTTGTCTATCTGCAAATTGATTGTTTATAAATGGAAGGGTGCTATATGGATTGATTCCGACTATACCGGTGGGGCTCGCTTCGTATTCTCGCATCCGCTAAAAATAGAAAAAGAATGAAACGGATTACATTGATTTATTTCTGGCTTCTATGCCTGGTGCTGTCGGTGGCAGCGCAGGAAAAAGTAGTGAAGCTGAAGATTGTAGAAACAAGCGACGTGCACGGCAATTATTATCCTTACAATTTTATCACCCGCCAGGAGTGGAAAGGCAGTCTGGCGCGCATCTACTCGTTTGTGCAGAAAGAGCGGCAGCAGTATAAGGGCAACTTGATATTGTTGGATAACGGGGATATTCTGCAAGGGCAGCCTACCGCTTATTATTATAATTACATTGATACCGTGTCTCCGCATCTTTGCGCGGAAATGATGAATTATATGAAGTATGATGCCGGCAACATGGGTAACCATGATGTGGAAACGGGACGCGCGGTATTCGACCGTTGGATTGGTACTTGTGACTTTCCTGTATTGGGTGCCAATATCATGGATACTTCTACGGGAAAGACGCATCTTCCGCCTTATAAGGTGCTGGAACGTGACGGTGTGAAGATTGTTGTTCTTGGAATGATTACGCCTGCTATCCCGGCATGGCTTTCTGAAAATCTGTGGAAGGGGTTGCGTTTCGACGATATGGAAGAGACGGCACGCAAGTGGATGAAGATTATCCGTGAAACGGAAAAGCCGGACTTGGTAATCGGACTGTTCCATGCGGGACAGGAAGCGTTCAAGATGTCGGGAAAATATAATGAGAATGCATCTTTGAATGTGGCGAAGAATGTACCGGGTTTTGATATGGTGTTGATGGGACACGACCATGCCCGTGAATGTAAGAAAGTGGTGAATGTTGCCGGAGATTCGGTGCTGGTTATCGACCCGGCAAGCAATGGGGTTGTTTTGTCCAATATTGACGTAACTGTCAGGATGAAAGACGGCAAGGTAGTGGGCAAGGATATTCAGGGAGTACTGACGGCTACGAAGGATTATGGTGTCAGCGAGGACTTTATGAAGCGTTTCGCTCCGCAGTATGAGGCGGTGCAGAAGTTCGTTTCCAAGAAGATTGGCACGTTTACCGAGGATATTTCTACGCATCCTTCGTTTTTCGGTCCTTCTGCTTTTATCGACTTGATACATACGTTGCAGCTCGACATCACGGGGGCTGAGATTTCCTTTGCCGCTCCGCTTTCGTTCGACGCGGAGATAAAGAAGGGGGATGTGTACGTCAGCGATATGTTCAACTTATATAAGTATGAGAATATGTTGTATGTGATGACATTGTCGGGAAAGGAAATTAAGGACTTCCTGGAAATGTCGTATTATATGTGGACTAACCAAATGAAATCGCCGGACGACCATCTGCTCTGGTTCAAGGAGAAACGTCGTGAGGGTGCAGAGGACAGGGCTTCTTTCCAGAATTTCAGCTTTAACTTTGATTCGGCTTCGGGCATTATTTATACGGTAGATGTCACGAAACCGCAAGGGGAGAAGGTGACGATTGTCAGTATGGCGGATGGTTCTCCTTTCCATTTGGATAAGATTTACAGGGTAGCGCTGAACTCTTACCGGGGCAACGGCGGCGGAGAATTGTTGACGAAAGGGTCGGGGATTCCTCAGGAGAAGTTGAAGGAGCGCATCGTTTTTTCTACGGATAAGGACCTTCGTTTCTATCTGATGAATTACATCGAGAAAAAGGGAGTGATGGACCCGAAAGCGTTGAATCAGTGGAAATTTGTTCCGGAAGAGTGGACGGTGCCTGCTGCCAAACGTGATTCGGAGTATTTATTCGGGGTGGTCAATAAGTAGCCAAAAATGGTCGTTTTGTCCTGTAATATCCTATCTTGACTTGTATGTCTGATTTATTGCTGGTATATTTGTCGTAAAAAAGAGAGAGTATGGATATTCAAAGTATTCCGAAGATTGGTATTTCTTCGGTGGTTCAATCTAAGCATCTAGATTCAAACTGCATTGATGTTATTGATAATGATATAGCGCTCTTCGATACGGAGAGCGTTGTTTCCTTATATGATGGTCCCAGTAAAATGGAAGTGTTGACGGTGGGGCTTTGTCTGGAAGGAGAAGGGGCTTTAAATATCAGTTTGCGCGAGTATCAACTGTCTCCGGGGGTGATGATGGTGGCGTTGCCGAATCAGATTATTGAACGGCGATACTTCAGCTCTAATTATAGGGGCATATTCTTTGCTGTGTCGAAGAATATATTGGAGACATTGCCCAAAGCGGGGAATATGCTTTCGCTGTTTTTTTATTTGAAGGATTACCCGTGTTTTAGTCTTACTCCGCATGAGCAGGAAGTGGTGAAAGAGTATCATGCATTTGTGAGGAAACGGCTGAGGGACAAAGAGGGTGCATACCGCAAGGAAGCCGTGATGGGATTGATGCAGGGCTTTTTCTTCGAACTTTGTAATATCTTTAACAGTCACGCTCCTGCTGCGGCTGCTGCGTCGAAAACTAAGAGCAGAAAGGAGTATATCTTCGAACGTTTTTATGAGTCTTTGGTTGAGTCTTACCAGTCTGAGCGTAGTGTGAGGTTTTATGCGGATCAGCTTTGTCTGACACCGAAGCATCTGTCGGGTGTGGTGAAAGAGGTCAGTGGAAAAACCGTGGGAGAGTGGATTGACGAATTTGTAGTTCTGGAAGCGAAAGCGTTGCTGAATTCTTCAAGTATGAATATACAGGAGATTGCGGACCGGTTGAACTTTGCGAACCAGTCGTTCTTCGGGAAGTATTTCAAGCATTATACAGGTATGTCTCCCAAGGAATACCGCAAAAGCCGATAACGGGCAGTTCTGTTATCGTTATTGAGGGCAGTTTTTATAAAACGCCGGAGCGTACGCGACTTAATGTTTCGGGTGTCATCAGCAGGTATGAGGCTATGTATGCCAAAGGAGCCCGTTTGATGATTTCAGGGTGTGTCTCGAGCAAGAGGTTGTAGCGTTCGCGGGCGGATTCGAAGCGCCAGGAGTCTGCTTTTACCTGTGATACGATGAGGGAGTATTCCAATATTTTCTGATAGAACATATTGATTTCCCAGTTCTCTCTTGCCAGTTTCTGTATCATGTCCCGGGGGAACAGATAGATTATGGAGGGTTCCAGAGTTTCTACTATCAGTCGTGTAGGCACTTGCTTCAGAAAGCTCTCGATGCACATGACGATGCAACCTTCATAGGAGAAATGTTCGGTGACGTCTTTCCCATTTTTATAGTAGTATTGTCTGAGCATTCCTTTGCCGACAAATACGATTTCATGAGCTACTTCTCCTTCATTCAGCGCGATGGCGCCTTTAGGGAATTCTTCACGAATCAGTATACTTTCTATCTGCCGCCTTCCTTCTATACTCATCTCGGGAAAACGGGAGTTTACAACGGCATTTACGGTATCTCTTAATAGTGTATCCATGTCTTTTCTGTCTTGATGTGTGCAAAAATACTAAAAACGGTTGACATAAATCAAGTGTGCTGCAAAAAAGATGTATATTTGTTCTCTAAATCAAGATGTAAGACGATAATGAATAAGATTATAGGATTGGCAGTGTTACTGCTGTGTTTTTGTGGTTGTACGAGGGATAATGATGCTATATATTATCCGGTAGGCAATGTGGATGTTGAGAATGGCGGTCCGGCTATGGAAGACGGAAAGGGTGAATTGGTTGCCCGGAGTTATAATACTGAAGATTATGTGCTGGATACGGTAGCGCAATATCCGGGGGATCCTACCCTCGGCAAACTGACGTTTATGGTGAATCTGAAAAATCAGTTGGCTGATGGTCAGGTAGCCGACGGGTTTAATGGAATCGGTAAGTCGGGATTGACGATGAGTCTCGGCTATAAGGATGGCAATTATCCGGAAGAAAGCCAGGTTCCTATCTATACCTCGCCGGATGTGACTACGGCTTATGCGGTCAAACTTCGCTTGAAAGGCGAATTGGCCTTGTTGGGGGATGAATGGATGATCGACTTTGTTTATGCCCAACTGGCGAGCTTATTCCAACCGTATCCACCTACATCTTTCCCGGAAGTCTTCATGTGTAAAGGCGGGGAGCAATCTTTTGCCTATTTCGACTCTTTCCGCAGAATCTGGACGTTCGATATAGAATATGATCGTTCCAACCTTTCTTTCAGCCAGCTATATTTCAACTTATTCGTGAATCTGGCAGGGCAGAAACGGGAAGATAGAATTCGGCTAAGGATTGATAAGGAGTCTTTCTTTGAGATATATAAATTAGAAGAGGGAATGTAGTTAGAACTACAATTGACATTTTTTCTTTTGAAGATACCCGTTTATAATGTCTAAAAAACGATACTTTGATATAGATATAGGGCAATAAAAAAAGCCTCTTACTTATTGGTAAGAGGCTGATATTCATATAGTAGTGGGTACGAGAATCGAACTCGTATTACATGCGTGAGAGGCGTTTTTCTACACCACATAAAACGCTTATAACTAATATCTTATGATATTTATAAAATCTATTTGCACCGAATTTGCATTAAAAAACGGTACTCATGCCCTTTCTTATAAATATCACCTCTTAATATCTCATCTTTATCAAAGAACGTTTTCAGTACAAAGTTAATCAATCAATCAGAAATAGCAAATATTATTTGTTTGAATTTAAGCTATCTGTTTCTAGTTTATCCGGCTAATAGAAAAAGTACTATTATGACAGATGAAGAACTAAGAGCATTTTGCTTAAAGCAAGCTATTCAAATCATTACTCACAAAGAACAGCCTCGAACCATGGGCTTTCAAAATACAGATAGTATATACTTATTTGAACTTACTGAAATCCTTTTAGAGTATATCAAAACAGGAAAACAAAATTATATACCCGTCTATTTGAACTACTTCAAATAATCTGCGACTATTGCAATTATAGCTATAATGGCAGATGCAATGCTTGTTATTATAGCTATATTTACGCCTGTTCGTTGTCTTTTTCTCTCCTTTTCTTCTCCGCTAAAGAATCCGCGTCTTCCTAATTCAAATCCTTTTTCATTTAAACCATAATATCGGTTTTTTCCGTCGCCGGAGAAAGTTCCATAAAATCGCATGACGTAATCAACCGCGTTGTCGGTAGTAGCTTTTCTTTGATCCTCAGTCAAATCATCAGCATTTATAAGACCTCCTTTGTCGTAGGTGATTTTTATAATTTCTTCTGCGATTATTTCTGTGTTATTCATATTGTTATTATGTTATAATCCACGGAGAAATATTATTATATCTATTGCTTTATATCCTTCTATTTTTAACAATGCTTTCAAATAGGATTCTTTCTTTTCCTCTTTCAATACTCTTTTCAATTCATTGTTATTAACTGATCGCATAGCTTCTCTAGCCTTTAATATACATGCGTTTATTGCATCTGAATAGTTCTCAATATATGGTTTTTCTATTATATCAGATATGACGTCTAAATAACGAAGTAAAGCGTTTTCAAATTGACTCTTAAATAAAAAATTATCTCCTTGTATGAACAATAATGACGTCATTATTTCTGTTTGGCTTTTTTCATTTGCTTTTTCAATGTATTCTATCATTTCTTTTTTGGTAACATTGATACTCTCCGTTAAAGAATCGCTAGTTTGTTTTACTTTACCATCTATCTTCTTATCTATTGCAATCACATTCCAAATCTGCCAACCGATTAACATGGTCACCAAAAGCGATAAAATACCTATTATCACTCCGATATAATCCATACCTAATTCCGGTGAAGATGGTAACGAAACGCAAATAGCGACAACGCTACATATAATCGCAGCGATCGACAAACAGTTGCTCCAATATGACTTAATCCAGTTTTTCATGTTTAGTTCGATTTAATGGTTGATAATGTTTGTTTATTGGGCGGGAATTATTAGCTATTTTTTATATAAACCGTTCCGTAGCACTTCTTTTCGCTTCCGCTTATTTTAAATACCACTTCCCGACTACCGCCGCTTTCTGTAATTTCCTTATGAATCTTTTCGTTACTGACTCCTCTAAAATCTTTGGGGATATACCCAACTAACTTATTATCACCGTTTCTGTATATACCGACTGCAAATTTATCTTTAGGGTTGTTTGTTTCGGCTATTGCTTTGCCTTTGAATATACCGAAATCTTTAGGTGTAACTCCATGATAGTACATTCCTACCATTTCATAGTAAAAGTATCCGGATGGTGGAAATTCGATTTCTTCCGACGGTGTTGGAGTGTTGGGTTTATCCGGTTGATTCTGGATATTAGATGATTCTTTGGGGCTTGTCATTGCAATTTTTATAGCTAAAATCACAACGCCTGCAACTACTAAGATTAATACTACTTCCATGATGTTTTGTTTTACGTTATTATTCTTTAGATATTATGAATATATCAGCGTAGTTTTCAGATCGGTTTATAATAAGCAATCCCCCATCTAGTTGCGAGTATTCGTCTACCCGACGGAATAACAAGTTTGCATCTGAATTTGATTGAATCTCTTTTGCTGTATATAGATAGTTTCCTTCTAATAGTTGCGGCTTTTCGATTGCGTATGTATTTGCAGAATATCCAGAGATTACTATGTTAACTAATTGGGGAGTAACTCTTACAATTGCTGTACTATCTGCAAATGTGTTCTCATAAACCGTTTTTTCGTTCATAAAGCCCTTTACAGATAGAATTTTATACTTTCCCTCTGTTAATTGAGCAAAGGAATACATAGAACACATCGCTAGAAATGCGATAAGTAGTAGCTTCTTCACGTTGTTTTGTTTTTAGTGATTTATAATATGTTTTTGATTGATAAAATGTTCTCCACAATGAATAGATGAATAATTTCCCGTTTCGGCAAATCTATATCGTCATAGTCTGGATTCTCACTACGAAGCAGGATTAAATTATCTGAATCCTTGGGATGTCTACGAACTCTTTTTATAAGCCTGTATTCGTTCGTTATGATTAAATACACCTGTCCGTAGTTGAAATAATCCCAACTCTCAATCTTTCTAATTACTACCCTGTCGCCCGAAGCGATTAGTGGTAACATACTATCACCCGTGGCGAATATAATCTTTGAATCCGGGTTGATTTCCGGTGCGTCTATACTTCCTATCACTTTTTCGTCTGTAAATTCTATGTCTCTACCACTTAGCCCGCATGTTGCGTCTATGTCGTATATTAATGCTCCTTTTCGTTTTGTTTTGCTTATTGCAGATTCGGAAATTTCGAGTGGTTTCCACTCTCTTTCTATGATCGAGTCTGTATTATTTTTAATCATTTCTCCTTTATCTCGTAGAAGCCATTCGGTGGATATGTCACCGTATACTCTACTAATTTTCATTGCTATATCAGCGGATATACTTTTTGTTTTACCCCAATAACCTTTAGATAATCCGGCTTCTGCTTCCAGTCTATATACACTAATTCCTTTATAATCAATGTATTTTTGAATTTTTTCTTTTATAGTCATACTATTGTCTACTAATAAAGGTTAATTAATAGAATATAATCTACTAAATATTTGTATAGTAGAATATAGTCACCTATCTTTGTCGCATCAAAGTTAATCAATCAATCAAGAAATAACAAATAAAAGTATAGAATTATGAAAGCAACAATAGCAATGACAAAAGACGCACAGCCAAGAGGCGAGTATAAAGAAACATCTTTGGACGCTCAAAAAAAGCAAGCTGACATCTTGATACAAGCGATTGACGATAAATACTCAATCCGTTGCCAAAACAAGAACATCACCCTTTCAGGACGCGGCGTTACAAGTTACGGAAATGGAAATTATGCAGTAACCGAAACGGTGCTGAATAAGCTGAAAAAGCAATATAAAGTTGAATGTGATTTTTAATATTAATCCGTAGCCCTTCGGGGCTATTAAAACCACTCTGGGAGATTTTTCGCTATAACATATACTATTAAAGAAATGAATGATAATGAGAAGAATACATAAGTCAATATGTCAAAAAATAAAAAGGTTTTTGACTTGCCTTTTAAAGAAGTGGGATCGGTATTGGCACCGGAGACTATATTTTGTAACCGTTTATAATCTTCCAGTTGGTGGCGTTTTGACCGGAAAATATCATAGTATAGCGCGATTGCTACGCTTAGAATGCCCAGTGTTAGCAATATTACGGTCAAAACAAAAAGGACACGTACCGGGTAAAATTCGCGGCTATTATTGGATAATGCTACTAAAGCCCCCAGAAGACCAGCCCCCGCAATTAATATATTATAAAACCACGTTGAGCGAGTTTTTAAATATTGCTCCTTGGACTGAATGTACTTTTTAGCGGCGTTAATCGCTTTTGGATTCTTTGTATTATTCATCTCTTTTTTTATGCAAAGCTAATAAAATAAATATTACGACAATGAACACAACACCAATTAAACCGACACTGCAAGCGATGGAAGTAGGGCGACAAACCTACTTCCCCCGCAACCGCAGAAAATCAGTAAGAACGACCGCATCCGATTTAAAAACCGATGAAGGAAAGATTTTTAAAACTTGGATCGACGGAGATAACATTTATGTTGAACGCAAAGAATAGTACGACAATGGGACGAACTAGAGTAACCGGAAAAGTTGAGCCAATAGTAAAGAAGTGGCTTAGTAAAGATGAAGCAAAATCCTATATAGGATGCTCGGATGATTTTTTGAGAACGTTACGGGAAAAAGCTCTCATTTCTTTTTCTCAATTTGGAAAAATGATTTGGTACGATTTATCGAGCATAGATAGATTCATACAAAGTAATAAGGTAGTATAAAACAAACATCATGTTAACACTCAAACAAAGTCCCGCCGCTATCATTTTAATGCTTTTAGCGTGCAGTCTCGCAGAAGGCGAACCGAAGCCGGGCAAATTAATCATCGCACTATTGATCGTATTTATCACGGTTATCTATGTGCTAGTCTGTAACTATCTAAACGTGAAACGATATGGCGGCGAATCCTCAATGTATCGGTAATTGCCGAATATGCACGGTTCTTGGCGCGTGTCCTGCTGATACTCTAGTTTGCGAAGATTGCGGCGAAGAGATTGAACCGGGCGAAGAGATAGAATTAGAGGTCGAAACGTACGAACGCGGCAGACATGGCACAAAGATAATCACTGTTTGCGCTTGTTGTTACGAATCGCTTTATCAGGGTGGAAACGATAACTTTTAAATAAAATAATAAAACCTTCCGGTGTATTAGGTAACCGCACAAAGAATATGAGTACAAATAATAATTCAAAAGGTAGTGAAATTGGTTTTTGTGGGCTTCTTACTATTGTTTTCATTGTATTGAAACTCACAAATTACATTAATTGGTCTTGGTGGTGGGTAACGTCTCCTTTATGGATTCCTGTAACTGTTTTGCTAACTGTAATCCTTCTCGTTTCCATATTGAAAGCGATGTTTAAATAACCAAACAACACGATAATGACACACTGGAAAACTCAATTCAATTATGACTATCTAGGCGCTTACAGCCTACCGGACGGAAAAGATATAATTCTCACTATCCGCGAAACGAAAAAAGAGCAGGTAGTTGGCGCGTCTGGAAAGAAAGAAGAATGTTTCGTTGCTTATTTCTTCGAAAATGTAAAACCGATGATTCTCAACCGGACGAACTGCAAGACTATGACGAAGCTATTTAAAAATCCGAATTTCGAAGAATGGGTAAATAAGCAAATCCAAATCGGTTCGGTAATGGTTGACGCTTTCGGCGAAAAAGTTGATTCACTTCGTATTCGTCCTTTTCTTCCGAAAGTAGAAAACTCATTACCTACGGTTGAAACCGGATCGGCAATCTGGAAAAATATCCTCGACGGTCTGGCAGGTGGTTTTACGGTCGCACAGGTACAGACGAAATATAAACTAACTAAAGAACAAATAAAAGAACTAGTAGCACATGAAATCAAGTGAACAAAAAGAAATCGAATGGAAGGAAAAGAGACAGGGCAAAATAACCGCCTCTACGCTTCCCGACCTGATGAAAGCGGGCAAAGGTTGTCCCTTTGGTAAAGCCGCGTTAGACGCGATGTATTTAGTACGATACGAGCGGAGAACCGGGACGATGCGAGAAAACGGAAGCAACAAGGCGTTTGATTGGGGACATGAAAACGAACCGCTAGCGGTCGAATGGGTACGGAGCCAGTTAATGAACGAAATCAAGTCGTGTACAACCGATTTTAAGGATATTGTTTTTAATGAACCGTTTGAAGGATTCGGAGATTCACCAGATTTCTATGTGTACGGATTCGACGGGAAAGTTATCGCCCTGGGAGAAGTAAAATGCCCGATGTCGCAAGGAAAGATTGAATCGCTGCAATTCGGAAATACCATCGACGAAAAAGATGAATACTATTGGCAGTTCCTCGGTCATTTCCTCGGTCGCCCGGACGTAGACAAGTTGTATTATGTCATTTATGACGGTTATACAAATGAAGGTCGAATACTCGAAATGAATCGCGCCGACCATGCCGACAATATAAAGAAGCTCTACGACCGCATCCGGATAGCTAGCGAGATTGTAGACGAGTCTATTCGCTCCGGTCTGGACTTGTTCGATTGCGTCGATAAGGCAAAAGAGGTGCTAGATTTAAAGTTGCAAATTGAATCGCTAAAGCCGGAAGCAAAGAATAGCGTTCCAGTAAAAAATCAGATTTATAAATTACGGAAGGAATTGCGCAAGCTAATGAAGAAAGTACCGTCACAACACTAACACAACACGATTAATCACATTTTTATAAACACTTTAATAAACACAAAATTATGCACACTTGGTTTTTAACAAAAATCCGTTACGAGAAAGTAATGGAAAACGGGATGCAAAAGAAGGTAACCGAACCGTATTTAGTCGATGCACTAAGTTTTACCGAAGCAGAAGCACGAATAATTGAAGAAGTAACGCCGTTTATCTCCGGTGAGTTTACAGTGTCTGACATTTCCCGCGCACATTATAGCGAGATATTTACTAGCGAAGAGGATTCCGCCGATAAATGGTTTGCCGGGCGACTCGCTTTCATTACACTTGACGAGAAAAGCGGCAAGGAGAAACGAACGTATACGAATGTACTTATACAGGCGGCGGACATTCACGACGCAATGAAGAAGCTCGATGAAGGCATGAAAGGAACGATGGCGGATTATTCTTCGATTCTTCTCAAAGAAACGGCGATTGTAGATGTTTATCCGTATGAAGCTAAAAAATAAAGACTTTACCAAATAATATTACTAACCAATAATGTCGCCGAAAAGGACGGCGTGAGGTGAAAGCCCTCGTATTTAAGTTTAATGTTCTACGTCTAATCAGCGTAGTGAATATCTGGTTAGACGACAAATAATTTTAAATATATGGCAAAGTATAACAATGTAAAAATAGACGGATACGACTCTAAAAAGGAATATCGACGCGCTAAGGAGTTGAAACTACTCGAAAAGAAGGGAATTATAACCGGACTTCAAGAACAAGTAAAATTCGAGCTTATTTCGCCTCAATATCATTTCTACCAAGTACAAGGAGCGCGGAAGATGTTGCACAAAAAAGAACTTCTCGAACGAGGAGTTTACTACATCGCGGATTTCGTCTATTATCGGGATGGTGAGTATGTCGTCGAAGATACGAAAGGAGTTCGGACAAAGGAGTATATAATCAAACGTAAACTCATGCTTTACGTTCATGGAATCAAAATAAAGGAGATATAAGAATGACGAAGAAAACAGTACAGAAGACAGTAAAACACGATTGCCGGACATGTAGGAACGGCGGGAAAGAGAATAATTTTATTTGCTATTGCTCCGTCCTGAAAACAGGGCGTTCGATAGGAATAAGGATTTGTAGTTATTACGTCTCTCGATAGACTTTATAAGTGTGATGAATATAGACGGATATACGCTAACCGAAAAGATGCGAAAAGCGAGACGACGTTTCAGATTTACCGCCACCGAACAAGCCCTTTTTTACGAATTAGTGGCTATTTGTAATGGCGAAGATTGGCGGGACGTTTTCGATTGCTCGAACATTGAACTATGTTTTGCGCTTAACGTGAATGAGAAAACACTAATAAAAGCTCGCGAGTCTTTAATAAATGCAGGATTAGTATATTATAAATCTGGTAAAAACAAACGTGTCATTAGCTCGTATTCTTTCGTGAAGGAATTTAAAACCATTGTAACAACTACTGTAAAATTTACAGCCAATCAAACAGTCAATGAGACAGCCAATAGTATAGGGGATAGTACAGCAGTTAAGGGAGTCAATGATACAGGGGATAGTACAGACTATAATAAACTAAAACAGAAACCAAACATAAATATACTCTCTAAAGTCTCTCATGGAGATTTTGATTTTATATCTAACGAGTTTTTAGAGACGTTTATTCTTTGGCTTGAATACAAGAAAGACAGGCGGGAAAATTACAAATCGGAAAAGTCACTCAAAGCGTGTTACAACAAGTTAGTGAAATTGAGCAAAGGTAATCCGGCGGTCGCATCTCAAATCGTAGATGAATCGATTGCGAATAATTGGGCGGGATTTTTTGAACTAAAGAACAATAAAAACGAATATGGAAACAAGAAGCAAACAGACTCTACCGATAGCGGCGATTCTATCATACGGACTACCGTATTATGATGAGCCGATAGAAGTCGAAAAGCGCCCGGAATGGTTTAAGGCGTGTTGTAAATACGTTTGCCCTGGCTTTAAGATTGACGATTCGAATAAAAACTTAATGAATCAATTATTTTTATACACAGAGGGGCGATCCGGGAAGCTAGACGCGAATAAAGGGCTATTGTTACGAGGCGACATCGGTACAGGAAAAAGCACTATTATGCAGATTCTAAACCGATATAGCTATTTCACACGCGGCAAAGCAAAGGGCGGCTTTCCGGTTGGTGGCTTTAGAGTCGATTCGGCTTCCGGCATTGCAAACAGTTTTTCGATGCGTGGAAAAGATGCACTAGAATTGTACACTTACAACAACGGCACGCCGCGAATGATCTGTTTTGATGAACTGGGACGCGAACCAATTCCGGCAAAGTATTTCGGTACCGAACTAAACGTAATGCAGTATATTTTCCAATGTCGGTACGAGTTGAGACATGAGGCAATAACCCATGTTACAACGAACTTAACGATTAAGGAAATACAGACTATTTACGGCGCGTATATCGCGGATCGAATAAATGAAATGTTCAATGTCTTAGACTTGAACGGAGCTAGTAGAAGATAATTAAAACAACGAACCATGCGAAGTAGAAAAAAGAAATTAGTGTACTTTAAAAAGATTCCGGTTCGCGTCGATCTGGAACAATGGCAAAGGCTTGATAAGATTCGCGCTGACTATCATTTTAAAAGCACATACGAGATTATGCAGTACATTTTAGGCTGCTTTCTCCGGGTTGCCGATCCGATGCCTGGCGATGATGAAGAAGAAGTACTACCGGACGAAATCAAAGAAATGTTCTACGATCTATCACAGGCGGAACGACATTTCGAGTATATAAAACCAAAACGAAAACTACCACAACACAAGGTAGACGAAATGAACGGACAAAAACGATTAGAAGGATTTTAATATGGTTAAAAAACTATCAAACACAAATTATTTGCGCGACGTATCAGTAGACCCCGTCGCAGTAAACGAACGGAACCGGAAGTATATCGACCGATTTGTATCAGAGAATTATGACGGTTTAGTTACCAAGTTTTCACACCTAGACGGCACGATAAATTCAAGCGCTTTCGGAGCACTTGATAAATTAAACTCTACGATTATCTCGCTCTATACTGATCCAAATTTACACTTTACGGATTGGGAGCAGGCGAAACAATATCTATCGAACAAGTTCACGGAAAAGGCGATTCGCGTTCCGGTGAAGAAGCCTGTAAAGAGTGAAGTAGTAGAGAATGAGGACGAATTTATTAATGATTAATATTATCACTCCAATGAAAGACGTAGAACTATTTAACGACCATTTCCAGAACTATAAAACATACGGTATTCCGAAAGCACAACTAATCATTGCGGATATTCCCTACAACATAGGGAAGAACGCATACGGCTCTAATCCATCGTGGTATATTGACGGAGACAATTCTAATGGAGAAAGCGAATTAGCCGGAAAAGAATTTTTCGATACCGATAAGGATTTTCGAATTACTGAATTTCTTCACTTTTGTAGTAAGATGCTCGTTAAGGAGCCGAAAGAAAAAGGGAAATCGCCCTGTATGATTGTCTTTTGTGAATTTCAGCAACAATTCGAACTTATACAGAAAGCGAAGGAATATGGACTTAGCAATTATATAAACCTCGTATTTAGAAAGAACTTTTCGGCACAAGTTTTAAAGGCTAATATGAAGGTCGTTGGTAATTGTGAATATGGTGTGCTCTTGTATCGGGACAAACTGCCAAAGTTCAATAATGGCGGTCGGATGGTATTTAATTGTTTCGATTATCCTAGAGACACAGATACACCGCGAATTCATCCGACACAAAAATCAGTTCCGTTGCTTGAACGATTGATCGAGCTTTTCACCGATGCGGGTGATACTGTGATAGACCCATGCGCCGGAAGTGGGACAACATTACTTGCAGCCGCTCAATGCGGGCGAAAAGCATACGGATTTGAGATAAAGAAGAAGTTCTATGCAGATGCGAATAAAATCATTTTGTCGCGGATGCAGCCTAGAATGTTTGTGTAGAATGGTAAAAACTGAAAATATTTAGATTAGCTATACAGAGATTGAAGAACTACTGTATAGCTAAAATCTAAAAGTTGCATGTATTTTAAACTCGTTTAATAACTATAAATTGCCCTTTCTCTAATTTAGATGTTAATTCTTTGTATTTTCTGAATGCTTCATCTTCGGTTAACAAAAAGTAAACTGAGTCGGTCATAATCGTAGTAAAGCTTCTGGGATCACATTGATAGAGAATAAAACCAAATAAATATTGTTCCATAGATATAAAATAAAAATAGAGTTATTATAACGATTCAAATATAATTATTTTATTTAAGGAATAAAAGAAATAGCAATAAATAAGCCTTTTTCGGGTTTTATAAACCATATAAAGTAATGAATCAAACACAGAATAAGCCAAAGTATTATTATTCCCCTCGCTTCAATCACTTCAATATCTATCGACAGGATTCGGGTAAAGATACGTATGTTGATTGTGTGGCTACACAGGAAGAAGCGAAACGGAAAGTCTACGAGTTAAACGGATGGAATTACAAACTTAAAAATAGCACGGTAAAATGAGTAAAGTAAAACAGTACATTGAACAAGCCACAAACGAGCGCATCCGCTCGCGTGGCTTAATCCGAAAAGTCGCTATCGAAGCGGCTCGGATGCAGAGAGACGAAACGAGGCGTCAAGCTATCGAAGTATATAAACAAATGTGTCCGTCTAAGAACTGCAAAGGTTGTGCGAGTCGGGTTCATAAACAGGAAACGCAATCGACCCGATGCGATGGGAATTGCGCCCGGATTAAATTACTTATTAACGGACTGGATCGGCTCGAAACGTTATGTATATAATCAGGCGTATTCAATGTAAATCGGGCGATGTGTTCGAGACGCATTTAGTTGAGATAGAAACGGATGACATCGAGGCGACACGAAAGGAGTTGCACGATTGTTATCAATGTGATAAGATTCTTTTTAATTATGACGAACTAATAAAATAAGACATGAAACGAAAGTTGCAGAAAACATCGCGCGAACGCTTTCCGCGTAAACTAAAGAAAGAACTATTAAAGCAAATGAGCCGTTCGGCTTTTTATGCTATGATGGATTGGAATTATGATTATTTCGGTGGTATTAATCCTTTAGATTTATTACGACATGAGTAGAAACCCGCATTACATTAAGATGATTAACTCCAATCGTTGGAAGTTACTTCGAGCTAAGAAACTACAAAGCAATCCGGTTTGTGAAGTGTGCGAAGCGAACAATCGCAGTACGCTTGCAACGGAAGTACATCACATTGTCCCGGTTGAGTCCGTGTCGCATGAACTTGGAATGAGACAACTAATGTTTGATTATAATAATCTGCAAAGTCTCTGCCATTCGTGCCACTCTGACACGCATCGACGTGCTTTCAGCCATTCGAAAGAGGCGATACAGGCGAACAATAAGCGAGCTACGGAACGGTTTGTAGATAGATACCTTTAATTTACTAGTACTCAATAGAAAAATCTAAAGTTAATTCTCAAATGGTTATTGAGGATTAACTTTAGTATATGCAGACTTAGAGGCAATATCACTCTTTAATGCAAAGTCATCATTTACATTACGAGTCTTTTTTATCATTTCATCATACACGTTTTTATCAAAAGCTATATAAAAACATAAATAATAAAGCGGGGTTAACATACTAATACTTATAGGAAAACATCCTTCTTGATTGAAAGACTCCATTGTGCATTCTTTCACAAACAATAAATATTTCTCTTGATAAGATGTCAGAAGCATATCTAATTTACCTATTGTATTTATATCTAAAAAGTTTAGTTGCTTTAGAAGAATCTCACTTGACGTAATATTATTTATTGCACAATTAGTTATTGACTGTATAATTGAGATCGCCCTTTGATTGACTTTATTATTTTTAGCAAATGAAATAATTGAAGCTTGATTAATTTCTATATCGTTAGGAGTATTCTCTATTAATTGAGGCAATCTCTTTTCATAAGATTTTAAGTCTTTTTTCAATCTGTCAAATTCAATATCTGCAGTTTCGAGTAAAGCTGATAATCTATTAAATGATCTTATAAAATTATCTGGAACAGATACTGTACTCTTATATCCTAAATCGTGTTCAATCTCTGCCCATGCATGCTGTAATATAGAGCGTATCTGTATCTCAAATTTTATATCTTTGAGTGATTTAAATTCGGTTAATTTGCATCTTTCTTCATTAAATGATGCTACATAGTGTAAAGAACGATACCCGAATACGTCATTATCAAGCTTTCTCTTATCTACACTATTCTTTTCATCAATATTAAATTCTTTTTTTATCATTTTTGCGACAGTGTCCACATCACTATCTAGATATGTAATGATTCTAATTCCAACAATATCCGTAATATCATTTAAATATTGATATTTTCCTTCTTTATCATCTATTTTATTAGATAAACTCTCTTCTTCTTTTACTCTACTATTTAATTGATGGATAATGATTTCATTTTCTTTTAAAAGTTCATCTATTAACTTCTCAAGTTTGTTGGCAAGTTTTTCGAATAGACTTTTTTTCTGGATGTATTCCTGTAATATGTTGTCTTTCATAATTTATTTTACTAATTCGAAACAAATGTAATGTTTTTTATTGATGTCGGGGCGGTTTTTTTATTTTTTAACGCGATACGCTAAACCCACTTCACCTCATATTTACACGCGCGAGCAATTTTCGAAACGAGGGGGTGCGCGTTGGGGGTGTACTTTTTTTATCCATCTTCCGAGCTACCAAATACTTGCGGACTTTTCATATATGAAAAAACGCATATAAAAATGAGTGATTTAGACGATATAAAAGAAAAGATTCGCGCCGCGATGAACTCGCAAGGAACATATACATCTGATTTGGATTTGTGTATAACTCTTTGTGCGGGCTCTTACATTGCGTTTAAAATCGCTCTCAATGACATAGCTAAGAAGAAACGTTCGTTTGTTACGGAAGTTTCTCGTGAAGGAAATAAGAAGCTCGTAGCGCATCCGGCTTTCAAAGTTTTATTTGATGCGCTCGAAGTTACTCGTAAGCAGTTGCGGGAACTTGGTTTGACACTACAAACTTTGTCCGCGTCTGACGATGACGAGGTAAACGACTTAATAAACGAGGTAGACAAGATAGATCGCGATGGAGAAGGAGACTAGAGATAAACTGATAGCATTAAAGCAGTCGGTTATCTCCGACTTGCATAACATCGACGTTGATTCGTATAAGCTAGGTAAGGCGGACGAAAGATTAAACGTGTATATAAAGGGCTGCATTAATGACCCGGACGCGCACAACCTTTACGAATTACTAGCCGTTCGCCGCTTCTTCGTATTCCTCGACAAATACGAATTTCGGATCAAGGAAGTAAAGAAGTTCGTCACGTTCTACGAGCGATTGAAATTCTCCGGCACAAAGGGAAAAACTAGATACAAGCTGACTCCGATACAAGTGTTTCAGTTCTCTAACATTCTCGCGTTTTACAAGCCCGGAACAAACAAACGTTTGATTCGCGAAGCTCTTCTATTCGTTCCGCGTAAATTCAGTAAGACAACAAGCGTAGCGAGTCTTTCAATTAATGATTTATTGTTCGGTGATGCGAACGCGCAAACATACGTAGCCGCAAACTCATACAATCAGGCGAAAGTCTGTTTTGATGAAATACGTAATATTTTAAAGTCTCTTGATCCGAAGTTTAGACACTTCAAAATCAACCGAGAAATCATATATAATCGCATAAAGGGAAAAACCTCTTTTGCCCGTTGCTTGGCTTCCAATCCCGACAAACTCGACGGATTAAATGCAAGCATGGTAATAGTAGACGAGTATTCGCAAGCCGATAGCGCCGCGTTGAAGAATGTATTAACTTCCTCAATGGGCGCACGGCTCAACCCTTTGACCGTAGTAATTACGACCGCATCCGATAAAGAGACGGCTCCATTCGTCGAAATGCTCAAAATGTATAAATCGATCCTACGAGGTGAGATTGAAAATGATTCCATATTTGCGCACATCTTTGAGCCGGACGTAGACGATGAGGAAGGCGATCCGGCAACGTGGCGCAAAGTGCAACCACACATGGGTATAACTGTCTATGAAGATTTCTATATCGACGCGTATCAAAAAGCACTATATAGCGCACCGGATGCACTGGAATTTCGAACAAAGTTACTAAACGTATTTACTACCGACCAAACAACAAAATGGATTGAGGCGAAGCAGATCGAAGAACGATTCAAAGATATTAGAATAGAGAATATCGGTACTTATCCGTTAACAATGGCGGCGGTCGATTTATCCGTTCGAGACGACTTTTCTACGGTCACTTATAATATCTATTCAGAAAATAGTGCTTCTTTTCACTCGCATACAGATTATTATTTCCCTGCTGGGGCACTAGCGAACCATCCGAATCGGGAACTTTACGAAGGTTGGGCGAAAGCGGGTTATTTAATTCTTTGCGATGGCGATATTATCGACTATCAACAAATCGTAAATGACATATTATCACGGGCTAAATACCTTAAAATAATGGGAATCGGATACGACCCGTATAAATCGGCTGAATTTGTGAACCTTCTTACTTATTCCGTAGGCGGTGCGAGCGAATATATAAAGCCTGTTAAACAGACATACGGAACGTTTACAAGCCCTATCGAATCTTTCGAACTTGCTCTGTATCGGAACAAACAGACTTTTAGCCCTAATCCGATAACTCCGTTCTGCTTTGGTAATGCGGTATTGGACGAGGATAGGAACATGAATAAGAAGCCAGTCAAGAAAACGCATAACGCGAAGATTGATTCGACAATAACAAATCTAATGACATTCTATTTATTTAATAACATGGAAGTATGAAACTATCTTTTAATTTTGAAATGGGACGTTCAAAGACGCAAGAACGCGCCTTGAATACAGAGGCAAACACGACGGATAAAGACGCGGCGATAAATACTCGATTGCCATCATTGCCCGGTCAGCCAATAGATGTGCATAACAGCAACCAAGCGATGAAACTTTCAGCCGCATATAGATGTACCTCTATTCTTTCGGGAACCATTGCATCTTTGCCGCTTATCATAAAACGAAAAAAGGATGGTTATTTCTCACCAGATGAAGAAAACGAATTGTATTCGATATTAACCCGTATGCCTAACCGACGAATGAATAGTTTTGAAATGGTTAGAAATATGGTTGTTCAAATTGTAAATCAAGGAAATGCTTACATCGTTATTCGTCGGAAATTCGGTAGTGTTAACGAACTTGTATTATGCGCAAATAATACAGTAACCTATGACAAGTTGAATGATGTTTATATTATCTCTGATCCATATAACCGAATATATGGGCGTTTTGAACCCTATGAAATAATCCATCTTAAAAATAATAGTTTGGACGGGGGATATACAGGAGTAAGCACAATAATGTACGCTAGCCGTATCTTTTCCATAGCTGCGAGCGCCGACAATCAGAACTTGCGAACTTTTCAAAATGGAAGTAAAATAAAGGGGCTTGTTTCCGGTGCAAAAGAGACTAATAAAGGGTTGCCTGGTGCGGGTATGACAGATATTCAACTTTCTACGGTTGGGGATCGTATCGAGGAACAATTAAACACAGGAAGAGACATTATCTCAGTTCCCGGCGATGTGGGATTTCATCAACTTTCTATTAATCCAGTTGACGCACAGTTATTAGAAACAAAGAAATTTAGCATTCTTGATATATGTAGATTCTACGGAGTTCACCCGGATAAAGTATTTGCCGGGCAATCTACTAATTACAAGGCTTCCGAAATGAGCAATGTTTCTTTCTTGACTGATACGCTGCAACCAATATTAAAACAAATCGAGGCCGAATTTAATTATAAACTGATTCCTAATTCAGTCGCTAATCTATATAGTATTTCATTTGATTTATCATGCTTGTATCAAACCGATTTAACGACGCAAGCGAGTTATTACAAGGCTCTGGAAGAAATGGGCGCTCATTCTCCGAATGATACTCGTAGGGCTTTAGGAAAGCCACCCGTTGAAGGCGGCGACAAAGTATTTATTTCCTGCAACGTTCAACCGATCGAAACGGCTAGTCAAAAAGTAGAGCTACCAAATAATAAGGAAACAAACATATAGTAAAACGATACTTGTAAAAATGGAAATACGAAGTTATACAGAGCTAGGCGCTCCTAAAGTTGGAGACGGAAGAATAATCGAAGGTTACGCCGTGGTATTCGGTCAGGAAAGCCGCGTATTGTACGACAGGGAAAAGCAACGCGCCTTTGTTGAGGTAATCGAAAAAGGAGCTATAACAGAAGAATTGTTGCGTAATAGCGATGTTAAAGCCCTGTTGGATCACAATAAACAAAGATTATTAGCCCGCTCTAATCGCGGTGCGGGCACTTTGTCGCTCGAACTTGATGATTACGGACTAAAATACAGGTTTGAGGCTCCTAGTACTCCCGACGGAGATTTCGCCGTAGAAATGATTAAACGCGGTGATATTTTCGGTTCATCCTTTGCGTACGCTTTAAATGAAAAGGACAAAACCAAAGTTTCATATTCTATGAAAGACGGGATGTTACTTCGTGCCGTGCACAAGATTGATAGAATTTCCGATATATCGCCTGTTGTTGATCCTGCTTTTTACGGAACGGATGTAACCGTTCGTAGTATGGACGATGCGATAGCGGAGTTGTCCGGCGAAAATAGAGACTATTTAGATGAACTTAATAATTTACGTAAATCAATTTAAAACATGAGAAAAGAATTTGAAACTATTGCTCAATATAAAGAGCAAATGCGCGCTATGTTGGATAAAGCAGAAGCCGAAAAGAGAGCACTTGATGCAAACGAAAAGGAGCAGTTCGAGCAGTTGAAAACAAAGAAAGAACTTTTGGAAATGAAAGTCGAACGCCGTGCGCTTGAAGATATTAACGCGGGGTTGGTGTCAGACCGTCGAGTGTTGTTTTCACAGGCTGTTTTTGACGTCGTGAATCATCGTTCTTTGGAAGAATACAACGGAGTAGTATCGGAAGGCGGTATTAAAGTTGTAGAACGTGCGGTGACTGTTACAGATACAGCCGATGCGGCTAGCATGGTTCCGGTTACAATCGGTGAAATCATTGAACCGTTAGAAAAAGGCTTGATTATTGATAAGCTCGGTATCAAAATGCAAAGCGGGCTCGTGGGCGATCTTGTTTTCCCAACATTGGCGGCTGTTGAAGCAACAATTCAGGGTGAAAATGTTACGGTTACTGATACCGAGTTGAATATCGACAAAATCAAGGCTTCCCCCAAACGTGTATCTATTTCTATCCCGGTATCAAAACGTGCAATCAATCAAACGAATTATTCTTTGCAGGATGTCGTTTTGAAGCAAATTTCGCTCGGTGTCGCCCGTGCTTTGAATAAATGGATGTTTTCGGGAACGGCGTTATCTAGTGCAAGTAATGGCGTGTTTGTAAAAGCAAAACCGGACGTAGAATATACTTCCGCATTGACATTCGCGAATATTGTTGCACTTGAATCTACCGTTATGGATGCGGGCGTAGATGTTACGGACGGTACAGCCGCCTACGTTTGCACCCCGAAAGTGTATGGCGCTTTGAAGTCTACTCCCAAAGCGGCGGGGGCTGCTGAAATGATTTGTCAAAACGGTATGGTAAATGGCTATCCGGTTCTCGTTACTAACTACATGGATGCTGATTCTATCGGATTCGGTGTATTCTCTAACGCTGCTATCGGTCAGTTTGGCGACATGGATCTAGTGATAGACCCGTACACCGGAGCGAAAAGTAATATCGTAAACTTTGTGTTGAATACTGATTATGATATTGTTGTAGCTCGCCCGGAAGCCTTTGCCATCGCAAAGAAGAAAGTGGCTTAATATTATTTGATATTGATACTGAAAGGGCTTTGGCTTCACTGCCTTAGCCCTTTCTTAATTACTTGAATATGGCGCAATACGTAACACTTGAAGAGCTTAAACAGCATTTAAACGTCGATTTCGACACTGACGATACATATATAACCGGACTTATCGAACCTGTTCAACTTCTTATCGAATCGTATCTAAATAATCCGCTAGATACTTACGTTAAGGACGCGAAGATAGATCGGCGTATCTGGCACGCAATCCGCATACTCATAGCGAATTACTACGCAAACCGTGAATCGGTAACATTCGCCACGCCGCAAGTTATTCCGGGACACGTAGAACTACTACTTCAACCTTTAAAACGATACACGTAATGCAAGCGGGATTATTAAACGAAATGATCGGCTTTTACCGTAGCGAGTCAAAGCGCGATAATCTGGGCGGCACGTCTGAAAGTTGGGTGAAAGTATTCGATAAACGCGCATACATTCGCTTTAAGTCGGGTGCACGTAAAGAAGCGAACGGCGAGATATATAATACGACCGTTAATACAATAATGATTCGCATCTGCAAAGAGATTAACGCTAAAATGCGAATCGAATACGACGGGCAGAAATACAAGATTCTATCTATCAATCACGACCGGAAGCAACAAGCAACGGTTATAGAAGCGGAGGTAATCAATGAGTAACGACAATTACACCGGGCGCAACTTGTATCGCGTCGAAGTGGATGCAACGCGAGTAAACGAGCTACTTAAGCGGTTGAACGATAAAGAAGCAAAGAAGGCTATTTCCTCCGCTCTTAGAAAATCGATTCTTATCATTCGTAAACAGGCGCAGGAAAATTTAATTTCCGCTGTTACTGATGCAGAATTTAGCAGTTCTAAGAATGGCGTATCGTTCAAACCGTTAAAGAACGAAATAAACGTAGCGGTTTATCGCAATGCTTCCGGTGCACGGGTTGACTTGATCGACCGCCGTAAAAAGGGATCACGCGCTTATATGTTGAAATGGTTCGAATCAGGAACAAAAGAACGAGCTACCAAAAAAGGAGCGAATAGGGGTATTATAAATGCTTCCCACTTCTTTTCTAATGCGGTCAAATCGAAGCAGAAAGAAGCAGAGAACTCACTAGAGAAAAATATTATTGATTCTATAATGAAAGTAGCAAATAAAAAGAAATGAGTTTATCAATAGGCGCACACGTATATAAGAGATTAAGCGACTCTACAGAGTTGGCAAAATTGGTTTCTGATAAAATATATGCTATCTCGACCAAAACGGAAACATCTTTTCCGTTCGTTATCTACAAGCGTAGTTCTCTGGTTCCAGAATATACGAAAGATAGATATGGCACGGGCGATACTGTTTCGGTTGAGGTTGTCGTAGCTAGTGATAACTATTTAAATGCTGTCACCATTGCCGAAGAAGTGCGTAAGGCGCTCGAAAACAAACGCGGGCAATATGACAACTTCAATGTAATAGACGCTAACCTAATGAGTGCAGACGAGGATTTTATCGAAGATACTTTCATTCAACACCTCGTTTTCTCTTTTAAAACTGAATAATTAATAACTAAAACACGATAAAATTATGAGTAAAGCAACGGCAGTATTAGGCAAAGACATGATGTTATTTGTAGAAGCTAAAGCGTTAGCTTTGGCGACTTCCTGCAAACTGGGTTTGTCTGCTGAAACAATCGACACACAAAGCAAAGATTCGGGCATCTGGACGGAGAAGGACATCAAGAAACTTTCTTGGAACGCTTCAAGTGAAAACGTATTTAGCGCGGACGCAGACGCAAATAGTTACGATAAATTGTTTGCGTTGTTTATCGCACATAAGCCCGTAACACTGAAATTCGGTATTGTAGGCAATCCCGATGTTAATGAAATGCCCGCCGCAGGTTGGACGCTTGCGAATGGTGCATATACCGGAAAGGCTGTAATTACTTCACTGGAAGCAAATGCACCGGACGGGGATAAAGCGACATTCTCAATTTCTTTCGAAGGAACCGGGGCGCTAACTAAAGAAGCAGCCAGTAAGTAATCATGGGCGGCGTTTTGCCGCCCTCTAAAGCAACTATTCAATGAAAACAATATCACTTAACGGAAAAGATTATATCTTGAAATATACGCTCCGTGCGTTCTTTGTATTCGAATCTATATCCGGCTATCCGTTTCAGTTCGGAAAGATGTTAGACGAGTTTCTTTTGTTTTACTCGTTCCTGCTTGCCGCTAATCAGGAATCGTTCAAAATGGAATTTGAGGAATTTATCGAATTATGCGAAAATGACTTGACCCTATTCGAGCAATTCAAAGAGTTTATTTTGAATGAAATCAAGCTACGTTCGCAGATGGCAGGAAATGACGTAAAAAAAAAGAAGGTGACGACGCGGAAACGAAAGCAGTAAGTATTCGCGAACTCTATTCGCGTGTTGTCGGAGAAGGCGGCATCGCTCCCGATTACTTCCTCGATAAAATGGACTTTATCGAGGTTGAATCGTTTATAGACGGATTGAACCGACGCAATCGGGAAGCGTGGGAACAAACTAGATTGTTAGGTTTCATTATAGCGCAATCGAATAGCACTAAAACGCTAAAGCAAACCGATATACTCCGGTTCCCGTGGGATGAAGAGGAAAAGAAGGATACGAGCGTAACGGATGAAGAAATGAAGCGATTACGAGCTAAGGCAAAAGAATATGAATCACAATTAAACACGAATAAAGATGTCTGATATAGTAACAAGATTATTATTAAAAACGAATGACTTCGACGCGAATTTAGAGAAGTCAAAGAAGGGCGTTAATAACTTTCAGGGCGGTATTAGCAATATGGCTAAAACAGCCGGAGCGGGTATCGTTAAGTTTGCCGGGACTATCGGTGTAGCTATGGGAGCATACGAGGGATTAATGAAAGTTATTAATAGCTCACAAACAACGGGAGATGCTTATGTTAAAATGATGGATCAAGCAAAGGCGAGTGTTGATTCTTTTTTTTCTAGCATAACATTAGGAAACTTTGATGGCTTTCTTTCTAACTTGCAAAACGTTATAGACAAAGCCGGGGATTTATCCGTCGCCTTAGATAATTTGGGTACAAAAACTTTATTTAATAAAGCAGAGGTAGACGATCTTAATACAAAATATCAGCTTGAACTGAATGCGGCAAAAGCGCGCAATATAAGCGATGAGGAACGCAATAAACATTTGGCCAAAGCAAAGGAATATCTTATGCAGATGGCAACTTTGCAGCAATCATTAGCGACTGCCAATACTGATACTTCCTATACTGCTTTACAGGCTGACATTTCAAAAAACGGATTTGGGCATAATGTTTCTAGGGAGATGTGGGATTATCTTCTAAAAGATAGTAATAGGGCGGGGATTGAGAAAATAAAATCAGATCACAGCGCACGGCTATCTGCATACGAAAAGAGAATCACGGATTCGCAATACATGGATACGTATTCCGGGCAACTAGTAGACACAAAAGAAACGGGAAAAATTCGCGCGGAATTGAAAGCGTACAAAGAATCCCGCTTTGGTCTTTATGGAGAATTAAATCGGCTGTTTGTTGAATCAGCAGACGACGAAAAGTCAGCAATAGCACAGGCGTTAAAAATGAGGGCTACGGCAAATAGTCTTAAAGTAGCGGTATCTAATAAAGAATTGGAAGTAG
Source organism: uncultured Bacteroides sp. (assembly GCF_902491285.1). GTDB lineage: Bacteria > Bacteroidota > Bacteroidia > Bacteroidales > Bacteroidaceae > Bacteroides. Next base: position 11,587 of record NZ_CABUHK010000019.1, on the reverse strand, counting down.
CCAATACAGACGCAAAAATAAACGGAAGCTACAACAAGCGAAACGGCGGTGGGAGTGGTAGCGATACAAAGATAAAACCTGAAAAAGACTCCATCGCATGGTATGACACCGAAATAGCCAAACTAAATAATAAACTTATAGCTACTACGGACGTGCAAGCAAAATCGACTATCAAAGCAACGATTAACGAACTCGAAGCAAAGAAAATAAAATTGCAGATTAAGACTAGCGGAAACAGTATAGAGGCGATAAACATTCAGTTGTCCGCATTAAATAAGAATCTTATTGCCGAAACCGACATGCAAGCACGCGCAACGATCCAAGCGACAATTAACGAGCTAGAGCAAAAAAAGATTAATCTCAAATTTGTAGTCGATCAAGAAGCGTTTAAAATCGCTCACGGTGAAATGAAAGACGGCGCTTTGTCCGTACCTATTGCGCCAACTTACGATAAAGTACCTACTCATGGGAAAGAAGGTAAAAATTTTAAGTTGCCAAAATATAAGCCTTTGTTTAAAAAGAAAGATGTAGACATGAACGAACGCTACGCCGAATCGCTTTCGGCGGTAGGGGATATTATGGGCAATTTATCCGGTGCATTTGATAGCAATACCGCATCCGTATTACAATGGGGAGCGAGTCTTCTGATGACTATCGCGCAAGCTATTCCGGCTATAACGGGAATGATTGGAGTAAAGCAAGTAGATACGGTTGTCACACAAGAAGAAACGACCGCCGAGGTTGTTAATGCAGGTGCAAAAGCTATGTCTGCACATGCCGGAATACCTTTTGCCGGAATAGCCCTAGGTATTGCCGCCGTTGCTTCGATTATCGCAACAATGGCTAGTATGCCCAAATTCGCAACAGGCGGTATCGTTCCAGGCGCATCGTTTACAGGCGATAAAGTCCCTGCTTTACTTAATTCAGGCGAGATGATTCTAAACGGTTCGCAACAAAGCAGCTTATTCCAAATGCTTAATAGTGGATCGTATAGCTCCTTATCGCAAAAGATCGCACCGTCTGCAGGAAATGGAAATCAGCCTGCAAGTGTAACGTTCCGCATACATGGAAGAGATTTAGAGGGAGTTTTGAGTAATCATTATAATCAGAAAGGCAAAGTAAGATGAAGTTACGATATTATTCAGAGTTTAATAGCAAAAAGGACAAGACATACAGAATCGAAATTCATACGGTATTTGCAACGTATTCCGAAGAACTCGCCCTAACGGATGCCCCGTTTAGCGTTGAATACGAATCGGACACTTTATACAAACCGTTGAAAATGTCTAATTCGGTAACAAGTATATTGACTGATAGAATCTTGTCCGACCTCTATACAGCCGAAGGACAAAATATAGAAGTTCGTTTATATAATAAAACGGATGATATTTTAGAGTGGTTTGGATATATGAGTCCTAATTTATATTCGAGCGATTATATAACTCCGCTTAATATAGTGGAGATACAGGCAATCGATACTATTTCCGTTTTGGAAAATAAGAAATACTCTTATATTGATCCTTCCAAGGTCTATTTTAAAAGCTTCAAAGATGTTATTATGCATATTCTTGATATTGCCGATCCCGGAAAGATTTTAAGCAAATTATATTATCAAAAAACTAATAGAATCTCGAAAGATGTTTCTACTTCTTTGATAGAAGATATTTATATACATGAACGAAATTTCTTTGATGAAGCTAACGAGCCGATGAATAGTAGAGATGTTTTAGAAGAAATCTCTAAATATATCGGTATGACGTTCATTCAGTATCAGGATGCTTATTATATGATCGACTATGATTTTATCAAAAACGACGAGCTTCATTTTTTCGTTTATGATAGAATAAGCGATACATGTGAAAGTATAACAATCCCTTCCGCACTATTGAATGTGCGTAATATTGGCGTATCTGAAAGTGCGGGAAGTATATCGTTTGGTGATGTGTATAACAAAGTATCTGTTGTTGCTAATATGAATCAGATAACCAACTTATGCCCGGAATTGCTCGACGACGAAAAGGATATAATAAATCAAAACTCTGCACCTAACAAATATTATATATCCAGCAGGGATATAGACGGAAAGAATTATACTCTTCTTAATTCGTTTTTTAAATCTAAAAGTAATTGGTATTACCCCAAACCTGTAAAAACTGGATTGGAGTATGAAATAATTGAAGAAGTTACTATTGATAACATGAATAGTATTTCTTCTGGTGTAGTATGGCAAAAGTATGATAATTATGTAACAGAAGAAGGTGAGCCCTCTTCATTAAGTTGGCGAACCTGTATTTCATTTTTGGAAAAATATGATAATTTTTGGAAAAATAGTAGCACGCGTTTAATGCTGCAAAAAGAAGAATACTCTTTATTTAAAGGGGGATGTTTTATAATAAATATCGCTTATAGAATGTCGGCGTCTCTTCTTCCGAATGATATAATAAAAACGTCTGACGAAGTATATTCGAATACTAAGTACGGTTCAGGATTTAATCATACTACAATACCATGTAAGTTATATATAGATGATTATTATTATGATGGCGAGATGTGGAGAAGTAGTAAGTATTATACGAATCGTGTCGCTCGAGACTATTATAAGATTACACATAACTTAACTTATAAAGGTGCTACATGGTATAGATATAAAGATGAATTTGGAGATTGGAGATTTGTAAGCAAGGGGGAATATGATTCAACTAGCGGTGAAAAAGCTTCCGGCGGATTTTCTGATAGAAATAAGGTTTATGCGTATAGGGAAAACGGTGAGGATATTTTTGTTGAGAAATGGTATCATGATGAATGTGTACTAAAAGATGGTTTCTATTTGGTTCATATAAATAAAGAAGGTGACAAAGTTTTCGATGAAGAAAAGAGATTAACGAATACTGTTAGTTATAGATTTAATCTATACGATTCAACGGACGGCGTAGCGATAAAACTGCCAGATGATAAAATTCTATGCGGTAAAATACATTTAGAATTAGGCACTCCAAATCATTTAGGGGGCTATCCAATGTATCGTACAGATGGGAGATGTTCTCCTTGTAACGCCTTTCATATATCCGATTTCACATTCAAGTACACTAATAGCAAAGTAACTTACGATATATTTAACGATGTAGTGGATGATTCCGACGTAGTATATAGTAACGTAATAAACGATAACAATGTTACAGAAATGGACGACATCGAACTACTAATCAATTCAAATGCAAAGAATATTTCGTCTTATTCAAATTGCGCTACCAAATCAGGGGATAAATTCGATTATTTAAAAACGGTATATAGTCCGTTGCACGATAAAAATGTATTGCCGGAACAAATACTAATAGACAAGCTTTACACACATTATAAAGCTCCTAAATTTAGATACAGTAATAATTTAAATCGTGGCTTTTCGATACTGTCTAGGATTTACGAAAATTCCCTCAAAAGAGAAATGGTCGTCGATCAAATGAATATTGATTATGCAAATGAAAGTTGTAACGTGTCATTAACAGAAACATGATAGAGATAGAAAACAAAAAAGTACCGCATTCGTTTCGGAATAAGTATTTACGCAATTCCGGTTCGGTAAGTTTTAGCACAACAACCCCAACGCCTATAAATGGCGGCGGGGCTAATATTGATGTGCTGAAAATCGACGATGGACGTACCGTTTCAGATGAGAATGTATTTTCATCTCTTCGTGCTTTGTTAGAAATAAAATCGCGTATTATCTCTTTACACGATACTGATACTATTCCGAGCGATGATAATACATTTTCTTCTTTGCGTGCGATTTCCGAAATCTTATCACGCATTATTAAAGACGGAGATACGAAAACGGAGCTTTCAGACGAAAACGTCTTATCTTCTCTTCGTATAAAAAAGGAACTGAATGCGATTAGCCAAAAACTAATAGACGCTATCGAATCTCTAAAAGAACTGTATTTATCTAAAGTTAACTCTGATACAGCAAAAGGACATATAATACTTGACAGCGGTGCAACTTCTGACCTATTACAGTCTAAAGAATTTTCAAACGGGGCGCTTGGTTCCGGCTATTTAATAAAGCGTGATCCTAAAACGGGCAAATCTTATATTGAGGTTGATGAACTCTATGTGAGGCTAAAGGCTATATTTGATTCTATTGAAATTAAAGAGTCTCAACATGTATCCGGGCAACAAATACTATCATGTGCTAGTATTAAGTGTACTAAGGTTGATAATATAAAAGAACTAGCCCTACGAGATATCAATGATATAGAACTATACGATATAAACGACGTTCAACTACTTTCATCCGAAAGGCGTTATCGTTGTTATTTTACTGCCGACGATGGAGAAAAAGCAGTATTTAGCCAATTTGTTGTAGGAGATTTTGCACAGTGTCGCCAATTTAATATTAAAGAAGGGGCTTATGAGGGTGTTTCTAATCGTTATTATTGGCGCTATGTTGTTGCTGTTGGTGATGATTATATAGACCTGTCTGTAGATGATTGCGTCCCAAATAGCGATATTCCACAGGCAGGAGATACAATCATTCAATTAGGCAATCGAACTGATCCATCACGTCAGAATGCAATACTTTTATCTGCTTATGGAGATAACGCTCCTATAACCCAAATGCTGCAAGGCATTGACTCTTATTCGCTTGAAGGTAAAGCCGTGAAAGATGAAGGATTTGATTCAGTTAGTCAGCTTTTTTATTCTAACAATTACGGTCGTAGTTATATTGGAACTCGGGATGGAAGTTCTTATATAAAGTATACCCCAGAAGATGGCGTAGAGGTTAGCGGCGCAATATTATTGCAATCCCAAGAAGGTAAAGTTTGGGCGGTTAGCAACAAAGGTCTTAATATTGTCGGCGATGAGTCCGGCGCACATTTGGAGCTTTCGCCCGACACATGTGACCTAAGAGTATATAATGAAGAAAACAAGGTTTGCACAATTGTTGAAGGAAACGAATATAATAATATTGATGATATATACAATCAAGATGTACCTATTCTGACTGCATTAGAGCCATCTGTCATGCAAACACACATGGCAAATATTGATACTAATATATCACTAGTTACGGAAAGTGTATCTAAGTATATAGACTTTAGCCCTATATCTGAATCATATTTTGATGTAGTAGGAGAAACTACTATACAATATAAATATTATTATGCATATACCCTTTTATTCAACGGTAGAGCAACGGGGAAAGCCTCTATAAAGGTGGAAGTCATTAGATATGAAAACGGGGATTTTAACACTCCCATAGAATCTTATGTATTACTTAATAGGGAGCATTCGGAAGAAACTGGCGCCGATACTTTTGTGTCGTCTATTAAACTTAATATTGTACTACCCGTAGCAGGAAGGTATAAACTAAAATGTTCCCTAGTTTCATCCATAAATTTAAAAAGTGAAGGAGATACACGTTTAGTTTCAAGAATCAGATTAACGCATTTTGAAGTTAAAGCTATACCCTCGGGGTATGTATCTCGCATTTTTGCCAATGGTATGACAATGGGGGATAAGAGGGGGAATAATATCACCTTAATAAATAGGGATTACGATGCATGGGGCAAATATCTTCAGATGGATATAGAGAATGATTCGGCGGGTATAAAAGTTACTAATACAAAATTACTCGGTAAGTCAAGGGGATTTATGGGGAGTAATGCGGCGCCATATGGCATAATACCTAGAATATTGGCGTGCGGATATATAAATATAACTGCAAATTATAATCCTTCCCTTTATAATGTACATACCGCCGATGGCGCTACCCTTTCGGTTAGCAAAATATCGATTGGGAAATATAAGGTAACATTTCCCGAAGAATGGCATCAATACCAATTAGGGTCAAATGGTTATGTAACATTAACCGGGTATGATTATATCCCTAATAGCTCCGGTAAACCCGCAATAGCTACATTATTAAATTTAGATGTAGAAGGATTTACCGTAGCTATATCTAACGGCGCAAGTTTGGCGGATGGGGAATGTTTCTTTGAATTGAAATTATTTTGAAAAATTAGTAACAATATGGCAGGAGAAAAGTATAACATTCAATTAGAAGCGATTGAAATATTTAATCGACTTCAACAAGTGCCCCAACTGACAGAGGGTTTAAGTAATTTATTACAGAACTTCAATTCACACAATCACGATTTGCGTAATGATACCAGATACCAACCACTGGGAGATTATGCAGCTGATGCACATACGCATACAGCAACGGACATTTCGGAAGATTCTACACATAAGTTCATGACGCAGACGGAGAAAAACACGCTAAGTTCTCTCGGAACTACATATGCCAAGGCTGATATGTCGAATATAACAACCTATCGTTTTAGTACTGAAGCTACTTCTTCATACATTAAATTTAGCAACGGTTTACTCATCTGTTGGGGATGGATTAATTCAACAGGAGCAACAAGGACGGTATATCTCCCTATATCATTCGCTAATGACTCTTATAGGGTATCACTAACCTCGGAAACTCCGATTGCAGCAGTTGTCGTTTCATCTATAACGGTTAATAATAAAAGCGTTTCCGCATTTAAAGTAAGGGGGGATTTTCACAATGCCACAACAGGTGCTAGCGGTTATCCCAGCGAGGCATTTGATTGGATTGCAATTGGAAAATGGAAATAAAACAAGATTATCATGAAACAAAAAATGTATTGGAATAATGGATTCTACGATACCAAAATAAATGGTGCGGTAGAAATTAGTGAAGAGTATTATCAGGAATTGTTATCCGGTCAATCAGCTGGAAAACTAATAGTAGAAAACGATGAAGGATACCCGATTTTGGTAGAATACGAGTACGACCTCGAGGAAGTACGGAAAATTAAAGTGTCTGAAATTCAACAATATGACAAATCAAACAGTGTCAATTCTTTTAAATTATCGGATAGAAGCATGTGGTTAGATAAATCTACACGTGTTGGATTATTTAACTCAGTTTCAATTGAAAAGGAAGTAGGGAAAACGGATACGATTTTATGGTATAATGCAGTGAAATATGTCATCCCGATACCGGATGCTCTAGCAATGTTAAATGCACTTGAATTGTATGCGTTAAACTGCTACAACGTGACACAATTGCACATCGCAGCAGTTAATACACTTGATTCAATCGAAGAGATTGAAAAATACGATTATAAAGTAGGTTATCCAGCAAAATTGAGTTTTCCGGGATAGCCTGTACGGAAATCATACACTTTGATAGCTTCTTTCGTCTCTAGCTGATTGATGCTGTTAATATGCCTTTGTGTGACATTGTAGCATGCAAGGGCATATAATTCAAGTTGACGCAACACATCAACCGCCTTATCAATAGGGAGCACAAATAAGGCATCACCTAGCCAGATACTTGTTTCGTCTCTTTCGCTTGCTTGTTCTACCGAAAAAGAGTTCATAAGTCCGACACGGGTAGATTTATTGAACCATCCGGATACGCCATTGATTGAGAATTGATTCACTGCATCAGATGCGTCGTACACCCGTAATTCGCCAATCTTTTGTGTTCTTAGCTCTTCGATAGTGGGCTCATATTCTACCAAAATTGGAAATCCTTTTTTGTCCTCAACAATCATCTTTCCTGCTGATTGACCGGATAACAATTCCTGATAATACTTTTCACTAATTTCTACCGCACCATTATGTGGTGTATCGTAAAATCCATTTTTCCAATACTTCATAATTTTTATTTATTAGTTTATTTCCATCGACCGATTGCTACCCAGTTAAATCCACCATTATAAGCGCCATTATTTGAATCTGTTGCATGAAATAATCCGTACATTATAAATGATGCTTTAGAAAATGAATAGATATCACCAGTCAAATTAGTAGTGTTATCTATAGTTCTTCTCATCGCAATCATGACCGAATAATTAGAATCATAGAATGATATAGGTAGATATACCGTTTTGTTTCGACCTGATGTACTCGAGTTTCCCCATTGCATCATTAAGCCATCAGGGAACTTATAATACCCGTTCTGTCCTAACGATTTTGTCGTAACATTTGAAAAGTCTTTCAATGCTGCATTAGTTCCGAGAGAACTTAGCGAAATTGTCAAGCTACCAAAACAAGAAAAGCAGGAATACAAATAAAAACATGGATGAATGGCTAAAAATCATAGGCGCGTTAGGTGGATTAGAGGCGATCCGATTTACTGTTACTTTTCTAGCAAATCGAAAAACGAATGCCAGAAAAGAAAAGGCTTCTGCAGATTCTATGGAACTTCAAAATTTACTTTCTATCATTGACAATCTAAACAAGCAGATCGAACGATACGACGAACGATTAAAACAACGTGACGAGAAAGTAGATACGATTTATCGAGAATGGAGAACCGCACAAACAGAGTGTCAAAACTGGATGCGAAAATACTACGAGTTTGAATTAGTCTTGAAAGATGCAGAACACAACCGATGTGATAGACCAGATAGCGAGTGTAATCGAAGAACGCCACCGCGTAGACCGATAACTATTAATCAAAATAATAAGGAGACAACAGAATGAAACATTTTACCATTAAAGAGCTTTCGCACTCCGACACGGCACTAGCGAAAGGGATTGATAATTTCCCTACGGCGGAAGCTATCAGCAATTTAACAAAGCTAGTAGATAATGTACTCGATCCTCTACGCGAGAAATATGGGAAGCCGATCCGCGTTAGTTCTGGGTATCGTAGTGCGATTCTTAATCGCAGTGTGAACGGTGCGACATCTAGCCAACATCGACTTGGAGAAGCCGCTGATATTACGGTAGGAAGTAAAGAAGAGAACCGGAAACTATTCGAAATAATTAAAAGCGAATTGCCTTTCGACCAGTTAATCGACGAAAAAGATTTCTCCTGGGTGCACGTATCATTCAGAGAGGGACGCAACCGGAAACAAGTCTTAAAGCTATGAAACGGCTAGTCTATATTATCATATTGCTGATGTTAGCAATATGTTTTGTATCATGCCGGACTCAATATATCCCAGTCGAGTCTGTTCGCACTGAATACAAGACACGTGATAGTATCCGATTTGATAGTATCTATCAGCATGACAGCATTTATACGCTCGTAAAGGGCGATACAGTCTATCAGTATAGATATAAATATCTGTATCGCTATCTAACAACGAATCGCACCGATACGATTCTTAAAAACGATTCTATTTGTGTACCTTATCCGGTCGAAAAGAAGTTGAACCGATGGCAAAGTTTAAAGATGGAGATAGGCGGATGGGCTTTCGGGATCGTTATTGTTTTTATTTTGATAATAATCGGACGAATAGTACATAAGTAAAAAATAAGTAATACCTTTGCTAAAAGTGAGTATACAAGTGTTTAGTCCGTGACAGAGAAATCTTGTCTCAATTAAATAGTTATCTCCATTATAATTAATTATCAACTAAATAAAATGATATGAACTCATTTCTTAATTTCATAAAAACTGTAAGAAAAGGATTGCTTAAAGCGTTTATTCTTTCAATTTTATATATTATTATCTATAAATTTTTCTTAATAAAAATAGATGAGATATTTGCGGGTGCATCCATTTGGGGGGAGATTTTTTATGATATATCTTTTGCGTATGTAACAGGTTTTATGTTTCATTTAATGGTAGTACATTATAAAGAGTGGTATGATCAAAAATGTATAAACAAATATGTATTACCTAAGCTTGATCTTATTTTAGGGCAATACGAAACAGTAATAAAAGAGATGTGTAGCTATGCTAAGATAGAATACTACAAATTTTTGTCAGATGATGATTTTAAAAAAATCTGTGAAATAATTTCAGGGAATAAAGCTAAAGCAGATGCTCCTTTAATTTTGGGGTTATCACATCCCCCGATTTTTGCTACATGGAATCAATATTGTATCAACTTTAAAAACGAAACAACTAGGACTGTTGAGCAAATTTTATCAAAGTTTTCATTATTAGATAGTGATCTTGTTTTACTTTTATCAGAAATAGAGGATAGTAAATTTTTCAATAGGCTTAGATTATACGAAAATTTAATGAGTATGGGATTAGAACGAACTAAAATAGGTTTTGACCATAGTGATATTTTAATAGATTATACATCATTGATGAGAAGGCTAGAAATATATAGTATTAAAAAGAAAAAAATCTTTAATGGTTAGAATATATTAACCCCGCATATTTCAGTTTGCGGGGTTAACTAAGTTAAAGCAATAACGAATTAATATAGTCTATTACTTTTCTATTCGCTTTATCTATTTGCTCTAAATCGTAATCTATATAAATTCCGGTTGTTTTGCATCCGAACTCATGCCCCAAAGCTAAAGATATTACATCTTTCGATATTCCTATTTTATGCGCTATTGTAGCCCATGTATGGCGCGCCCAATACGAGGTGATGTCGGGAAATAAAATATCTCTAATCTTTTTCCCGCCTAATCCTTTTCGTTCGAAATTTCCCAGTTTTTGCAAACCTCTATTCATTGCTGCCATATACTTTCTATAATTGTAATCGTTGGTTTCGAGCGTGTTTAGTAGAAATTTATTTCCTTTATACCTGCTTATTATCTCCATTGCTTCCGGTTCTACTTTGATAGAGTATAATTTTCCGGTTTTTTCTCGTTTGTACTCTATGCGTCCGTCGGTTATTTGTTTAACGTGGAATAAATCAATTCCGTTTATTCCAATTAAATAAAACATAAGCATGAATATATCTTGATACTCTTTTTGATATTCTTCGCCGATGAAGTCTCTTAGAGTAACAAGTTGATCCGACTTTAACGAGCGTTTTCTTGTTTCTTCTTTTTCTATTGTGAACTTCCTGAACGGATATAATTCCGTCTCTTCATTGTCTATCGCATAATTGAAAATCGCCCTAATATTTCTTAGGTGAATAGATATTGAATTGGTTTTCATTCCGGTATCTTTTAGCCACTTGTTAAATGCTTCTAACCATTTCTTAGTCATAGATTCAAATGTGCACCCTGGATCATAAGCAAGAATTTTATTCTTTGTACCTTTATACACCTCTCTTGTATTGCCCTTTGTCTTAGTGGCTATAAACTCGTCTATGTAGTTAACGAATGCTTTAGTAGTTGATTCGTTTTTGATTGACTTTAAAATGTATGCTTTTAAAGCCGTGTCGCTCATGTTTTTTAATTTCTGATTGTCGTCAAGGATAACGAGTAGCATTTCAACGCGATTAATAAGATTTCGAATCGCTACGTTCTTAGCTTTATGATTCTTTGCATTCTTGTTATACTCCGTGCCCGTCCATGTTTCCGGCGTAGCGCAAAAATCAGTACATAGCATTATTTGCCCTTTGTGTCTGATTTGTAATTTAACCGGGTATGTACCGTCTTTCTTTTCTCTGCGAGTGTCTAAGTAAAAACTAACTGTCGCCATATTATTATCATTTTTAGTATATATACGCAAACAGCGTATTAATCGGGTAGCGCGACAAAAACGCGTGATGAAAATTTGCATTAAATTTGCATTTTCTCCTTTGATGATACCCGTTTATAACGCCTAAAAACGGCTCAGTCTGAAAACTTGGGGGATTGCGTTAAAATTCTTATTTTTGCATCATGAAAACATCCTCTTCCC